>DYDA01000002.1:53953-125194 GCA_020718105.1 Micavibrio sp. | reverse complement strand
TCAGCGTCCTTGCGGATAAAGCAATCCCAACTCTTGAAGTGCGAGGAGTATACATCCATTCAATGCGGGCATGGTTAAGGGCAAATTCTCAACCCCGCGCTTTTGTTGGATAAAAGGATTAACAAGGCGCATTTATTAACAAATCGTAAACGTAAGTTGTTGAAAGTAATAGAGAAAATTGTTTTGAAGCCGGATTTTTGATATGATCCATAAATCGGCGCGATAAGCCACCGACAATGAAACGATTAAGCGCCACAAAATCATTTTACCAACCCACAGGGGGACGCTATGCTAAACGCAAGATATTTGGAAAACACTATTTCAACGCACCCTGTGCTTATCGGCACAATGTGGAGCGTAGAGGGCGAAGACGAAGTGAAGCGGACAGTCCCAGCTTTGCAACCTGTTGCAACCATCCTCACCGGCGAAGGCGGTTATGAGGGCGGGCGTCCGCATGCCGAAATTTATCCTTTGCCCGATGGAACTCTTATTCGTCTTCGTATTAAGGGCAACAATGATTTTGATTACGAAAACGCAAATGCTATCCCAAGCACACATCCTGCGGCGAAGGCTTACGCTAAGAATTCAAATCAGGAAATTGAGTTGCTTGTTGCCGAAGAAGGCGATCTTGGCTCCCGTGCTAATCCAGCGGATGTAAAAAGGCTGAAAGATCGCCTTGAAGCAGATATGTGCCGCTATCTGCAAGAGCAATCAAACGAACGCCGCTTGAAACTTTAATCGTCATAGCTTCACTTTTAGGGAGAAATGACGATGGTTGCCAAGTGGTTGACCCCCGACGAAATTATTGACTTGATGATGGCTGTGATTCTCAAAGATCACACCGCCGCTTGCCCCTATTTTGGCCGCGCCCATCTTTACACAGGCCCTCGTTACGAAATCCATGAGAACGGCGCAAATATCCTTCATTATGACTGGCAGCTTCACAGCAATCACAAACGCGCCCAGTTTTTAGCTCCAATCTTTGGAGCCAAGCTGGTTGACAATATGAATATTTCTACACTGGTTTTGGATAATATTGATGGTTCTGGGTTTCCAATATATGACTACATGAGAGAATCTTTTGCTGCTCAAAAGAAAAGCAGAAAGGCTGCCCGCAGCGCGGCTGACCACATCATGCGCCGTGCCTCAAAATACTTTGTTGACGGCCTTTGGGGTCATGTGACGACTTCCGTTTGCGGTGCAGATCGTGAACGCATTTTCTTTGACACCGAATTCCCGCGTCTTGGTGTTCAGGCTGTTGACCTCATCACAGGTCTTGCAAAATCCCGCGACATTGAAACCGTCAATGACGGCTCGATCATGGACATTCGGAAATTGTTCAAGATGAATGCGATTGAAACAGCCTATCGCGTTGTTTGCGTGGGTGAGCAAGACTTGCTCAATCGTACCGCATGGGACAAGGCTTCCGAAGAAATCATGCACCATTGCCTTGACGTTGAAGAATTCTACATGATTGATCGTCAAAAAGGCTGGAAGGCAGCGGCAAAAGAACTGATGAACGGCGGCGTTCCTGTGCCGGAACTGCTTCGCTTGGATCGCAAGCTCACGCGCCAAGATCGCGCCGCCAAGCGTTCACCAAAATATTGCAAAAGCCCCGCCGAGCGTCTTTCTCAAAAAGAAACTAAATTGCTGCATTTCGTAACAGCGATTGCCGCAAGGACAGCCAGCGCGACCATGACTCCCCGTTAAGACGAAAGAGCAACTTCACTGGGTGCAAAACGGACTGCTTGATTGAAAGGCGTTTAAGTACATAGAGCTAGAAGACAACTTCCGATTTACGTCTAAACCACCTCTGTTTTTAACGAGCTTTTCATCTTAGTTTGATATGAATAAAGGATCGTTACATCCATAAAGGTAATTATGCATAAAGCTCTTACCCAAAAACTTGAACGTCTGCATGATCTTTATAAAAAATGGGGGCTGCAGACCAGTCAAATCAAACATCTGCATGCAAAGGCAGGGGAACTGCAAACGCGCAGCGACCTGTCGCCTTCTTTGCTAAGCCGTCTTGGTCGTTGGATGGAGCAAATCGCAGGCCTTCAGGAAAAAGAACAGGATGTCATCAGCGAAATCACGGCCATAGAAAAAAAGCATAGCGCCTTACGGAAAAACAAGAAACTGCGCCGCGCCGCGCCGCAAGAAGAATTCAACCCAATGCCACTATCGCGTGATGAAAAGAAAAAGTCGCTTTGGTTTTGGCTGTTTTTGTTTTGGGTTATGAAAAGCGGAAACAAGAAAGCGCCGCATTGACAGAAGGGTGAAGCCCGCTATACTGCCATGATCCTTTCAGAATCACAGGCAAAGGCTTCTCCCTGCCATGAACTTTCTTGCACTTATTGGCCGCACGCTTATTCGCTTCTTTAACGCGACGGGGCATTTTGCGTGGTTTGCGGCCAAGACCTTGATCCACACGTTTACGCGCCCCTTTTATTGGGGGCAAATGGGCCGTCAGATCGTTGATATCGGCTATTACTCGCTGCCTGTCGTGGGGCTGACCGCCCTGTTTACGGGCATGGTGCTGGCTTTGCAAAGCCACTCTGGCTTTTCGCGCTTTGATGCCGAGAGCGCCATTCCCACCGTCGTTATTTTGTCCATCACGCGAGAACTGGGCCCCGTGATGGCGGGCCTGATGGTTGCTGGGCGTATCGGCGCGGCGATTGCGGCTGAGCTTGGCACGATGCGCGTGACCGAGCAGATTGATGCTTTAACCACCCTCTCAACAAACCCCTACAAATACCTGATCGTGCCGCGCTTTATCGCCGCGACGTTGATGATGCCGCTGTTGGTTTTGGTGGCTGACATTATCGGCGTCTTTGGCGGCTTTTTGGTGAGCGTATACGGGCTGGAGTTTAACGCCGCGAACTACCTCAATCAAACGTGGGAGTATTTAGAGTTTCGCGATGTGACCTCTGGCCTTTGGAAAGCCGCTATGTTTGGCGCGATTGTCGCACTGATGGGCTGCTATAATGGTTTTAATTCGCAAGGCGGGGCGCAAGGCGTCGGTGCGGCGACAACCAACGCCGTTGTATCGGCTTCGATCATGATCTTGATCACCAACTATTTGATGACGGGGATTCTCTTTGCCGCAAACTAATGTCCTCCCTCCGAAGATAGAGCTTCAAAACGTCACCAAATCGTTTATCAGCAAGCATGTCTTGCGTGGTATTGATCTTTCCATCGCGCCGCAAGAATCCGTGGTTGTCATTGGTGGATCGGGGACGGGAAAGTCCGTCTTGCTCAAATCGATCCTTAGCATTATTCGTCCCGACAAAGGTTCCATTAAAATCGATGGACAGGAAACCGTTGGCCTTTCTGGCGCAAAGCGCGATGAGCATTTGGCCAAGTTCGGCATGTTGTTTCAAGGTTCTGCCCTCTTTGATTCCTTGCTGGTGTGGGAGAACGTCGCCTTTAAACTTTTGCAGGCCGAGCATATGCCGCGTGGACAAGCCAAGGAACGTGCGATTGAAACGCTGGCGTCTGTCGGCCTTGCCGCCGATGTTGGTGAGCTGTCTCCGGCGGAGCTATCGGGCGGCATGCAAAAGCGCGTGGCGCTGGCCCGTGCCATTGTTGCCAATCCTGAGATTGTCTTTTTCGATGAGCCGACAACAGGTCTTGACCCCATCATGGCCGACGTGATCAACGAATTAATTGTAAAATGTGTGCGCGAGCGCGGCATCACGGCGCTGTCCATCACGCACGACATGGCCAGCGCTCGCAAAATCGCGGATCGCATCGCGATGCTGCATGAGGGCAAAATTATTTGGCAAGGCCATAAGTCCGAGATTGATCATTCTGGCAATCCCTATATCGAACAATTTATCCATGGCCGCGCCGAAGGCCCCATCAAGATGCAAGTCCGGCATATGTAAAACACCCCTCCGCGAATAAACTGTTTTGGGTATAAAAAAAGAAAAAGGGTCCAAGGGGTAAGCGGAAGGGCATTTTCCATTTGTCTTTTTCGTCAATTCCTTTAAAGTCGCTTTAACACAACTGAAATCAAACATAAGTCTCGGAAAATAAAGGGATGTTGGCTCCAAAGCGTCAATCAGGATGGGTTTATACGGCAGCGTTATCATGGCGAGCCGTCGTTCACCGATTCTCTTATGCGCTTTTTTTAAGCCTTTCCTTGGGGCTTTTGGTTTTTGGCCATGCGCGGCCTGTTGTTATGCAAAACGCTCGTTCCCAGATTATCGACACTATAGCGCCTGCGTTGGACGTGGTGGCGCGGCCTTTGGCCTTGGTGGAAACGGTTACGGCACGCGTTCAATCTTATCGCAGCCTTCTTGACGAAAACGCCCGCCTTCGCACCGAAAACGCCGGTCTTGTGCGTTGGCAAAACGCGGCGCTTGCTCTTGAGGATGAAAATAAGGAATTGCGCGGCCTGCTTCACTATAAGGCTGAGCCTGCGTTGGCTTTTGTAACGGCGCGGGTTATTGCCGATACGGGTGGCGCGTTTGTGCGCTCCTTGATCGTGACGGCAGGACGGCAAGATGGCGTTCGCGAAGGCATGGCGGCCATGACGGGGGATGCCTTGGTGGGGCGCGTTATTGAAGCAGGCGAGTGGACCTCCCGCATCCTTTTGATCACCGACATGAATTCACGTCTTCCCGTGGTTTTGATGGGGACGGGCGATCATGCTATTTTGGCGGGCGATAATACGGGCAAACCCCACCTTCTTTATTTGTCGCAAGAAGCGGATGTTAAAGTCGGCGCGCGCGTGATGACGTCGGGTCATGGCGGTATTTTTCCACCGAATGTTCCCGTCGGCATTGTCTCGCGCTTTGAACACGGAGAGTTTGAAGTCACGCCGTTGGCTTCGATGGGACGCATTAATCAGGTGCGCTTGATCGATTTTAATTTAACGGGCGGGGCTTTCAATCCCATTGCGGCCAAAATGCAGGCCGCCTCTTTTGCGCCTTAAATGAGTTTTTCTTTCCTTCAAAAAAGCGGACAACTTATTCGTCACGCGTTGCCCTTTGGCATAACGATGGTCTTTATCGGGGTAAGCGTTCTTGTGTTGCCTGTGCCCTATTTGGGCGGCATTGCGCCGATGCTTGGTCTTGTGGCCGTTTATTATTGGGCGATTTATAGGCCGGATTTGCTTCGCCCCTTTTTTGTTTTTCTGTTGGGGCTTCTCAACGATTTCTTGCATTTGTTGCCCATAGGATTATCGGCTCTTCTTTTCCTTGCCCTTTATCAATTGGTGTTGAGTCAAAGGCGCCTTTTTATTGGACAGGCGTTCCCCCTTGTGTGGATAGGTTTTGTTGTTGTGGCGCTGATAGCGTCTTTGACGCAGTGGGGCGTTATGTCTTTGGGGGGAGGGCAGGGGCTCTCTCTTCAGCCTGTGTTTCTGCAATTTCTGTTGACGGTTTTCCTTTTCCCCTTGCCCGTTTGGCTTCTTATTCTTCTTCAACGCGCTTTTCTTACACAGGAATAAAAAAGGCTTGTTATGAGCAGTCGTGAAACAGAAAAAACACGTTTGTTTACGCGGCGCGTCGTTCTTATCGGGGCCGCGCAGGTGGGCTTGTTTTCTCTTCTTTTAGGTCGCCTTTATTATCTTCAGATTCTTCAAAAAACGAAGTTCACAATGTTGGCCGAAGATAATCGAATTAGCCTAAGGCTTATCCCGCCGCCGCGTGGTCAAATTCTGGATAGAGTGGGAACGCCGTTGGCTGTGAATCAAAAAAACTATCGGTTGGTTTTGTTGCCAGAGCAAGTCTCAAACCTTCAAATCCTTTTGGATAAAGCTGCTCTTTTGGTTGAGATCACAGAGGCAGATCGCAAGAAAATCGAACGTGACTTTAAAAACCTTGGTGGTTTGAATGCTGTTATGGTTCATGACAACCTAACGTGGGATCAGGTTTCGTCTCTTTCTTTGAACAGCCCTAACCTTATGGGCACAGAGATTGAAGTGGGGGAGGTGCGAACCTATCCCTATACTTTTCTGACGGCCCATGTGGCAGGTTACGTGGGGGCTGTTTCTCAAAACGATAAAGACAACGGTCGCGTGAAGTTGACAATGCCGGGCTTTCGTATCGGTAAAAGCGGGCTTGAGCGGCACTATGATCCCTTATTGCGGGGTGAGCCGGGGGATGTGCAGATGGAGGTGAATGCCCGTGGGCGGGTGGAGCGTGAATTGGCGCGCAACGAACCCATCGCAGGACAGGACCTTAAGCTGACGATTGACATAGGCCTTCAACAAATCGTGCAAAAACGGCTTGAGCAAGAGCAAAGCGCGTCGGCGGTTGTCATGGATATTTATACGGGCGCTGTTTACGCGCTTGTCTCTCACCCCAGTTTTGATCCGAACCTTTTCACCTATGGCATTGGGCAGCAGGATTGGGATCGTTTGAATGATGATCCCTTTCTGCCCTTGCTGAATAAAGTTTTGGATGGCGTTTATGCGCCCGGCTCCACCTTCAAAATTGTCACGGCGCTGGCGGGGCTAGAGGCTGGCCTCCTTAATCCCAAAGAAACCGTCTATTGTCCGGGGCATATGGATTTGGGCGATCATCGTTTCCATTGTTGGAAGCGTGGCGGGCATGGCCCTGTTGATTTCGTTCATGCGATGGCGGGGTCGTGCGATACTTATTTTTATGATCTTGGTAAGCGCGTTGGCATTGATCGCCTTCATGCGATGGCCAAGCGTCTTGGCCTTGGGGAGAAAACGAACATTGATTTTCCGCATGAGCGCTCTGGGCTTGTGCCCAGCCGCGCTTGGAAAATGGCGACGCGTGGCGTGGGCTGGCAGCAAGGAGAGACGCTGATCACCGCCATCGGGCAGGGCTATCTGCTGGCTTCCCCTATGCAACTGGCCGTTATGGCAGCGCGGATTGCTAATGGTGGTTATGCGGTAACGCCTCATATCGTTCAAAAAGAAACGCCCTTAAAATCAGCTCAATCATGGCTTGGCTTTGATTCCAAGAATTTGGATGTTTTAAAGGAGGCTTTATCAGCCGTCGTGAACCTGCCAATTGGTACGGCGCATAGCGCCCGTATTCAAGAAGAGGGGATGGAGATGGTTGGCAAAACCGGCACGGCGCAGGTTCGTCGGATTAGCACAGCTGAACGAGCCGAAGGCGTTGTGGCGAATGAAGCGCTTCCATGGAAAGAACGTGACCACGCTTTATTTGTTGCCTATGCGCCAAAAGATAAACCGCGCTACGCTGTTTCAATCGTCGTTGAACATGGCGGTAGCGGAGCCCATACGACAGCGCCCCTTGCACGCGATATCCTTCTGGCCTGCCAGAAAATCAATCCCTCTGGAGCATGATTTTTGGCACAGAATAGCGCTCTCGTTTGCCCCCTTTTTCGCCTCAGAAAAAACCCAATAGAATCAACGAATCTTGGGTTTTTTATCGATTCTCAGCCCCAAGAGCGTGGAATAGTGCCTCTCGATCGCCTTCCGCTCAAAGTTAATGCCGTAACCCATTGAAATATAAGAAAACTGACTCGATTTTGGGCAGTACCTAACCCATTGATTCATAAAGCTTTTGTAATCGTCGCCCGATTTTGGATCGCCAAAAGCAAAAAGGCGTGACGATGAGGGGTAGGGGCTAGGGGTCAGGGGGGATTGCGGGGCAGTCTTTCCAATACCAACCGCCCTAGAACCCACCCCTATCGTCATTGCGAGCGAGCGCATGCGAGCGCGGCAATCCATCACCTGCTCTTTCCACCAATGACCTTGCTTGCCAATTCAGGAGATGGATCGCCACGCTCCGCCTTCGGCTCCGCTCGCGATGACGGATTCTATTTGAGAGTCGTTTCATCGGGCCGTTGGTATAAGTCTTTGACTGATTCGAAAAAATCCGTTAACCTTATGTGCTTTTTATATGCTCTCTCGTCTCGTCCTGTAAGTAAGGCTCTAAAAAATCTTCTTTTTTTCCTCGTTGATGAGCACCCTCATGCCCCATGATCAAGCCCCTGCCTCCGGTTCGTTCTCTTCCCTGATTTTAGTGGCCTTTTTGGGGCTTTGCCTAACCGCTATGGCAGGCGCGGGCTATGCCAAATATCAGATGGATCGTTATGAAAACACATTGGCCGCGCCAGATGCCGCCTTCACACCCGACCAAGAAACCTATGAGAAGACCATTGTCGCGTTGGGCTATAGCGGTTTTTTAGGTTCCGCGCAGGCTTATATGAACAGTGGGGATCGCGCCGCGCTCACCGATATGCGCATGAACCTGAAAACGGCGCAAGAAGCCACGGCTCGCCTTGCAGACAAAGCACCCGCCGCGACGCGCCGCGATATTAAAGCCATCATCGATATTTTCGCGTCGATCATTGCCAAAGCCGATCAAAACGATGCCATGAGCAACGGCCTGACCAACGCCGACCTTTTGACGGCCACCAGCGCCTTGACGACGTTGGACTCGCGCTTACAAACGGCGGCGGCCACGGGGCGCAAAGCGGCTCAAGACTCGATCAAACTTTGGGGTCTTGCTTTGATGCTTTTGACATGGAGCAGTTTGATTGTAACCGCCCTTCTTGGTGGTGGCCTTTATTATGCCTATAAAACACGGCAGTCAGAACCTTTGGGCAAGCTCACGCAGTGCGTTGACAATATGATCAAAGGATCGGATCAAACCTCCATCTGGGGCATCGAGCGACGCGATGCGATTGGTGATCTGGCGCGCATGATCGAAAAAGCGCGTCTTGCCTTTATTCAAATGCCTGACTTTTCCATCATGGGCGATGAAGGTCCTGTTCGTTTTAAAGTGGACGGAGAGCAGCGTTCCCTTTTTCAGTCTTTGGTCAAGAATCTTACGGACTGCTTTGATACGACGCGGGCCAGCACCTCTAATTTCTCTGGCATGATGAACCTGCAACAAGAAACGCTTTTGTCCCTTACTTCTCGCTTGAACGCGACGTTGACCCAATTGCAGGAACGTGGCACGTCCAGTGGGGAAACACTGCAAACACTTGCAAAAATGTTGATCGATGCCAGCGATAACCTGACCCAAACGCAAGAAAAAGGGGTCGCCCAAATCGGCAAACTTTTGCCAACCTTACACGAGCGCATTCACAACATGGCGGAAGTCACGCAGCTGGCAGGCACGCAAGTCGCGCAATCGCTGCAAACGCTGGTCAAGGCTGAAGGCACGCTTCAATCCAGCGCGGCGCGAAGTGAACAAGTTTCTCAACAACTGGCTAACGCAACAGGTCAGATGGGCGAGCGCATGTTTGCCGCCCTCAACTTGGTTCAAGCCAGTGGCAAGCTTTTGGGCGAAACAACGCAGACGGTCAAGGGCAACTTTAACGATGCCGTCGATGCTTTGGGACGCGGCGAAACGCATTTGCAAAAGATTATCGAACGCGCCGAAAGCAGGCTGGCCAGCACCATCAACGCCGAAGAAAACATGGCGTCCTTAGCCTCACGCACAGAAGCCAGCGCCCAGAAAATGGAGCAAGCCGTGAGCGCCATCAGCGAACGTCACGAGGGCTTAAGCGAACAAGTCGTGACCGCTACGCACCGGATGGAATCCATTGTGGCCAGTTTCGATGCAGCAGAGCGCTCAATGAGCGATGCCACCGCGCAAGTGCGCCGCGACGGAACCCTTATCAGCACGCTTTTAGCCGACCTTCGCGCTAATAACGATCAACTTCTGGCCACGGTTCATCAGAACAGCCAGATGAGCTTTAGCGCCGCGCAAACGCTGGCCGAAAAAAGTCATGCTCTTATGCAACGGCTAGAGGTTCAAATCCAACAACAAGCGCAAAGCGCCGAAACGCATATCGAAGCGCTCACCGCTCATGGCCAAACGATGGCGCAGCAAGCAATCTCAACAACCTCCACTCTCTCGCAAACCGTCACAGCGCTTAAGGGCGAACAAGAAAAGCTGACAGCCACGCGGGGACAGTTTAGCGCCACCATCAACGACCTCAGCACCCGCTTTGAGCAACAGGCGACAACGACCTTCGGCAAGACCGAGCAATGGGCGGCACAAAGCTTTACCAAACTGACCACCATTGCCGAACAAGTCGATAGTGTGATGCAGCGCCTTAGTATGCTGGGGCAGTTAACGGGCACGTTGGGAACCGTCGCGGGGCAACTGGGGCAACTGGTTCCGACGTTGACTCAATTGCCACTTTACACAGGCAGCGCCTCTTCGGATGGGACCTTGGATGGACAAGAAACCAAGACACTCATCTTGCAACAGACCGAAGAGATTATGAAAGGGCTGCAAGGCCAATGGCATGACTCCGTTGTTCAGATTGAGGCGATGCATGATCAATTGGCGCAACTGGTCATTCAGCAAAAAGACCAGCTTGAAACGCGCCTTGTGGTCATGGACAAAAAACTCCGCGAGGCCACGAACGAAATCAAAAACACGGCCACCAGCGATGAAGCCGAAGACAGAAAAGCTGAGATCATCAATGAGCTGATCACGACGATGAGCGCCATCAATGAACACGTCATTGAACTTGATGAAACCATCGAAGAAGCCGGTTTGAAAAAGAAAGCCTAAAGCTTTTTTCGTTTATACTACGTCCGCTTGAAAGCCCGAATTTTTTTGGCCGCGGCTGTTGATTGACCTTGGCCTTATGCGTCTTGGCGGAGAAAAAATTTTCGGGTTTTCAAGCGGACGGACTATAGCCCACAACCCTTGAATTGTTTTGGGTATAGACTACTGATAAAATCCGCATGCTTCGGTAAAGCGGTGGCCGCGCTCGGCATAGTCTTTGAAAAGGCCATAGCTAGGCGCGGCGGGGGAGAGAAGGACGAGCCCCCCCGTTGTGGTGTTGGCGCGCGCGAAGGCGATGGCGTCCTCCATCGTTAAGGTAAGAGCGATGGTTTTCGCGCCGCGCTCTTCCAGCGCTTTGAAAATTCTCTCGCCGCTCGGCCCCATGCAGACGATGGCGATATTCGGACGGCGCAAGACGTAATCGACAAGCGGCGTGTAATCAATCCCGCGATCAAAACCTCCCGCAATCAAAGTGAGGGCGCGTCCTGTATATGCTTCCATCGCCGCAATGGAAGCGTGAGGCGTTGTGGACAGGCTATCGTTCACATAAAGCAGGCCGTCCTTTTCGCCCAGCTCTTGCTGACGATGGGGGAGGCCTTGGAACGATTCCATCGCTTGGAGTGCCGCCGGAATGTCTTGATCAAGGACGCGAAGAACGGTCAGAACCGCGCACACGTTGGCAAGGTTATGCGGGCGCGTGAGATAAGCGTTATCAAGGATGGGCAGAGGGTTTGCGCCGTCATAAAGGCGTGAGCCTTGCGCGTGAAAGCCTTCCTCATCCGCAAACAGCCGCGAGGGCGCAAGCGCAAGGCCGCGTTCTTGCGCGTCTTCGCTCACTTGCGGGCAGGCGATGGTCATGCGGCTTTGCGCCAGTACGTTCAGCTTGTCGGCGTAATAGCGCGTCACGCTTCCATGCCAATCAAGATGTTCGGGATACAGCGCGGTGACAACGCCTATGTCGCAGCTTTCGCTTAGCGTAGCGGCTTGGTAGCTGGAGATTTCGACAATTGCGATATCTGTTGCGTTAAGGTCGATGGCCGTGACGGGCGTGCCGATATTGCCTGCCAGAGCGATCCTTTTGCCGCTGTTCTCACGCAAAACATGCGCCAAAAGCGCGGACGTGGTGCTTTTGCCTTTACTGCCCGTGATGCCAACAACGGTGGCCGTATGAGGCTCCGCCAACCACAGATTTAAAAGCGAGGTGATGGGCGTTTGCGTGGCGCGCGCTGCGTGGATTTCTGGCCTATAGAGGCTGACCCCTGGTGATTTGATAAGGACATCCGCTTGCGCCAAGGCTTTCTCTTTGTCTTCGCCGCAAAGGATGGAATAGGTCAACGGCTTTGAAATGGGATTAACAAACTCGCTTAAATCACCCTCCCCTTGCGGGAGGGTCGAAAAATCGAATCCCGAAGGGAAAAGATTTTTCGGGGCGGGGTTCTTTACTGCGCCTTTTCTGACCCCTCCCCGAAATTGCTTCGCAATTTCGACCCTCCCGCAAGGGGAGGGTGATGTTTGTGAGAGCGTCAATTGGGATTCGGAATCTTGAGATTCTTTATCATCAACAAAAACCAAAGAGGCGGGCGCGGCGCGATCATGGATAAAGTCTGCCGCGGCGCGGCCTTCCATGCCCGCGCCCCAGATGACAACTTTTTTCCCTGACAGGTCATGCGCCCGCATGGAGAACCTCGTCATAGGGCGGGGGCAGGGCGCACGTGCCTTGCGGCGCGAACAGCGCCTGATAGGCGGCCTCATTAAACGGCGGAAGGCGCGGCGCGAGCGTGATGACAACACGATCATTCTGCCAAGCCGTCTGCCGCACCAGAAAAGCCATAAGAAGAGCGCTTTCTTGCACTGTGCCTACACACTCAAACGGTTTGTGCGTATCAAGGCCGCACAGCGCGGCGAAGCCGTCCGTCTGCGTTTCATCATCCAGCATGTTCACGCCAAAGATGCCCAGAAGTCTTTCTTTATCCATAAAGTTGGCAAGCGCCAAAAACACAAAGCGGCATTTGGGGCAGGCGCAGCACCAGTGCGAGGCGCGGGTCGCCGCGTCTTGGCGAAAGGACGTGTTGCAGCTTCTGAAAACGTGGTCATAGACGGCGCTTTGCGCAAAGCGCCTTGCAATCGCGGCCTCGGTCATGGGGCGCAGTAGAGAAAAATAGCGCAAGCTTGGCGTGATGTGGGCGCGGGTATAGGCGGCAAGGTCTTTTTCAAACGCGAAAGATTTGCTGTACTGGTGATTAATTTCCTGCCCGTTCACCATCAAATTCGGCGCGTCGGCGGAATGCTCGTTCGACATAACGACGGAGTCCAATCCGTGCATCAGTGCGGTTGTCATCGCGATGACGGACAGGATCGCGGTGATCGGCACATGGCCATTTAGCGCCCCGTTTTTATTGGCTTCGATCAGCGCGGGCGATAGCGTGCGCGTGACCTTAAGGAAGGGCAGCCCCGATGCCGCAATCGTGTCGCGGATAGGGGCGGGCAGGGGGGCATCAGGGCCCAGCGCGAACAGGACGGGCGCGAAGCCTTTGGCCTTCAGCGCCTCAATCGTCACGATGGAATCCTTGCCGCCGCCAACGGGAACCAACGGGCGGGCCGTAAGGGGAACGGGATGAGCAATAGGCGAATCCACGGCTTCGGTTGTTATTTTAATCCTGTCCGTTAAATCAATTCCGTTGCGATAGGCAAACTCGCCAAGGCCATGCCGGTAAACCTTTTCGACAAAACCAGCCGTAACGGGATCAAGCGTGAAGGCGCGGCAGATCAAGTTTTCTGGCACAAAGGCTTTGTAATAGCTCACCCCCGCCAAAAGAAAGATGAGGCGGAAACAGGAATCCAGCGCGGCGTTGGCGGCTTCACCCAGCTGCGTGGTGGAGGGGGGGTGGGAAGGGAGCGGAAAGGCGATGGTTTCCCGAAAAGCCAAGCCGTTTTCAAAGGCGTAATCAAGCGTCAGCATGCCGTTCTCGCGGTTGTACGCATAGTGATTAAAGATAAACGCGCCTGCTTCCATGGATCATCCCGTCCTGTGTTCCCGCACCGTAAGCCATCGGCGCAGGGCTGGCAAGATGGTGGGGGTATTTTGCGTCATTGCGAGCGACCAGCGGGAGCGCGGCAATCCAGAGCCGAGCGTCCGCGAGGCGTATGACTCGAAAACTAAAGGCAGAATTTCTCTTTCCATTTTGACTCATGCGCTCGCTATCGCTCGCAGCTGGATTGCCACGTCGCTGGGAGCCTTCGCTACGCTTCGGCCTTGATCGCCTTCGCGATCAAGCCTCGCAATGACGTGAGTTATATGCGCAGGATGACGCGACTTTTAAGGTCATAAGCGCAGGGCTGGCAAGATGGGGGTAAACTTAAGGCGTGTGCTGACGGAAAGGTGGAAATGAAAATCCCCATTTTCTTTTAGGAGGAGTTTGAGTCAATTCATCTTCTATTTTTTCAAGAGTGCGAACTGCCTCTTTGACGTTTTGGGGAACGGGGCCGTTGCGCCAATGATCGTGAAAATCGTTTATGACACAGATCGGTTTGTCTATGGATGTAAGAATTTTAGATTGTTTATACACCCCAAACAGGAAATAGCCTGCACAAATGCCGACTAAATTGCCAGCTAAGGTTGCTGAAAGGTCAGCCAAGATGCTTGGTGTTTTTCCTGTGAGTGCAGCGCTGGCCAATATAAAAGCAGTCTTTGCTGCAAAACCGCAGACAATGCCAAGGGGTAGGGCACCAGCATAAAAGCGGTGGTTAAAGCTTTTCCTGTGCTGTCCCGATATTGTAACAAAGCGCTTCAGAAGATGGCGGTATTCAGGATTGAACATTAGCTGCGGGCAGCTTTTAAACGCGTGTTCTGGGACTTTAAGTCGGATGGTTTGTGATGCTTCTATTGGGCTGTTCATGATTTTTGCCTTATGCCTTTTCTTTGCTAACAATGGAGGAAGTCTACTAAAATTGTGCTGATGGAGACAAGGGCTATGAAAACGTGCGTAAGAGGAAAAAGGGTGGGCGTTAATCATTAACCTTATCTTCCCGCGTCTAGGTTTGGCGTTTTTTCCCGATGCCGAACGCCTCTCTAGCCATCCTGCCGATTCTCTGTTATCTCCTTAAGTTCGGAGCATGGCTTGGTTGGATATAATTGATCATATCTTCCCCTTATTCCGTCATGCCCGTGAAAACGGGCATCCCGTTTGTTTGTAATAAGAAAACGGGATCCCCGCTTTCGCGGGGATGACGACAGGTTTTTGATGAGGACGATAGGTTTCAATGCTACTTCAACAGGTATGGCTCAAAAAAAAGCGCCCCCCTTGCGCCAACGAAAAGAGATGATGCCCATGAAGATAACCCTTGAACGCGCTGCCTTGCTTAAAAGCCTTAGCCACGTCCAAAGCGTCGTGGAGCGTAAGAACACCATCCCCATTCTCTCTAATGTCATGATCCGTGCGAACGGCGATGAGGTTTCCTTTGTCGCGACGGACATGGAGATCGAGGTCAACGAGATGGCGACGGCTGTCGTTGCCAAAGCGGGAGCAATCACTGCGCCCGCGCATACGCTGTATGAGATTGTGCGTAAACTGCCTGAGGGCGCTCAGGTTGAGATTAATGCCGTCAGCGCGGGGCAGATCGTTTTGTCCTCTGGCCGCTCACAGTTCAAGTTGGGTTGCCTGCCCGTCGAGGATTTCCCCAAGATGCCCGACGGCGATCACAAGCACAAGTTTACGCTTTCGTCCGAGGATTTGCGCGGCCTGATCGATCGCACACGCTTTGCGATTTCGGCAGAGGAAACGCGCTATTATTTGAACGGCATTTATCTGCACGCGACCAAGGCCGACAAGGTTGACGTGTTGCGTGCCGTGGCCACGGATGGCCATCGCCTTGCGCGGGTGGAGATGCCCGCGCCGCAAGGGGCCAAAGGTCTTGCCGGTATTATTATACCTCGCAAAACCGTGGGCGAAGTTCGCAAGATGTTGGACGAGGCGACGGGCGCGATCGAAATTGCTTTGTCGGAATCCAAGGTGCGTTTCTCGTTTGATAACATTGTGATCACCTCAAAGCTTATCGATGGCACGTTCCCTGATTATGAGCGTGTTATTCCTCAAGGCAATGACAGGTTTTTGGACGCCAATGCGCGTTTGTTCGCGGCGGCGGTGGATCGCGTGGCGACCATCTCATCAGAAAAATCGCGCGGCGTGAAGCTGGCGCTTTCCGAAGGCTTGCTGACGGTTTCGGCCAGTGCGCCGGAAGCGGGCAGCGCCAGTGAAGAGCTGGAAGTCAGCTATGACGGCGCACCGATGGAAATTGGTTTTAATGCGCGTTATTTGCTGGATATCCTGATGCAGATCGAGGGCGAGGGCGTTCGTTTCCATTTGGCGGACTCGGCGGCTCCCGCCATCGTGCAGGATGTGGCGGATGCCAGCGCTTTGTATGTTCTGATGCCAATGCGGGTGTAAAGCTCAGAGTTCAAGTGAATGATTGTGCAAGAGTTGATTTCTTTTTGTTTGCCACAGCCTGAACTGTTTTGATCATAAATATCAACTTGTTCCTGCATGTAACAAAGCGTAATCACACTTGATTTTCTGTAAGCGGGCAGGTGAGGTACAACATCAACCATGTTAACAGCGTAAACGTGGTTTTTGAAAATGCCTCCTTTTTCTTCTTCTGATATTTCTTCGATACCTTCTGCGGCGGTGCAGGGACTTATGGCCTCGGCTTGCGCGGGGACAACGGCTGCGCGTCAAAAAACAGTGCGCGGCGTGGCTCAATGCTCTGGCGTTGGCGTTCATTCTGGCGAGAAGGTAACCCTTCGTCTTTTGCCCGCTGATCCCGATACGGGTATCGTTTTTGTTCGCACTGATTTAAAGAACGGCGCGCGTTCTATCCGCGCCTTATGGAATAATGTGATTGATACGCGCCTGTGCACCGTGATCGGCAACGATCATGGTGGTAAGGTTGCAACGATTGAGCATTTGATGGCGGCGCTGAGCGCCGCGGGCATTGATAATGCCACCATTGAAGTGGATGGCCCCGAAGTTCCCGTGATGGACGGCAGCGCCGACGCCTTTGTGTTTTTGATTGAAATGGCGGGCGTGAAGGAGCAAAACGCGCTCCGCCGTGAAATCGTGATTGTGAAGCCTGTTGCGTTTTCCTCTGGTGGCAAGAGCGTTTCTTTGACTCCTTCCGATGAAACGCAATTTAGCGTTCAAATCGCTTTTGATAACGCACTGATTGGCACGCAAGACCACAACCTGACTCTCTCGCGCCATGCTTTTAAAACGCAAATCAGCCGCGCGCGCACCTTTGGTTTTCTTAAAGACGTTGAGGCGATGACCAAGGTTGGTTTGATGCGCGGCGGCTCGCTTGATAATGCTATCGTCATTGATGGCGACCGCGTCATGAATGAAGATGGTTTGCGCTATGGCGATGAGTTTGTTCGCCATAAGACTTTAGATGCTGTTGGCGATCTCGCCTTGGCGGGTGCGCCTATCCGTGGCCATTACAAAGGGGTTCTGCCAGGGCATGCGATGAATAACGCGCTCCTGCGGGCTTTGTTTTCAGATTCCTCGGCTTGGGTGATGGAAACGGCTGACGAATCGGCCTTCGCTCCTGCCTGTTAAATCCACCTTTGTCACGAAGAAAAAAGGGCGCGTTAACCTAAAAGGTCAATTTTGGTTAACGCGGCCAACAGCCATCTAATTGATATAGAACGATTTGTAATTTTATTGTGCGAAAGTTTTGTAATAATCACTAAAAAATGGTATACATAATAACGACAGATGCAAAAGTTGAAGTTTCAGCGCTATTTAAGCATAGGGAGCCATCAAAACATGACCGAGAAGCTTGAGTTTAAAAAGGGTGATTTCGTTGTCTATCCAGCCCATGGCGTCGGGCGCGTTGAAGGGGTTGATACGTTTGATGTTGCGGGGGAGAGTGTGTCCCTTTACTCCATCATGTTTGAGCAAGACCGCATGCGTCTTAAGGTTCCTGTGGCCAAGGCCAAAACGTCAGGCCTTCGCCGTCTTAGCTCGCGCGATCGCATCAAAGAGGCTCTTTCTACCTTGCAAGGTAAGTCTAAGGTTCGCCGCGTGATGTGGAGCCGTCGCGCCCAAGAATATGAATCAAAGATTAATTCGGGCGATCCTGTTTCTATTGCGGAAGTCGTGCGCGATTTGCATCGCGGCGTGGATCAACCTGAACATTCCTATAGCGAGCGCCAGATTTATCAAGCGGCGCTTGAGCGTTTGTCGCGTGAGCTGGCCGCCGTCGAAAAGATCGATCAGATCAAAGCCACAGCCAAGCTAGAAGGCGTTCTGACCAAGGAAAAAGAAAAGAAGGCAGCATAAGTTAGAGTTTAGAGATCAGAGTTCAGGGGAGGGCGAAAGCTCTCCCCCTTTTTTTCGTGAAAGTATTAGCGTTTATGCAAAATTAACAGGATTAGTTGTATAATGACGAAAATGATTAATCGGCGTGTTCAGATAACTAATCAAAGGAGTTTGTTTATGAAAAATCTTGGAAAAAAGATGACCTATTCAGTTATTGGTTTTTCGATGGCTGCACTCAGCCTTCTTGCTCCACATCAAGGAACGGCTGCCGTTACCAGCGACGAATATGGCGTCCAAAAAACCTATACAGGCCAAGCGGGAACAATTGTTACATCCGGTAAGTTCGGCGACGAATACTTTTATTGTGCCAAAGGAACAAACGATTGTAATGCCATTAAAGGACTTGGCCAAATATCGGATGAAGAAGGAACAAAAATCTCGTTTGAGGGTGGTTCTCTTTATGATTATGACAAGGACAGAACTGTTACGGTCACGTGTAATGATGGAAGCGTGAAGTCATTTACAGAGAAGGACTCTCATGGGGGGACGTTTAAATTGAACCCGCTGCCTGCTGAGTGGGAGATACAGGGAGCGGCTCAATTTGGATCAAAGACGGTTGTCTATATAGCCAATAAAAACGCAAAATCACCTGATTATTATAAGACCATGCAGGTTTTTGAAGTTGTTAAGGGTAAAATTGTCAAGAGTGAAACAGTAGCGAACGCAAGTCGATTCAGAGATGGTGGCACAACCATCTTAACGTTGTCTGATGGCAGAGACCTTGTCTTTCCTACCCCCTTCCATCCAGAGCGCCAACCAACATTAGGCGGGCAACAAGGGGAGCGTATCGATAGGAAAGAGGCGCGAGAAACGCTTGAAATGGTTCTGCCTGCCGTACCGAAGTCTTCTTCAAAACCGCTGTGCCCCACTGGCCCACAGTGAACGTCTAAATAGAATGGGGGGAGGGCGAAAGCTCTCCCTCTTTTTTATTTCACCGTCAGCACCACGGGCGTGTGGTCAGAGGCTTTTTCCTTGCCGCGGGGCTCACGATCAATGTCGCAGGCGATCAGGCGGTCGGCCATTTCAGGCGATAAGAAAAAATGATCGATCCTCAGGCCAAGGTCGCGCTGCCAAGCGCCCGCCTGATAATCCCAAAAGCTATAGGACTGCGTTGTGGGATGCAGGGCGCGAAAAGCCTCGGTAATGCCTAGGTTCAAAATGGCGCGATAGGCGGCACGGGTGCGCGGCTGAAAGAGGGCGTCGCCCTCCCATCCTTTGGGATCGTACACGTCCAGCTCTTCGGGGATGACGTTGAAATCGCCGCCAAGGACGAACGGCGTCTCGCTGGCCAACATCGCGGCGCAATGCGCCTTAAGCCGCGCCATCCACGCCAGTTTAAAGTCGTACTTTTCCGTGCCAACGGGGTTGCCGTTGGGCAGGTAGAGTGAGGCGATCCGCACGCCCATCACAGTCGCCTCGATATACCGCGCCTGCGCGTCCACTGGATCGTTTGGCGATAGAAGGGGCAGGGTGTCCAGTACCTCCGTGGCCGGATGAAGGGAAAGCAACGCAACGCCGTTATAGCTTTTCTGGCCGATGACGTGACACTTGTAGCCCATTGCCTCAAACTCAAAGCGCGGAAAGGCGTCTGTCTCGCACTTGATTTCCTGCAACAGCAAAACATCGGGATGCGCGGCCTCTAGCCAGCTGGTGATGTTCACCAGCCTCGCCCGAACCGAGTTCACATTCCATGTTGCAATACGCATTTTTGTTCCCGTCAATTTTGTTATATTTGTGTCATCCTCGCGAAAGCGGGGATCCAGCTGCGCGGCGTCTGCCGCGCATGTGAGTCAAAAAGATGCAGAAAACATGCTGTTTTGACTCATACGCCTCGCGGACGCTCGGCGCTGGATTCCCGCCTTCGCGGGAATGACAAAGGTGGATAAGAAAGACTCTAGCCAAGTTCTTATTCTACCGCTAATCTGCGCTTATGACAAAATACATGCAAGATAGCAGCCGAGAGCTTGCCCCCTATGCCACCCGCGCAGAAGAGACTCGCGGTCGGCTGATCCCCGAAACACCCAGCGAAACGCGCACCGAGTTTCAGCGCGACCGTGACCGCATCATCCATTCGGGCGGCTTTCGCAAGCTGCGGAATAAGACGCAGGTCTTCATTGAAAACGAGGGCGATTATTATCGCACGCGCCTGACCCACACGCTGGAAGTCGCGCAAATTGCCTGCGCGGCGGCAAGAACCTTAGGGTTTAATGAGGATCTGACGGATGCCATCGCGCTTTCTCATGATTTGGGGCACACGTGTTTTGGCCATGCAGGCGAATGGGCTTTGGCCGAGTTGATGAAGCCCTATGGCGGCTTTTCGCATAATGAGCAGACGTTCCGCGTGCTGACGCAGATGGAGCATCGCTATTTGGATTTTGATGGTCTTAACCTGACGTGGGAAACGCTGGAAGGCATCGCCAAACATAACGGCCCCTTGCTGGCCGACAAAGCGGGGGAGCCTATCCCCGCCACGATTGCCGAGTTTAATGTTCTATTTGATCTTGATCTTCATCACTTCGCTGGGCCGGAATCACAAGTCGCCGCGATAGCGGATGACATCGCCTATAACACACATGATATTGATGATGGCTATCGCGCCGGATTTTTTAGCTTTGAGGAGCTTAAGGCGTTGCCTCTTTTCGGGCCGATTTTGGAAGATATTAAACGGCATTATCCGACGGCTGAAAATGATCGTATTGTTCATGCGGTTGTCAGGCAGGTGATCGGCTCAATGATTACGGATATGTTGGACTCGACCCGTGCAACGATCTCGCGCCTCAAAATCTCATGTGCCGCTGATGTGCGTAAGGCTAAGGAGCCAACCGTTTGCTTTAGCTTTGCGATGCAGCAGAATATGCGCGTTCTTCGCGACTTCCTGAAAAAGAGGATGTACGGCCACAGCCGCGTGAACCGCGTTTGCGCGAAGGCAGAGCGAATCGTCAAGGATATGTTCGTCTTTCTGATGGAAAAGCCGGACTGCCTGCCGAATGAATGGTATGCCAAAGTTCGTGGGCGCGAAACTGAGGAAGCCTTTAAGGCGCGAATCATCGCCGACTATATCGCGGGAATGACGGATCGCTTCGCGGTGAAGGAACACCGCCGCTTGTTCTCAACGGAAACGATGATTTAGACAGTGGTTAGAGGGCGTTGACAGAAGTTTTGCGTTTGCCGCTGTTCCGCGCTATGATCCTTTGAACAAATAACCTTAAGAGGCAAGCTATGAACGATCTCATCGATGAAGAAGCCCTGAAAAAGAACGTCAAGGACAAGGACACATGGCTGCGCTTTGTGTATCTGGTCGTGTTCGGCTTTGCCTTTTATCTGACCATCATCCTGACGTTCGCCACCTCTATCTTCCAGTTTTTGGCGAAGTTGTTTGGCGGCCATTCCTTTGTCGGCCTCGCCGAGTTTGGTGCAAACCTCGCCACTTATCAGGCGCAGGTCACGCGTTACCTGACCTTCTCCTCAGACGAAAAACCCTTCCCCTTCGCCCCTTTTCCGGCGGAGAAAAGCAAAGACATCGATGGACAGGCAAAAGACATTTCTTGAAATTAGGGCTGAAAGTTAAAGTTCCAGCCTCATTCCCATTGAGATTTTCTCGTTTGGACGAAGCGAGACAAGCCCAGTATCCACTTCGCCGAGGTTAATACGGTTGTGCGCGTCGATGATATTTGTGACAGGCTCAACACAGACGAAATTCTTATCTTTTGGACAGTAGATAACGAGGTTTTTGGCAACGTCTGAACTTATGTTCAGCGTTTTTTCCAGTTGCGGCCATGTGAGCTGTGCTCTTCCACTCCAACCAACAAAACAATTATCAAGAACTGGGGTATCCAGAGCAAGACCGGCATTTATATCCCAGTTGGACGGCACTTTGATGCGTTCGGTAGGGATAACGTCGGGAGTCGTCAGCCATACGCCTTGAACAGGCGCTTGCAAAGTCGTGTCGCGTGGTTTTGGGAAATAGGGGTGCAGGCCCAAGCCAGCGGGCATATTTCCCGTTCCTGTATTCTTGAGAGAAAGAACGATATCAAGACCATTCTCATTAAGGGTCACTTCCTGTTCGGCGCGATAGGAAAAGGGCCATGCATCATCCTCAACGCGATTAAAGCTCATGCGAACCCGATCTTGCTTTTGCTCCTGAACCGTCCAAGGATTACACCAGCCATGGCCATGTAAAGCGTGTTCCAAATCATTCGGGCCACGTGGGATACAAATTCGGCGACCTTCAAAAACAAAGGCCCCGTTCTTAATCCTGTTCGAATAGGGAACCAAAGGAAAACAGGCCATATCCGCTATAGTATATCGATCCTGAAGAGGCGTGGGACGTAACAGATGAATGTTTTTATCTTTTTTCATATCCAATGAGGCAATGCTACCGCCAACTTTAGGCCAGACCTCACAAGTTAGAGAACCTTTCTTAAGGCCAATTTTTTGTTGTGGTTGTTGAAAGAACATGTTGATAAACGACCTTATTTATTAAAATTCCGCTCATCTTGTCTGTTCGCAGAATGCACGTCCTATAATGGCTAGCCGTTACATTCTCGTCAAAGAAAAAAGGAAGAAACGATGGAGTCTTTGTTTTCCATTAAGCATAACAAAAAACTATGAAACTATTTGCGTGAATTGTTTTAACGGCGCAAAAATGGTAAAGTGTGTCTGCAAGATTTTTTCCTTATGTTTTACCTAGGAGGAATTATGACACGACTCAATCATGATGATCAGAACAAGATTTTGAGCATGACTTCCCTCGCTGTCCCCCTTAAAGGTGTTGAAAGTCTTACAATAGCCCTTCTGAGAACCTTCCGTGAAGTTGATGTTTGTCCCGTTGCAGGGGCGCGCCAAATCGCCAATATCGCTGGGTACACTAACGCCTTGCGTCCCCCCTGTTCTTCGCGCACACGGGAGCATATTATTTTCGATGCTTTGCTTATTAAAGCCTATAAATCATGCGTTCAGACCGCTTGCGAGCAAGGGCGGACGGATGAATGTATTGAAATTTCGCGCGATGTTGCATCTTCTGCTTTCATTGAAACAAGTATGAGCAAAGCTGTTAGTACGCTATGGGAAAACCTTGTGACACGTTCCTATATAGAGCAGGAGAAAAAGGAAATGGCTCAACGTCTTGTTGTCGCCGCCGATGCGTTTAATGACGGATGGACTAATAAATCATTCTGTCGCGTTGTGACACAGATGATGGCCAAAACAGGCATCACGCCGGAAACCAAACATTCTATTAAAGCACATTTCCCAATGATTAGCCGTGGTGGCAAAAAGACTCCCCCACCATTAACGCGCTGATCTGACTGTATAGTGGCCATCCCTTTCGCAGATGCAGCATATTGCTCCCTGTCTAGGGTACCTTTGCGCGCTATAAAGGAAGAGCCCTTTCTCTTCGCAGTTGCAGCAATTTTTCCCTCAAAAGCAATGTGTTAGCAGAAAGAAAGGGCTTGATCTTTCTTGCTGCTTTATATTATGCACTCTTGTGTCTTTAGTGGTTAACGCGACTCAAGAGGGATAAGATAAAATGAAATGCAGCATTCTTGCCGATATCGGTGGTACTAACGCCCGCTTTGCGACGGTCAATGAACAGGGCGTTATTGCGGATATAAAAATTTATCAAGTGAGAGAAAACCCGACATTAATGGGAGCCCTTCTTGATTATCGCTCCACTCTTTCTCCTGACGCTACCATCGTAGCTGTTGCCCTTGCGGTGGCTGGCCCCGTTCTTGGAGACGTTGTGCCGCTCACCAATTGTGATTGGGTTTGTGATCGTCATGAAATAATCAAAGAGATTGGGACGCAAAACGTCTTTATCCTGAACGATTTCGAAGCGGTTGCCGTTGCCATCACGGCCTTACCTCCAGAAGAGAAAAGCGTTCTACAAGCTGGCCAATTTTCTGCCCGTCATCCCATGATCGTTATGGGGCCTGGAACAGGGTTGGGGGTTGCCGCGTTAAAGCCAGTCATGTCAGGTGACTATGAACCTATTACGACAGAATCAGGGCACACACGCTATGCGCCCGCCAATGAAAGAGAGAAGAATCTTATCAAATTTCTTTCTCATAGCCTTGGTTTTGTGTCAGCCGAGAATTTAGTTTCCGGGCCAGGCCTTGTTAATTTATATCAAGCCAATTGCGAACTCATCGGGGAAGCCCCCAAACCATGCATTCCTGCCGACGTTGTTGAGTGGGCACGGTCGGGGGATAAATTATGCGCTCAGGTTCTTGACGATTTTTCAGCCATCTTTGGAAGTTTCGCAAGCCAAATTGCGCTTTCCTATAACGCCCTCGGTGGCGTTTATCTCACGGGCGGCGTTCTTGAAAAAATGGCTGGGGATTTCGATCAAAAAAGATTTCTTGAACGATTCTCGACCAACCCACAAATGGCAGAGATGTTGAGGAAGGTGCCGGTTATTCGTGTTCTTTCCGATATTCCTGCTTTTGCAGGTCTTCGCGTTGTTGTTGAAAAAGCTCTAAAGCACTAAGGCAGTCATCTAGAAACTTCCCTTATTCTAAAACAAAAGTTGGAGGAACAATGTCTGAACAATTCAATCAAGAAATGGCCGATGCTAATTTGGAGATTTTTGAGAATCCGAAAGGTCAGCCGTATTTTGAACATTGCAGCGATGTAATCCGTTTGCTGTATGCCTTGGATGTTCACAACTATGTTTCTTATGATAAGAGTCGTTCCCCAAACGACTTAGAGGCTTTATTTTCCGCCAGCGATTCCGCTGCGGTCAACAGCCTTGTTCTTTCCAAAGTTGATGAAGCGCCTTTTGGCGGAGAATGGTTCCAAAAGGTTTATCTTGGCAATAATGTTGAGCTTTGTCATGGGGCAAAGCTTCTTGCTCATGGATTTATAACATTCGGTAACGACGTTATTGTTGGGGAATCGGCTCAGATTGTTACCGTTGGTCACCCCATGCATCCGGCTCAACGCCATTTGCTTTTGATCGGCCCCATAGAAATCAAAGACAACGCGATTGTAGGAGCGGGCACCATTGTATTAAATCCTGGACTTGCTGATGCTGTTGAGATTGGAAAAGAAAGCATTGTCTTGCCGGGCTCTATTGTCAGCAAAAGTGTTCCAGATTACGCCGTTTCTGCTGGCGTTAATAAGATCCTTCTTCAAGGAGAAGCTTACTTTAATAAAGGCTCTCATTCGCCCAATTTAAACGCGCGGTTGAATGAGGCGGGAATAAAGTTGCTTGGCGAAAAAGCAAAAGAGCTTGGCATAACATTGCCTGATGATTCCCTAACGTCTAAAGTTTCTAATCCTTTACCTCAGGGAACAAAAATTGTTGATCATGAGGCTATTAAAGATATCAAAAAACTGGCTCAATTTTTCCCTGAAGCGAGTGAAGAAAAACTGCGCAATGGGTTATTCTTCCCACCCAATTACATCGTCGGGGATGGAAAGATTGTTCTTGGCAATAATATATTGATCAACACGGGCTCATTGCTGAAAATTGATGGCGAGCTTGTCATCGATGACAAAACATTTTTGGCACCTGAATCAGAAATTACAGTTCCAACGGGTGCTAAGGTTATTTTTGGCAAAGGCGTTTGGTGTGGTGCTAAAGTCAAGATCACAGCAAAAGAAGGGCAAACATTAACAATTGGTGATGGAAGCGTTTTGGCCGCTGGGGCCGAGCTTAAAGAATCTGTGCCGCCTATGTCTGTTGTTGTGGGGGAGGGAAAGGTTGTCTCAACCCTCGGCCCTGACAATATCTATAAGGTTTCTGAAATTATGAATGATTTTATGGCCTGTGAAAATCAACGACTTAAGCTTCGGGCTAGAATAATGGTCATGGATATCAACATTGTTAAGAAAACCTTGATTGAACAGTGTCAACGTCCTGCTATGCAAATCAAGCGTATAAAAAATCTTATCGCAAAGATTTGATTAAGGCCCACATCCTCAACCACCTTTAAATCCCAATGAAAGTAAAAAACCTGTAATTTCTCTGTCTTATTTGTGCTAAAATGCTTGCACATAAGGAGATGGCTAGTACGCGGGTTATTTTTTGACTTGGACAAGAAAGGAAATTATATGCCTCATAAATGTTTGGTTATCGGAAGTGATCCGGACTCTCGTTATGAAGTTTCCGTTCCACAATTTGTTATGAATGATGTTTCGCGTTCTGGTAAAGTATTTTATAAAAACGCTATGATCGATAAGGGGCGGGATGGAAAGTTTTATGCCACGCCTGTTAGTATGGAGGGGTTTGATATTGATGGTACAGTTATGCCTTTATTGCATGACCCATCACAAAGAAGAATTGACCCCCGTTTTCTCGCCGGATTGATAATGAAACAAAATTTTTATCCAGGGACGGTTGTTGCCATTACGGGGCGAGACTTTCCTCAGGTTGTTGAGGTGATGGGGGGATGCGCACCTTTCTTTCCTGTCATCAGTAGCAATGGAGCTGATTTAACTCTGGCAGATGGCACAAGGCATTCTTACGCTTTCTCTTATGAAGAGAAGAAATTTATTCAAACTATGAAAGATGAAATGCAGGCCTTTGCAGAGCATCACCCCCATCTTGTAACCGAAATAAAAGATTGGAGCGTCGGATTCCATACTGCCGCTAAACAGGGTTTTGGTGGTGGCAAAATCTCTACAGATGATCTGGCTGATATGGTAACAAAATCATCACAAAGCGCTTTGGATTTGTTAACTCGTTTTCATCAAGAAGCAACCGTATCGAACCTGAACTTTGTTATAGCCGGAGCAGAGGCGACAAATTCAGAAATTCACCATGGAGCCGTCAATAAATCCGAGTCAATTACATGGTATGCGCGTCATCTTCCGGCGTTACCGCAGTCGAATGACTGGAAACATTTTAATTATTTCGGAGATAGTCTGCGTGGTCATGGTAATGATAGGCAAGTGGCTGCGCTTACGAGAAAGAATGGTGGGACTGTTATTATGGTTACCAATGGGTCAACTGATCGCATTCCGTCAGAAGGATCTATTGCAGAGCCACATTTTGGTCTTGAAAATCCGAAAGAAGTAGGAAGACTTTATTATGATAAGGTTTACCGTTCTGTTGTAAGGGACTTTGGTTTAGACGCTCTTCGTTCTTTCCAAAAAAAGAACAATCTTTCTTTGACATGAGAGCCTCTGGAGCCATTACACTTTATTGCCGTTGAAAGATTCATCTTTTGCTCTTAGCGTGTGTCTTCGCCTTAAGACAACCAGCTAAAGGGACAACGCAAGCCATGGCTTCTTCTTTTTATTCTCTTTTTCTTCGTTTCCTTGCGTTTAGAGTTAAGGATTCGTCTTTGGTGCTCTTTGCCCTATCGGTGGGCTCGTTGCTGACGGCCTATGTGGCAGAGACGTTCTTTGGCGTGCTGCCGTGTGAGCTTTGCGTTTATCAGCGCGTGCCGTATGCGCTGGTGGCGTTTTTATCTGTGGCGGTATTTTCCGTGGCTGTTTGCGGGCGGGTGAGGGCGGCGAGGCTTCTGCTCCTTCTATGCGCTTTGGCGTTTTTCGTGAATGCTGGCATTGCGGTTTTCCATTCCGGCGTAGAGCTTCACTGGTGGCAGGGCACGGACGGCTGCGCGGTTAACCCGCTTGTGATGCAAGATCTTAAAGATCCTTCTGCTGTGCGTGAGGCTTTGATGGCCGCCCCTGTGGTTCGCTGCGATGATATCAACTTCACATTTTTGGGCTTTACGATGGCAAATTGGAACATTCTGGCCTCGCTGGCGTTTTGCGCGTTCGCGCTTTTTGCGGCTTGGCGCTTAAGGGTTACCCCTCGCTCCAACGCATGACGGTCTGGGCGGCCTTAACGCCAGAGCGCAAAGCGCCCTCGATGGTGGAGGGGAGGCTGGTCGCCGTCCAATCCCCCGCCAACGCAAGGTTCTTCCAACCAATATACGCCGCAGGGCGCATTTTGTTTTGCGCGGGCGTGGCGGCAAAGGTTGCGCGTTTTTCTCGCACGACGCGCCAAGGCGGCGTCTTGGCGGGGTCAAGATCAAAAAGCTTGGCAAGGTCCTCCCACACGGCGCTCGCCCATTCCTCTTGTTCAATTTGTTGATCGTCATAGCGGTTCGCGGCGCTGATCGTGACGGACACGACGCCTTGTTTGACAAAGACCCATTCCGCAAGGCCGCCTACAAGGCCCGTAAATCCGGCGGGATTATGCGGCGCTTCGATACGGTAATGCACGTTGGTGATGGCGCGAAAATCGGAAGGCGCTAAAAGGTTGGGGATGATTTCCTGTGCGACCCAAGAGGGAAGAGCCAAAATAACCCAGTCTTGCGGCGCGACGGGCACGACGTGATTGGTGAAATCCAGTGCGGTGACGTGGCCTTCGGGCGTCACGTCGATGGCGCGAAGGCGTGAGCCAAACTTAATCTCTCCGCCGCGCTGGCGCAGCGTTGTCAGGCAGGGCGTGACGAAGGTTTCCGTCAGGCCTATTTTGGGAAGCAGAGGGCAACATGCCGCGCCGCCACCACCAAAGCTTTGCGTGAAGAGGTTGGCCAAAAGGCTGGCTGAGGCTTTTTCGGCCTCGGTGTTGAGGGCGGCAATGGCCAGAGGCTCCCAAAATCTTTTATAAAGAGTCGTCTTGGTATTCATGCATGAGGTGACGGTGTCGTCTTCACCCGCGAAAAGAAAATGCAAGGCGGATAGATAATCTTTTGCCTTTGTGCCCGCAACGCGGCGTTTGGGGTCAAATATCCACCATGGCACGAGGCCGTTATTCATGCGGACGCTCCAACGCTCGCCCGTGTCCAAATCCATAAACGGAAAAAGCGGCTCTTTATGCCGCGTGACTGTCTCACTCGCGCCAGAAAGCTCTAGGTAGTCTTGCACCGCGACGTTTCCCGATAGGACAAGATGGTTGCCGTTGTCGATGCGGCAGTCTAGGCCTTTGTCATAGTACGAGCGGCATCGTCCACCCGCATAGGGCGCGGATTCGTACACGACGATTTTTTGATCCATCAACGAAAGCTGGAGCGCGGCGGAAAGTCCCGCCATGCCCGCGCCGATGATATGAATGGTTCTAGGGGTTGTCATGGGATAATGGTTTACCCCATCAGCCCGCGCAGCGCCAGACGCAGTTTTTGCCAAAAAGGAAGGGAAAGGCGATGGGTGGGGTCTTGCCAATCGGCTTTGAGCAATGCGTTGAGAATAGCGCGATAGTAATCGCGCATAAGGCGGGCAGGCCGCATGGCTGTGGGGTTACACTCGGCCATCGCTTTGTCCGTTGACTCAAAATGGTCTTGGGCAATTTGGGCAAGAGCGCGGCATGCGGTGGGCAGGGCGGGGTGCATCAGAACATCAAGGGGCTTAAGAATCGTCAGGCCGTTTGCCTCAAGCAGTTCCTTGGGCAGATAAAGGCGTCCTCTTTGCGCGTCCTCGGCCAGATCGCGCAAAATGTTGGTGAGTTGTAAAGCGCGGCCAAGGTGATGCGCGACGCGCAGGGCATCCTTGCTGGCGTCCCCAAAAATCCGCACCGAGGCGCGGCCAACGGCGCTGGCCACATGATCGCAATAGGTATCTAATTCTTTTAAGGAAGGAGCGATGATGGCTTTCCTTGCATCCATGGCCATGCCTTCGATGATGGCCTGAAAATCGTCTTCGATCAGGCGATAGGCCGCGATGGCGGGCAAAAGAGCGAGGCTGATGCTATCCTCGGCCTCACCTTTGGCAAAAAGAGCGTGGATGCGTTTTTTCCAAAGGGCTAAGCCCGCCTCACGCACAGCGTCCGTGGGCGAGTCATCGGCAATATCGTCAACTTCGCGGCAAAAGGCGTAAAGAGCGTACATCGCTTCGCGCCGCTCGCGCGGTAAAACGCGCATGCCAGCAGCAAAGGACGTGCCAGAATCTTTGACGCGGCGCAGGACATCCGCTTTGGCTTCGTTAAGGGTGAGACTGACCATTGTGGTGTTACATCCACATCTTGATAAAGCCCGTCGCCATGGCCGTTAGCTTTTGGCGGCGGCTTAGTTTTACATCGTCGCTCAGTGGATCGCGCTCGCGCAGCAGTTTGACAAGACGGAGGGCGATGGTTGTCGTGACCGCCGTGTCATAGCGCAGGCGTGGATCACGGATTTGGCTTGCAAACGTCTGCGCCAACGCCATCATCGGCTCCATTTTATTCAGCATGTCCGTCAGCGCCGCGCGGAGCGCTGGCGTGGATTCCATGGAGGCCAAGGCCGTGGGGCTTGTACCCCTTTGTGTCATCATATCAAGCGGAATATAAACGCGATCCAGTTGCCTGTAATCATCGGCGCAATCTTGAATATGATTGATGATCTGAAGCGCGTTGCACAGGGCGTCGCTGGCAGGCCATGTGCTTTTATCCTCGCCATGAAGATCCAGCATATAACGCCCTACGGGCGCGGCGGAATAGCGGCAATAATCAAGAAGTTCTTCCCAGTTGTCATAGCGCAGCTTAGTCGCATCACGCTTAAAGGCGACCAAAAGATCACGCGCATGTTGCGGCGTTACGCCCGTTTTCTTAAGGCTTTCGCGCAAGGGGATCAAGGCGGGGATGCTATCGTCATCGGGCGTCATAAGGGCTGTGTCAAAGCGATCGAGGCGCGCTATTTTCTCGCCCGCCGTCAGCATGGGATTATCGCTGATGTCATCGGCGGCACGCGCAAAAGCATAGAAGGCTCTGACATGGGGGCGATACTGTGGCCCCACCAGTTTTTCAACGGGAAAGTTTTCCGTCTTTTCGTTCTTGCCGCTAGGCATTTCGATGGTGTCCATAAAGTTCCCTTGCGTGAAAAAGATGCGTTACAAATACTCGTTTTCTTTAAACCAAGCAACGGCATCGGCGATGGCGTCTTGGGCGTGGCGTGGGGCATAGCCCAGCTCGCGCTTAGCCTTATCCGAAGAGAAAAACATTTTCTTTTTGGACATTTTTAGGCCATCGACGGTCAGCATGGGTTCTTTGCCCGTCATTCTTGCCATAAACTCTGCCGCATAAGCCAATGGAAATAAAGGTAGGCGTGGCAGTTTAAGGGTGGGGGCTTTGCGTCCCGTCATATTCGCCACAATCTTGAGAATCTCGCCAAAAGCCAGATTCTCACCGCCCAGAATGTAGCGCTGCCCAATCTGGCCTTTTTCAAAGGCCAGCCAGTGCCCCATCGCCACATCATCGACATGGGCGATGTTGAGCCCTGTATCGACAAAGGCGGGCATACGGCCCGCCGCCGCCTCGATGATGATGCGCCCCGTCGGTGTTGGTTTAATATCGCGAGGCCCTATAGGGGTAGAGGGATTGACGATGATGGCGGGAAGGGCGCTTTTGTTGATCAGCTCACGCACGACTTCTTCGGCCAAATACTTTGAGCGCTTGTAAACGCCCACCATGTTGACCAGAGCCACGGGCGTATCCTCTGTCCCTTCGCCGCCGCCTGCCGGAATGCCAAGCGTGGCGACCGAGCTGGTATAGACGATGCGCGGGATGCCCGCCTTTTGTGCGGCGAGCATCAGCGCTTTTGTGCCATCGATGTTGATGCGGTTCATGGCCGCCTCATCAGGAACCCAAATCCTGTAATCCGCCGCGACGTGGAACAAGGCGGTGCAACCTTCCAAAGCCGAGACATAGCTTTCGGGGGAGGTCAGGTCGCCTTCAACAATTTTATAGTTTGTCAGGCCTTGCAGATTGCGGCGATCATTATGCGGGCGACAAAGAAGGCGCAAGCCATAGCCTTGGCTTTCCAAAAGCCGTGCCACCGCCGCGCCAACGAAACCTGTTGCGCCTGTGATAAAAGCTGTTGGTTGTTCGGTCATAAGGGGGGACTAGCCTTGGATGTTATAGACGAAAGATGCCGCTATGCAGGCGGGAATCGTCGCGGGGCTTAGAGTGTTGAGAAGGGCAGGGGTGTCGTATGTGTTGCCATCCGCCACAGCTGCTGTCAGTCCACGATCACGGCCAGAGCCAGCGGAACGCGCCACAAGCTGGATACAAACCTCAGTGGGAAGTGTCGCAGGATAAGAAATTCTAAAAGTAGTGGTTGAGACGGGGATGATCGTTACATCGGTATCCCAAACCGTTTGAGGAAGAGGGTTTCCCGCCGCGATCATAGCTGTTGGAAAGATTTCCGCTTTCATCATCAATTCTGTAAAATTGGTCGTTCCTGTTTGCAATGGGCGGCTTTTATAAAGGGATCGCATGTTTTGAACGATCATGGCTTGATATTCAACGGTTCTGTTCACGCTCTTGTTTCTAGAAACGGTGCTGGCGGCGCCCCATATGGCGGCCAGAACAATGCCGACAACGCCAAGAACGATGGCGGCTTCAGTCAACGTAAAGGCTTGGCGACGGTTTTTGCGGAAAAGAACAAACGTTAACATAAGGGGATTCCTTATCGTGAGGGGTTCTTTGTTTATTGATCTAAAAGTAGGTCAAAAGATGGAAAAGGCAAGCACCATCAATCACCCTCCCCTTGTGGGAGGGTCGAAAAATACGACTCCGTAAGGAGACGTATTTTTCGGGGAGGGGTCGTTTTTCATTGTGTTTTGACCCCTCCCCAAGATTTTTTCTCCTCTACAGGATCAAAAATCTTGTGCCCTCCCGCAAGGGGAGGGCGATTTGAGTGCCACTCCTTCATTCACGAGGAGTATGCCCCTCCTTTCCTTAAAAGAAGTTAACGAATTATCAACTTAAACTGCGGTTAATCATAGGGTCGGAATCTGCCTGATAAAGGGCGGAACCTTTGAAGAGTCATGGTGAACTATGCGATCCGGTTTTTTCCTTTTGTCAGCGATGTTAGCGCTCCTTCTTGGGTGTACGGATATTGGCGTGCCTAAGGCAAAATCGACGACGGGACGCCTGCCGACCGTAGCCGAAATTCCCGATGCCGAGGAAACGGTGCGTGGCGCTGAGGATCCGCCTATCGTGACGTTGCACTTGGGGTCACGCTTGCAAGAGCGTCGCCTTAGTCGGACGGAAGAGCTTCCCGCTAACATCATTATCCCTAACACCAACTTGAACGCTGTGCCTGTGACAACGGCACTGCAAGCTATTTTAGCGGGGACGGACGTTTCTTTATCATGGGAGGCGGGATCGTTCGATGGTCGCCTTGTGACGGTGACGAATCTTAGCGGCGCTTTACCCAAAGTGGTTGAAAAAGTTTGCACCTCGGCCAAGGTTTTCTGCAGTTATCGCAGTGGCCTTCTTGAGCTTAAGGAAAAAGAGACGTTTATTATTGAGCTGCCTTCCGTTCCCACCAAGACAAGCGCCACGGGCGCGGCGACGAACACGATGGCTGAAACGATTGGCGAGTTGGCGGGGGAGAAGGCGCGGATTGATCTTCAGGGTGGCAATCTTCTCTACACCACGGATGTTGATGGACAAGAGCAGGTCAAAGAGTATTTGGTGCGGTTGCGTCATGGGCGGCCTTTGGTTGTGATGCAGATGTATATTTGGGAAGTTGTTCTGGATAAAGACCGCGCCTCTGGCATTAATTGGGAAAATTTTACTCTTGGGAAGTTTGGGCCGGATCAAGAAAACGTGTTGCTCAGCGCTCTTTCCGGCTTTTCCAGCGTTGCCTCTCCGGGCGTAAGTTTGGGGGCAACGTTCAGCGGTAAGGTCAACGCTGAAGCGGTGTTGCAATTCCTTGCGACGCAAGGACAGGTTCAAACAATCAGCAGCCCACAGTTGACGTTTGTTTCTGGCTCTAGCGCCGAGTTCCGTGTTGGCGGTAAGCAGCGTTATATCTCTGAGGTTGGATCGGGAAGTTCCGTTTCGGGGACGACCACGACATCAACCAGCAGCAGCACCGTTTCGACGGACAGCATTGATACGGGTCTGAAAATTAGTGTGGGTGGTTCTTTTGAATCCAGCATTATTTCAGCCAATCTTGATCTTGAATTGCAAGACGTCATCAGTTTAAACCCGACGACGATGGAAAACGGCACAACGGTTGATTTGCCTGAAACCTCGGAAAGAAAAGTGACGACATCCTTGCGCGTGCGTCCGGGGGATAATCTTGTTTTGGCGGGGCTTGTCACATCGCGTGATACCAATGACCGTGATGTGATTCCTTTGCCTTTTGGCTTTTCCGTTGATACGTATGGACGCGATCAGCTGAAGAACAGTGAGCTTGTGATTATGGTCAAGCCATCTGTGGTTGTGTTTGCCGATTCAGAAGAGGAACCTGCTGCGTCTACGCCAGTTAAGAAAAAAAAGAAGGCTGCCGTTAGTCAAGAGATCAATCAAGACGCCATCGTGATCGATAAGGATGGGGCTCAAGCGATGGCTTTACCTTCTGCGCTTACATCGTCTTTTGACTCTTTACCGCCTGCGAAGCCTGAATTGATGGTTCATGAAGAGCCGTTGCCACAACCTCGTCCGCAAGCATCTTATGAGCCCGCCACCGAGAGCGCGCCTGTTGATAAACGTCTTTTGCAACGTGGGTTCAGTCATGCCTTTGATGAAATGCTTGCGCCTGCATCTTCAAGCGTTGGCGCGCCCATGTCCTTGACGGGGGGCGGTCTATGACGCGGTTTCGTTTTTTCCTTGGCGTATTATTCGTTGCTGCGTTGATGCTGTATAGCCTTGACTCTTGGGCGGCGCGTGACGCTTCCTTTATGGCACCAAGAGCTTCCTCGCAAGGGGACGCTCGTAGTAATGAGGATATTACGGTTGAGCCAAAGGCCGAGGTTGATGTGGGGGAGACGCCCCTTAATGTTGGGCGTCGCGCAACATTTTTCTTTGTCAATCAATCCAGCGCGCCCGTTGAGATTGAAGATATAAAAGCCAATGGCGATAGCAATGTTCGTGCGGATATCGTCGGTGACGATTGCAGTAAAGAAGGCAAGATTTTGGGCTCTAGCCGTTGTTCGGTCACGATAGAAACGACGCCGACGGGGTCGGGCTCATGGACGGCTGAACTTCTTTTAACGCATAAAGCAGCGGGACGCATTGCACGGGCGCGGGTTCTGGGCAAGACGAACGCGGCCGCTGTTGATAAAGGCGGGACTGGGCTTTCGTTGAGCACCAAGGACGTCAAGCCTATTGATTTTGGTGAGATTGAAGTGGGGACGGATAAGGCCGTTCGGTCGGCTTTGATGGTCAATGATGGTAATGAAATTATCTCTATTCTATCCATCGAAGTGATTGCTGCCGAAAACGGATTGCAGCGGCTTGAACAGGGGTGTGCGCCTGACATGGATTTAAAGATGGGGGAATCTTGTCCTGTCACACTGGTTTGGAAGCCTGAAGCAAAGGGTATTCTTTCTACTGATTTGATCATTCGTCACACAGGACGCCTTGGCTTTGCTGTTATTCCTATTCGTGGTTTGGCCAAGGGGGAGAAGGCCGATGGGGGCTCTTCTAAAAATGATGCCAAGGCTCTTTCCAAAAAAAGCAGCGGCGGCGTTCCTATGCCTCCGACAGCGGATGAACTTGAAAAGATGATGACGGGGAAGATACCACCTTTGCCCTCTGACGCGCTTCCTATATCGGAACATGAAGGGGGTGGCGTGGGGAGCGTGAAAACAATCTCTAGCAGCGGCACATATCATTTGATTGGAACGGTTGGTAACCGTGCGCTTATTTACAAACCGGATGGAACGACGTCTGTCGTAGCGGTTGGCGAGTCTTTTGACGATGGCGAGGGGCAAGAGATCAAGCTAACTTATCTTGAAGCCAAGAAAGCTGAAATCGTGATCGGTGGGAAAAAGAAAACGCTTAACCTTGAAGCAGCGGCATCCTTGACCAGTAAGGCCGTGCAAAGTCGAGGACAAGAAAGAGAACAAGAGAAAGCCCAAAAAAACGGACAGAAACAGACAGCGCCTAAAACAGAAAACATGGAAAAGAACTCTGTCCCGCTTCCGATGGACAAGTAATGAGTGATCCGGCAACAACCGTTGAAGCGCCCATCGCTGGTGAAAAAAACATCCAGTCGCGTCACTATGAGCTTGCGCTGGCCGAGCAAACGATGCGCCGTGCGACAGGGCGCTATCTGACGATTGAGGAAATCCTTCATCGCAATGGCTTCGTGGATGAGGGCATTAATCGCCAGAAAACAAAAGGCGCGGCTCGTGAAGACCTGACGATGCAGGCCTTGCGCCTTTACGTCTCGGTTGCCAACCAAACGGCGATGGGGCTTTGCCTGCTAGAGCTGAAGGACGGCATTCTTCGCGTGGCTTCGGGTGACCGCGTGGATGATGCCGATCTGTTGCGTATCACCAGCGCGCTGCAACGCGCTAACCGCGACGTTTTGAAGATTGATGTTGAATCGTGGGATCGCGCTGAACTGGCGCGTCTTATGCGTGAGCAAAGCGAAGTGGCGGGTGAGCGTCTTTTGCGCGTGTTTGCGGCCTTGGCGCGTGATCCGGATGATGCCAGTTTGATTGAGCAAGCGCTGAACGATATTTTGGCCGAAGCCTTGCAAAGCCGCACATCGGATATTCATTTTTCTTTGCAAGAAGACGATGCGCGATGCTGGATCCGTTATCGCGTTGACGGCGATCTTGTGTACAAGCATTTGATTCCTCACCGCGTTATGGCTCCCTTGGTCACGCGCATCAAAACGGACTCGAAGATGGATGCCGCCGACAGGCAACATCCTCAAGACGGACGTCTTGGGTTTGAGTGGCAAGGGCGTGTTATCGACGTTCGTGTTGCGGCTCTGCCTGTTGCGCCATCGGGCGAAAAGCTGACGCTTCGTTTGCTGGATCGTGAGAATCTGCGTGGCTTTGATGAGTTGTTTATGCATGCGCCGTCCGTGGCCGATAAATTACGCAAGGCCGTTCATGGCCACACAAAAGACGGCGGTCTGATTGTCGTCAGTGGACCTACGGGTTCCGGTAAATCGACGACGCTTTATGGTATTATTCAAGAAATTGATCGTTCAGCGCGCGCTGTTTATTCGGTTGAAGCGCCTGTTGAATACGATATGCCGCTTGTTGATCAAACGTCGGTCACCGATAATTCGGCCAACTCAATTGCTGATATTATTCGCGCTCTCATGCGTCATGACCCTGATGTCATCATCGTCGGCGAAATGCGTGATGGTGACACGGTTGAAGCCGCGCTTCGCGCAACGGAATCCGGACACTTGGTGATCACAACGGTTCACGCGGTTGATGCTTTGCACACTCTTGATCGCATTGACGGCTTTTTAAGCGCGGCGTATCGCACCAGCGGTCTTTATATTTTGGGGCACGCTCTTGTTGCCTCGCTCTCTCAACGCCTTGTGAAAACGGTTTGTCCCGCTTGTCATACGCTTGATACGGCCATTCGTATATTTCAAGATGAAGCGCGTTGCGCTGATATCGGTCTAAGGCCAGAGGAAAACGTCGCGCTGGCCAGTCGTGGCGGGTGTGATTTATGCAATCATACAGGGTTTTTAGGCCGTACCCTTATTTTAGAGGCCATGTTCCCGCCAGAGGATCAGGCCAGTCGCCGCGCGATTACTGAGATGATGGTTTCGAACGTCACGACATCGGTTGTTGATGTGCCGGGCACAATCTATTTGCAGCGCCGCGAGTCCATTCGCGATCTTATTCGGCGCTGCGCGATTGATGCCAATATGGGGGCTTCCTTGATGGTTGAAGAGGCCTCGTCGCGACAAGGGCGTGGACGGTGAGGAGGCGCACGCCATGAAACTTTATCATGCTCGTTATGCCCAACCAACCATTGGTGGCGCTGTTCTCATTCATGAGGAAGATTTTTATCTTCCCGATGCGCATGCTGTTCGGCGGCAGCTTCGCGGCAGAGGTGTGTGGCCCATCAACATTCATGAACAGAAGCCGCCTCTTTTTGAATGGATGGATGTTCGCTCACGTGATTGGCAAATGCAGTTGCTTCGCGCCATCCGGTTTCAGTCAGCGACAGCATCGGCGGGAACGGCGCTGCTTAACATTATTGAAGGAGAAGAAGATTCTCGTCGCCGCTTGGCTTTTCTGCCGACGCGCACCGTGTTGAAAGGCGGCGGATCGTTTTCTGAAGCCTTGCGTGAATTAAAGCTGATGGATGCGCCGACGATGGCGATTATTACCGCAGGGGAACGCGCAGGTGATTTGAAAGGCGTTATTCAACACGCGATTGAGCATGTGGAGCAAAAAGGTAACCAATACAAAACGATTATTGCGGCGCTCAGCTGGCTGTCTTTCGATATTATCTCAACTATCGGTTCTATTTGGGGGACGCAATTTGGGTTTATTCCTTATCTGAAAGAAAAAGGCACGAATAGCACCGATCCCGAAGTGATCGCCAAATTCGAGCGAGGGATTAAGTGGGTCAGTATTATGAACATGACTCTGTTGATGATATCGTCATTGATTATTCTGGCCATTGTTTTCTTTGTTTTTTCTTATTGGCGTAATCGGCATAAAAAGGATCATTATACGGCGCGGTTGATGATGAAAGTCCCAATGCTTTCCCCTTATTTGCGTAACGTCAGCTTAAAAGACACATGTAAGTTGATGACGCGCCTTTTGCATGGCAAGGTTCCTTTGGCCGAAGCCTTGGAAATTATTATTGAAAGTTCTGTTGAGCCTGCGGCGCGAACCTATTGGGCGGAATGCAAACAAAAGATTCTATCAGGCGTTGAGCCAGCGCGAGCTTTATCACGTTGGCCTCTTTCTAAGCCTGAACGCGACCAGATAAGAACGATTCAAACGGTGGATCAGTTGGGCGAGGTCTATGAATCGATTGCCGTGGAAAGGGACTTGATGGCCAAGGCGGATCAGCGCAAGATACTGAAATTCGGTTTGTATTTGCTCATTGGCTTGTCAGGCATTACAATTTTGACGACGATCTATTTGTTGATGCTTCAAAATCAGAACTTCCTCAACAGTCTTACGGAAATGCGCGGAGGATAAAAATGGTGAACAAGGGGCTCGCTGCAAAAGTCATAGGCTTCTTTGTCGGCGGCAAACGACACGCAGCGGCGGCGGATCCTTTGTATGAAGAAGGGGCGGTTTCGCCTGGTTCTGGTGCTGAAGATTCTTTCTCTGCCGAATCTTCCAGCACGTTGGTTCAATCTTTGGTGGGGTCGGTTTCTGTTGTTGGCGATTATCATTTCCCTGTTGACATTATAGGGGGCTGTTGTCCTCGTGTGGTGGGAAGCGAGCAAGAGATTGTCTGGAATGCAGCGGCGGAGGCCGCAGATACTGAGCGCATTCACATTGTTTGGCAGGCCAAGGGCGATAGAATTTGGTATTTGGTTGTGCGCTCGACCGATATGGGATCCCATCCCAATACATGGTGTCCGTTTGCTTCTTGTCTTCCGGGCATGAAGGATTCTATCGATCCGCCCGTGATCTATACCTATTTCAGCGATGAATCAGCGACCATGATGACGGTTTTAAAAGAGGGCTTGCAGATTCATCGCGGAACGTCATCTGTGGTGCGCGCCAAGGCCGAGCGCATGTCGCGTGAGCTTGACAATGCGCCTGTGATAGAGATGATCCCTGATCGCATCGCTAAACTTGCACCGGTTTCTTGGTTTTCGCTTTCTCTTTTTGAGGAAAGATCCCGCCGCGTTTTGGCGACGATTTCTGTTTTTGCGGCCATGATCGTTTTAAGTCTTGCTGTGATTGTTTGGTTTTTTGCGACGATGTCGGCGATGAGCTCAAACTCAAACCTTCATGAAATTCAGGCAAGGTCAGAGGAAAAAGCGGTTCAGCTTCTTCACGCTGTTCAAGCCCAACGCGCCAGTCCCATGCGTGAACAATTGGCTAAGTTTGCCGATATCAACGATGGTCTTCTGTCACTCAACGGCTATTTAGATATTTATCAAATTACGAATAACAAAGTTCTTTGGCGTGCGATTGTTCCAGAAAACGTGACATCAAATCGCATCAATGATCTTGGCGGGCAGACCCTTGAAGCGGGGGGAGAGTTGGGCGTTGTGATCGGCAATTCGCGTGACGCCCTAACGCTTGGGCAAGTGAAGAAGGGGAAATAAGAAAATGAAAACCGAAGGGCTTTCTTTTGCGCGTATGTTGGCGCCTCGTCTGATCGGTCGCGCCGTCCAGTCTTTTGATAAAGCTACCGTTGTTATTGTGGCCTCTTGTTGGGGGGGCACTCTTTTGATTATTGTTTTTGCGCTCTATACCCTTAATCTGTCTGTGCAGGCCAAAAAAAGCGTTGTTGAGGCTGCCGCGCAAGAGCCGTTCCTTCCTAAGATCGTGACAAAGTCGCCAGAGGCCTCGGAAATAGGCGTTATTATTGAGCGCATGAAAAGTCGGTTTCCTGATATTACGTTTGCGCTATCTAACGATCAGTCTTTAACAATTTCTACGATTGAAGGGGCGAAGTTCAGAACGTGGCTGACCGTTTTAAGTTATATTGATACGATTTCCCCACAATATCGCTGGAAAATTAAAGATTTTTGCGTGGGGATGAAGTGTCCGGCGGCAACGCCCATGAAGGCGACCCTTGTTGCGCAGAAAATCACTTTCTCTGTGCCTGATGCAAAATAGATTTGATTGATCTATCGCTTATAATCAGTGGGAAAGCTGTTGCATTTATTGTTGAATATGACAAACTAACGGGAGCGAATCGTTGCTTTTGGCAAGGGTAATCTTTGGTTAACTATCTCAACCTAAATTATTCAATAGCTAAAAACTTGAAACAGGGGACTCCATGACAGGCATCGTATTGAATAGAGATTATCAACGCATGGGAGCGTCTGCCGGTATTGCGATCGGGCCTATCCTGTTTATTATCGCTGTTCTTGGAATTTTGGCGGCCGCCATTGCTGCTGGCAGCGGCTCCTTTACAACAGGGACGACGGGTGAGGGTAACAGAGCCAAAGCAACCGCTATGATCGATATGGGGCAAAACCTGAAAATTGGTTTTGAACGCATTCTTGGTAACGGCGTTGAATTCGTCGATGTTGATTTGGATCCTACCCATACAACGGCTGCGGATGATTTGTTTTCCCCTCTTGGCGGCGGTATTACGGCGCCTTCCGTTTCCATGGCGGCTGCTCCGGCAACGGATGTTTGGAATTATCCTTTGATTGCTATTCCTGCGATTGGCACGACATCAGGAAGCCGTGTTGCTGTTTTGCGTGTCGCAGAAGGCGTTTGTGACGAGGTTAATTCCAAGGTAAACTCTATGGCCACGGGTGCTGCGCATACCGCAACGGATGATGTGGGCGATTTTGGTCTTGGCACGTTGATCGATGGAACCAATTGGCCCGGTGTTTTTGATGGAAAAATGATTGGTTGCGTTGAAAACGAAAACTCAACGACGATTGCCGCAGGATTTTATTTCTATCAAGTCTTGGGTGTCCGCTAATTTTGTATAAGCTTCTTTCCCCGATGGCCATGGGCTGATAAGATTGGCAAAAGGGGTTTGGGCGTGAGCAAAAAACAATTCGAAGAAACGGATCAGTCTTTAGACGTTGATGGTGTGCGCCACGGCGTGCGGGCTCTCGTCCTTAAGCCTGTTTTGCGTATCGAGGCTTCCGCGAAAGGAACAACGCGCCAAGTCGCCATGGTTCTTGAAGAAGCCGTGTCCTTGGCGCAAGCCATCGATCTGATGGTTGTAGAGGCGCAATCCTTTAATCTAAGTCATCCAACGCCTGCCACGCTTTTGGGCAGTGGTTTGGTTGATGAATATGCCGCGTTGATCAAGGAAAATGAAATTGATCTTGTGGTGGTTGATCATGCTCTCTCGCCCGTGCAGCAGCGCAATCTTGAAAAAGCTTTTGCCTGTAAGGTCATTGATCGCACCGGCTTGATTTTAGAAATTTTTGGCGCTCGTGCCCGCACGAAAGAAGGCAAGTTGCAGGTCGAGCTGGCGGCGCTATCCTATCAAAAATCGCGCCTTGTGCGCTCATGGACTCACCTTGAGCGGCAGCGCGGCGGGTTTGGCTTTATGGGTGGCCCTGGTGAATCGCAGCTGGAGATTGACCGGCGGCTGATTACGCAACGTATCGTGAAGCTGAAAGCTGAGCTAGAGCAAGTGCGGCGCACGCGCGGTCTTGGGCGCGAGGCGCGGCAAAAGGCGGAGCATCCCACCATTGCGTTGGTGGGGTATACCAATGCCGGAAAATCAACGCTGTTCAATCGCCTGACGGCTTCGGATGTGATGGCTAAGGATATGCTGTTTGCGACGCTGGATACGTCTATGCGCGGGCTAAAGTTGTCCAGCGGGCGGCAGGTTATCGTGTCCGATACGGTTGGTTTTATCTCGGACCTCCCCACGCACTTGATCGATGCTTTTCGTGCGACATTAGAGGAAGTGCAGTTTGCCGATGTGATCCTTCACGTTCGCGATGTGACCCACCCTGAAGCGCGATCGCAAAAAGAGGCTGTTGAGAAAATCCTCGCCGATTTGGGAATTGAGCAAGACGACGCCCGTTTGATTGAGGTGATGAATAAGGCCGATCTGCTTGATCCCGATGAACGTGACAATTTGCGCGATTTCGCGCAACGCCAGTCATGGGACAGCCACAACGCTTTAAGTTTGGAAGGTGTGAACCCACAGGCGCGGGGCGGCGTGGTCGCCGTGTCGGCGCTTACGGGCGAAGGGCTTGATGCCCTGCTGGCGTTGCTTGAAGAGCAGCTGGCGGCGCGGACGGCGATTTATGCTATAGACTTGCCACTTAGTGAGGGAGCGGCTTTGGCGTGGCTTTATGGTCATGGGCGCGTGATTGAGAAGCTGGATAAGCGCGCTAAAACGCAGCTCAAGGTTACTTTGGAGCCGTCTAATTTTGGAAGATTTATCAGCAAGTTCGGAAAGATTGCTCATGTTAAAGATAAAGAATGAGGCTGTCGAAAAAGCCATCCAAGAAGTCGCAGATCAATACATCGTGCCGCGTTTTTGCAACCTGAAAGCATGTGACATTCACTTCAAAGGTGAGGATGACCCCTATACAATTGCCGACAAAGAGGCCGAATCAGCCCTTTCAGAGCGTCTTTTAGCCCTGTTACCCCCCTCAAAATTGGTGGGAGAGGAGGCTTTCGCCTCTGATTCGGGTCTTTTGAGGCATTTTTCGGACGATTCGCCCGTCTGGATTATCGATCCGGTGGATGGAACCAAGGCTTTTATAGCCGGTGAGCCCGTTTATGGTGTCATTGTTGCTCTGACGGAACAAAATCAAACGATTGCGGCATGGCTTTATGATCCGACCTCAAGAGAGTTCATCACGGCGGAAAAAGGCGCGGGCGCGTATTACAAGGGGCAGCGTCTTAGCGTTTTGCCGCCTGCGCCTATCGCGCAAATGTCGGGCGTTGTTGGCTCTCGCATCGTTGATGCTTTTCATGCGTGCGCAGAAAACGCGCCTGCCGAGAAACCCACCTTTCACCGGATGCTGTCGGCGTGTCATGACTACGCCCGTCTTGTGGTAGGGGAGCCGCATTTTTCGCGGCGGACGACGCAGACTCATTTCCACACATGGCTCAACACTTGTACACCATGGGATTGTGCGGCAGGTATTCTGATTCACGGCGAGGCTGGTGGCCACACGGCGCATTGGAATGGCGATCCGTTCCAGCCTTCTCATTATCAACGCGGAATCCTCAGCGCCCCCGACCCTGACAGCTGGCAAGCGCTGCGCGGCTGGATATCCCAGTTCTGCATCATGCCGGAATAGGGTGGGGCGGCGGCTTTTTACATCGCCCCAGCTTCGGCCCATCTGCGCTGCCAGTGGCGGTTGGCGATGTATAGGACGGCGGCCAGAGCGGCCAGCGCCAGCAGGTAGACCGTCACATTCACAAACATGAGCGGCACAAACACGACAAGGCCAATGGCGCGACCTGTCGCCATATAAACTTCGCTCCACATCATCGTGGCATAGCTTTGCATTTCATAAAGGCCAGAGGCCAAGGCTCCATTAGAAAAGTTCATGCCTATGCCGAAAAGGATGAGAAAGGCGAGAAAGACAAGGCTAAGGGATGGCGCTGTTGCCAGAACAAGCATTGAGACGCTGACAAAGCCAAGACCTATCGCATAGCCGTGATGTCTGTGATTATGCGCGATCTTGCCAACAAGCGGGGATAGAAACGCCATAAGGACGAGACGGGCGATGAGGATCGTCGCCATAATCGTCGGTGAAATGCCGACGAGGAACATCAGGGCGGCGAAGGTGAAGCTAGAGGCTTCGAACAAGCTTTGTGAAATAATGCGCCGTGCCATATAGGGGTTGTCGTGCGCGATGGCCTTGCATTCCTTGATAAAGGCGCGGGTCGTATTCTGCCGCACGCAGCGCGAGGCCAGCAGAAAGCAGCCCGTCCCAGCCATGAGGGCGAAAAGCGCGATGGTGATGGCGACCAGCGGGTTGGCTTCTTTTAAATAATGCGCGGCGAATAAGGCTGTCGCGACGCCGCTGAGCAACATGATGAATTGCGATAGCGCGACTTCAAACCCACGGTTGCCTTGGGTGGTGTTTTGCACCATGGCGATATGATGCGCTGTCCAAAAGGGCGCGAGCACGAGGCCAGCGGCAAGGCCTCGCCAAAGAGGGAGAGGCGGGGCGATGAGGTAACCCGCAATGGAGGCCACCTGAATCGCGAAAATGAAAAAGCGCCACTTCAGACCGTCCGCCACGCTAAAGCCCATGTACAAAAGCGGCCAGTAAATAAAGCCTGCCAACAAAAGGGCGGGCACGAAATAAGCGGCGAGCTGAACATAACCGCCAGAGCTAAGGTCATAGGATGAGAAGACATTGACAAGGCCAAAGCCGAACACGCCCAGAAACGTGCCGAGCAGAACAAGCGTGCGCTTGATGTCCTTAAATGGATCGAGATAGGTGCGCTTGGCGGCGTGGCGGGGCTTGGTGGCGGTCATGATAAGTTTTCCCAATAAATGTTGTTTATACCCTTCATGAATGAAGAGGTGGCATCAAAATCGCCCTCCCCTTGCGGGAGGGGTCAAAACACGATGAAAAACGACCCCTCCCCGAAAAACGCTCACGCGTTTTTCGACCCTCCCGCAAGGGGAGGGTGATTTTAGTGCGCTTTCCTTTTCCAACTCTTGAACTGTTTTGGGTATAAAGAGGATAGCAGAAAGAAGAGAAGCAGGGAAGGGGCGGGGATACCAACGACCCTATGAAATGATTCATTAGACTTCTTGCATAAGCCCCTTCCGTCATTCCGGCCAAGTGGCACGCTTTAAGCGTGCCACGCGAGCCGGAATCCGATTTGGTTTGCGATGGAGAAGAAAACAAATCGGATTCCGCATCTGCGCGATGCCACGCATCGCTTCGTGCGGAATGACGGTGGGTTATGCAAGAGGTCTATTAAACCTTGACGGGATTTCCCCCTATCCCATTCCTCGTCATCCCGCACGAAGTCCCGCGTACAGGGGGACGAAGATGCGGGATCCATCACCTGAAATAGCCAAGAGCGACTCTGGTTGAAAGTTTAGGCGATGGGTCCCGCATCACGCGTCTGACGCTATCGCGCCATCCGCTGTGCGGGATGACGATAAAAGGGAATGGCCGTCCATGGTAAAAACCAATGTGTCAGTTCATGGGCGGATTGGTATTAGATGTTATTCCTCCAGCACCGACAGGATCAGTTTTAGGCCTTCGATGACGGCTTGGTGGCGGACTTCGTGGCGGTCGCCTTTCAGGTTGCTTTGAACATGGACGTGCCGTCCATCGCGCGTTGCAACGCCAAAAAAGACGAGGCCGACGGGTTTGATTTCTGTGCCGCCGTTTGGCCCCGCCACGCCCGTGACGGACAGCGCGATGTCGGCGTGCGAGTAGGCAAGCGCTCCGGCGGCCATGTCGTCGGCGACTTCCGCGCTGACCGCGCCAAAGACATTGAGACGGTCGGGCAACACGCCCAGCATGTCCGTTTTGGCATTGTTGTCATAGGTGATGAAGCCCCGATCAAACGTGGCGGACGCGCCAGAGATGGACGTTAGCGCCGCCGCAATCAGCCCGCCTGTGCAGGACTCGGCGGTCACGATCTTTTTGCCTTTTTGCGTTCCCGCTTCAATGACCTGAAAGGCGAGGCGTTCGATATCGTCTAACATCCGCATGGCGTTGGTTCCTTTTCGCGATTAGAGCCTTAAAAGTCTTTAGATCAAACACTATGGTTCAATTCCGTCATGCCAGCGTAGGCTGGCATCCCATTTGTTTTAAAAAGAAAATGGGATCCCCGCCTTCGCGGGGATGACGATGTTTTTTGTGGCATCACTTACCTTTAGCGTCATCCTCGCGAAAGCGGGAATGACACAAAAGGATAGTGTGTTCCCCTTGTCTTACCCTTCAAATCTTACCGTAGCGATGGCCTGCGCCGCAAGCCCTTCGCCGCGTCCCGTAAAGCCAAGGCGCTCGGTCGTTGTGGCTTTCAGACTCACGCGGCCTTCATTGACTTCCAAAAGTTCGGCAAGGCGTTTTTGCATTGCGACGCGGTGAGGGTTCAGTTTCGGCTCCTCGCCCATTAGAATAACATCAACATGCGCGATCATCCCACCGCGCTCATTGATCATTTGTACAACATGGCGCACGAAAAGTGCGCTGTCCGCGCCTTTCCATTGCGGGTCCGAAGGCGGAAAGTGCGTGCCTATATCTCCCGCCGCCATCGCACCCAAAAGCGCGTCCGTGATGGCGTGAAGGATCACGTCGGCGTCCGAGTGGCCTTTCAGCGTTTTCGTGTGAGGGATTGCAAGGCCACCCAGATGGATCACGTCGCCGTCAATCAGGCGATGCACGTCAAAGCCCATTCCTGTGCGAATATCGCCAAAGTTTTGCCCCAGCAACCGCGCGGCGCGCCCCAGATCGTCGGGGTTCGTAATCTTCATGTTATCGGGGTTTGAGGGAACGAGGGTCACGTTTATGCCTGCTTTCTCCGCCACGGCGGCATCGTCGGTCAGTTGCTGGCCGATAGCGGCCTGATGCGCTTTTAAAATAGCGCCGAAGTGAAAAGCTTGCGGTGTGTGCGCTTGCCACAGATTGGAGCGATCGATGGTGTCGGTGATTTTTGTTTCCGCACCTTTTTTCAACGTATCGACAAGCGGCTTGGCGGCAATCGCGCCTTGCGCCGTATCCAGCGCTTTGCGTACCGCCGTGATGGTGAGCGTATCGATAAGGGGTCGCGCAGCGTCATGGATCATCACAAAGTCGGGGGGAGACTTTTGCGCGGCAAGCGCTTCCAGTCCAAGGCGAACGCTGTCTTGACGCGTCGCGCCGCCATGAACGGGCGGTGGCATGTTCAGCCCCTGTACGGCGCGGTCGTAAAGGTCGCGATGCTGCGGACTGATGACAATCTGCACGTCGGTGATGTGGGGATGGTTCAAAAAGGCAAGGATCGAGCGGCGCAAAATCGGCAGACCGCCGATGTCCTGATACTGCTTGGGGATCGGACTGCCAAAGCGAGTGCCAGAGCCTGCCGCGACGATAAGGGCTGTTGTACGGGTCATAGGGAGATTCTCTTGGTGAACAGGATAAGAAGTGTAGCCATTCCTTTGCCATGAGGAAAGGGGGATCTATTCTCCTCGCGCTTTACGGGCGGCTCTGATGGGGGCGCAATTGGTGGCCTCGGCGCGGCAACAGCGCAAGGCCATATCCGGATCGCAGTATTCGCAAAGAGAATGGGTTTCCGGCATTGTGATTTGGTGCTTTTCGACCGTAAAGCCGCGCTTTTTAAATTGACCCAAAACGCGTGAGAAAGTCTCTGGTTTGATATTCAAATACGATGCGATAAGGGCTTTATCGAAAGGCAGCTTGATTGGCTCGCCCTCTAACCCTGTTTCCAAATGAAGGTTGATGAGAAACCATCCAACGCGCTGTTCGGCGGTGCGTAGGGTTATTTGCTCAAACTGTCCTACCAATCTTTGCAACCGCGTTGTCGTGGCCAGCAAAAGATTTTGCGACAGTTCGCGGTTGCGCGAAAGATGATCCGCCAAAGTCGTTAGAGAAAGCGAGAGAACCTTGCTTTTTGTGATGGTCTTGAATGTAAAGGGGGATGGCATGGCCGCCATCAAGCCGTGATCAAGCAAGCAGTCTTTTCTGCCCAGTAGTTGCAGGATGGATTCAGCTCCTTCGGCGTTTGTTTTATAACTGCGCGCCCACCCTTCCCAAAGAATGATGAAACGTGAAATCGGATCGCCTTGCGAAAAAAGAATGCTGTTTTTATCGATATCGATAAGGCTTGCGCCTTTTAGAATGTTACGCAAAGAAACGTCGGAAAGGCCGCGAAAGAGGGGGTGTTGTTTAATGTTTTCCCATTCTCGTTCGATATCGCTGTCAAGAGAGGAAACGGCGCTATGGCCTGTATCGACCTCTTTGTTTTCTTGCAAAAGGCGAGAAATCGTCGTGATCAGACAGGCAGACCGTTGGGCAATCTCATCATTAAATAAAGAGAGCCATGCTGCCATAGGGTTTTCTGCAAAGACTCCTTTGCTGTAGCCATCTTTTATTTTTCGAAGAATCTGATCCATCTTGCCGATGGTGACGTCTAATGGGGGGCGGGCTTCATCCATCCAGCGCCTTAGTTTTTCATCGGACAATCCCATAAAAAGACGTTCGCGAGACAGACACGAAAGCGCCATGTTTTTCATTCGGCTGACATCAACGGGCAGAATCTCGGCTTTGCGATAGATGGAAAGGCCGCCATCGCGTAGTTGGCTTAGGTAGCCAAGCGAGGCTACATAATGAATAAAGGCACCTGTTTGCGAAGGGGTCAGCCCCCCATGGTTAGCCAGATGGCTAAGCGTCAGTTGATAGATAGGTTGCTCTAAATTAAAGAGATACCATTCAATAAGGTCATTCGGGGAAAAGCTTTTGCGAAATTCAGCGTTATTGCGCTTAGCGAAGGATTCAAAAAAACGCTCTGGCAACAGCACCCAAAAATCCAGATTGTTCTTTTGCGCGAGCGTCAGCTCTTTGTGGGTGAGGGCGGCTTGTTCCTCAAAGGACGGAATGTCGCTGGCATCCGTTAGAGCATGTTCAATAAGCGCTATGCCGCGCTCTTTTTGAAGCGCAGTGAGCAAGGACAGAGTAGGGATCAAAGCGTTAGGCAAAAGAAAACCTTTTCATGAGGGGGCTGGTCGCAATTGAATCTTGTTCGTCCTTCTATTTCCCCAATCCTCTTACCCATGCCAAAGGCGGAGGAACAGGCTTTTGTTGTCGAGGATAGCCATAGCGCGCCCAATACCCTATTCTGTTGCCAAGGAACAAGTTTTATACATTTACGTTGCATTTTGGAACAAGTTCCTTGAAGTTTTACCCCTACTAAAACAAGGCGTTAACCATAATGATAGGTTGCGCTTAGGGCTTTTTTGGCGTACTTCAAAAAGGTTGAGCGAATGATTCCCATTCCATTTCCGCCGCCCTTGTTGACAGAAAAGTGATACGCCATGCAGCATTTAAATCCCTATCGCTTTTATGAGCTTGCCTCAAAGCTTCACAGCCTGTTCCTCAACACCACGCAAAATCGCGTGACGGAAATGTTCACGCCGTTGACAGAAGCCCAAAATGTTTTGGATGGGTGGATCAAGGGCGACTCTTTTGCTCTTGAAACATCAAAAAATGATGCGGTGCGCCTGCTTGGGAAAATCAGTGCTCTTTTCAGCAAGTATTATATCGATGCGTCCTCTAAACAGCTTAAAACACCATCCGGTGAGGACAGGGTTGACGCGCATGAAATGGCGCTTTTGTATAGCTTGGTGGAAAAGTTCGAACATGCCTTGGCGGCAGAACTTTCTCATGCGCCGACTTATATGGCCAGCAAGCGCGGCATTTATTCAACCTATGACCTTATCGAAAATGCTTATCAGTGTTTTTCGCCTTCGATGCGTGAGGCTTTGCCGGAAGCGTCTTTGACCGAGTTTAATTTGGCCGGGCGCGCCTTGGCCTTTGGTCTTGGAACGGCAGCCGCCGTGCATTTGCTGCGCGCGATTGAGCTGGTTTTGAAGCGCTATTTTGAGATGTTTTCAGGAACGAGCGTTGCGAAGACCGAACGCTCTTACAGCATTTATTTGAAAAAATTGGCGATGCTTTCGGACGATGAAAATAATGAGCGCCGACCGGATAAGCGCCTTCTTCAAATGCTCGCCCAGATCAAAGAACATTACCGCACGCCCCTTATTAATCCCGACAGCGTCATTACCGTTGAACAAGCCACCTCTCTCTTTGCCCTTGCGACTGCCGCGATTACGCTGATGGGGGAACAGATTATTCTTGGCCTCCATCATAAAGAAGAACCTCAACAAGCGCCCCCCTCCAAGGCAAAAGCCGCCTGCGCCCCTTCCGAAGAAAAAAAGCCCACCAAAGAAAGCAAAAGCGAAGAAGCTGGAGAAGACGGGGAGGAGAGCTATGACTTCCGTCCCAGCAAAGCGAGCTAACTCGTTCAACACAAGTTGTCATTCCCGCGAAAGCGGGAATCCCGTTTGTTTTACGAAATCTCCGTCAGCGCAGGCTCTTTTCTTCCAACATCTTTAAACAAACGGGATCCCCGATCTTCGCCTTGCTAACGCAAGGCTCGTCGAGGATGACGGTAAGGAGAGTACGAAATACTGGATATTGAAATCCTTACAGTTTTCTAGCCTCTTCCACCACAAGGAGAGGGATGCCATCTTTGATCGAGAAGGCGAGGGCGGCCTTGTCGCTTATCAACTCTTGTTTTTCGGCGTCATAGCGAAGGGTCGTTTGTGACACTGGGCACACCAACATCTCAAGAAGCTTGGGCGATACGGTACGAATGTTGGTGGGCGCGTCATCGTTCATGGCTTGGCCTTTTTCTGTTTCGCTTTATGAGAAGAGAAGAGCCGAGAGTTTCTTGCGGCCTTCCACGGCGGCGGGGTGATCAAAGCCCAGAGCCTCAAATAGTTTGACAAGCTGCTGCTTTGCGCCGTCATCTTTCCACTTCCTATCGCGCCGAACAATTTCAAGAAGCTCATTGATGGCCATCGGAATATCCTGCGCGGCATAGGCCGCCATGGCCAGATCAAAACGCGCCTGATGATCGTTGGCATTTTGCGCCAGTTTGGCTTTAAGTTCTTGCAGAGAGCCTGCCGCTTTCTTCGCCTCCATCGCCAAATCCAGTGCGGTGCGGATCGGAGCCAGTATTTTATGGCCAGCCAAAGCGGGCGCGGCGCTTTCAAGCAACATCGACGCTTTTTCCGTTTGGCCCAAAGCCAGCATACAGCGCAAGATTCCTGCCAAAGCTTCAACCTGATCGGGAGCCTCATGAAAAATATCCGTATAGATAGAAAGAGCGGTTTCAGCGTCGCCCTCTTTTAACAGCGTGGTCGCTTGTAAAAGGGCCTTGTCCAAACCGTCACTATCCCCGCCACCCGCGCCTGTCGTTTGGATAAGCTGAGCCAGCCATTGCTTGATTTGCGATTCAGGCAGAGCGCCCATAAAGCCATCAACAGGCTGTCCTTTAAAAAAGGCAAAAACGGCGGGGACGGATTGAACCTGCATTTGCGCCGCAATCTGCTGGTTCTTGTCGATATCGATCTTGGCTAGCTTGACCACGCCTTTGGTCTCGCTCACCACTTTTTCCAACAAAGGCATAAGCTGTTTGCACGGGCCACACCACGGAGCCCAAAAGTCTACGATCACAAGCTGTGTGCGCGAGGCATCCAGTACTTCGGCTTTAAAGTTGCTTAGCGTTACATCCACGCTGGCAGAAGCGGCGGCAGGGGTGGGCAGGGGGACATGATTCATCAGAAGGCACAATCCAAAGAAAAAGGGGAAGCGTGTGGAGCCGATTATGCCTAAGCTGCCGATTTTTGGCAAATAGGATGACGCAAGAGACAAAAAACGTCAAAAAAGGTGCAAAAAAAGACATCTAAAGGCTTGCAAAGTGCGTTTCGTTCTGTATGATCGGCGCACTTTCGGAAGCGGGTGTAGCTCAGTGGTAGAGCACGACCTTGCCAAGGTCGGGGTCGCGAGTTCGAGCCTCGTCACCCGCTCCATAAGATTTCAAAGGAAACAAGATTTCAAAAAGCGGGGGGCTGTGCCCCCTTCATACCTCCCAAAAAATCTTGCCGTTTGCCATCATCATGCACAGATGGGTTTTGTTGTTTCTCTTAAAGAAAGAAAGTTTTTGTTATGAAGGCTCATGCCAATCCTCACCGTTTGTTCCATCTTCCTTTGCCTTTGTTTGCTGTGCCTATGGGCGTTGGCGGGTTTGGGTTGGCTTGGCGCGAGGCGGGACGCATGATGGCCGCGCCGCCCATGATAGGGGAAGGCTTGTTGCTTTTGGCTTCTCTTATTTGGGTGGCTCTTCTTGTTCTGCATATTGTGCGTGCCCTGCACCATCCAGAGGCTTTGGCGGATGATCTTCGGCACCCCGTTCGCTCTGCCTTTGCGGGAGCCATCACGATCGGCGCGATGATCATGGCAGGGGGGCTTATCCCTCATGCGCCTCAAGCGGCCTTATGGCTGTGGGGCATAGCCGTTTTCTTTCATGTCGTCATAGGTGTGTGGACGGTGCGTGGTCTTATGCTATCGCCACGCGAGGCTGCAGCGCTGACACCGCCCCTTTTGATTCCGCTTGTCGGGAACATTTTAGCGCCTGTCTTCGGGGCTAAATTGGGAATGGAGCCATTGTCGTGGATGCTTTTTGGCATAGGCGCTCTTTTGTGGATTATGATTCAGCCGTTACTGTTGGGGCGGTTGATTACAGGCCCTGCTTTGCCGGAAAAATTGCGCCCGACTTTGGCTATTTTTCTGGCCCCCGCCGCCGTGGCGAGTATCGCCCTTGCGCGTCTTACGGGGGAATTTGGGCTTTTGTCTTTGGTCGCCTTTGGCCTTGCGGCGTTTATCGCCCTCGTCCTTTTAACGATGACGCGGATTTTTGCGCGCATTTCCTTCGCCCTTTCTTGGTGGGCTTGGGTCTTTCCTACGGCGGCTTTCATTATTGCCGCAGAAAACGCCGCCCATGCTTATCCCGCGTTTTTCCCTGCGCCTCTTTTATGGACGCTTTTGCTTTTGGGCACACTGCTTCTTTTGATTGTGTCGGCGGCCACTTTACGTTCTGCTGCCGCAGGCCATCTGTTGCAACCAGAGTGAGGCGTTCTCTCACAACCTTTTTTCTGTTCTTCCTGATCCTGATGCCGCGTGTGTCTTTGGCGCAAAACGACAACGCTTTATTGGGATTATGGGAGACAGAAGATCATGAGGCTGTTGTCCAGTTTTATAAATGCGAGGAAAGTTTTTGTGGCCGTTTCTATTGGCTGAAAGACGATACGGCGGAAAAGCCTTCTCTTGACGATCATAACCCTGATCCTGAAAAAAGGAAAAAGCCGCTTTGCGGGTTGACCTTCTTGGGGGGCTTTGTGCCGCAAGAAGAGGAGGCTCATTATGCGGGCGGGTGGATTTACAGCCCTCGTCATGGCGGAACCTATAGCGCGAGCCTTCATTTGACGGAACCTCATACGCTGGCGGTGCGCGGCTATATGTTCTTTTCCTTTTTAGGTGGAGGGCAGACATGGACGCGCGTTCAAGCCTCCCCTGCGTGTCCCCTTTTGCCGGAGATCAACTTTTGACCTGTTTTGGGTGTAATCCGTCCGCTTGAAAACCCGAAAAATTTTTCTCCGCCAAGCCGCATAACCTAAAAGGAAACAGGCATCCGCGGCCAAAAAGTTTTCGGGTTTTCAAGTTGACGTAGTATATAGGCTTTTTTAGCGACTGGCTCGTATCATTTCATCCAAGAGGAGGGGGAGGGCGTCACTAAGAGGGCTTTCTGGCTTTAAGGAAAAAACAGGCCAATTCTTCCTGTAAATCACGGACGATTGCTCATACGATTGAGGATTGATATCGAGCAACAGGCATTGGTTGCCCTGCGCCGAAAAAACGCGCAAAGCGTCGTAAAACGACTTGGTCATTGTTGAAGAATCGAGAGCCACGATCAAAAGAGCTGACTGCAAAGAACACGGTTGGGGGAGACTGGCGTTTTCCGCGAAGCCGCGCTCAAACAGCGCATCCACTTGGCTAAGCGTGTTGGTTTCCGGCTGATTGAGGCCAAGCCAACCGATGCTGCGCTCACCTTGAATTAAAAGCCGACCAAGAGATAGAAAAAGCAGCGCCATTTGTTCTTGCGCATAAGGCGGGATGGCCTCCATGGAGACCCAGAAGAAAACCTTGCGCGTGATGAGCGGTTCGTGCTCGCGCACAATAATGGTGCGACTACGCGCCGATTGCTTCCAATCAATGGCAACGATAGAATCGCCGCCTTGATAAGCGCGATAGCGCCAAATCCGTTCAATCGGCTTCACGCGGTGACGGCCTTGCGGTGACAAGAAAAGAGCCTGCGCGAGGCTTTGCGCTTTTGTCTTGATGGCAAGGGGAAGGGCATAGGTCATGGGGCTGCTTGTTCCATCCCGTCGATCATGCTTTGTAAGATGGTATCCAGTGTTACGTTATCGGTTCGCGCTGTGTAGTTTAAGGCCATGCGATGAATCATGACGGGACGCGCCAGAGCCAAAAGATCCTCTATCGATGGTTCAGCGCGCCCCTTGATAACGGCGCGGGCACGCATGGCCAGCGCCATCGCTTGCGTTGCACGCGGCCCAGGGCCCCATGATACATACCGTTTGACAAGCTCTAAGGATGACGTATCGGGGCGCCCCAAGCGCACGAAGGTAAGGATATTTTCAAGCAAGGGGGCAGGAATAGGAAGCGAGCGGACAAGGCCTTGCATCTCACGCAAATCATTTGCGAACATGATCGATTTGGGAATCGGCTCAACCGTTTCCATGGTTGCTTGAAGAATCTTTCGCTCAGCGCTTAAGCTGGGATAATCGATATTGATTTGCATGAGAAAGCGGTCCAGTTGCGCTTCGGGAAGGGGATAGGTTCCCTCTTGCTCCAGAGGGTTTTGGGTTGCCAACACATGAAACGGAACGGGGAGGGCATACTCGCGCCCCGATACTGTCACGTTGCGCTCTTGCATGGCTTGCAACAAAGCCGATTGTGTGCGCGGGCTGGCGCGGTTGATTTCGTCAACCATCAGAAACTGGCAGAAAATAGGGCCTTGAACAAAGCGGAAGTTGCGCCGTCCATAATCGACTTCTTCCAAAACCTCAGCCCCAATAATATCAGAGGGCATAAGGTCGGGCGTACACTGGATGCGCTTGGTATCAAAGCCAAGGGTTTTTGAAAGAACCGAAACAAGCCGTGTTTTGGCAAGCCCCGGCACGCCGACCAAAAGCATATGCCCCCCCGCCAAAAGGGTGATAAGCGCGTGATCGATGACTTCCTCTTGGCCATAGATAAAGCCGCCCACCTCGCTACGGACTTCGGTGAGTTTGTCTTGGGCTTTATAAAGAGCGCCGATATTGATAGAGGAAGGGATCGAATCGTTCATGGGAAAAGAACCTTTTTTTAAAAGTATTGATTGTTGCCAAAGAACGCTAAACAATAAGAATGAAAAAAGTGGAAACAAATGATGAATGAGCGCTCTCTTTTTCTTTCCCCCCAATCCCATCCTTGGATGAGGGAAGAGGGCTTACTGACCCTTCAACGCGCCATCCAATCGGCAGGGGGCGAGGTGCGCGTTGTGGGTGGCGCGGTGCGCGATACTCTTTTGGGACGCCCCGTTCAAGATATTGACGCTGCAACGACCTTACCGCCAGAGGCCGTGATGAAGGCGCTAACAGCGGCGGGGATTAAAGTTGTCCCAACGGGGCTTTCCCACGGAACGGTCACGGCGATTATCAAAGGCAAGGGGTATGAAATCACGACCTTACGGCGGGATGTCCTCACCGATGGACGTCATGCCAAAGTAGCCTTTACCGATGACTGGCATGAAGATGCTGCGCGGCGCGATTTCACTTTTAACGCGCTTTATATGAAAGAGTCGGGGGAGATTATCGATTATTTCAACGGACGCGAGGATTTGGCCGCATGGTATGTGCGCTTTATCGGTGATCCAGAGAAAAGGATCGATGAGGACGCTTTGCGTATCTTGCGCGCCTTTCGCTTTGTGGCGCAACTCTCTTCCTTAGAAACCACGGCGCGGTTAGATGACGACGCGTTAAACGCCTGCAAGCATAAGGCCGCGCTTTTGACGGGTCTGTCAGGGGAGCGTCTTTGGAAGGAAACAGCAGCGCTTTTATGCGCCGAAGAGCCGGTTTCAGCGCTGCAAAGCATGATCAAAACGAAGGTGATAGAGACGGTTTTGCCAGAAGGAAAAAACACGGCAAAACTTGAACACGTGATACGGCTGGAAAAATCTGTGCGTTGGACCTCGAACGCGATCTTGCGTCTTGCCGCCTTGTTGGATCATGGCGCGGCTGCTGCTGTAGCGCAGCGCTTTCGCTTATCAAACCGCGAGCGCGAGATGTTGGTGACTTTGGAATCTCTTGAGCCGACCATGACCGCGCCGCTCTCTCTTTTCGATCTTCGCCAAAGACTTTATGAAGCTGGAGCCAGCGCCGTTCAGGGCGCTTTGCTTTTGGCTGTGGCGGAGGGGCAGGCTCACGATTTATCGGCTTTATGGCCTCTTTGCGTGTCGTGGCGCAAGCCAGCGTTTCCCTTGCGGGGCGGAGATTTATTGAAGCAGGGACATTCTTCTGGCCCAAGGGTAGGCGAGGCTTTAAACGCTGCAGAAGTGTGGTGGCGCAGACAAGATTTCGCGCCCGATCATCAGGCATGCTTACAAAAAGCAATGGCGTTTTTTCAAGATAAAAACAAGCCCGTTTAGTGTACGCTCATGGGCTCCATTTCGTGTTGACGGATGGCGATGAAAGCCAAATCCCTGTCCGTCACAACCCCGATGGGGGAGCCTTCCGCCGTGCAGATAACGTAAAACTTGCGGCCTTGAGCGGTGATGGTTTTGACATAAGCAAGCGTTTCCTTGCCCACGTGGGCCAGTTCTTCACGCGAAACATTATGTTCTTCGGCCCTTAACATAAACGCTCCCCCTGCTTAAAGAAAAGTGTACATGAAAAGAGTCAACCATTTATTAATACTTACCTTGTCTTATCAAAGAACCTTGCGAATCAAGGAACCACAATCTCGGACCAAGAGGAAAAAATGACAGAGAAAGTTCTTTACTGGGTTACCATGTTGTCCGCCGGAGCGGCCTTTCTTTTGTTCGTTTCCAACGCCTGTATGATCAATAACAATCAGGTAAGGCAAGCGGACATCAATCAAAAGCAGCTTGCGATCAATACGGCATCTAAGGTTTTGCCTCTAAATCAGCAACTCTCTAACGCTTTGTATGACGCCTCTATCAAAACCAAAGACAAAAAGCTGACCGAGCTTTTGACATCGCAAGGCTTTGTCCTTCCCGAAAAAGCCGCTGAAAAAGAGCCTAAGGCTGCCGCCGCGCCTAAGGCCCCCCAAACACCAAAGAATGAGGAATAAGCCATGACCAGCACAAAACACGACCAACTCACAATCAAGAGCCTTTTGCTGCCTATGGCGATTATGTCCTTTACGATGGCGTTGTTCTTTGCCTTTCAAACGACACAAGTCATGCGCGATCGTTCTTATCTGACACAAACGCTCAGCCAACTTGAAACGCCTTTTGCTGAAAGCCAAAAGTTGAATGCGCAGTTCGGTGGCCTTGTCGTGGGAACGCGGCAATTAGCTGAGCAAGGCAATACAACAGCTAAGGAAATTGTTGCCCGCCTTAAGCAAATCGGCGTTATCGCTGATCAAGAGGCTGAGCCTGCCGCTTCCAACGCCATGGTTCCCGTCGCGCAAGAAAAAGCGCCTGCCGGTCCTGTAAAACCGTAAGGGGAAAATAAAAGTCCGCCTCACACGCGTGAAAAAATAAGTCAGGGGGGATCGCCGGATCCCCCCTTTTTCTTGCCTCCATGTTTTTGCGGGAAATAAGGTAACTCCCAGACCGAGGGGGTGATGACAAAAGGTTGAAAATAAACACTACTCGCGTCATGCCAGCGACCGTTTTCGCTACGCTTTGACGCGTCAAACAGCCCCCAGTCGCGCCGTAGCCTTTGGCGGAGGCGGAAAGCGGGCATCCTGTTTGGTTTCTTTTTTCATGCTCATTTTATTTGAGACAGGCTATATCAATCTAATGATTGCTGACTTTTATGTTGACGCCGCGATAAAAAAAATTACCATTGCGATAACAGCTTCACGAAGCTGAGTCTCTTTCTTACCTGTCGTTAGCCCTTTTGGTTCTTTTCCTTCCTTGCTATCGCCACGTCTCCTCTCGTCATCGCCCCCCTTCTTTCGCTTTTTCTATCAATCACGCATCTTACGTTTCTTCCTCAACAACTATGTAGTTCCTGATCCTTTGGAGGTTTCCTGTGAAGATTTCAATTAACACCAAACTCAATGTTTTTTTTGCGGTTGTGTCTTTGCTTTCTACGTTATCGGTGGCACTTGTTTCCGATCATTACATGCAAGGGTTTATTCAAAGCTCGCAAAAAGACGCGTTGCTTGCAAAATACGATTATTTTATTTCCATGATTGACAGCCAATCTATGCAGGCTGAAATGCTGGCTTCTTCATTATCAGCAATACCAACCGTTGCGGCGGCGTTGGGCATGGGGGATCGCGACGGACTTTTGAAACTGACAGAATCTGTTTTCACAGTGATGAAAAAAGAATACGCGGCCGATCAACTGCAGTTTCATACGCCTCCGGCAACATCCTTTTTACGCGTCAACAGCCCTTCGAAATTTGGTGATGATCTGTCGTCGTTTCGCTTTACCGTCGTGGGGACGAACAAAAATCAAAAGCCGATGCGCGGCATCGAAGCGGGCGTTACGGTTCTTAGCATTCGTGGTGTCGCGCCTGTTTTGGATGGCGGAAAACACGTTGGTTCGGTTGAATTCGGGTTTGGTTTAGCTCAACCCTTTGTTGACAGTTTTAAGAAGCTGACAAGCGTCGATCTTGCCTTATACACCAACAATAAGGGCAAGTTTTCTCCTATTGCCAAGACAATGCCTGACGCTCTTTTGACGCCAGAGGCTATGGGAAAGGCTTTGGAGGGCGAAGATGTCATCACTGAAACAGACTATAATGGTCACGCTGTCGCGGTGATGGGCAAGGCGATTAAGGATTTTAGCGGCACGTCTTTTGGCGTTGTTGAGGTTGTCATGAACGCTGAGCCGTATGCCGCCCAAAAACTACAGGCGCGTCAGACCATCATGATGTTTGGGGGCATCGTTCTTTTGTTATCCGTTTTGGTTGGTTATCTTATGTCACGAAGCATCACGCGCCCTGTCGTTCGTTTGTCAGATATGGTGAAGCGGATATCGGATGGTGAGTTTGATTTCGATGTTGATTATCAAGATCGCAAAGATGAAATAGGCACACTGGCGCATGGCATTCAGAATGTCAAAGAGGTTTCCCAAAATTGCAAACAGGTTGATGAAAAGCAGGGGCAATTGTTCGAAAAAATCCGTAGCGAGCGTGAGAAACTTGATGATGGCATGCGCGATCAGTTGCACGGGATTGTTGAGGTGTCCATCATCAGCAACAATGCCTATATCGTTTTGACTCGCGTGATTTATTTTGTGGGTCGCGCTGTGCATGAAATCCAATCGATGGCAGCGGCGATTGAGGAAATGGTGGCTTCCACCAACACGATTGCCAGCAGTTCGGAAACGGCGGCCTTTGAAGCGGGCGAGGCTGAGTCTGAGGCGCGAGAGGGCGTCAAGGCCGCAACGCAAGCGCGAGACGTGAACGGTGCGTTGAACGAAGCCGTGACAGAGGTGGGCGGACGCATCCACGATCTTGACACGGCGACCACGCAAATCGGCGAGATTATCAATCAGATTGAGGCGATTGCGGCGCAGACGAACTTGCTCGCGCTTAACGCGACGATTGAGGCGGCGCGTGCGGGCGAGGCGGGCAAGGGCTTTGCCGTTGTGGCGGGCGAGGTCAAATCGTTGGCCTCGCAAACGGGCCGCGCAACGGATGATATTCGCTCTCGCATCGATGTTTTGCGCAAAGAAATGGAAGCCGCGATCAAGGCTATGGATGATAGCAAAAAGGCCGTCAGCGACGGGACAGGCGCGGTTGATCGCGTCACCACGCAGCTTGGTTCTATTTCCTCGCGCATTGATGGGGTGACCCAGCGCATGCGTGAAATCGCTGGCATTTTGGCGCAACAAACGCAGGCCTCGACCGAGATTTCGGGCAGCTCGACCCGTATCGCGACGCTCTCGCAAACAAACTATCGCGATTTGGAAACGGCTTTGGATATTCTGATTAAGTCGGGGCAGACGCTTGATGCTCGCGTTGAAAAAATGGCCGAGAATAAGGATCCGCGAACCTTGATCGAAGTGGCCAAGAGTGATCATGTGCGTTTTCGTCGCAGCATTGTGGAACGTCTTGCCGGTCGCAATGACTTGACGCCCGATAAGATTTCAACCCATCTGACGTGTCGTCTTGGTCAATGGTATCACAACGTGACGGATCCAGAGATATTGGGGTGTTCTGCCTATAAAAATCTTCTCCCTGTTCATCAGATGGTTCATGAAGAGGGGCGTAAGGTTTTGGAACTTTGCGTTTTGGGTAAGTTCGATGAGGCCTTTGAGGAAATGACAAAGGTTGATGAGTCTTCTGAAAAAGTCATTGAGGCTTTGACCGAGCTTGGCCGACGTCTTAATGAACGCAGTTGCAAGGAAGAGTAGGGCATAGGCAGGCGTTTTATCTTCCTCAAAACAGGGGCGTGGCTATAGGGCGTATGGTTAATTTATTGAAATGGAATAAAAAAACCTATCTTTTGTCGTCCTGTGACCACCTTTCTTTTGAAAACGAAAGAAATAGTGATGTCAAGGCTTGACTCATGCCGTTATGACTCTATACTGCGCGCCTCGGCTCTTTTGTATGAGGGTCGAAGCCCCTGTTACGTCCATGCGATTCTTTTGTCATCTTATGATGGGTTTTGCGTGACTTTGAAGAGGAATGCCTAGGCCACCAATCGTAAGGTTAGGTGATCGGGTGTTTTTTGCGTTGATGGAAAATGTTTTTCGATCAATTTCTTTGTGGTAGAGCAGGGTGGAGGCGCAGAAGAAGAAAAGAGTGGATCGTTTTTTGATTGTTGATCAAAAAAGGGTCTTATGAGGCTGGGAGCTTCCTTTGCTTGCCACAAGGCAAATAGTAGGAAGCGTTTGAACCGGTCGTTTTAAACTAAGGAGAGCCACGTGGCCCGTATTGCAGGCGTTAACATTCCAGCCGGTAAGCCTTTGCACATCGCATTGCGTTACATTTATGGAATTGGTCCAACAAACTCACTAGAGATTTGCGGACGTATTGGGATCGCTCCCGAAAAGCGCGTTAATCAATTGACTGAAGCTGAGCTTCTTCGTATTCGCGAAGACATCGATAAGAACTATAGGGTTGAAGGCGATTTGCGCCGCGAAATCTCAATGAACATCAAGCGTCTGATGGATTTGGGATGCTATCGCGGTTTGCGTCATCGCAAGGGATTGCCTGTTCACGGTCAGCGCACGCACACCAATGCGCGTACGCGTAAAGGACCTGCCAAGGCTATCGCTGGCAAGAAGATTGCAACCCGTAAGTAAGGTCTGCTGACCTTGCTTGTTGCTTCGCCTGTGGGCGAGGTATCGATGACATCAAAAAAATGGATTAAAAAAATGGCCGCAAAAGAACAAAAAAAGGGCAAACCAGTTGCCCGCACGCGTCGCCGCGAGAAAAAAAATATTGTCAGTGGCGTCGCTCATGTGAATGCAAGCTTCAACAACACCATCGTGACAATCGCGGATGCGCAGGGCAATACGATTGCTTGGTCGTCTTCGGGGCTGATGGGTTTTAAGGGCTCGCGCAAGTCAACCCCTTATGCGGCGCAGATGGCGGCTGAGGATGCTGGCAAGAAAGCCATGGAACATGGCGTGCGCACAGTCGAAGTTGAAGTGAAGGGGCCAGGTTCAGGCCGCGAGTCGGCGCTTCGCGCCCTTCAATCGGTTGGGTTTACGGTCACGACAATTCGTGACGTGACACCCATCCCCCACAATGGTGTTCGCCCCCGTAAGCGCCGTCGCGTTTAAGGGTCTGTTGTTTAGTCGTATTTTTTACTCGAACCAATGAGGTCGATCCGTGTTGCAAAAGAATTGGAAAGCGCTCATTCAGGCCAGCAAACAAGTTGCCGTTTCGGACACGCCGAACCGCTATGCTTCTTTGGTGATCGAACCGCTTGAACGCGGTTTTGCGTTAACGCTTGGAAACTCTCTTCGTCGCATTTTACTGTCTTCGCTTCAGGGCGCGGCGGTGACGTCCATTCAAATTGAAGGCGTCTTGCATGAGTTCTCGTCCGTTCCGGGCGTGCGGGAAGACGTGACCGACATCATCCTCAACATCAAAATGCTGGCGCTTTCCATGCATGCTGATGGTATGCGCAGGATCCGTTTGCATGCCGAAGGGCCTTGCGAAGTTCTGGCGGGGCAGATTGAAACAGGGGCCGATGTTGAAATCATGAACCCTGAACTTGTAATCTGCACGCTTGATAAGGGCGCTCACTTGAACATGGAAATGACCGTTGAAACGGGCAAGGGCTATATTCCTGCCTCGGCTCTTCGCAAAGAAGACACGCCCATCGGTTTGATCCCTGTAGATGCGCTTTTCAGCCCTGTTCGCAAAGTAGCGTATAAGGTTGATAACAGCCGCGTCGGACAAGTGACCGACTATGATAAGCTGACGCTTTCGGTTGAAACCGATGGCTCGATCACACCGGAAGACGCCGTGGCCGTGGCCGCCCGCATTTTGCAAGACCAGTTGCAACTTTTCATCAACTTTGAAGAGCCTCGCGCCGCTGTGCCACAGGAACAAAGCGTAGGCGATCTGCCGTTCAACCGCAACTTGCTGCGCAAGGTGGATGAATTGGAATTGTCCGTTCGCTCGGCCAATTGCCTGAAGAACGACAACATCGTTTACATCGGCGATTTGGTTCAAAAGTCGGAAAGCGAAATGCTTCGCACGCCGAACTTTGGCCGTAAGAGCCTTAATGAGATCAAGGAAGTCTTGCAGCAAATGGGGCTAGGCCTTGGTCTGCAGATCCCCAATTGGCCGCCTGAGAATATCGAAGATTTGGCCAAGAAACTTGAAGAACCATTCTAAGGGTTCAGGGAACAGAGTTCAGAGTTCAGGAAATTTTTCTGAGCTCTGAACTCTTTTACCCGCCGATACTGCAAAAACAGGTTGGCGGAGAGTGCAATCGTCTCCTGCAGGAGCGCCATGGTGGCGTAGCACAGGGGTCGCATCATAAAGGGAGAAAGTCGCTATGCGTCACGGTATGAAAGGTCGTAAACTCAACGTCACAAGCAGCCATCGTCAAGCGATGCTCGCCAATATGATGTGTGCGCTGATCAAGCACGAACAAATCAAAACAACGCTTCCCAAGGCGAAAGAGCTTCGCCCCGTTATTGAAAAGATGATTACGCTTGGCAAAAAGGGAACCCTTGCGGCTCGTCGTCAGGCTTTTTCTACGCTTCGCGATGATACGATGGTCACCAAGTTGTTTGCCGTTTTAGCTGAACGCTATAAAGAGCGTGCGGGCGGTTATACACGCATTTTAAAGGCTGGCATTCGTTACGGCGACGCGACAACGATGGCGTTTATCGAGTTTGTTGATCGTGATCCTGAAGCCAAAGGCAAAGATAGCGGTCCCGTGATCGTCAAGACGGACGAAATGGAAACAGAGGCGGCGGAATAAACCAAAGCTTCCCGTTTAAAACTTTAAGAGAAGGGGCCTTCGAAGATGTTCAACAAAAATATCGGTAAGGCTCCTTCTTTTTTTCTGCTGCTCGCCGTGATCGCGCTTCTTGGTGCGTGCAGCGCCGCTCCTCAAAAGAACACCTCTTACACCAGCTCTAGCGGCGTTGTGACGTTGCTGGATAATGACCAAGAATCCTGTGCCCGTTCCTGCAACGCAGACTTTGATCGTTGCAGTGAAAGCAGCGCGGCGCAAAGCCCCGTAGGCCGTGGCCAAATGACGGGCGTCTTCGGCGCTCAGGCCGATTGCAAAGACTCGTTGAAAGATTGCCTCTCTCGCTGCAAAACGCGCTAGCTCCCGCCCGCGAAAGGCTCCTTCTGTGTCTTCCGGTGTTGTCAAACAAAGCCATAAAATCGGTGTTATTGTATCGGTTATAACCGCTGCCGTTTATGGCCTTTATCCCGCTGCGGCGCGAGGGGCGTATGCCGATGGGGCGAACGCTATCTTTATCGTGTTGATGACAACATCAGTCAGGGCGCTTTTAATGGCCGTGTTCTGTCTGTTGAAACGCAAGTCCCTTTATCAAACCCAAGATGATCGCAAGATGGCGTTGATCGGCGGTTTTTGGCAGGCTGTTTCTGTTATTGGGATCATTGGCGGCTTAGCTTATCTTTCCGGTCCCATTGTTATGGTCGTTCTTTTTACGCACACGTTGATGCTTCTCTTTTTTATGGCGTGGCGACGAGAAATAAAACTGGATGCCGTGACACTTGGTTCAACAGTGGCCGCGCTTATCGGGCTTACGTTCGTCCTTGATTTATGGAGCGCGCAAACGCCCTCGCATTGGGAAGGTGTGGCGCTCGCCTTTATGGCAGCCATCGCGACGGCCAATCGCCTTTATATCTATGGCCGTCAAATGACGTCGCGCAACCCATCAATCGTGGGGGCGGAAAACTTTATCGTGACGACAGGCCTCTTGATCCTCATTGCGCTTTTCAAAACGCCTGTGATGCCAGAAACAATAAGCGGCTGGGGATGGGTTGTTTTATGCTCCTTGTCTTTGGGGACGGCCAGTTTTGGGATGTTTTATGGCATTGCTCTTTTAGGGTCTTTCCGGTGGAGCTTATTCGCAAAGATTGAGCCTATCTTTACGGCTATTTTCTCCGTTCTGTTTTTAAGCGAGTATTTAAAAGGTTATCAGTATGTTGGTATGGGGTTGGTTCTTGGCAGTTTGATCGTTTATCAAATCATCACGCATCGTGCCGCCCTTAAAGAAGCCATCCTTGAAGGTGATGCCTGACCTTTAACGGCGGTAGTATATTACCACACACCTTTTTTTGGCTTGAAAGCTTATTTATTGTTGACTCATGTGATTTAAAAACGTAAAGGACACCCCTGAAGAGGCCGTTTCATTGGCGTTTCGCCATGGAAAAGTCTGCACGATTAAATGCCTGAAAGGTACGATCTATGGCTGGAAAAACAAGTTTATCAAAGCGGAGCGTTCAAACGAAGAGCTTTGCTGCAAAACACGGCGAAGCCGAAAAGAACTGGGTTCTTTTTGACGCTGAGGGTGTCATTTTGGGTCGTTTGGCGGCGGTTGTCGCGACGATCTTGCGCGGCAAGAACAAGCCGACTTATACCCCTTCTGTTGATTGTGGCGACAACGTCATCATCATCAATGCCGAGAAGGTTGCTTTGACGGGCAAGAAGGCGACGGATAAGCCTTTCTATTATCACACGGGCCACCCTGGTGGGATCAAGGCGCGCACGCCTGCCGCTATCTTGGCTGGCAAGTATCCAGAGCGCGTGATCGAAAAGGCCGTTGAGCGCATGTTGCCAGAGGGCACTTTGGGTCGCCGCCAGTTGGGCAACCTTAAGGTCTATGCAGGCACAGAGCATCCGCATGCAGCGCAGACCCCCAAGGCGATTGATTTTGCCGCCGCTAATTCCAAGAATAAGAGGACAAAATAATGGCCACGACAACACGTAAATCGACCCTTACAGGGATTAAGGCCGCCGTAAAAGAAGCTGCGGTTTCAACTCCTGCTCAAGATGAAGTCAAGGTTGTGACGTCCGCCACGGATGAAGCGCCCAAACATGAACGCAAGGTTGATGATTTTGGCCGCTCCTATGCCACGGGTAAGCGCAAGAACGCAATCGCTCGCGTTTGGATCAAGCCCGGCAATGGCAAGATTTCGGTCAATGGCCGCGATGTTGCTGTTTACTTCGCACGTCCTGTTTTGCAAATGATTGTCAACCAGCCTTTCTCGGTTGCTGATCGCGCCGGACAGTTTGATGTTGTTTGCCTTGTGAACGGTGGCGGTTTGTCTGGGCAAGCGGGCGCTGTCAAGCACGGCATTTCAAAAGCCTTGACGTACTTCGAGCCTGCACTTCGTGCGCCGTTGAAGGTCGCCAAGTTCCTAACGCGCGATTCGCGTGTTGTTGAACGTAAGAAGTATGGCCGGGCTAAAGCTCGTAAGCGCTTCCAGTTCAGCAAGCGTTAAGCTGCGCTGTCCTGTACGAATATTTCAAAACAACGAAAAAGGGAGCCTCACGGCTCCCTTTTTTTTTCTGAGGCCTTATTTTTTAATAAAGGCTCGAAACAGTTCAAGTGTTGGGAAAAGAGGGGGGCTCGCGTCAGCCCCCTTTTATATCACACCATAATCATGCCGCCGTTGATGTGGATGGTTTGGCCGGTGATGTAGCGTGCTTCCTCGCTGGCCAAAAAGACGATGCTGGCCGCGACGTCCTTCGGTTCGCCCAGATAGCCAAGCGGAATGTTGGCCAGCATTTTGTTCTTTTGCTCTTCGTTCAACTTGTCGGTCATGGCCGTGACGATAAAGCCCGGCGCGACGCAATTGACGGTGATGCCGCGTGGTGCCATTTCTTGCGCCAGCGATTTGCTCATGGCGATGAGACCACCTTTGGACGCCGCATAGTTGGCTTGCCCTGCGTTGCCCATCACGCCGACGACGGACGCCATGTTGATGATGCGACCCCAGCGGCGCGTCATCATGCCTTTCAGCGCGGCGCGAGATAAACGGAACGCGGAGGACAGGTTCACGTTCATCACCAAATCCCAGTCTTCGTCCTTCATGCGCATAGCAAGACCATCGCGCGTCAGGCCAGCGTTGTTGATCAGAATGTCCACGCCGCCGCCCAATTTCTCCTCGGCTTCCTTGATAAGGGTAGGGGGAACGGCGGGGTCGGTCAGGTTGCCGACAACCGTTACCGCGTGCGCCGCGCCGCCAAGCTCGGCCTGCAGCGCTTCAATGCCTTCGGGGCGAATGTCGGTCAGGGCAACGCGTGCGCCTTGCGCCACCAGCATCTTGGCGATGACGGTTCCAAGGCCGCCCGCTGCGCCCGTAACAAGCGCGTTCTTTCCGTTCAGTGACAACATGGTCTTTCCTTTCGTGTCGTTATATTAAAAACAGTTTAAGCGTTGATAAGCGAAACAAAACAAACGGGATGCCCGCTTTCGCGGGCATGACGGAATTTTTTGTGGCCGCATTTCCCTTTAGCGTCATCCCCGCGAAAGCGGGGATCCCGTTTCCTTGTTTTTTCTGCTCCAGAAAACCAACTCTTGAAGTGGACGAGAACTATCGTAAAAAAGCATCAATATCCTCTGGTGTTTGCAAAGATACCGCCGTGATTTCTTTATCGATGCGTTTGGTGAGGCCTGCCAGAACAGCGCCAGAGCCGCACTCAACCAGCTGGCTCACGCCGTGCGCCTTCATGAACAGAACGGACTCGCGCCAACGGACAGCGCCCGTTATTTGCTGAACCAAAAGGTTGCGTATTTCATCGGGATCGCTTGTCGCCAGCGCCGTGACATTCGCAACGACAGGCACACAAGGTGGCATGAGCTGAACCTGCGCCAAGGCTTCTTGCATGACCAGCGCGGCGGGCTGCATCAAAGGGCAGTGAAACGGCGCACTAACAGGCAGTTTGATGCAGCGTTTTAGGCCTTTTTCAGCGGCCAAAGCAATGGCGCGATCAATTGCCAGATTATTGCCGCTGATCACGACTTGGCCATCCGCGTTATCGTTAGCGGCCACGCATACATCGCCTTGCGAGGCGGCTGCCGCGATATCTTTGGCTTGATCAACATTGGCGCCCAGCAAAGCCGCCATGCCGCCGATTCCCGCTGGCACGGCTTTTTGCATAGCGCGGCCCCGTGTGCGCAAAAGGGTTGCGGTATCGGCCAGCGATAGGCTCCCCGCCGCGCAAAGCGCCGCGTATTCGCCAAGGCTATGCCCCGCGACAAAGGCGGCCATTTCGGGCAGTTTCTTGCCGCTTTGCGACAGTAAAACGCGCAAAACGGCTATGCTGACCGTCATCAACGCGGGCTGCGTGTTTTCGGTCATTTTAAGCTCATCTTCCGAGCCTTCGAACATAAGGGGTGAGAGTTTTTGTTCCAAAACCTCATCAACCTCTTGAAAAACCATGCGAGCCTCTGGGAAGGCGTCAAAAAGAGCCTTGCCCATGCCGATCTTTTGGCTTCCCTGTCCGGGAAATACGAATGCTTTTGTCATTTTTTCTCCTTAAGTGGCGAAACTGCCATGCTTCAAGCCGCTTGTCAAAGCCTCGCCAAGCGGGTTTAATGCGGCAAGTTAAAGTGGTTAACCAACTTTTCCATAGGCGTTTTATGATTTTGATTACGGGTGGAGCGGGCTTTATCGGCTCATACGTGGCGGCGGCGCTTGATGCGCGGGGCGAGCGCGTCGTGATTTGCGACTGGCTTGGCACGGATGACAAGTGGCGCAACATCGCCAAGCGTGACTTGGAGAATCTGATCGCGCCCGAAAAGCTTTTTGATTTTCTGAACGATCACAGCGGTGATATCGAGGTAATTTATCACATGGGCGCGATCTCGGCTACGACCGAGGCTGACGCCGATTTGATTGCTGAGAGCAACTTTCGCCTGACCCGCGCCTTATGGCTGTGGTGCCGCGACAATGGCTCGCGGCTTATCTATGCCTCGTCGGCGGCAACGTACGGCGACGGCAAGGAGGGCTTTGACGATGGTGAGAGCATTGAAGCGCTTAAGGCCTATCAGCCTCTCAACGCCTATGGCTGGAGCAAACACCTGACGGATCGCTGGATCGCGCAGCAGAAAAAGAAGGGCGACCGTGGCCCCGCGCAGTGCGTTGGTCTGAAGTTCTTCAACGTTTATGGTCCTAATGAGTATCATAAGGGCGGCATGAGATCCGTTGCGCATCAGATTTTTCCGTTTGCCAAGCGCGGCGAGGCTTTTTCTTTGTTCAAATCCCACCATCCTGATTACAAAGACGGCGGGCAGCTGCGTGACTTTGTGTGGGTCGGCGATTGCGCCAACGTCATGTTGTGGCTTTTGGATCATCCCGCCGTCAACGGCCTGTTCAATATGGGATCGGGTAAAGCTCGCAGCTTTGCGGATATGGCGGCGGCGGTTTATGTGGCGGCGGGCGCGACGCCCCAGATCACGTACCGCGATATGCCAGAGGTTTTGCGCGACAAGTACCAGTACTTTACGCAGGCCAACATGGATAAGCTTCGCGCCGCAGGGTATGATGCACCGATGACTCCGCTGGAGGATGGCATCCGCCTTTACGTCCAAGAGCATTTGGAAAAAGAAGATCCGTATGTATAGCTTTGGGTGAATGGATAGAGAAAAAAGAAAATGGGATCCCCGCCTTCGCGGGGATGACGATAGAGGAAAGATATTTCCTTAAAATTACTGTCATGCCAGCGAAGGCTGGCATCCCATTTTTTAATTTTTCACTTCAAAACAGTAGGAGATGTTTATGCCAAAAGAAAAAAACAAAGCCAGTGTATCAAAATCACCTATAGGAAATACTTTTCCGATTGATCTTGATGTCGTCCCTAACGGCCACCGTAAACCTGTTGAGTGTTGCAAAAGAATCCATCTGACGCGCTTGTGGCGGGATCGATCAGCCTCAAGCCAACTTGTTTTTGACTAAGGATAAACAATAGCATGTATGCCCATCTTCACACGCAACTTGAAAATCTAAAAGGTCACCGCGTTTTGTGCGTGGGGGACGTAATGCTGGATCGCTTTATCTATGGCGAGGTGACCCGAATCTCGCCCGAAGCGCCCATTCCCGTCATACGCATCAAGCGCGAGCTGGTCGCCATGGGCGGCAGCGGCAACGTCGTGCGCAACCTTGCCACCATGGGCGGCAACGTCGATATGGTGGCCGTGATCGGACATGATCAAGCGGGCCATGACCTTGCCGCGCAGATGGACGCGATGAACAGGATTACGCCTCATTTGCTGACCGATGCTTCGCGTCCCACGACGATCAAGACGCGCTATATCGCGGGCAGCCAGCAGCTGTTGCGTGCCGACAGAGAAGATGCCGCGCCGTTGTCCACCCTGATGGAGGAGCAGCTTTTGGCACGTGTGAGTAAAGTGATCGACGATTGCCAGATTGTCATTCTCTCCGACTATGCCAAGGGTGTTCTAACGAACCATGTGGTGCGCGAGATTATTACGTTATGCCGTGAACATGGTAAGCCGATTTTGATCGATCCCAAGGGGCGGGACTTTGGCCGCTATCATGGTGCGAGCTTGCTGACGCCCAACCGCAAAGAGTTAGCCGAGGCGACGGGCCTGCCCATCACAACAATCGACGAAGCCGAAGCCGCCGCGCGTAAGCTCATCATCGATTTTGATATTGATGGCGTGCTGGCCAAACTGGGCGGCGATGGCGTTTGCCTTGTGATGAAAGATTCCCCCGCCAAGCATTTTCACACGGTCACCAAGGAAGTGTTCGACGTTTCTGGCGCGGGCGATACTGTGATTGCGACGATGGCGATGGCGATGGCGGGTGGCTTGTCGTTAGAAGACGGCGCGGCGCTGGCTAACATCGCGGGATCGATTGTTGTGAGCAAAATTGGAACGGCGACGATCACGCTAGAAGAAATCGAAAAGGAACTTCTGCGCGATCAATCGCGCATGGGCGAAGACAAAATCATGACGGCAGCCGAAGCGGCAGATAGGGCCGAGCGTTGGCGCGGGCAGGGGCTTAAGGTCGGTTTTACGAACGGCGTGTTTGATTTGCTGCATCCCGGGCATTTGTCATCGATCAATCAATCTCGCGCTGCGTGCGATAAGCTGATCATCGCGCTTAACAGCGATGCGTCGGTCAAACGGCTAAAGGGTGAGGCGCGTCCCGTGCAAAACGAGAATGCTCGCGCCGCTGTTTTGGCAGCGCTAGAGGCCGTGGCGGGCGTGGTGATTTTCAGCGAGGATACGCCGTTGGAAATCATCAAAACCATTCGGCCCGATACGCTGGTGAAGGGATCGGACTACACCATCGATCAAGTCGTCGGCGCGAAGGAAATGGAAAGCTGGGGTGGCCAAGTCATCTTGGCCGACCTTGTGCAGGGCCACAGCACCACCGCACTTATTGAGAAACTGAAAAGATAGACGGAGAGCTTTTTAAATCTGTCTATACCCCTCGTGAATGAAGAGTTGTTTTTTGGCACGCTGTTTTTGCAAGGACAATAGTGTCCCTCCCCCCTTGCGGGGGAGGAAATGAAAACTTTGGCTTGCGAAGCAAGTCAGTAGTTTTCATAGGTGGGGGGTTATCATCACAAAACAGAATTCTAACCCCCCACCTAGTTTTTCTAGGGCTTACTAACGTAAACCCAAGAAAAACTTTCCTCCCCCGCAAGGGGGGAGGCGAAAAAGGCGGAAAGCGGGAATCCAGCTGCGCCGCCCCGTGTCAAGCACGGGGCAGGCTAGCGGCGCACGTGACTTGAAACAGTCCGAAAAGCGTACCGTTTATTGACTCATACGCCTCGCGGACGCTCGGCGTCGGGCTACGCTGCATTGCAGAGCTTCGACCCGACAGGCTGGATCCCCGCCTAGCCCT
>DYDA01000002.1:0-53903 GCA_020718105.1 Micavibrio sp. | reverse complement strand
GGATGACGGCATAGGCTTAATACTAAACATAAACCCGTCATGCCCGCGAAGGCGGGCATCCCATTTTCTTGTTTTTTCTGTTCCAGAAAAACAACTCTTGAAGTGGAAGAGGGATAAACTCTATCGCCTCTCTAACTTCGTCAGATCGGCGGCGGCTTGTTTCAGACCTTGGGCAAGGTCTTCTTTTTCTTGGAACGTATAGGCGCCATAACTGATTTGTGGCTTCAAGTTCGGCCCCCAAAGGGTGGCAAGCGTATCGTAAAGGATGGACGCGATATGTTCACCCTTTTTCCAAGCCGAGGTGTTATCGCAACGTGGCAGAAGAATGCCGAACTCATCTGGCGCAAGGCGGCCCAGAATATCGCTGCGGCGGATCAGCCCCGCCAACGTATCGCCAAGGCAGCGCAGAGCCGAGTCCACAAGCGTCGCGCCGTGGCGAACGCGGATGGTCTCAAGACTTTCGATATTGATATAAAGGACGCTGGAGATGCCGCCATAGCGTTCATCAAAGGCCAGCATACGGGCGACTTCGCGGTTGAATTCGGGGCGATTGAGAAGTTGGTGGGAGGTGCTATCCCCCTCTGGCTGGCGCTCAAGGGTTTTAAGGCGGGTTTCAAGCTCTTGGATACGCACACGCGAAAGAACAAGCTCAGCGCACAAATCGCGCCAAATCGTCCGCTGCGCGTCCGTTAGGGGCGCATCGGCCAGAAAATCGGTTAACAAATCAAGGGGGGCGCTCAAAAGGGACGGTCTTTCGTAAAGGATGTGATTCTGGACTTTCTCAACAAGACTCTAGGCTTTTTATAAAAAAGTCATTAACTTGCTTTTTTTGCGCGTATTCGTCATCCCCGCGAAAGCGGGGATCCAGTTTTTTTGCTTTGTATAACAACAAACGACGACGTTTACGAAGAAAGAAGAAAAATATACGGGATCCCCGCTTTCGCGGGGATGACGTGGATTCTTTTGTTTTCCTGATTGTGTAAAAGTGACACCTTGGGTTAACTTGCTTTTTTTGCTTCTTATCAGGGGACTTTCATGGCGGCTTCGATCAAGACCAAAACAAAAAAGGCAACCACTAAGGCAAAGGCCACTGCGCCGCAACCGCTGGTGGGTATCATCATGGGCAGCCAGTCCGATTGGGCGACGATGGAAAACGCCGCCAACGTGCTGGACAGCTTTGGCGTGGCTTATGAAAGCGCGGTTGTTTCCGCGCATCGCACGCCTCGTCGTTTGTTTGAGTACGCAACCAGCGCAGCCGAACGTGGCCTAAAGGTTATTATCGCGGGCGCTGGCGGAGCGGCGCATTTACCCGGTATGACGGCCTCGCTCACGCCTCTGCCTGTTTTGGGCGTGCCCGTGATGAGCCGCACACTAGAGGGGCTGGATAGTTTGCTTTCCATCGCGCAGATGCCTGCGGGCGTGCCTGTCGGAACGCTGGCCGTTGGTAACGCGGGCGCGATCAATGCTGCGCTTTTGGCCACGTCAATTCTGGCTTTGCAGGATAAGGCGCTGGCTAAAACTTTTGCCCAGTGGCGCGAGGTTCAAACGGCCTCGGTCGCCATTGAACCAGAAACACCCGCCAAGAAGAAGGCCGTCGCCAAGAAAACCGTGAAGAAAAAGAAGTAAGATGAGAACCCTGACAGCTGGATCGACGATAGGCATTTTAGGCGGGGGGCAGCTGGGGCGCATGACGGCTATGGCCGCCGCGCGGCTTGGGTTTCCTTGTCACGTTTTTTGCCAAAATGAGGACGAGCCTGCCGTAGCCGTTTGCGCCGCCCATACGCTTGGTGCGTGGGACGATGCGGACGCGCTCACGCGCTTTGCCAAGGCCACCGATGTCGTAACGCTGGAGTGGGAGAACGTGCCTCTCGCCGCGCTGGATGTGGTGGCGGCGCATACGTCGCTGTTTCCCAGTGCAACGGTTTTGCGTATCGCGCAGGATCGTGGGCTAGAAAAGCGCTTTGCCCGCGAGGTTGGCGTGGGCACGGCCGCGTTTATGATTGTGCGTTCTGTGGACGAATTGGAAAAGGCGCTGGAGTCGTTTTCCCGTCCGGCCGTTTTGAAATCCACGCGCATGGGCTATGACGGGCGTGGGCAGGTTAAAATCGTGGATGGTATGGCGGCGCAGGATGCATGGGCGCAAATGGGCAGCGAGGAAGGAATCCTTGAGGCCTTTGTCGCTTTTGAGAAGGAAGTGTCCGTGATTGCCGCGCGGCGCGAGGACGGCGCAAGCGTCGCCTTTCCCGTTATGGAGAACACGCACCGCAACCATATTTTGTTTGAAACGCAAGCGCCCGCGCTGATTGATCCCGCCACAGCGAAAGAGGCGATAGACATCGCGCAGCGTATGGCCGCGCACCTGCATGTGGTGGGCTTGCTGACGGTTGAGCTGTTTATCTTGAAAGAGCCAAACGAAAAGGGTCAACGTGTTTTGGTGAACGAGATTGCGCCGCGTCCGCATAACTCTGGCCACTGGACGATTGACGCTTGCCTTTGCAGTCAGTTCGAAATGCTGGTGAGGGCTGTTGCGGGCTTGCCGTTGGTTGAGGCCGCGCCGCATAGCAAGGCCGTGATGCGCAATATCCTTGGCGAGGATTTAGATCGTTGCCCTGCCTATGTCGCCGATCCCACCGCTGCCTTGCACCTGTACGGCAAGAAAGAACCCCGCGAGGGCCGCAAGATGGGCCACGTCACGTTCCTTAAAGGCGCGTGGTAGGGGGGCTTATACCAACGGCCTCATGAAATGATTCATAAAACCTTGACGGGATTTCCTCCCGTCCCATTCTTCGTCATCCTGCACGAAGTCCCGCGAAGGCGGGACGAAGATGCGGGACCCAGTTGAAAACTTTTTCTTTAAACAATCCCGATCATTGTTTTTTGGCAAAACAAAGAGAATTCAACCTGCCTACGCTGCTTCGCAGCTTCGGCAAGGCAGGCTGGGTCCCGCATCTACGCGATGCTCACGCATCGCTTCGTGCGGGATGACGAAATAGTGAATGGCCGTCCATGGTAAAAACCAACGTGATAATTCATTGGGCGGTTGATCTTTTACTCCCCCATCAGCCATTTGATGTCGTCTTGGGTAAGGGCGGCGGCAGCGGCGGGCTTATCGCCAAACAGCGCGGCGGCAAGGCCAGCCTTGCGGGATTGAAGCTCTAAGATGCGCTCCTCCACCGTGCCCTCGGCAATCATTTTGTACACAAAGACGTGCCGTGTCTGCCCAATGCGATGGGCGCGGTCGGTTGCCTGATTTTCCACGGACGGATTCCACCACGGATCATAGTGAATGACGGTATCCGCCGCCGTCAGGTTCAGACCTGTGCCGCCCGCCTTTAAACTGATGAGGAAGAGGGGAACCTCGCCCGCCTGAAAACGCTTAACGGGCGTAGCGCGGTCTTTGGTTGTGCCGCGAAGCTCGACATAGGGAATGGCCATCTTCTCAATTTCTATTTTGATGAGATCCAGCATCGAGGTGAATTGCGAGAACAGAAGAATCTTGCGCCCTTCTTCGATAAGGGTCGGGATCATCTCCATCAGCTCATCCAGCTTGGCGGAGGACTTCACCTTCCGCGCGGCCTCCAGTTTGACAAGGCGCGGATCGCAGCAGGTTTGGCGGAGTTTCAAAAGCGCATCTAAAATAACAATCTGGCTTCGCGCAAGGCCTTTGGCCGCAATTTCTTCGCGCACTTTGTCGTTCATGACGTGACGCACAGCTTCGTACAAATCACGCTGATCATCGGCCAGCGTGACATGGCGGATAATTTCGGTTTTGGGTGGCAAGTCTTTTTCAACTTCGGATTTCAAACGCCGCAACACAAAGGGACGCAAGCGCCTCGCAAAAAGAATCTTACGGTCATTATCACCGTCTTTTTCAATGGGCGTGCGATAGTGCTTGGTGAACTTTTTGTGATCGCCCAAAAGGCCTGGCATCAGGAATGTGAAAATCGACCAAGCCTCGCCCAAATGGTTTTCAACGGGGGTTCCCGTCAGGCAAAGCCTGTGCTTGGCTTTAAGGGCGCAAGCGGCTTGAGTCATTTTGGCGGCAGGATTCTTGATGGCCTGAGCCTCGTCAAGGATGAGGAGACTCCATTTCTGTTGGGATAGTTTTTCGCCATCACGTGGCAAAAGAGGATAAGTCGTTAAAACAATATCATAGTGTTCGGTCTTATCAAAACGGGTGAAGCGCTCCTTGCCATGAAGCGTCAGGACTTTCAGGGTTGGCGTGAACTTGGCGGCCTCCGCCTGCCAGTTGGCAATCAGGCTGGTCGGCATCACAATCAGACACGGCTGCTCAAGCTTTTTTGATTCTTTGAGCGAGAGAATATAGGTCAGGGTCTGAATGGTTTTGCCCAGTCCCATATCATCGGCCAGAATGCCCGACAGCCCATATTCGCCTAGAAAATGGAGCCAGTTGTAGCCATCGATTTGATAGGGGCGCAACGTAGCGTTCAATTTTTTAGGCAAAGCGTGTTTTTTGATACCTTCAAAGTTGCCCAGTTTTTCGATCAGTTTGCGAAGGCCTCCTTCGCCCAGCCAACGCTTGCTGGTGATCGCTTCCAGTTTCAGAAAGGCGGCGGTCAGGTCTATCGATACGCGCAGCGTGCCGTCTTTATTGAGGGCTTTGTCATCGAAGAGCTCAACCAGCGTTTTCAAAATTGTGCGAATGCGGTCTGCTGGAAGCGCTATCATGCGGCCATCGGGCAATGGCGCATAACATTTGCCGCCTTCGGTCAAACGATCAATATCTGTAGGCGCGTTTAGCTTTTTGATCATGGCCACAAGGACGGGCAGGAGAGGGATGCGCTCACCGCCTATTGTGATGCCCAGATCCATTGAAAACCACCAATCGCCGCTTTGCTCAAACGAGGCTTCGATGTCTTCGCTATCAGGCTCAAGGATGATTGTGGATTGAGGCACGTTATCGCTGATTGTGAAGCCGTCTTTTTCCAACTTGGCAAGTCCCTTATGCCGAAAGTCCAACCAAAACCAAGGGGAGGCGGTTTCATCGGGCATCAAAAGGGATTGCGTGGACGTAGGACGCAGATGATGTTTCTCTAATTTTTTAAGCAGAGCTTCCTCGGCCAGCACATTGCGCCGATAGAGGCGAATCTCATCGTCTTTCACAACAGTGTAATGCTCTGGCAGCGCTGAGCCTGAAGAAGATTGATCGCCATAAGTAAAGTCAAGCCGCGCCGCTTGTTCGCCTTTGGGCGTTTGAAAAAGAATGACCCGCGCGGCGGGCGCTTCCATCTTGTCTTTCATGTCGCGAATTTTAAAGGGCGCGGGCAAAAGCGCCTTAATTTCCTTAATCGCTTTGCGCACAACAGGCACTTCATTTTGTGTGATAGGGGGCGCTTTTAGAAAATGCCTTATAACAGGCGATTCCTCATGGCAGAGAAGCCTCCCCATCACGCCCGTTGTAGAATGGATGTACCATGGATGAGGCAAAAGAAGCGTTTTAAGCTCGCCCTTGTCTGGCGTAACGGTCGGTCTTTGCCGCATGTCGGGAAGAAGCTCCCACGATAAATGACCGGCTTCATCTTCGCCTAGCGAAAGGGGGAGGGTGCTTTCATTGTTAAGATAGGCGCGACCTGTTTTTAAAAGACGCGCTACAAGAAAATCGACAAAATCGCCGTCTGTATCAAACGACCATAAAACATGGGGAAGGCGGCTTCCGTAGTTTTCTTTTAATAAAGAAAAAATGGCCACGTCTTCTTCGTTATAAGCGCCGTTCAGTTGGTAGATCATCGCGGCTTGCCCATACCCGATGTTCTTTTTGACGCTCCACGTATTATTGCGCATCTTATATTGGCTATAGGGAGTTATCGTCAGATGGCCGCGTTGTTTTTCATTTTGAATCAAAAGATAGATGATGCGGCTTTCTTGAGGGGGGGGGGTGGCCTCATCCGCTTTTAAACTTTTTAGCCAATGCAAAGACTGGGGCGACAGCGAGGCTGCCGCGCTTTTGCGGCTTCCTGTAAATGCGCCAATGCGCTCGTGTTTGCGGCTTTCCTGCGCAATCGCTTCGAAAAGAGCGGCCACGCTGTGTTTGCACATATAACCCACGGGGCATGAGCAATAGGCTTGGATGGCCACGCGCCCGCCACGTTTGCCAATTTCAATATCGACGCGGTAAGGCGAAGGTGCTGTGCCTTGGACAAGGGCGCTAAGGCGCGTGCCCTGATTGTCCAGTTGAAGCTCTTTGACGTGGCCTTGGGTTTGATAGGCGTGACCGCGCGCGCGATCACGCGCATCAAACAACCTTGCAATATCCTGCGCATTAAAAAGCACTGTGTTTCTCTATTCCTGAAAAGGGTGAACGGCGCAGAATACAGCCCCTTTCTCCATATTTCAAGAGAAGAGAATATGTCATCCCCGCGAAAGCGGGGATGACCGTGGAGGGGGGGGGCTTACAAAAACCCGACCCGATCCTTGACCTCACGCAAGGTTTTTTGCGTCAGGGCATTGGCTTTGTCAGCGCCTTTTTTCAAGATGGCGTCAATTTCTGCCGGATCAGCCATCAATTCGCGCATGCGATTTGTGATGGGAATCAGCTTAGAGATTGCTAGATCGGCCAAATCTTTCTTAAAGGTTGAGAACTGCTCCCCCGCGTGGGATTTAAGAACCTCGGCCACCGTCGTATCCGCCAACGACGCGTAGATGGTGATAAGGTTGTCAGCCTCTGGCCTTGACTCCAGCTCCTTGGCCGTTTCCGGCAGAGGTTCGGGGTCGGTCTTAGCCTTGCGGATCTTCAGCATGATCGTGTCGGCATCGTCCGTCATGTTGATGCGCGAGTAATCGGACTCGTCCGATTTGCTCATCTTCTTCTTGCCATCACGCAGCGACATGACGCGGGTCGCCTCGCCCATGATGAGAGGTTCAGGAATGGGGAAGATTTCGCCGTACGTGTTGTTAAAGGCGATGGCGATATCGCGCGTCAACTCCACATGCTGCTTTTGATCCTCGCCAACAGGCACGTGCGTCGCCTTATAGGCCAAAATGTCGGCGGCCATTAAAACGGGATAGCTGTAAAGACCCAGCAGTTGCTTTCCTGCATCTTTGCCCGCCTTGTCCTTAAATTGCGTCATGCGGTTGAGCCAGCCGAGTGGAACCTTTGATCCCAGAATCCAAGCCAGCTCAGTATGCGCGGGCATCATACTCTGGACGATCAGCGAGCTTTTATTGGTGTCGATGCCCGATGCGATATAGGCGCAGGCGACCTCACGCGAAGCGCGGCGTAGCGCTTCGGGGTCTTGTGGCAACGTGATCGCGTGCAAATCGACAACGCAATAAAAGCACTCATAGTCATCCTGCAGCTTGACCCAGTTTTTCAAAGCGCCAAGATAATTGCCAAGGTGAAGATTGCCGGTGGGCTGCATGCCAGAGAAAATGCGTTTCATAAGAGGACTCCTGATTGAAATAATGACGAAGAAAGACTGATGGCAAAACGTGGTTTAACGCCATCGCCCGTTAGGGCTAAAAACAAAAAGAGGGATAAAAAATTTAATCATGAAGAGAGCCTTTGGATAAGGGGGCGCTTTTGAATCGCGTCAGGATTTCTTTCAGCCTCATCGCGCCTGTTATTTGTAATAGCACGGCATAGAAGGCGGATGAAAGCCCCATTATCAGGGCAAGCCCCATCATTTTACTTAAAAGAGGCGTGGAATCGAACAAAAAGGCCGTCTCATCGCAACTGAAATAGGTCAAAGCGCTCATGCCGCCCGCGCTGATGAAAAGGCGGGGCAGGCGTTTTAACAGCGTTTCGTCGGCCAGTTTTTCGCCGCGCTTTCGCAACCGCCAATAAAGAAGGATGACGTTAAGCCATGTCGCGAGGCTGGTCGCCAAAGCCATGCCGACGTGCTCTAACGCCCCCATCAACAGAAGCGCCAAAAGGACATTGGCCGCCATGCACACGATGGCGATTTGAACGGGCGTCTTTGTGTCGTGATAGGAAAAAAAGCGTGCCGCAAAAATCTTGGCCAAAAGAAAGGCGGGCACGCATAGGCTATAGGCGGAAAGGGTCAGCGCTGTCTCTCGTGTGTCTTGATGCGTGAAGGCGCCATGTTCGAAAAGCGTTTGAATAATGGGATGTGCCGCAAGTCCAAGACCAATGGCGGCTGGCAACCCAAGGACAAGGGAAAACTCAATAGCGCGGCTGATTGTGTGGCGAATTGCTGCGCCATCGCTGTTCGTTTCATGCTTGGAGAGAATGGGCAAAAGCGTGGTGGCAACGGCCACGCCGATGATGCCAAGAGGCAATTGGTTGAGCCTATCCGCATAATAAAGGTACGACACCGCGCCCGTCGGCAGCATTGAGGCCAAAATGGTGGTGAGCAGCAAGTTGATTTGCGTCGCGCCAGCGCCAATCGCGCCGGGGCCTATGTTTTTGAAGAGCTGGCGGCACGCCATCGACAAATGCGGCCACATCAACGGCAAGGCAATATGCGCGTTGCGGCAGCTGATCGTAAGCCAAAGCGCTTGCACCACGCCAGAGATCACCATGCCCCATGCCAAGGCCTCAGCCACGTTCCAGCTAAAGAAACTGCTAAGGAGGAGGGCGACTATCATCACGATATTGAGCATAATGGGCGCGGCTGCGCCGGGGCCAAAACGGCCATGCGCGTTGAGCACGCCGCTTTGCAACGCCGTGATGGAAATCAAAAGCAGATAGGGAAACGTGATAAGGCTGTATTTTACGGCCAGCGCGAATTTGATCGGCTCATCATGAAAGCCAGGGGCGATAAGGCGCAGAACCCATGGCATCAGCATCATGATAAGAATGGTGAAGGGAACCAGCAACGTGATCATCAACGCCAGCGCTTCACCCGCGAAAAGCTTGGCGGCCTCATCGCCGTGACGTTCTTTTTCCGCTGTGTAAAGGGGTACGAAGGCTGCCGAGAAAGCGCCCTCGGCAAACAAACTGCGGAACAGGTTGGGCAGGCGTTGTGCCACAAAGAAAGCATCGGCTTGCGCGCCTGCTCCTAAAAATGTGGCCGTGAGCGTGTCGCGTACGAAACCGGCAATGCGGCTAAGCATCGTAAAACCACTGACCGTGGCAAGGGCGCGGGCGAAACTCATGAAGGCTCGTTACAAGGACGCAAAGACATATAACTGATAATACAGACATCCGGCCAAAGCCAGACACAATGCGGGGGCAAAAGGAAACTCTTTCGCGCCGCTGATGTGCTTCCAAAGAAGCCCCATCGCCGCGCCTAACAGGCCGGATACAATCAAAAACCACGGGATCATTATGGCGGGCAGCCATAGACCGGCGGCGGCGAAGAATTTAACGTCGCCCAGCCCTAACATTTCGCGCCCACGTAATTTGCTGTAAACGATGGCCAGCAAAAGCCCCATGCCCAACAGGCCAGCCGATCCAATAAGCCCCATAAAGAGATCGCCGTGTCCTAGAAGAAGGCCGGTCACGCCTAAAAGGCCAAGCGTTATATTCAATCCGTCTGGAATAATACCAAAAGCCAAATCGATCATCGCGATGGCGGGCAAGAGGCCTAACGCTAAACAAAGGGGAATAAGGACGGGCGACCACCCCGCGATGGCAACAGCGATAACGCCAAGGAGAAAGCCCGCTGTTTCTACGACAGGCTGTGTCCACAGGCCTGTTTTTTTGCCACAAGGGCAGGGGAAGGCCTTGACGTTTGGTCTTAAAAGCCATCCGAACAAAGGGAAGTATTCGTGCAGTTGAAGTGGCCTTAAGCAAAAAAAGCAATGGGGCAGACGGCTTTCCCCAGGCAGCCTATCGGCTGAGCGATAGCCAAAATGCGCCGCAAGCGAAGCCGAGATAAGCCCCAGCCCTCCGCCTGTCAGCAGATTAAAAAGGATTGTGAAAAAGTTATTTTCTTCCATCGTGAATCACCTAATTGACCATGAACGTGAATACCTATAAATCTAAAATAAGAAATTGCCTATCAAAATGCCCGATTCTGGGACGTTCACGATAATGGGAGAGAAAAACATGAGCAAGACTCGTACCTTGGCCTTCTTGTCTTCACTGGTTCTTGGCGTTTCGCTTTCATTTTCTGCCATGGCGGCAACGTCGCCCGCTAAGCCTGAAAATGTCATGAAGGTTTTGCAGGGCAATAAAGACTTGAGCCAGTTTGCTGCCCTTGTGGAAAAAGCAGGCCTTGAAAGTGAGCTTACAAGCAAAGAGGCAAGGCTGACTGTTTTTGCGCCCAATAACGCCGCGATGGAAAAACTTCCCGATGATGTTTTGACCCGCGCCAAAGAATCTAAAGAGGGTCTTAAAAATCTTGTTCACTATCATATGATCAACGGCAGCGTTGTGTTTTCCACGAACATCAAGGGACGCCGCGCATCGCCTAGTTCCGCCTCTGGTGAGATGATTGGTTTTGATGGCACGGGTAAGACGCTGAAGGTCGGAGAGGCCACCATCGTTGCCGAAGATCAAGGCTCTATGAATGGTGTGGTTCAGGTCATCAACGCCGTTCTTATTCCTGAATCGCTCAAAGATCCCAAAATTAAAGAAGCCCAAAAGGCAAAAGAAGAAGCTGCGATGAAGGACCAGATGGAAGAGCGTCAAACCTTGATGGACAAACAAATCAAGGAAAAAGAAAAAGACGCCGCGCCTGCAGCCGCCACGCAACCCAGTGTAGGGGGCGCCGCGCCTCTGGCTGTTCCTGCGCCTAAGGAAGAAAAGAAAGGCGTCTTGAAAAAGCTCTTTGGACTTTAGATAGAACCTTCCGTTTTTTTGGCCGTTTAAAATCCAAAATCGGGCGAAGTTTACAAAAGCGTTTTAAATCAATGGGTTAGGCAAGGCTTAAAATCGAGTCAGTATTGTTATATTTCAATGGGTTACGGCATTAACTTTGAGCGGAAGACTCCCAAGTGGCACAATCCTACGCTCTTGGGGCTGTAAATCGATGTTTTTTTGCTAACGTATTGATATATAACAAAATCGTTTTCCCGTTTTTGGGGGGCTAAAAAAGACCGTTTAGGCATCCCAAAAAAGGAGAAAAAAAACGCGCCCTCTTTCTCCTTGCGCCTGTTAAAAGCTTTAAAATAAGATGAGCCATGTTCTCATTTTATCAAGGAGGTTTTTATGAGTGAAGTTATCCTAAGCGCGACCAGTTGTTTCAGCCTTTGGCAGCGTGCTAAAAATGCTTTCCAAAATCGTCGCGATGGCGCAAAGCGAGCTCTTGCCGCTGCCAATCAGAAAATTGCTGAAGGAAAAAAAATTCCGATTGGATATGGCCTCTTTTTTTATCAAGATTATTCTCTGAACGAACAACGCATCCTAAGAAAGCTTGCCCCCGTACACGGGTTTTTTAAGCCAGACGCTTATCCGCGTCAGCCTCAGCCCTAATCCTCAACCCGCGCCTTGCGCGAGCCGTCGTGAAGATCGATGCGAACGGTCTCGCCGCGCTTCATCGCCGTTATCGACGTGACCACGCGCCCCGCGCTGTCATAGACAAGGCCATAGCCGCGTCCCAATACCGCACGCGGCGAAAGCGCCTCTAGCATCGCGCTTAAACGATCCAGTTTCTTTTCCGCTACCATCACGCGCTCACGCGCCAGCGCGTTCATCCGCTGCGCGAGTGCCTCCAGCTTTTGCGCGGCAAGGCGCACAACATCGCGTGGATGGCGCAAGCGCCCGCCTGCCTCGGCCACGCGACCTTGCAGGCGGCGATGATAGCCGCCCCACGCAACAGCCAAACGATCCGCCCGTTCGTCAAGCCGTTGCATCAAGGGGCGCAGCGCCCGCATGGGATCGCCCAGCGCCCGCGACAAAAGCGCCACGGATTCCTTGCGGGTCACCACCATGCGGCGCATCGCGCTATGCAACCGAAGACCCGCCGCGCCTAGGCTTTCCATTAATTCGGCGCGAACAGGCACAGCCTTTTCTGCCGCCGCCGTGGGCGTGGGCGCGCGCAAATCGGCGGCGTAGTCCACCAGCGTCGTATCCGTTTCATGCCCAACGGCAGAGATCACGGGAATGCGGCTTTCCGCCACAGCACGCACAACGACCTCTTCGTTAAACGGCATCAAGTCCTCAAGCGAGCCGCCGCCCCGCGCCACAATCAGCACATCGGGGCGAGGAGTCTCCCCATCTTCTGCCAACGCGTTAAAGCCGCGAATGGCGGCAGCGATTTTCTCCGCCGCGCCTTCGCCTTGAACGGGCACAGGCCAAACCAACACGGGGCGCGGAAAGCGCTCCTCCAGCCTATGCAAAATGTCGCGGATGACAGCGCCCGTGGGCGAAGTCACAACGCCGATGACGCGCGGCAGGAACGGCAGTTTCTTTTTACGGGCTTCATCGAACAAGCCTTCGGCAGCCAGCTTAACGCGCCGCTCCTCCAGCATTTTTAAAAGAGCGCCGACACCCGCCAGAGCCATGCTTTCAACATTCATTTGGTATTTCGATTGCCCCGCATAAGTCGTGAGCTTGCCCGTGCAGACCACATCCATGCCCGTCGCAGGCTTCAGGCCAAGCTTGGCCACTTGCCCCTTCCAGCACACCGCCGCCAGAACCGCGCCCTCGTCCTTAAGCGACAAGTACAAATGGCCGCTGGAATGAAGCTTGCACTCGCCAATCTCGCCGCGCACGCGCACATGGCCAAAGCCGTCCTCTACCATGCGTTTCAGCTGGCGCGACAGGTCGGAAACCGTCCATTCGGGCACGTTGTTGCCCTCCTTGGGCTTATCAACAAGGGCGCGGGACAAAAGATCGTCTTCAGGGGCTTGCGTTGTCTTTTGTGGCATGGGAAAAGGTCTATACTCAAAACAGTTTAGGGGTTGAAAAGAACAGAATCACTCTGTTGTCCTTACTTTGCCTCCCCCCTTGCGGGGGAGGAAGAAAAATCTTGGTGTTACGAAGTAACGCCTTAGATTTTTCAGGTGGGGGGTTATCACGTTGCATCGCTCATACCCCCCCACCTATGAAAACTAAGACTTACTTGCGTAAGCCTAAGTTTTCATGTCCTCCCCCGCAAGGGGGGAGGTCAAAAGAGAGTGTCATGTTTGAAGAACAGGATAGATGACAATAAAAACGGGAGAATACAACATATGAAAGTCCTTGTTATTGGCTCTGGTGGGCGCGAGCACGCGCTGTGTTGGGCGTTTGCTCAATCCCCCTTGTGCAGCAAATTGTTTTGCGCCCCCGGTAATCCCGGCATCGAAAGGATCGCCACCTGCCTGCCCATCAAGGTTGAGGCTACGGCTGACATTGTGGACGCTTGCAAAAGCTTTGAAATCGATTTTGTCATGATCGGCCCCGAAATCCCGCTCGCGCTTGGCCTTGCCGATGCGCTTCGCGCCGAAGGCATCGTCTGCTTTGGCCCCAGCAAGGCCGCCGCGCAGTTGGAATCCTCCAAAGGCTTTATGAAAGATTTGTGCAAGAAAAACGGCATCCCCACCGCCGCCTATGAACGCTTTAGCGATCCTGAAAAGGCCAAGGCGTACGTCAAGGCACAGGGCGCGCCGATTGTGATCAAAGCCGACGGCCTTGCGGCGGGCAAAGGCGTGACCCTCGCGCAAACGGTTGAGGAAGCCTGCGCCGCCATCGATGAAACGATGACGGGCGGCGCGTTTGGCGCGGCGGGCGCCGAGATCGTGGTCGAAGAGTTTATGACAGGCGAGGAAGCCAGCTTCTTTGCCCTATGCGATGGAAAGAACGCTTTGTACTTCGCCTCGGCGCAAGATCACAAAGCGGTTTACGATGGCGACAAAGGCCCCAACACAGGCGGCATGGGCGCTTATTCTCCTGCTGCTGTTATCGATGCCGCTATGCAAGAGCGCGTGATGCGTGAGATTATCCTTCCCACCGTCAAAGGCATGGAAGACAACGGCACGCCCTTTACCGGCATTCTGTTTGCGGGTCTGATGATCACCGCCACAGGGCCTCGCCTTATCGAATACAACTGCCGCTTTGGCGATCCCGAAACGCAAGCGATGCTGCCGCGCATGAAATCCGATTTGCTCGCCGCGCTTTACGCAACGGCCAAGGGGATGCTGGATGCCATAGAGCTTCACTGGCAGGACAAGGCCGCACTGTGCGTCGTGATGGCGGCGAATGGCTACCCCGCATCTTATGAAAAAGGCAGCGTGATTGGAGGCCTTGATGAGGCAGCCAAGGTGCAAGACGGAATCGTCTTTCACGCTGGAACGGCACGCAATGAGAAGGGCGAAATTACGGCGAGCGGCGGGCGCGTTTTGGGCGTCACGGGCTGGGCCGCCACGATCAGCGAGGCGCAAAAGAAAGCCTATGCCACCGTGGACATCATCGACTGGCCGCAAGGCTTCTGCCGCCGCGATATCGGCTGGCGGGCGGTAGAGCGAGAAAAAAGCTCTGTCATTGCGCGATAAGCAGCGCCTCAAAATCTTTGACAAAGCGTGGCGTGTCAAAGAGGGGGAGGGTGAGGCGTTTTTGCTTAAGGTGCGTATGGAGAACCTCGCGCTCAACCTTATCCGTTGCTAAACGTAGGGCCAGCGCTTTGTAATCATCAAGATTGTTTGTGACAAGCTGAGGAAGCTCTGCCGCGGTCAGAAGGCTGGCAGCCACGCGGCTGACAAAGCTCTGCCCCGCCATCGTCACGACAGGCACGCCAGACCATAGGGCATCGCTGGTCGTTGTGTGGCCTCCGACGGGGAAGGTGTCTAACGCCAGATCAACAACGCCATACCGCGCCAGATGATCCTCTTGCGCCGCAGAAGGGGCAAAGTGAAGGCGCGTGGGATCAATGCCGCGCTTGGCCGCTTCCCCTCGCAGCGCATTGGGTGCGAAGGTGTTGGATTCCAAAAGCCATAAAACGGAGTCCGGCACGCTTTGCAAAAGCTTGCACCAGACATCAAAAATCTCTGGCGTTATCTTATACGTTTGGTTGAAGCTGGCGAAAATAAGCCCCTTATCGGGCAGGCCATAGGCGCTTTTGGCCAAAGGCTTGCTGGCCTTCTTTTGCCGATCATTGATTTGATAGGTATGGGGAAGGCGCAGCACTTTTTCGGTAAAAGCGCGTTCGCTTCCGTTCGGAACGGTGACACAATCCGCTATAAACGCATCGATAAAGAGCGCGCCTGTCGTTGCCGGAAAGCCAAGCCAATGCAGCTGGCGCGTCGCGGGACGATGCGCAAGGATATCCAGTCTTGCCCCCGTCGTATGCCCCTTGAGATCGATGAGGATATCGATTTCGTCAGCACGGATACGCTCGGCGCACTGCGCGGGGGTCAGGGCGTTGAGGACGATAAAGTGATCAGCCTGCTGGCGCAAACGCTCACGAATGAGCGAGTTGTCCTCAACGCCATAACTATAAGCATAAACCTCGAAACGCTGGCGGTCATGCAGGCTGAAAAGTTCGGCAATCAACCACGCTGTCGCGTGCGCGTGAAAGTCCGAAGATAAATAGCCAACGCGCACCTTCTCATGGGTATAAGGCGACGGAGGGGGCAGGGGCATCAGACGATTAAAATACTGGGCGCAATAGCGTTCTGCCGCCGCACGTTGCAAGGCCGGATCATCAAAGAGAATCGCTGTGATGTTGGGCGAAAGGGCAGAATCGGGAGAGGGCGTTTCTCTCCAATCGCATATTTGGCGGCAGCAGAAAAAGTATTGCCCACGGCCTTCCGCGTTATCGGGACGCAAAGCCAAAGCTTTTTGCCAAAAAACAATAGCTTGCGGCAAGGCGTTTGTTCGTTGCGCGAGGTTGGCTTGTGCTTCGGGAATCTCGTGGCGATCGGGATGATGCAACGCCAAGTCTTTAAGGACGGCGAGAGCCTCATCGTTTTTGTTTTGCGCGGACAGAACGCGGGCTAGATTCATGGTGGCTTCGAACCAATGCGGATGGGCAACCGCTGCGCGGCGATAAAGGACGATGGCGCGGTCAGGCTCTTTCAGGCTTTCGGCTACTTGCGCGGCCAAATGCAAAAGGTTGGGCTCTTTGGGCGTTGTCAAAAGCGCTTTACGCAAGGCCTCGTTCGCGGCGACAACATCGCCGCTTTGCGCCAATGAAAGCAGATTGAAATAGCGTTCTTGCGCTGTTTTTGACATACCGTTTGCACTCCGATGGACAAGCCGCTACAGTATGGCGTGTTGTCGTGGTAAAGACAATGCGGGGGATGATTGGTTAGATGTTTTCCATTTCAAGAGTTGGTAAGATAAATAGAACAAATCCCCCTCCCCTTGCGGGAGGGTCGAAAAACAAGACTCCGCAGGAGACGTATTTTTCGGGGAGGGGTTAAAAGCAGAATAGAAAACGACCCCTCCCCGAAGATTTTACGCGCTTCGCCCATAAAATCTTCGACCCTCCCGCAAGGGGAGGGAGGTTTGAGTGTGCAATTAATCTGAGTTTGGAGACATGGATTTTTTAAGACTCTGGTCTTATGCCAACCTCTGACCCATAACGATGAGATAGACGACGCTGTGTTAGCCGATATCGGTATCATTCTCTTGCTTTTGCTTTTGAACGGCTTTTTTGCGATGGCTGAAATGGCTATCGTGTCGGCGCGTCGCGCCCATCTCCGTCAATTGGTAGAAGAAGTCAAAAGCAAGGGCGCTCGTCGTGCTTTGGCTCTTGCCAGCGATCCTGGCTCCTATCTATCCACCGTTCAAATCGGCGTAACGATGAACACGATCGTGGCGGGCGCTTTTTCGGGAACGGCTTTGTCCGAGCCGTTGGGAGTCTATTTAAACGATGTGCCGTGGATTGCCCCTTATGGCTCTCAATTTGCCTTTCTTGTTGTCGTTAGCCTTGTCGGCTATTTGACTTTGATCATTGGTGAGTTGGTTCCCAAAAGGCTTGGGCTTTCCTATGCTGAACCCATTGCCGTTCGTGTTGCTGGATCAATGCACTTTTTATCGCGGCTTCTTGCGCCGCTGGTTTGGATTCTTAAGTCCTCAACCGAAGGCATTATAAAACTTTTTCATTTGCATAATCCCAGCGGTGCGCAAGTGACCGAAGAAGAGGTCAAGGATTTAATCGCGGAAGGGACGCAAAAAGGCGTCTTCAAACAAGCGGAAAAAGAAATGTTGGAAGGCGTGATGCGTGTCGCGGATTGGACGGTGCGCACCATCATGACGCCGCGTATTGACATGATGTGGCTGGGCCTTGAAGACAATGTTGAGGAAAACATTAAGGAAATCTGCGCCAGCGGTTACAGCCGCCTTCCCGTGGCGCGGGGTGATATGGAAGAAGTGTTGGGTATCGTTTATGCCAAGGATTTGCTGAACGTCCTTTTGCGCGGCGAGCCCATCGATGTACAGGGCACGATGCGTCCCGCGTTGATCGTTCCCGATACAACGTCGGTTCTGCGATTGCTTGATTTATTTAAGGAGTCCAGCCAGCACGTAGCGATCATTATCGATGAATATGGCAGCATCGAAGGCTTGGTCACGGCCACGGACGTTCTTGAAGCCATCACGGGCGCTTTGCCAGAGAGCGGGCAGGACAGTGACGAAAAACCTGTAAGGCGTGAGGACGGAAGTTGGCTGATCGATGGCATGACCCCCGTTGATGAAGTTGAAACGATCATCGGGATTAAAAACCTGCATGACAGTGGCGACTATCATACGCTGGCAGGCTTTATGATCGATAAGCTGGGGCGCATTCCTACCGCTGGCGATCACTTCCAGTGGGGCGTCTCGCGGTTCGAAGTTGTGGATATGGATGGCCGCCGCGTGGACAAAGTGCTGGTCAATCCCGATTTCATGGAATCAAAGGAAGAAGAGATAGACTAGCCCCAATCCCCTTTCTTTTTTAAATAAGGTTAAAAAAAGGGGTTGTTCTGTCGGTCTGAAAAGATTAAGAAGGAGACTACTTGTAAGGCTCGTCAACGAAAATGACGAATGCCCTGCGGCCAAAAGAGAGAGCCGTTGGAGCGCGAAAGAATGATCGTGGCTCCCCTTTTTTTAAAAACAACAAGTTAGAAAGACAGCAGAGAAAAAATGAACGAGAGAAATCATAGCATGAGGCAACCCAGTTCTGGCACGCGTCGTCCGCGTAGCCGCCACCCTAGCAGTGGCAGCAACAACGGGGGCAATGGCGGCAATGAAAGCCGCCAATCTTCCGGCAATTCTATGCGCGGCGATAACCGCAACCGTTCGGCGGCATCGCTGCGGCATCAATCCTTTGACAGCAATGGCCCCGATGTGCGCGTGCGCGGCAATGCGTGGCAGGTTTATGAAAAGTATCAGTCTTTGGCGCGTGATGCGACCAGCGCGGGCGACCGCGTCATGGCTGAAAGCTATTTGCAGCATGCCGAGCATTACTACCGCGTGACGGAAGCGATTGAAGAGGCCACGCAGGCAGAACAAAAACATCAGCGCGGCGGCGTGGCGGCGGCTCAACCGCCTTTTGGCTCGCAACCCGATATGCCTTCGAACTATTATACACCAGAAGGTAAGGGATCGCCTAACGCGCCTGTTCCACAAGCGTCTTCTGCCACAGCGCAACCTCAACCGATAACGCAGACAATCAGCCCTGTGGGTGAGCCGGAAGGCATGCCGCAGGCTGAAGTAACGCGCCGCACCCCTCCGCCCGTTAGCACCTTATTCTCCAGCGATGACGATGAGTCGGGGTCTAATCCGCAGACACTTGTAGCAGGAAGATAAGCGCCTTGATGGCGCTTCCCTATGCGATTTCTATGACGGATACTGTTGACATCATCACGTTTGGCTGTCGGCTCAACACTTATGAGTCCGAAGTCATGCGAAGTCTTGCGCGGCAAGCAGGGCTTGGCGATGTCGTTCTGATTAACACGTGCGCCGTGACGGCAGAGGCCGAGAGGCAAGCGCGGCAAGCAATCCGCAAGGCGCGGCGACAGAATCCAAAGGCTAAAATTATCGTGACGGGCTGCGCGGCGCAAATTCATCCCGAACGCTATGCCGCGCTGGATGAGGTTGATCACGTTATTGGCAATCATGAAAAGTTGAAGGCCGACACGTATGTCGCTCTGGATAGGGCGCGTGTTCAAGTCGCGCCCATTCAGTGTGCCGATCACGCGTTTGCGCCGCTTGTGCATGATTTTGCGGGCGGGCTGACTCGCGGTTTTATTCAGGTGCAAAATGGCTGCGATCATCGCTGCACCTATTGCATCATTCCTTATGGGCGCGGCGCCTCGCGCTCGGTCGCGGTTGAGTCAATTATCAAGCAAACGCAAACGCTGGCGGAAGGTGGTTTTCCCGAAATCGTTTTGGCGGGCGTGGATATCACGTCCTATGGCGCGGATTTAGCGTATAAACCGACGCTTGGCGCGATGGTGCGTGAGGTTTTGACGGCGGTTCCCTCTCTTAAAAGATTGAGGTTATCCTCGTTGGATCCTGCCGCGATTGATGAGGATTTATGGTGGCTGTTAGAGCATGAGCCTCGCCTTATGCCGCATTGGCATTTAAGCTTGCAGGCGGGCGATGACACAGTGCTTAAACGCATGGCGCGGCGGCATAGGGCCAAGGATTTGCGGGCGCTGTGCAAGCGGGCGCGGGAAGCGCGTCCCGCCATTGTTTTCGGCGCGGATTTGATCGCGGGCTTTCCAACCGAGACAGAGGCAATGTTCGAAAACACGCTTGCCCTTGTGGAAGAATTAGGCCTGACGTGGCTGCACGTTTTCCCCTATTCTGCGCGGGTTGGAACGCCCGCCGCTAAGATGCCGCATGAGCCGATGGAGGTGCGCCGCGCGCGCGCCGCGCGTTTGCGGCAAGTCGGGCAGGCTGCTATGATCCGTCACTTGGACGGTCTTGTTGGGCAGCGCATGGCGGTGCATGTCGAACAACCGATGCTGGCCCGCACGCCGACTTTTGCCGAAGTGCGGCTTGAGGCTGCGGCCACGGTGGGCAGCGTGATCGAGGTTGATGTTTTGGAAAGGGATGAAGCTGTTTTGAAAGCGCGTGTTTTAGGATGAGCATGATTATTGCCTTTTTATATTATTTTTTTCCATTATCGTCATCGCGAGGAGGCCATAGGCCGACGTGGCGATCCAGCTTCGCTGCGCTCGCAATGACGGAATAGGAAAGACGGCAATACAGCGCTTTGTTATGATGTTTTCGACTGATGGAGTATTTTGATGAGTGAGAAAACAGGATGGTTGGAGCGGCTACGCGGCGGGCTGACGCGCTCTAGCGCGAAAATCGGGGAGGGGATCACGGGGCTTTTCACCAAGCGCCGTTTAGATGCCGAAGTTCTTGAAGAGTTGGAAGAGCTTTTGATCGCCGCCGATCTTGGCCCCGCCGTTGCGGCGCGGCTGGTTGCTGACTTTGGTAAAAGCCGCTTTGGCAAAGAGATTGCGGATCAAGAGGTGAAGGAAGCTTTGGCCGTGCAGATTGCGGCGCTGCTGGAGCCTTGCGCCAAACCTTTGGTGCGCGACGAAAGCAAAAGGCCGTTCGTTGTTTTAATGGTTGGTGTCAATGGCGCGGGCAAGACCACAACGATTGGCAAGATGGCCAGTCTTTTCCGTTCGCAAAACCTGAACGTGATGATGGTCGCGGGTGATACGTTTCGCGCAGCGGCGGTTGCTCAATTGCAAGTATGGGGCGAGAGGACGGGGTGTGAGGTTATAGAGGGCGCGTCAGGTAGCGACGCAGCGGCTTTGGCCTATCAGGCTTTGGAGAAAGCAAAGCGCGAGAACGTGGATGTTGTTCTCATCGATACGGCGGGGAGATTGCATAACAAGAATGATTTGATGCAAGAGCTTTCCAAAATCAGCCGCGTGATTAAAAAGGTCGATCCGCAAGCGCCTCATGCGACACTTCTCGTTTTGGATGCGACGACGGGACAAAACGCCCTTGCGCAAGTCGAAGTGTTTAGCGCCATGACGGACGTGACGGGGCTTGTGCTGACAAAGCTGGATGGCAGCGCCAAGGGCGGTGTGCTGGTTGCGCTTGCAGAGCGGTTTAAAATGCCTATCAATGCCATCGGCGTGGGTGAGGGCGTGGAGGATTTGCAGCCGTTTAACGCTGCTGATTTTGCGCGCTCGTTGATGGGAATTGAGGGATGAGAATCAAAAAAGGACTCTGCCTGTATGTCTGATGATTCCTTTATTCAATGTGTCATTCCTTTGGCAAGGCGCCTGCCGCCTGTCCTTGGCGTGGGGGCTTTTTTAAAGAACGCCTTGTGCCTTATACAGGGCGATGAGGCGTGGATCAGTCGCGAAAACGGCTCTCTTGACTCGGCGGACGCAATTTTGCGGTTTGAGGAAACGGCGCAAGCGATGATCGCGATGGCGCGGGAAAAACCTGTGGCGTTTGCCCATGATCTTCATCCCGATTTTCCCTGTACGCGTTGGGCGCTTGCCAGCGGTTTTAAAACAATAAGTGTCCAGCATCACCATGCTCATGCCGCTGCCGTGATGGCCGAACATGGAATCACGCATCCTCTTTTGGCGCTTACTTTGGATGGCTTTGGCCTTGGCGAAAAGAATGAGGCATGGGGCGGAGAACTTTTACAGGTAAAGGGCGATGGCTTTATGCGCCTTGGCCACCTATTCCCCCTTCATCAGGCGGGGGGCGATAGCGCGGCGCGGCAGCCTTGGCGCATGGGCGCGGCGGCGCTGTGGGCGATGGGGCGGGGAGGCGAGATTGCCTTGCGCTATGGCGCTTTTGCGGGCGCAGCGCAGCTGGCCCTTATGATGGACCATGGGCTTAACGCGCCCCTGACCAGCAGCGCAGGGCGTCTGTTTGATGCGGCGTGCGGGTTGCTTGATGTTATGCCTATCGCCTCGTTTGAGGGGGAGGCTCCCATGATGCTGGAGACGTTAGCGGCGCAAAGGCAAGGCGCGGCTCTGGTTGATCCTGATGGCTGGCGCATAGAAAAAAGCAAAGGGCTTATTCTTGATGTGCGGCCTTTACTGGCGCGTCTTGCTGATAGTAAGCACGCGGCCTTAACCACAGAAGAGGCGGCAAGTCTTTTCCATGGAACCTTGGCGGCGGCGCTGGTCGATTGGACACGGCAAGCCGCTGCGCAAACAGGCCTGCGCGAGGTTGCCTTATGCGGCGGCTGTTTCCTTAATCAGATTCTTCGCGATTTGGTCGTGCGTGAATTAACGGAGGCTGGTCTTACCCCCTTGTTGCCCAAGCAATTACCTGTTGGCGATACCGCCATTGCCTTGGGGCAAGCCTATGCCGCTGCGTTACAAGAAGGATAAGCCCTCTTAAAAAAACGCGGGTTCTTCACCATAAATTAAGCAAAACGACATAAGAAAAAAGAGGGTTTGTGTCGTTTTTTGTTGTTCAGCGCTTGCGATTCGGTCTCTTTTCGCTGATAGTAGGGGCTGGATATAACAGGGGGTTTTCTATGCGTCGTTCTCTTCTCGGTCTTTTGGCTGTTTTGACTCTTGTCGCCTGCACGGGTTCTACCGCTGAGTTCTGGCGCCCGATCAGTGAGCCGAACATCATGATGCCGCTTGAAAAAGCGCAAAGGAAATTGGATTTTGATCTTAGCCAATGCGGTTGCGGCATTTATCCGGCGAACGTCCCGCAGCCAGAGCTTGTTCAATTTCAACCAGAAAAACAGCGCTACGTTGAAACCGGTATTGTTAGGACGATTAAAGGCGGCGGCGGCGAATGTATGCAGCGCCCCAGTCTGGTCGTTGCCGAATGTATGCGCGCGCGCGGGTGGGAGGTCACCTCTTGCTCCGGTCGCATGCCTTTAGCGGGTGGCGGCGCTCTTTGCGCAGCAGCGACAACGGAATAAGCGCCTATGATCCCTCGTTATGCGCGTCCTCAGATGACGCAGATATGGGAGCCTGAGAACAGGTTTCGTATCTGGTTTGAAATTGAAGCCCATGCTTGTGATGCGCAAGCTGACCTTGGCATCATTCCTGCCTCTGCGGCCAAAGCCGTTTGGAAAAAGGGCAAGTGGGACATCGCCCGCATTGATGAGATTGAAAAAACGACACGCCACGACGTTTTGGCGTTTTTGACCGACTTGGCGGCCTCTATCGGCCCCGATGCTCGTTTTGTGCATCAAGGCATGACGTCCAGCGATATACTGGACACCACGCTCTCCGTTCAAATGAAGCAAGCCGCCGATCTGTTGATTGAGGGGCTTGAGAGAGTTCTTTCGGCATTAAAAAAGCGGGTGGACGAAACCATTGATCTTCCCACCATTGGGCGCAGTCATGGCATTCATGCCGAACCGACCAGTTTTGGTATTAAGCTTGCCAGCCATTACGCCGCCTTTGCGCGGGCGAAAAAGCGCATGATAGCCGCAAGGCAGGAAATTGCGATGTGCGCGATCTCTGGCCCTGTGGGGAGCTTCGCCACCGTTGACCCTCGCGTTGAGGCTCATATTGCCAAGAAAATGGATCTGATGGTTGAGCCTATTTCAACCCAAGTCATTCCACGTGATCGCCACGCCATATTTTTCGCCACGATGGGCGTGATTGCCGCATCCATCGAAAATTTCGCGATTGAAATGCGCCATCTGCAACGCAGCGAAGTGCGCGAGGCCGAGGAGCCTTTCGCCAAAGGGCAAAAGGGCTCTAGCGCCATGCCGCATAAGCGCAACCCCATTCTGGCTGAAAACCTGACAGGCCTTGCCCGCGTTGTTCGCGCCGCCGTTACGCCTGCGATGGAAAACGTCGCCTTGTGGCATGAGCGCGACATTTCGCATTCGTCTGTGGAACGCGTCTTTGCGCCGGACGCCACCATCGCTTTGGATTTTGCTCTTGCCCGCCTAAGCGGTTTGATCGATGGCATGGTAATTTATAAAGACCGTGTCAAAACCAATTTGGAATCGTTGGGGGGGCTTTATTTCTCACAACGCGTTTTGCTGGCGCTCACCCAAGCAGGCATGAGCCGTGAAGATTCTTACGCCCTTGTACAAAGCACCGCGATGAAGGTTTGGGACGATATTCAATCAGGAAAGCATGCCTCATTCGAAGAGCGCATCAAGGCCGATCCGATCATTCAAAAGAAAATTGATTCAAAAACGCTGAAGGCTTGTTTTGATTTGAAATACTACACGCGCCACGCCCGCAAAATATGGAAACGGGTCTTGGCGGTGAAGTAGGCTCTCTTTTTTGATAAGCCCTTAAGCCTCAAGAGCGCGGGCGGTGGATTCGTAATAGTCCTTTTCGGCGGAAAGGACGGTCTGCGCCATTTCTTCGGATTGTTGCCAACGGCGGTGCAAAATCTCTAAATAATTGTCTTTTGATCCTGTTGGGCTTTCCGAAGGATGGGGCGTCTTTTGATGCCGTCGGTACTCTTCGTAAGTGCGCTCGGCCTTCAATTCAAAATACGTGACCAATTCTTCGATCTCAAGGCGATGGAATTCCTCCAGCGTCAAAGCTTGCCTCACCAATTCGGTGACATAAAGACCATAACGCTGTTGAAGGTCGTCAAGCAACATTACATGGATCCATTGGCAAGAGTAACTTTGAGGCCATCCAATTCCTTCGTAAAGAAAATCTGACACGCCAACCGCGAATCCGCCGTCACTTCAAACGCGCCGTCCAGCATGCCAATTTCTTCTTCGCCCGCGGGAGGAATCTTATCCTTCCAGGCAGGATCAACATAAACGTGGCATGTTGCGCAAGCGCATGATCCGCCGCATTGAGCCAGCATGGCGATGCCGCCTTCGCGAATAATTTCCATCACGCTCCACTCCTCGGTCGCGGGGAGTTCGTTGACCTTGCCTTCTATATCCGTACAATAAATGTGCATCGTTCTCTCTTTGCGTTTTTGTTATTCGTCTTTACCCAGCTGCTTGTGCAGATTGCTGGATGATGTTGTGTATTGGAAGCGATAACGCCGATCAGGATGAACATAAGGGAACGCTTTTTTGGCCATCAACGCCGCCTCATGGAAACCCGACAGAATCAACTTCATTTTACCAGGATACACGTTTATATCGCCAATGGCAAAAACACCCTGCAAATTAGTTTCAAAGGTCGCTGTATCCACGGGGACAAGCTCATTTTCAAAGGTGATCCCGAAATCAGCCACGGGACCCAGCTTCATGGTTAGCCCATAAAACGCCAGCATGGAATCGCAAGGCAACTCAACGGGATCCTTGCCTTCTTCCTTCATCGTGACGCTTTCAAGGTGGCCGCCTTGGCCGCTCACGCCCGTGATGTTGGCAATTTTCAGATCCATCGCGCCAGAGGCTACCAAGGCGCGCATCTTGCTAACGGAATCGGGCGCGGCGCGGAACTCATCGCGGCGGTGAATAAGGGTCACATGCTTGGCTACAGGCTGCAAGTTAATGGCCCAATCCAGCGCGGAATCGCCGCCGCCAGAAATCACCAGCGTTTTATCGCGGAAGGATTCCATCTTGCGAACGGCATAGAAAACGGAGGTACCTTCAAACGCCTCGATCCCTTTAAGCGGCATCTTTTTCGGAACAAAGGAACCACCGCCTGCCGCCAAAACAACAACGGGAGCCTCTAACATCGTGCCGCGATCCGTCGTGACGCGCCACTTGCCATCGGCTGTTTTTTCCATTTTCTCGGCCATCTGGCCAAGGTGAAAAGTGGGGCTAAAGGGCTTGATTTGTTCCATCAAACGCTCGGTCAGTTCAGCGCCCGTGCAAACGGGAACAGCGGGAATATCGTAAATGGGCTTTTCAGGATAAAGCTCAGCGCACTGACCGCCCACGCGATCAAGAATGTCGATCAAGTGGCACTTCATGTCGTAAAGGCCAAGCTCAAACACGGCGAAAAGGCCAATAGGCCCCGCGCCTACGATAATAACATCGGTAGAGATCACGTCTTGCTGTGTATTCGTCATAAGAATCCTTGTGATAAAAGGCTGCTGTTATCCCCATAAACCGATGAAGAGCGCGAGTCGAGATTCATGCGGCCATGGCCATGACAGCGGTATTAACCCACACGCCAGCCCTAATTCAAGGAAAAGTCACGACTTTGATAATCTTAATAAAGTTAACAATGGCCGCAAGCAAATGACTTGTTGACATCACGGTGAGAATCCGGCAAAAACGCGCTTCCACGGGGCGCCCATCTTGGATGACGCGACCTGATTGTTGTTAACATACAGAAATGGCTGGTAAAAGATGTTCGCAGTCGTAAAGACCGGCGGCAAACAATATAAAGTTGCCCAAGGTGATACATTTCAAGTCGAAAAATTGGATGCCGAAGCAGGCAAGTCCATCGATTTGAACGAAGTTTTGATGCTTTGTGATAATGGCAAGGTAACGATGGGGGCTCCCTTTGTTGCTGGCGCTTCCGTCACGGCGGAAGTCGTCGCGCAAGAGCGCACGGGCAAGCTTATTATCTTCAAGAAAAAGCGTCGCCAAAACTATCGTCGCAAGTTCAACCATCGCCAAAGCTTCACCGTGCTTAAAGTCACGGCGATTAAAGCCAAGTAAGGCGCGAAATAAGGTTTCGGATTAAGGGAGAAAAACTATGGCACATAAAAAAGCAGGCGGTTCCTCACGCAATGGTCGCGATACCGCTGGCCGTCGTCTTGGCGTGAAGTTGTCGGGTGGTCAGGCCGCGAAGGCGGGCGCGATCATTATTCGTCAGCGCGGCACGACCTATCACCCCGGCACGAACGTTGGCATCGGCAAGGATCATACGATCTTCGCCAAGATTGATGGCCGTGTTGCTTTCCGTGAAATCAAGGAACGTATGTATGTTTCCGTTGTAGCGGATGCAGCGTAAGTAGGGATCAGGGGTCAGAGTTCAGGGGTCAGGGGGTGAAAGCTTCCTACCCCTTTATCTTTTTTATAGATTTTGTTTTTCTTTATAAGATGTATAACCCTCGCACTTCAAGAGTTGGTTTCTTTACTGCTTGCCAACTCTTCAACTATTTTGAGTATATCATCAATCCTTTGTTCCCTGACCCCTGAACTCTGACCCCTGATCCCTGACATGAAATTTCTCGATCAAGCGAAAATCTATCTTAAAAGCGGGAACGGCGGCGCCGGTTGTCTCAGCTTTCGTCGTGAGAAATACATCGAACACGGTGGCCCCGATGGCGGCAATGGCGGCAAGGGCGGTTCTATTATTTTTGAAGCCGCCGACAATCTCAACACGCTGATTGATTATCGCTATCAACAACATTATACGGCCAAGAATGGCCGTCCGGGGGCAGGACGCAACAGGACGGGCGCGGATGGCCCCGACATGATTTTACGCGTGCCTGTGGGAACGCAAATTCTTGCCGAAGATAAAGAAACAGTCTTGATGGATTTGGCAGAAAAGGGGCAGAGCGTCGTTTTTCTTAAGGGCGGTGACGGCGGCTTTGGCAATCTGTATTTCAAATCAGCGACGAACCAAGCGCCGCGTCGCACGATTCCAGGCTGGCCCGGACAGGAGCGTGAGGTTTGGCTTCGTCTCAAGCTTATCGCGGATGCGGGGCTGATAGGTTTACCCAACGCTGGCAAATCGACGTTTTTGGCATCGTGTACACAAGCTAAACCAAAAATTGCGAATTATCCTTTCACGACTCTTTCACCTAATCTTGGCGTCGTGCGTCTTGGCGCGAAAAGCAGCAAGCGCGATTCCGGTGTTGATTTTGTCATTGCAGATATTCCGGGTTTGATCGAAGGCGCGCATGAGGGGCAAGGGCTTGGCGATCGTTTTCTGGGTCATGTGGAGCGCACCCGCGTGATGCTGCATCTTATCGATGGCACGGATGAGGATGTCGTGGCGAATTATAAAACCATCCGAGCCGAGTTGAAGGCGTATGGCCATAACCTAGGCCGCAAGGCCGAGATTATCGCGCTTAACAAGGCCGATGCGCTGACGCCAGCCGAGGTGAAAAAGAAAGTCGCCGCGCTGAAAAAGGCGAGCCGCAAGGATATTTATGTCATCTCTGCCGTCGCCCGCACTGGCGTGGACGAGGTCTTGCAGTTGATGGCCAAGAAGATTCATAAAAGTTAGTTTTCCCCTTTATCCCATCCCCATCACGCGGTAGACTTCCTTAACCCTAGGGAGGCTCCTTTATGCGCGTGTTGCGTCGCAAACTGATTGAAGAGCAAGAGGAACAAGACAACCTTCTCCGCATGGAGGATGCGTATGTGCCTGCTCGTGCGCTGGGCTCTTTTAACGGGCGAGGTCTTTGGACGTTGACGGTCAAAGAAATCATGCGGTTTATGAAAATCTGGCCGCAAACGATTCTCTCGCCGCTTGTCATGACGTTTCTTTTTTATGCTGTTTTTGCGGTGGGGCTTGGCAGCGGCGCACGAACCATCAATGGCATCCCGTTTCTGTCGTTTATGATCTCTGGCCTTATTATGATGGCGATGGCGCAAAGCGCCTTTATGACGACGTCCAGCTCGATGATTATTTCCAAGCTTCAAGGGAATATCGTTGATATCCTTATGCCACCTCTTTCAGCGCTTGAGCTAACGCTTGCCTATACGATCAGCGGTGTGGTGCGAGGCGTGCTTGTCGGAGCGTTGGGTCTTGGCGCGTTTATGCTGATGATGCCTGTTGCTATTCACTCTATTGGGGCTGTGCTTTTCTTTGCCGTGGTGGGGTCGTTGATGCTCTCGCTTATGGGGCTTTTGACGGGGATTTTAGGCGATAAGTTTGATCATCTGGGCGCGGCGCAAAGTTTTTTCATCACGCCCGCCACGTTTTTATCAGGCACGTTTTTTTCCGCCAGCCAGCTGCCACCCGCATGGCGCGGCGCGTTATACCTCAACCCGTTCTTTTACATGATTGATGGGTTTCGCTATGGCTTCACGGGCGCTTCGGACGCTCTGTTGCTGGCTTCGGCGGGAATGCTCGCGATCATTTCATTGGTTCTGTTCACGGTGGCTTATTGGCTGTTTGCCCACGGCACGCGCCTTAAAAATTGAGAAAAGGAAAACACGATGAAACGCACAATCCTGACTTTAATGATGGCCTGTTTCATGCTTGGCGCATGCGTCACGGATAAAGACGCGCCCGTCAAGCCCAAGCCTTTGTGTCCCCAAGTCGCCATTGTGCGCTCCCTTGAAAGAGTCGAAGACTATGGACAGGAAGCCATGGATCCCGCAACGCTTGTGGCTGTGGCCGTCATGCAAAAAGTTGATGGATCATGCACGTATGGTGATAAGGGCGTGGACGTGACCTTTGATTTATCGATGGATGCGCAAAAGGGGCCGCGTCTGGGCGGCAATAAAATCAGCGTTCCGTTTTTTGTCTCGGTCGTAAGCGCTGAGGACAAAGTTCTGGCTAAGGAAATGATGACGGCGGAATTTTCGTTTGAGGGCGAGAATAAAACAACAACGCTTGACCAGCCGCTGCATATTTTTCTGCCGCTTGCCAAGGATGAGGATGCGGCGAACATTCGCGTGCTGATGGGCTTTCAACTAACCGAAGCACAAGCTAAAAGAGGCGAGTGATGCCAAGAAATCCATGGCGTTACTTTGCCGCATAGCCCAGCTTTTCGATGGCTGCTGACAGCCCGTCAAAGCCGCCGATCAGGGCATCCGCGCCAAGAGCCTCCCAATCGTCGCTATAGCCATGCGTGATGATGACGCATTTCACACCTGCTTGGCGGCTGGCCATAACGTCATTCATGCCATCGCCGACGAACAGGGTTCCTTGGGGCGAGACATCCATCGCCTTCAAAAGATTCAAGACATGATCGGGATGCGGCTTATGCACCAAATAGGTATCTCCCCCCGCGATGGCCGCGAAATAGCGCGTCAGGTCAAGCTGATCAAAGATGCGCCGCGTGGCAGCTTCCTGCTTGTTCGTGCAAACGGCCAGCTTCACGCCCGCCTGCGACAGAGACTCCAACGCCTCACGCCCGCCCGCGTAAATCTGCGAGGGATCGGCGGGGACTTTGCGGTAATGCGTGATAAACTTCTGCACAAAAGGGTACACGTCATCCTGCGGCAACCCGCCCGTCGCCATAAGGGCGCGGCTGCACAGCTCCATCATGCCATCGCCCAAATAGCCCTTAATCTGCGCCAAGGGCAGGGGCGGGCGGTCACAATCCTCCAGCATCAGGTTCAGCGCTTGCCCTATATCAGGGGCGCTGTCGAGCAAAGTGCCGTCACAATCAAATAAAACCGCTTCAAGCCGTTGCATTTAGATCCCTTCATGATGGCGCAGCTGGATATCCCTCTTATCTAGAGAACCCAGTTCTTTCCGCCTCTCCCGTAACTCTATTAAGAACAGTACGGTATGTCTTCGGTCTAGTTGCGTAATATTCTTCATCAGAAATGCCCAGAGCATCGGCTTCTTGGCCAGCGCTTTGTCTTAATTCCATATTGCGTGCCTCAATTTGCCTTTGTCCCACAATCGTAAAGTCACCCCCGATAGGCGGAAGACGACATTCCAAGGCTTTTTTGTTCCTAACATAAAGATCCCAATCCCACGCTTGCGCAGACGCATCAATCGGGGGAAGCTCTTGGGGTATTTTTTCCTCTGCCGCCTGCTTTGGCTTATAAAGGATAGTGTTTTCCAAACGAGCTATGAGAGCGGGATTGTCTAAAAATTGCCAAGCGGAGTTTATTCTTGCTCCGTCCAAACTGACCTTGGCCACAACCGGTCGTCCATAAAAGGGGCGGTTCTTGTTGTTTTCGTTTAGGCTTTTTGCCCATGGACCAAACGACCTTTTTAAGAAGTCGATCAGGAGTTTTTCGCTTCCCGTAAGCTCAAGAGTTAGACCATATTCTTTTTCAGAATCTTCGCGTAACTGCCATGCGGCATGAAGATTTTCGGGATGTTCATTTTTTACAAATTCATTGATCAAAGCACCGCCGGAAGAAGCATGAAGCGGATTATTGTGAAGGGATTTCATGGCAGGTGTAAAGGAACCCCTTTCATGATAATCCATTCTAACGGTGACCCCCATATTGCCCCGCTTCCAACAAAAATGGTAACCCGCCAGAGTAACATTCGTCGCGTGAAGGGCATCGATGCAAATTTCTAAGGTTCTAATGTCAGTGTTGGGTTCTCTTGCCATGGATTATCTCCTAGATTTTCGTTGAAATGGTAGTGCATGACGAGAAAGTGGCATAGGCCTTTTGGTTAATTCAAGGAAAAAACCGCTTCAAGCCGTTGCATTTAGATCTCCGAACAGTGATAATGTGCGCTCAATACAGTTCAAGGGGTGTTTTAAAGACAAAAAAGAAAATGGGATGCCAGCCTTCGCTGGCATGACGGGGTTTTTGTAACGGTGTTTCCCTTTAGCGTCATCCCCGCGCAGGCGGGGATCCCATTTGTTTTCTTTTTTACTTACCAAGCTTGAACAGTATTGGGTCTACTCCATTTTTTCTCTTCCTTCAGGATAAACCGACAATGACCGACAAGGCAACGCCCATGACATACCCTCCTTTAGCCTGCGTTATTCTAGCGGCGGGGCAGGGGACTCGGATGAAATCTTCTTTGCCCAAGGTTCTTCATCCTGTGGCCTCATTCCCCATGATCCGCCATGTTGTGAAAGCGTGTGAGGCTCTTGCCCCGCAGAAGGTCGTGGTCGTTGTTGCGCCCGACATGGACGCGGTGCAGGCAGCCGTCACCCCCCATGCCTGCGCGATCCAAAGCCAGCCCCTTGGGACGGGCGATGCGGTTAAGGCTGCGCGGGAGGCTTTGACCGGATTCGAAGGGCACGTTCTTGTGCTGTTTGGCGACACGCCCCTGATCACGCCAGCCTCCCTTATGGCGCTGCGCGAACGCTTGATGCAGGACAAGGCTGCGCTGGCCGTTGCGGGCTTTGTGCCTGCCGATCCTGCCCCCTATGGCCGCTTGGTCATGGGCACTAACGGCAAGCTGCAAGCGATTGTCGAGGCTGCCGATGCCACGCCAGAGCAAAAAGCCATCACGCTTTGCAACGGCGGGATTATGCTGTTTGAGGCCACCGCCTTGTGGGCTTTGCTGGATCAAATCGGCAACGATAACGCTAAAGGCGAATACTACCTGACCGATGCCATCGCCTTAGCGAACAAGCAAGGCCTGGCGGTGACCACGACGACACTGGATGCTGACGACGTGCGCGGCGTGAACACGCGCGTGCAGTTGGCCGAGGTTGATGCTGTGATGCAAAATCGCCTGCGCACAGCGCATATGCTAAGCGGCGTCACGATGATCGATCCCGCAACAGTGACCTTGGCAGCGGATACGGTGATGGGGCAAGACGTCTCCATCGGGCCAAACGTCGTTTTTGCGACGGGCGTTGTGATTGAGGATAACGTCGAAATCCGCGCCTTTTCCCATCTGGATCAAGTGACCGTGAAAAAGGGCGCGATCATCGGCCCCTTTGTTCGCCTGCGCCCCAACTCGGTGATCGGCGAGGCCGCCCACATCGGCAACTTTGTTGAGATCAAGAACACAAAAATTGCCAAGGGCGCGAAGGTCAACCACCTTTCCTATATCGGCGATGCCTCGGTGGGTGAGAAAACCAACATCGGCGCGGGCACGATTACCTGCAACTATGACGGCTTTACCAAGGCTCATACGGAAATCGGCGCGGGCGCGTTTATTGGGTCAAACACCGCGCTGGTTGCCCCCGTCACAATAGGCGATGGCGCAATCATCGCGGCTGGCAGCACGATCACGCAGGACATCCCACCGGACGCTTTGGCCATTGCCCGCGAAAGGCAAACGAATACAGAAGGTTGGGCGGGACGTTTCCGCGCTTTACAAAAAACAAAAACGTGAGGAGAGGAAAAGAGAATCACGACAACTTTTCCCCAATCGTCACGCCTTTTTGCTTTTGGCGGAAGTTAGGTTTTGACCCACCATATATTGTGTTTTTCCAACATCGTTAACCACCACCTATAGACGTTTTATGGTTAAAAACGCTCTCTCGTCGTCCTCATGGAAAAAAACCGCCTCTTTATACGCTGAAGGGGCTGAGAATCGATAAAAAACACAAGATTCGTTGATTCTATTGGGTTTTTTGTGGTGCGAAAAAGGGAGCAAAAAGGGGAAAAGGATTTGGACGAGAATTTCGTTTTCTGTACCAACGCTTGACCTGTTTTGAGTATAGTCTCTAGCCCTTACCCATTAACCTCTCGTCCCTTTTATGTCTTTAAATCTTTCCTCTCTTTCCCTTACCAACTTTCGCAACTATGGCGAGATAAGGCTCACGCTTGCGCCTGCGCCTGTTGTGCTGACGGGCATGAACGGCAGTGGCAAGACGAACATCCTTGAGGCGATTAGTTTGCTCGTTCCCGGACGCGGGCTCTGCCGCGCCACGCCATCGGAATGGCAAAACTATCATACGACTTCACCATGGGCCGTGGCCGCGCAAGTGATGACGCCAGAGGGGGAAGTGAGGATTGGCACAGGGCGCGATCCTGCCGCGCCTGACAACGGGCGGCGCGTCGTGCATGTTGATGGTCGCGCTGTGAAGGGGCAGCAAGTTTTATCCGATCACGTTGCGATGGCGTGGGTGACGCCTGATCTTGACCGCGTTCTGGCCGATGGTTCTTCGGCGCGGCGCAAGCTTTTGGATCGCATGGTGTTCAACTTTGATCCAGCGCATGCGGGGCGCGTCCATCGGTACGAGAAAGCGATGCGCGAGCGCCTTCGCCTTTTGCGCGATGGCGTGGTGGATGCCACGTGGCTGGCCGCGCTTGAGGACACGATGGCGCAAACGGGGGTTTCGATTGCGGCGGCGCGGCTGCATCTGCTGCGCCAATTGCAAAGCGCGATGACGTTGGCGCAAAGCGCCTTTCCGCAGGCCGAAATGATGTTGGTCGGCATAGCCGAGGAATCCTTGGCAGAGCAGCCCGCGCTTTTGGTGGAGGACAAGTTTCGCGCTGCGTTGGTGCGGTCGCGGCAGGGCGATGCGCAAAGCGGGACGTGCGCTATCGGCGTTCATCGCAGCGATCTTCAAGTGATCCATCGCAACCACAATTGTCCTGCTGAGCTATGCTCAACGGGGGAGCAAAAGGCTTTGTTGGTCGCGATCATGCTGGCTTTTGTGCGCACACTGACAACGGCGAGGGGAGGCTGTCCGCCGCTCTTCCTGTTGGACGATATCACCGCGCATTTGGATGGTATGCGCCGCGCCGCGCTGTTTGAAGAAATCCTTGCCCTGCGCGTTCAGGCGTGGCTGACGGGAACGGATGCGGCCTTTTTTAGCTCGTTTTTGCCTTATGCTCAGCATTTTTCGGTTGAAAAAGGGGCGTTGGCGGAAGCCTAGCGTTTCTAGGATGGATGCTTCCGTAAGGCTGTTCCTTATCTGTTTTTTTTCCGTATTTCTCTTGCCCTTTAGCGGTGTGATTTATACAGTCGCTGCATGACCTATTCTTCCCCCCCTCTCCCTTCTATCTTTTTTTGCGCGATTGGCGGCAGCGGTATGCTGCCCTTGGCGTTGATCATGAAGGCGCGTGGCTATGCCGTCAGCGGCTCGGATCGGGGGCGCGACCAAGGCCGTACGCCAGAGCGCTTTGCCTTCTTGGAAGAGCAGGGAATCCGTTTGCATCCTCAAGATGGCAGTGGCGTGACACCCGCTGTCAGCCGCGTTGTCGTTTCAACGGCGGTTGAGGAAACCGTCCCCGATTATCGCGCCGCGATGATGGGGGGGATTCCTGTCGTGCGTCGTGCGACGTTATTGGCTGAGCTTTTTAATGAAGCTCACGCGCGTGTGGCCGTGGCCGGAACCAGCGGCAAATCCACCACAACGGGCATGATCGGTTGGCTTTTGCATCAGGCGGGATTGAATCCGACCGTGATGAATGGCGCAGTGATGAAAAACTTTGTGACGGCGGAAATGCCCTTGTCTTCCGCGCTTGTGGGTGATCCCGCTTTATTTGTCAGCGAAGTGGATGAAAGCGACGGCTCTATCGATGAGTTCAATCCAACGGTGGCTGTTTTGAACAACATCGCGCTGGATCATAAAACGATGGATGAGCTGCGCGGCCTGTTCTCTCGCTTTGTCGGCAAGGCTCAAAACGTCGTGATCAATCTTGATAATGAGGAAGCGGCGCGCTTGGCTCTGCCGTCCATGACGACTTATAGCCTGCGTGATCCGGCGGCGACGCTTTACGCCAGCGCCTTGGTTTTTGAGCAAAGCGGCGTGCGTTTTAATGTGGAGCACACCCCAACGGGGCAGCGTGTCCGTCTCTTCCTTCCCTTGGCGGGGCGGCATAACGTATCGAACGCGCTTGCCGCTATGGGGGCGGCGCTGTCTTTAGGCGTTTCTTTAGAAACTGCGGCCAGCGCCTTGGAGTCTTTTTCAGGCATAGCGCGGCGCATGGAGACAATAGGCCATGCGGGCGGCGTGACGGTCTATGACGATTTTGCTCATAATCCCGATAAAATAGCGGCAAGCCTTGAGGCCTTTCATCAATTCGATGGGAGGTTGTTGATCCTTTTTCAACCGCATGGTTATGGCCCGCTTAAGCTGATGAAGGACGCGTTTACGGCGGCGTTTGCCGAGGGGCTTCGGCCACAAGATCGCCTGTATATCGTCGATCCGCTTTATCTTGGGGGAACGGTGGATCGCTCGGTCACCAGTCTTGACGTTGCCGATGGCGTGACAGCGCAGGGGCGAGAAACTTTTTATTATCCCGCGCGCGATGATGCCGCCGCCACGATGGTTCTGGAGGCGGCTGCGGGGGATCGCCTCATTGTTATGGGCGCACGCGATGATACGCTGCCTGCCTTGGCGCAAGGTTTGTTGAACAGCATAGCGACTGCGCCTTGTTAAGGCTTTCGCTTACGATGAGCGTTTTTCCACGGTGCGCGGGCGGCGAAGGAAGGCGGGCATATGCTCGCCAAAGTCGTGACCGTTATCGCCGCTTGCGCTGCTGTGCGCTAAAGCTGCCGCTGATGCCGTCGTGTGACCATAGGGTTGCGGCGCAGGATGTGGCGGCACGTGCGGCGATTCATAGGTGGGGGCAGCGGCAACGGCAACGATGCTTGCCGGTTCGGCAGGGCTAGGCGCGTTAGGCTGTGGGCGGGGACGTGAGGCAGGTTTGCCGCCGCGTCCGCCCCTTGATGAAGAAGGCTTCCTGTCGCGACCAAAAGATGTACCTTCCTGAACAGGTGGCAGGTCGATGGTCGAGCGTTCAATATCTTTCTTGATGAGCGCCTCAATCGCGGCGACCAGTTTGCCTTCATCGGGAGTCATGAGCGTGAAGGCGGTTCCTTCTTTGCCTGCGCGGCCTGTGCGCCCAATGCGATGGACGTAATCTTCCGCATTAAAGGGAACATCGAAATTAAAAACGTGGCTGACATCCGCGATGTCAAGGCCTCGCGCCGCCACGTCTGAGCATACCAAAAGCGAGATATTGCCGCTTCTGAAGGAATCCAGCGTTTCGGTGCGCGTGCTTTGATCCAGATCGCCATGCAAAGCGCCCGCGTTGAAGCCATGCTTTTGCAGCGATTTGTGGACGATGGCGACATCGCGCTTGCGGTTGCAAAAGATAAAGGCGTTCTGCACCGCGTGATTACGCAAAAGGGTGCGCAGAGCCTCGCGCTTGTGCCAATCATTGGCGGAAGGCAGGTTGACGATGGAATGCGTGATGTTGACGCCCGTGCTGGCAGGCGGAGAAACCGTGACGGTCTTGGGATTGCTGAGGAACCGATCCGCCAATTTGCGAATTTCAGGCGGCATGGTGGCCGAGAAAAACAGCGTTTGACGCATGGAGGGTAACAGCCCCGCAATCTTTTCGATATCGGGAATAAAACCCATATCCAGCATGCGATCCGCTTCGTCGATCACAAAAATCTTAATATCATTGAGCATAATCTGACCACGCTCAAACAAATCGATAAGGCGTCCGGGTGTGGCAATCAGCACGTCAACGCCGCGCTCCAGCTTTTTGATCTGCGGCCCCATGTTCTCGCCGCCGATCAACAAAGCCATGCTGAGCGCCGGATGATACTTGCCATAGGTGCGGAAATTTTCAGCCACTTGCGTTGCCAGCTCTCGTGTTGGCTCAAGGATCAGGGAACGTGGCATACGCGCCCGCGCCCGCCCCGTTGACAGAATCTCGATCATCGGCAGCGTAAAGCCTGCCGTCTTGCCCGTGCCCGTTTGCGCGCAACCCAGCACGTCACGCATTTGCAAGACGTAAGGGATGGCTTGTTCTTGGATGGGGGTGGGGGTGGTGTAGCCGACGTCGTCAATGGCCTTGAGCAGTTCGTCGCTTAACCCTAAATCAGCAAATGTTGTCACGTTGGTATAGTATCTTTCTTTTCTTATTTTTCATATTGCCTTTCATAGGCCTTTTTCAGTCAAAAAGCAAACGGCAAGGATGATTCTATAGCTTATGTCAGATAAAGTGATTCAAAAAACGGGATCCCCGCTTTCGCGGGGATGACGATAAAGGATTAAAAACAAACACTATTCCCGTCATGCCCGCGAAAGCGGGCATCCCGTTTGGTTTCTTTTTCATGCTCATTTTATTTGAGACAAGCTATAACTATTGATTGATTTCATGAAGATGTGTGGTTTTTTTAAGCCAACGGCAAAGTAAAGCTAAAGCGCGCACCACCCTCAAGACGATTTTCCGCCCATAATTGCCCGCCGTGAAGATGGACGATGCCAGAGGCGATAGTAAGGCCAAGGCCTGTGCGTTTGGCTTGCCCCTCTGGCGCGATGGAGCAAAATTTATCGAAGATTTTATCCTCAAAGCCTTTGGGCAGACCGATTCCTTCGTCTTCGATGGTGACGAGCATCACGGCGCCTTGCCGCCCAGCCGTTAGAGAGATGGTGCTTTGCGGAGGCGAAAATTGCGCGGCGTTTTCCAAAAGGTTCATAACCAATTGTTCGATGAGGACCGGATCAATCAAAACATCGGGAAGAGTTTCTTCGATCTTTTGAACAAACCGATGCCCTGCCAGTGTCGTTGTCAGGCGGGCGGCGGCTTGATCAATCCGCTCATGAAGGGATGAGGGAACGCGTTGAGGTTCAACCGAGCCTTGTTCCAAATTGTTGGCGTCAAAAAGATGCGTCACCGTTTTCGTCAGGTGCTTTGTTTCCTGATGAAGCGTTGCGGCAATAGCGTGAAGGGTTGTGGGATCGATAGAATCTTGCGGCTTCATAAGATGGGCGACGCTTCCCGCGATCGATTCAAGTGGTTTGCGAAAATCATGACTGAAGCTTGTCATCAAAGAATCGCGCAGTTTTTTATTTTCGCTTTCGACAATGGCTTGCGCCGCAATTTCACCTGCACGAACGCGTTGCAACGCTGAGGCCAAAAGGCTCGCTATGGTTTCTAAGGATAAGATTATGTCATGGGTGAAAAGGCGCTCTTTGTCATAAGGAAAGATTCCCAAAACGCCCAAAGTTTCGCCGCCTGTGACAAGCGGCAGATAAAAGCCTGCGGCGCTGGGCATGGTTGATGTGCCCCGCCCTGCGCCCTTCAGGTTTTCAAAGCACCATTGCAGAGCGCCGAAATCGTTGTAATAGGTTTCTTGTGGCAATTCGCCCAGCAGCATGGCGGGATGGCCTTGCGCATTGGTCATCCAGACCGTCGCGTTGACATGAAGCGTTTTGCCCAGATAATCCGCGACAACTTGGGCAACAGGCAAGCGGCCTCGCGTAGAGGCTAATTTTCTTGTCAGAAGATAAAGGGCTTGCGTCTTTTCCTCCTTATCGCGTGCGGCGTGGGCTTGACTACGAAGGCGCGTGGCTTGCGTCGCAATGGCATAGCCCGTGATCAGCATGACCACAAACGTCATGATAGCTGAGCTATCATGGGTGGTGGAGGCAGGAAGCTGGTTCATAAAAAAGAGGTTCAAAGAAGACGCTGACACCAACGCATAAAAAAGGGCAGGGCCAAGCCCCAGCTTTGTGGCCACAAGAATAATGCCCGACAGGAATAAAAGAGCTTGATCGGTCGTGGTCAGAATTTCTTGCAATCCATTGCCCAAAAGCGTGAAGGCAATAACCGTGATGAAGGCGATAAGGTAATTCAGAGGCTTGAAATTCGTCAAAGGCGAAACGATGGATTCCGGAGCGATGGGGGAGTCTTGCCGCGAGATAATCAGAACATCGATCATCCCGCTGTTGCGGATTAAACGATCAATCGCGTGGTTTTTAAACAGATTGCGAAAGGACCAAGCGCTGTCTTTCCCCACAACGATTTTTGTGATGCCATGCCCGCGTGCGTAAGCCAGTGTTTCTTCGACAGCGTCATCGCCGCGCAAAGAGACCATCGTGCCGTCCAATCTTTCAACAATGCGTTCCATAAGTTCGGCGGAACGTCGCTTGGCGCGATTGGAGGCCGAGTCATAGTCGCCGCTTTCGATGTAAAGAGCCGTCCATGGCGTTTTCAGCGCGATGGCAAGACGTTTGGTGGCGCGGATCATTTTGACGGAGTCATAGTCGGCATCAATGACGACCAACAGTTTTTCCGACACGTTGGCATGAAGGGTTGTCTCACTCGCCGTGGCGCTTCGTTCGGCGTCTACACGCTGCGCCATGCGACGCAGAGCCATTTCACGTAGGCTGTTGAGATTATCAATCTTAAAGAAATTCTCTGCGGCTCGTTTATTGGCGCCTGCCGCGACATAGACATTGCCTTCGCGCAAACGGATCAAAAGATCATCGGGATCGATATCCACCAAAACAACATCATCGGCCATATCGAAAACGGAGTCGGGAAGCGTTTCCTTAACCCATATGCCCGTTGCGCTTGCGACGATATCGCTTAGGCTTTCAATGTGTTGCACGTTGAGCGTCGTCATGACGTTGATGCCTGCGTCCAAAAGCTCGATCACGTCGTTCCAGCGTTTAGGATGACGTGAGCCAGGCGCGTTGGTGTGTGCCAACTCATCAACGATGATCAGCGTCGGCTTGCGCTCTAACGCTTTTTCCAAGTCAAATTCATAAAGCGTTATCCCGCGATAGGTCAGCGCTTGCGGCGTCAGGACGGGGATGTCTTTTAAAAGTTCTTCGGTTTGAGGACGTCCGTGCGTTTCCACAAGACCGATGACGACATCCACGCCTTGCTTAATCTGCTCATGCGCGGCAGACAACATGCTATAAGTTTTACCGACGCCAGCGCAGCTGCCGAAAAAAATCTTTAAGCGGCCACGCTTGTCTTTTTTCTCCTCTTGCTGGATTTGCTTTAAAAGGTTTTCGGGATCGGGGCGGCCATCATCGTTCATGGACGGTCTCCACTGGCGCGATCAAGCGCTAGATTAAGAAGGAGGACGTTGACGCGCCTCTCGCCAATCATCCCCAAGGTTTTATTTTCTGTATGAGCCTTGATAAGGGCGTGGATGCGCTCAAGAGATATATTCCTCGCCGTGGCCACGCGCCCCGCCTGATACAGCGCGGCGGCAGGAGAGATATGCGGATCCAGCCCGCTGCCTGAGGCGGTGACAAGGTCGGCGGGGATCGTGCCACTTTGGGTTTCATGCGCGTTGGATAAAACGGCGATATGTTCCCGCACGCGATCAATAAGCGCGGGGTTCGCGGGGTTGAGGTTGCTGGCTCCCGCTGTGGAAAAAGCATAGGGCTTCTCGCCCGATGCTGAGGGACGCGGCCAGAAATAACGCTCGCCCGTAAAGTTCTGACCGATCAATGCCGAGCCGATGATTTTGCCTTGGTAGGAAATCAAGCTGCCGTTCGCTTCATGGGAAAAGGCTGTTTGCGCGATGAGCCAGACGGCGGCGGGATAGAGCAGACCCAGCAGCAACGTGAAGGCCGCAAGAAGGGCGAGCGAGGCGCGCAGAGCTTTAAACATGAGCCACCCCGTTCATAATAAGCGCGATGGCCATATCAATCAGCTTGATGCCGATAAACGGTGCGATCATGCCACCAAGGCCATAGATAAGCAGGTTGCGACGCAAAAGTTGCCCCGCGCCGATGGGACGATAGGCCACGCCGCGCATCGCAACGGGGATCAGCGCGATGATGATGAGGGCGTTGAAGAGGAGGGCCGAGAGAATGGCGCTGTGCGGCGTTGCCAGTCCCATGATGTTCAAGCCGCCAAAGGCGGGATAGGCCGCCATAAATACGGCAGGAATGATGGCGAAATACTTGGCAATGTCGTTCGCGAGGCTAAAGGTGGTCAGCGAGCCTCGCGTCATCAGCAGTTGTTTGCCAATCTCCACAACCTCGATCAGCTTCGTGGGGTCAGAGTCTCGGTCCACCATGTTGGCCGCTTCCTTGGCGGCTTGCGTGCCGCTGTTCATCGCGACGGCAACATCGGCCTGCGCCAGCGCGGGCGCATCGTTCGTTCCGTCGCCCACCATGGCGACCATCTCGCCACCTTCTTGCCTTTTGCGGATATAGGTCAGCTTTGTTTCAGGGGTTGCCTGCGCGATAAAATCGTCCACGCCCGCCTCGGCGGCGATGGCGGCGGCGGTTAAAGGATTATCGCCTGTCACCATCACGCTTTTAATGCCCATGGCGCGAAGCGAGGCCAGACGCTCCTTAATGCCTTTTTTGACGATGTCTTTAAGATGGATAACGCCCAAGGCGCGCGCGCCTTGGGCGACCATCAGCGGCGTGCCGCCTTGCCGCGCGATGGTTTCAATTTGCCCGCGCAAGGACGGTGGCACAGTGCCCCCCTCTTTCAGAATATGCGCCTCAATCGCATCGCCTGCGCCTTTCAAGATCGTTCGGTCACCTTGGGTCACACCGCTGATCCGCGTGTCGGCAGAAAAGGGAATAAAGATCATATCGTCGGCTTTTGATGGTGGCGTTTGGCCATAACTCATGCGCGCCAATTCAATAATGCTTCTTCCTTCGGGCGTTTCATCGGCCAGAGATGAAAGCAGCGCGGCTTTGACGAGTTGAATCGGTGCGACGCCCTCCGCCGCGAAAAAGGCGACGGCTTGCCGATTGCCCAGCGTGATCGTGCCCGTTTTATCAAGAAGCAGGACGTTGATGTCGCCTGCCGCCTCTACCGCGCGACCCGATGTGGCGATCACGTTGGCTTGCATCAAGCGGTTCATGCCCGCGATCCCGATGGCCGAAAGAAGGCCGCTGATCGTCGTGGGCGCAAGGCAGACAAGAAGGGCGATAAGGACGGTCAGGCTGACAGGCGGCGCGGCAGAAAGCGTTTGCCTCACGTTATACAAAGAAAAAGGCAGCAGTGTTGCACAGGACAAAAGGAAGATAAGGGTCATCGCGGCCAACAAAAGACCCAACGCGATTTCGTTGGGCGTCTTCTGGCGCTTTGCGCCTTCGACCATCGCGATCATTTTATCAAGATAGCTTTCCCCCGCGTTGGCCATGACTTTGATCACAAGCCAGTCCGATAAAACGCGTGTGCCGCCCGTGACCGCATCGCGGTCGCCGCCGGACTCGCGGATCACAGGGGCGCTCTCGCCCGTGATGGCGCTTTCATCGACCGAGGCCGCGCCTTCGATCACCTGCCCGTCGGCAGGAATGAATTGGCCTGCTGAAACATAGACACAATCATCTTGCCTTAAAGTGCTGGCGGGAACGACTTGATAGAGTTGTTTATTCGCGGGGTCTTCCAGTTTTTGCGCCATAATATCGCTTCGTGCTTGCCGCAGCGAGGCAGCTTGAGCCTTGCCGCGCCCCTCGGCATAGCTTTCGGCGAAGTTTGCAAACAACACCGTGAACCACAGGATAAGGGAAACAACAAGCGTAAAACCAAAAGTGCTGTGTTCTGTGTTTCTAAAAGCCGTTAGCGCATCGATAAGCGTTAGTATCGCGCTGACATAAACGACGAACATCACGGGATTACGTATTTGGTGAAGGGGGGATAGGCGCAAAAGCGCAAGCTTGATCGGCGCGATCAAATCTTGGGGTGAGAAGCGTAGAGAAGTCATGGGGGCGCTCTTGTTCATCCAAGGCCTCCCGCCGCCATTAAATGAAAGTGCGCGGCCACGGGTCCCAAAGAAAGCGCGGGAATAAAGGTCAAGACACTGATGATGGCAATCACGCCAACCAAAAGCCCGATAAAAAGGGGGGAGGTGGTGTCCAGCGTTCCCGCAGAGGCGGGCGTACTTTTTTTCGCTGCCATAGAGCCAGCCAGCGCTAGAAAGGCCGTTATCACGCCAAAACGTCCCAACAACATGCAAAGCCCTAGAAGGATATTATAAAACGGCGTGTTGCTTTTGATGCCGCCAAAGGCGCTGCCGTTGTTATGGCTGGCGGAGGATAGGGCATAAAGGATTTCGCTGAATCCCTGCTCTGCCGGATTGCCCGCGCCGTTTTGTCCCGCCTGCGTCATCACGGCCAGCGCCGTTCCGCCTAACGTCAAAAAAGCGGGGATCAAAACAATCAGCGACACCATTTTCATATCAAAGATTCCAATTTTTTTGCCAAGGTATTCGGGGCTGCGGCCAATCATCAATCCCGCCATAAAGACGGTAAGGAACACATAAACAAACAAGCCGCACAGGCCGCTGCCGATGCCGCCAAACACGACCTCGCCAAAGTGAATGAAGAGAAGCGGGATAAGGCCTGCCAATGGCATAAAAGAGTCAAGCGCCGCGTTGGTTGATCCGCTGGACGTGGCAGTGGTCAGGCTGGCCCACAGGGTCGATCCGAACACGCCAAAGCGCATTTCTTTTCCTTCCATGTTGCCCAAGGCCGGATCAACGCCCAGCGCCTTCAAAAGCGGATTGGCTTGATGCTCGGCCATAAGGCTTACAAGCGCCAGAGGAATAAGGAACAAAAACATCGCCCACAAAAGCGCCCGCCCATCGCCATGGCGGCGCGTCATCGCGCCAAAGCAAACGGCGCTTGCAGCGGGGATCAACAGGATAGCCAGCATTTGGAAAAAGGAGGAAAGTGGCGTCGGGTTTTCAAACGGATGAGCGGCATTGACCGTGAAAAAGCCGCCGCCATTTGTGCCAAGCTGTTTGATGGCGACTTGCGATGCGACAGGGCCTGTTGCAATAATTTGTGAAGCCGTGGGATCGAGGGGGGAAACGACTGAAGCTTCACCGAATGTCTGAACGACGCCTTGCGTGACAAGGAAGAGGGCAAAAAAGAAAGATAGCGGCAAAAGAAGATAGAGAACGCCTTTGACCAGATCGCTCCAAAAATTGCCAAGGGTTTTGCTGCTATCACGCGCAAGGCCGCGCAGAAAGGCGATGAGGACGGCAAACCCTACGGCAGCGGATAAAAAGTTTTGCACCGCAAGGCCGATCATCTGGCTTGTGGTCGTCAGCGTCGTTTCCGGCGCATAGGATTGCCAATTCGTGTTGGTCACAAAGCTGGCCGCGATGTTTAAGGCAAGGTCAGCGCTTATGTCTGGAAACGGTTGATAGAGAAGGAAAAGGAAAAGTGCGAGGCCGCCGATGATGGAAAACATAAGAACGCTTACCGTATAGGTTTTCCAGTCCATCTCCTCATGCGGATCGATCCGGCCTAGTTTATAAAGGACGTTTTCGATGGGCTGCATAAGGGGCGTCAGAAAAGTGCGCTCACCACTAAATACCCGCGCCATGTATAGGCCAAACGGCCTCATCGCGACAAGCAGGATCACGAAGAAAAGCGCCAACTGCGCCCACCACGCAAAGGGGAGAGAGAGAAAGCTCATGGAAACAACTCCGGCTTAAACAGCGCGAGGCCAAGATAGACCAACAGACAAAGAGCAACCAGAGCGGCAAGAATGATCATCGTCAGGGTGGTTCCTTTAGGAGAAAAAGGAAAGAAGGAGGGAGGGGCGGAAGAAATTAGAATACTACAATCGCCCTCCCCTTGCGGGAGGGCACGAAATTTCTGAGACTAACAGGATCAGAAATTTCGGGGAGGGGTCACAAACAATGATTGTTATTAAGCAACCCCTCCCCGAAAGCGCGATGCGCTTTCGACCCTCCCGCAAGGGGAGGGTGATTATTAAATTTCTAGACTCGACCCCCTTTCTTACTCTTCATCGGGTTGGCGTCCATAGATTTCGCGTTTGCCCGCATGGTTGGCCTCGCTGATGATGCCGTCTTCTTCCATGCGTTCGATAAGCGTTGCGGCGCGGTTATAGCCGATAGAAAGCTGGCGTTGCACATAACTAATCGAAGCCTTACGGGCGCGTAGAACGACATCAACAGCTTTGTCATACATCTCATCGCCTGAATCATTGGCTGCGCCCGCGCCACCTGCATCGCTATCGCTTTCTTCTTCGGTCACTTCGTCCAGATAGTCCGGCTCACCCTGCGCTTTCAGGAACGAGACGACATCTTCAACTTCTTTATCTGAGACAAAGGGGCCATGCACGCGTGTGATGCGCCCGCCGTCAGCGCGGAAAAGCATATCGCCTTGTCCCAAAAGTTGCTCAGCCCCCTGTTCGCCCAAAATGGTGCGGCTATCGATTTTCGAAGTGACTTGGAAGCTGATGCGCGTGGGGAAGTTGGCCTTAATCGTGCCTGTGATGACATCCACTGAAGGCCTTTGCGTGGCCATCATGATGTGAATGCCCGCCGCGCGCGCCATTTGCGCCAGCCTTTGGACGGCGGCTTCAATCTCCTTACCGGCGACAAGCATCAAGTCAGCCATTTCGTCAACGATCACGACGATAAAGGGCAGGGGGGTTAGATCAAGGGGTTGCTCTTCATAAATGGGTTTGCCCGTTTCACGATCAAAGCCTGTCTGCACCGTGCGGGTCAGGCTTTCTTTGTTCTTGGCCGCCTCGCGCAGACGAATGTTATAGCCATCGATGTTGCGAACGCCCAATTTAGACATGGCGCGATAACGCTCCTCCATCTCGCGCACCGTCCATTTAAGAGCCATGATGGCTTTCTTGGGTTCCGTCACAACGGGGGCGAGCAAATGCGGGATGCCCTCATAGATCGAAAGCTCCAACATTTTGGGATCGATCATAATAAAGCGGCATTTTTCGGGAGGAAGTCTGTAAAGGAGAGATAGGATCATCGTGTTGATGGCGACGGATTTACCCGCCCCCGTCGTTCCGGCAATCAGCAAATGCGGCATGCGGATCATGTCGGTGATGATGGGCATGCCCGCAATGTCTTTGCCCAAAACCAAGGGAATGGCGCCTTTATGGTCGGTATAAGCTTCGCTGCTGAGAAGATCGCGCAGGAAGACCATCTCACGTTTCTTGTTGGGAAGCTCAATGCCGATGACGTTGCGCCCTTGCACAACGGCGACGCGCACGGACACGGCGCTCATGTTGCGGGCGATATCGTCGGCCAAAGAAATCACACGTGATGAGCGCGTTCCCGGTGAAGGCTCTAATTCATAAAGCGTGACAACGGGGCCGGGGCTGACCTTCGTGATTTTGCCATACACGCCAAAGTCGGCAAGAACGGATTCTAGCAAGCTGGCGTTTTTTTCCAAGGCTTCTTCGGACAGATCCGGTGCGCTTTTGCGCGATAGGTCAGGCCACTGCAATAACTCTAAGGGGGGGAGAGCATGAGCGCCTTCCGCACGCAAAGGCAACCGCGCCTGCCTGCCTGTCGGTTTGGGCCTGTTGATAAGCGGCTTTTTAACGGCGCGTTTTGTGGGACGGATAAAGCTTTTAGCGTCGCCACCTTCTTCTTCCGCTTCTTCCTCATCCTCTGCTTCTTCTTCCTCTTCTTCGCTTTCTTGTTCCTCGTCTTCATCGGGCCATTCTTCGTCGCGGTGGCGCAGGCGGTTCCACAGCGTTGTCGTTTTTTGAGCCATCAAAGCCGTGACATCGCGCACTGTCTTGTGAAGGAGGCTGACAAAGTCTTGCCACTCGCCAAAGGTTAGCGCGCAAGCCATGTAAAGAGTTCCCAAAGACAATAAGCCCATCGTGATGGCCACGATGATCCCGCCGCCTGTCTTAGGCAAAAGGCTAAGGAGACCCTTTGCGATAAGGTTGCCAAGAGAGCCTCCCCAAAAACGGGTTGCCTCTAAAGAAGCCTCAGGGGTGAGGGCGGCAATCGCGATGCCTGCGGCCAAGACGGATAAAAAGGCCGCCAAAGCCCGTCCCCAGGGCAAATCCAGTCCGCGCCCTTGCCCAATGCGCCAACCCCATGCGGCCAAGACAACGGAAAATAAAAGAGATGAGAGTCCCCACGCTTGCCATAAAAAGTCGGCAAGATAGCTTCCTGTTGTTCCAAAAAGATTGTGAAGAGATTCTGTGGAGGCGACGTTGAGCGAGATGTCCTCAGGGTGATAACTGATAATAATAAGGGCGAGGACAACGGCCAGAAGGATCATAACGATTCCTTCGATGCGGACGAGAAGGCGCAGCAGCGCATCGCGCAAAGGGTCGGGCATCCACGACGAGCTGTTGCGGCGATAACGGGAAGAATTACGAACAAGAGGACGTGGTGACATAAGGCAAAAACTCAAAGCTAAGGGCAGCAAAGGCGCGGCGCATAGGCATTCTTGCTGATTCGCGTGCGCCTGTCACGCTGGCATTATGGCATGACAGAGTCTTTCAACTGTGAAGGGAGATAAGACCAAAAAAACAAACAAAAGTGCATTCGTTAACTTATTACATACCCTTATTGTTGCATGACTAAGGAAGAAGTAGGGCGATTCGTCGGTGTGAGTCGGAACTTTCATGGAAAACGTGATGCGTTTCCTTGCGTTGCAAGCAACAGGATAAGGCGTGGTAAACATATTTTTTCATAAGGGGTTAAGCGCCTTGTCGCGTTGGTTGACGCCACGGGTCTTGCCTTCCGGCGGGGGCGGGAAATTGGCGCGTTTGCGCCGCATGTTCCAAGGCCTTGCCGTTATGACGGCGCTTGGCATGGTGGCCGTGTTAGCGCCTTATTTTGCCGGAGACCTTGCTGGCATGATTATCGGCGGGCTTTTGGCGACGGCTCTTTTGGGGATGTCGGCGGCCGTGTGGTGGCAGATTAAGCATTCCCATGATGATGCGGCGGAAGAGATTTTGCTGCGTGAAGCCTTCCACAGCATGCTCACCCCGCAGTTGATCACCGATCATAAGGGCGACGTTGTGATGGCCAGCCGTGCTTTTCGCGGTTGGATTGATTGGGGCAAAGGCTCTGTGATAGAGGCGCTGGCGGCGCGGTTTGGCGCTACGGCAGAGAGCCGTCAAAAGTTTAAGCAGATACAGGAAACCTTGCAAAAGGGGCAGTCGGTTATCGCGGATCTTCCCGTGATACGCGGACAGCGCATGGTTGAATGGCGGCGCATTGTGGCAAGGCCTATTGATGGCCATAATCGCTATTATCATTGGCGCTTTGAGGATATCAGCGAAAGCCGCCGCATGGAACGCGCCATGCGGGATGAGCAAAACAAGTTGATCGATTTTATGGCGCATGCGCCTATCGGCATTTATTCGGTGGATCAACATGGGCGTTTCCGCTTTGTGAACGAGACGCTGGCCGATTGGTTGCAAGTCACCCCCGATGACCTTGTGAAGGGCGATGTGCGCATTCACGACATTTTAAAGGACGCGCCAGACGGCGCGGCGGCTTATGCTATTGCGGTGGGGGCACAAGGCGAAACGCGGGGCGAGGTGATTTTACGCCGCCGCGATGGGACATTCTTTCCTGTGGCCGTCACACAAACGGTTGTCCCCTCAGAGGACGGCAAGGCTTTGCGCACGCGCTCTGTCGTGCGCGATTTATCGCCCGAACGTGAGTGGCAGATGGCCTTGTCGCTGTCGGAATATCGCTTCCAACGTCTGTTCGCACAAGCGCCGATTGGCGTTCTTCTTTTGGATGCGAACTTTATCGTGATGGAATGCAATCAGGCGTTCTTGACGATTGCGCGGCGCAAGCGCGAGGCCACCATCAGTCAGCCAATTGACGAGCTTATCGCGCAGCAAGCGCGTAAGGAATCGCTGGATATTCTTGCGCAGGTTCTCTCTGGCGCGGACATGACCAAGCCGATTGAAGTACTTTTGCAGGCGGATCGCGACATCATCGTGCATGTGTTTGCCAAACGCTTTGGCGATGCGACCCAAATCGAAGGTGAAGGCGGCGGCGATGGCGGGCTGATGCTCTATTTCATCGACGTGACAGAGCAAAAACGCATGGAGATTAAGTTTGCCCAGTCGCAAAAGATGCAAGCCATCGGTCAGCTGGCGGGCGGCGTCGCGCATGATTTCAACAATCTTCTCACGGCGATGATCGGCTTTTGCGATTTGCTTTTGATGAGGCATAAGCCGGGCGATCAAAGCTTTACCGATATCATGCAAATCAAGCAAAACGGCAACCGCGCCGCCAACCTTGTGCGCCAATTGCTTGCTTTCTCGCGCCAGCAAACCTTGCAGCCCAAGGTCATCAACATTGTTGATGTGGTGTCTGAGCTGACGGCGCTTTTGCGCCGCCTGATCGGCGCGCAGATACGCCTTGATATGTTTCACGGGCGTGACATTGGTCTTGTCAAAGTTGATCAAGGCCAATTAGAGCAGGTCGTGATCAACCTTGTGGTCAATGCGCGTGATGCCATGACTGATGGCGGCGCGGTCACGATCACGACGGCCAACCACATCCAAAAAGACCACGCTCTGCGCGGTCAAGATGATATGCCACCGGGGCGCTATGTCTTGATCAAGGTGCAAGATACCGGATCGGGAATCCCATCGGAAATCATCCCGCGTATTTTTGATCCCTTCTTCTCGACGAAAGAAATCGGCTCTGGAACTGGCCTTGGCCTTTCCACTGTGTACGGCGTTGTGCGGCAAACGGGCGGCTTTATCCATGTGGACAGCGCCGTGGGGCAGGGCACAACCTTTACGGTTTACCTGCCTGTGATGGCTGAGAGTGAAAAGCTGCGCGTCGTTGAGGTAACGGACGAAAATGCCGAGGAAAAACCAGGCCCCGATCTGACGGGCGCGGGCACGATCTTGCTGGTTGAGGACGAAGACGCTGTGCGTGTGTTTTCAACCCGCGCCTTGAAGAACAAAGGGTATAACGTCCTTGAAGCGCGTAGCGGCGAAGAGGCCTTAGAGATTTTGGAAAAAGAAGGCGACAAGATTGACCTGACGATCACGGACGTCGTGATGCCAGAGATGGATGGGCCGACTTTGTACAAGCATATGCAAGAAAAATGGCCCAAGATGAAGGTCGTCTTTGTGTCTGGCTATACTGAAGACCGCCTGCGCGAGCAGTTCAAATCGGGCGAGGTCATCCATTTCCTTGGCAAGCCGTTCTCCCTCAAGCAACTCGCCAGCAAGGTCAAAGAGCTGTTGAGCGAAGGAAATTAAAGTTATGTCCGCCCTTACTCAAACCGATAAGCTTTTTTTCGATGCCACGCCATTGGATCGCGGCAAGGTTGAACGCCTTGTCAGCGACACGCTTGTGGGTGCGGATGATGGTGAGCTGTATCTTGAATACGCGCAATCCGAAGGCATGGTCTGGGACGATGGCAAGCTGCGCACAGCCAGCTTTGACACCTCGCAAGGCTTTGGGCTTCGTGCCGTGTGTGGCGAGACGATTGGCTTTGCCCATGCCGTTAATTTGGACGAGGAAACTTTGCACCGCGCCGCGTCTTCCGTGGCGGCGGTGAAGGGCGGCTATGCGGGCACGCTGGCGTTGCCCCCCATCGGCACGAACCGCCACTTGTATGGCGATGACAATCCTCTTTTGTCTAAAACTTTTGAAGAACGCCTTGCGCTGTTGCAAGAGATCGACGCTTATGTTCGTGCGCGTGATCCCCATGTCCATCAGGTGAGCGTCTCGCTGGCCGCGACGTGGCAGGCGGTGCAGATTATTGGCGCGGGGGGCTTTCGTGTGGCGGATATTCGCCCTCTTGTGCGTCTCAACGTATCGGTTGTCGCCAAGCAGGGGGATCGCATGGAAAGCGGCGCGCGCGGCGCGGGCGGACGGCTGTCCTATGATCACCTGTTTGATCCCGCGCAGTGGCAGGGCATGGCCGATGAAGCCTTGCGTAAGGCGCTGGTGAACCTTGACGCTGTTGAAGCGCGGGCGGGTGAGATGACGGTGGTGGTCGGCGCGGGCTGGCCCGCCGTGCTTTTGCATGAAGCTATCGGCCACGGCCTAGAGGGCGACTTTAACCGCAAGAAGACTTCGGCTTTCGCGGGGTTGATGGGGCAGCAAGTGGCGGCCAAGGGCGTGACCATTGTAGATGACGGCACGCTGGAAAATCGGCGCGGCTCGATCAGTATCGATGACGAGGGCACGCCTTCGCAATGCACGACGTTGATTGAGGATGGCAAGCTTGTCGGCTATATGCAAGATCGCCTGAACGGGCGGCTGATGGGCGGCGCGTCCACGGGCAACGGGCGGCGTGAGAGCTTTGCGTGCCAGCCGTATCCTCGCATGACCAACACGATGATGCTGGCGGGAGTCCATGTGCCTGAAGAGATTATCGCCTCGGTTGATCGCGGTATCTATGCCGCCGACTTTGGCGGCGGACAGGTGGATATTACCTCTGGCAAGTTTGTTTTCTCGGCCACTGAAGCTTACGAAATTGAAAACGGCAAGATTGGTCGTCCCGTTAAAGGCGCGTCATTGGTTGGCTCAGGGTTTGAGGTTCTAAAAAAGGTTTCCATGATCGGCAACGATGTCAAGCTGGATACGGGCGTTGGTACGTGCGGCAAAAACGGGCAAAGCGTCCCCGTGGGCGTGGCGCAGCCGACCTTGCGGATTGATGCTATGACCGTCGGCGGCGCCAGCGTGTAGGTGGGGGGCAGGATTCAGGATTCAGCATTTAGGGAAGGGGAAACCCCTCTCCTTTTGACCATTTTTTAGGCAGTTTTAAAAGGCCCCGTACGGCGCTTTAAACGAGCGCTGAATGGGGGCGAAATCCTAGGCCATGGGAGTAGCGGAGGCATCAGAATAACGCGTCAGCGATCACCTAAAGCGCCGTGAGACCCCTTCTGTGGTCGATTTTTCCAAACACTCAAAACAAGGCCTCGTTTTTGACCTTATTGGTCTGACAAAACCCCCATGACGGCGGCGGCGCTGGTGGCGCTGGCCTCGATGTTATAGCCGCCCTCCAACAGGGCGATAAGACGGCCTTGGCACTTGCGCTCCGCCATGCCTTTAAGATCGCACATGAGGGTCGCGTAATCCTCTGTCTCCAGATTCTGCGATCCCTTAGGATCATCTTTATGCGCATCAAAACCAGCCGACACAAGAAGGAGGTCAAAGTCTTCTCTCTCCAGCCGCGCCATGGCTTTCTCGCGCCATTGGGTCAGCCATGCTTCACGTGGCGTGTTGGGGGGAATGGGGATGTTCAGGATGTTGCCCGCGCCAACCTCGTCCTCATAACCCGACTCCGGCCACAGGGGGAGTTGATGCAGGCTGATAAAAAAGACGGACGTGTCTTTTTCAAAAATCGCTTGCGTGCCGTTGCCGTGATGAACGTCAAAGTCAACAATGGCGATACGCTTCAGCCCATGTGCTTTCTGCGCGTACCGCGCCGCGATGGCGACATTGTTCACCACGCAAAAGCCCATCGCCTTACCCTGCATCGCGTGATGACCCGGCGGGCGCGTCAGGCAAAAGGCGTTATCAGCTTTTCCTGTGACAACTTCATCTACCGCCTGCAACGCGCCGCCAACAGAGCGCAAGACAGCATCGCCAGAGCGAGGGCACAGAACGGTTAGCTCACCCGCATCGTCGTCGCAACAAACGGTTTCATCCAATTCAATCGTGCAGTAACCGCTTTGCGGGACGGATTTAAAAACAAAGTCGATGTAGGCGGGCGTATGGGTCAAAAAGAGCGCTTCGTGATCCGCCAAAGGAGACTCGCGCCACGCGATGCTTGGTTGGGGAAGGGCGCGCAGCGCCTTAACGATGGCTGTGATCCGCGCTGCGCGTTCTGAATGTCCTTTGCCTGGATCATGCGCCTCGTTATCGGGATGATAGAAACACAAGGTTGTCATAAGACGTCCCCCTTAATAAGAAAGATGAGTGATCAGGTTACGGTTGCCATAACGGCAGGCAAGCTTATGAAGCGCGGAATCGTGTAGGCTTCTGACGATCATCTTGTCCTCGCCATAGGCTAACGGCTCAAACCCCGCCCCCGTGACGACGGGATTAAGCCATTCCTTTTGCCGATCAGCAATGGTGATATCCGTATGCCCCAATAAGTTCTTTTGGTGTTGCAACGGCGTAAATTGACGCAGAAGGTTTGCGGCAATCTGTGGATCATTATCTTGCACATAAAGATTGCTGATGTGCATACCGCTGACAATACGGAAGGTTGAAAAGCTAGGATAGGCCGAGGCCATGCCTACGACATCGCCTTCGATTCCGCGTTTTGTCGTTTCTCTTGCGACGATAAACAGGGGATCTTCGCCGTGAGCCTTGCAGCGCAAAAGATTTCTTTGATTTTCATGAAGGGGCGTTCCCTGTTGCTCGAAAAACGTCATAAGCTGCTCGTGATTGCCCCAACTGAGCTTGCGAAAGGTCAGGTCAGGGCTTGCGATCGTTTCTGCGCTGGGGACTTGGCTTTGCCGCCATGTGTGTTGGTCATTGTGGCGCAAGGCTCCGTGATAAGTGTAGAAATTTTGCGCCACCGCATTATGCGCCGCACATTCCCATGCGACATAATGATACCTTTTCTTAAGAGCAAGTTGAGCCAGCGTCGCCAAAGCAAACGATCCTGCGCCGCGTCCGCGTTCATGCTTCGTCGTGACAATGTCCTCAAGATAAAGGCCAGCGCCGCGCCCGTTGTGGGCGTCATAATAAGTCACGGCCGTCAACGGTACAGGCCGCCTTGGAATCGTCGTGTCTATAACAAGGAAGGCCTCGCATTGTTTTTGATACGTGATGGCATCGAAAAGCGCCTCGGCCTCGCGCTCCCTTTCCACGGCTGGTGGGGCAAAGGCGTGTTGTTCAGCTTGTTCTTGAATCAGGTCGTAAAAGGCTTGTTGCCAGAGCTTGGTGAGCGGATGAGGCCTGAAGTTTTGCGCATGAATGGGAAACGCGACAAGATTGTGTGTGGAACGAGACATAAGGATACAACTCCCAATAAAAGAGGATGAAGATACATTTTTGTTTTTTGTGGTGAAGGCTGGGGCGGAACGTCAACGTCAGGCCGCAGCCAGAATATAAAAAGGCCTCAGGCCTTTTTGTGTTTCAAAAAGGGCTTTATAAGAAGAGCAAAAAGGGCGGTATTCGTTGCCATAAAAGTGATTTTATAGATTTCCTGCGCCGATTACAAGGGAATAAAATAAAAACAACACTTGAACTGTTTTATACTGATCACACTTCAAAAGTTGGCATCGTGCATGATGTTTCAGCAAGGACAATAGAGTCCCTCCCCCCTT
>DYDA01000016.1 GCA_020718105.1 Micavibrio sp. | reverse complement strand
TCGAGAGGCACAATCCTACGCTCTTCGGGCTGAGAATCGATAAAAACCCCAAGATTCGTTGATTCTATTGGGTTTTTTATGGGGCGAAAAAGGGGGCAAAAAAAGAGGCAAAAAGAGGGTCAAAAAGGGGGGGGCGTTGCCCCCTTTTTTGAATCCTTTTGGATCGGTTATAGCCAAACCCAAGTTATGGGTTGACTGTGTTGAAAAACAAAAGAAAGTGTCACCCCCGCCCCGTATCAAGTACGGGGCAGGCTCCGGCGGGGGTCCAGGGGACTAGGTGTTTATTTTGGATTCTTGCGACTCCTGGATTCCCGCCTTCGCGGGAATGACATGGTTTTTGTTGGTTTCTTTGCTCTTCAAACCCATTATTCAGGTTAGCCAAGGCTTTTATGGACGGCTTTGTGGGCAGAAAGAAGCAAGCCGTTCATGCCGTCGTAAAAACAAGGTTTCCGTTTTCGACTTTGGCGGTGACGTGAGCGCCTTCTTTAATGCGGCCTGCCAAAAATTCTTCGGCTAGTTTGTTTTGCATCTCGCGTTGGATCACGCGCTTAAGCGGGCGTGCGCCATAAATGGGGTCATAGCCCGCATCGGCCAGCCATGCCAGCGCGTCCGCGTGGGCGCTTAGCGTGACGTTGTGCGCGGCCAAAAGCTTTTGCAGATGCGCGATTTGAACATCGACAATCGAGGTCATATCCTTGCGGCTAAGGCGGCGGAAGAGCAGGATTTCGTCAAGGCGGTTGAGGAACTCTGGCCGAAAATGATGCTTGACGGTTTCCATCACTTCGCTGCGCGTGGCGGGCGCAAGCTCATCGCCCGCATCGGCGGCGATAAGATCAGCGCCAAGGTTTGAGGTCAGGATGATGAGCGTGTTGCGAAAATCGATGGTGCGGCCTTGCCCGTCCGTCAGGCGGCCATCATCCAGCACTTGCAACAAAATGTTGAACACGTCGGGGTGAGCCTTTTCCACCTCGTCAAACAAAATGACTTGATAGGGGCGACGGCGCACGGCCTCGGTCAGCGTGCCACCTTCTTCATAACCAACATACCCCGGTGGCGCGCCGATCAGCCGCGCCACTGCGTGCTTTTCCATGTATTCCGACATATCGATGCGCTGCATGGCCGTTTCGTCATCGAACAAAAAGGCGGCCAGAGTCTTGGTCAGCTCGGTCTTGCCTACGCCCGTCGGCCCCAAGAAAAGGAACGAGCCCATTGGCCGGTTGGGGTCTTGCAGGCCTGCGCGGGCACGTCGCACGGCGTGTGACACGGCAATGACGGCTTCATCCTGACCGATCACGCGGCGGCGCAAGTGATCTTCCATCGCCAGCAGTTTTTCGCGCTCGCCTTGCATCATGCGATCGACGGGAATACCCGTCCAGCGGCTGACAATCGCGGCGATGTCTTCGTCCTTCACCACCTCGTTGATCATCGCGCCTTCATCTTGGCTTTGCGCCGCCGCCAGTTGTTTTTCAAGATCGGGAATGACGCTATAGGTTAGCTCTCCCGCGCGGGTATAGTTGCCTGCTCGTTGTGCGGCTTCCAATTCAGAGCGAGATGCCTCAATTCGTTCTTTGATTTTTTGGGCGCTGGTTAGTTGGCTTTTTTCGTTTTGCCAGCGTGTGGTCAGGCGGCTCGATTCTTCCTCTAACCCCGCCAGTTCGCCGTCAAGCCTGATCAGGCGGCTTTTGCTGGCGTCATCGGTTTCTTTTTTAAGAGCCGCTTGCTCAATCTTTAGCTGAATAATCCGGCGGTCAATTTCGTCAATCTCTTCGGGCTTGCTGTCCACTTCCATGCGCAGACGCGCCGCCGCTTCATCGATCAAATCGATGGCTTTATCGGGCAGAAAACGGTCGGTGATATAGCGGTTGGACAGTGTTGCGGCGGCAACAATCGCGCCGTCCGTAATGCGCACGCCGTGGTGAAGCTCATACTTTTCCTTCAGGCCGCGCAGGATCGAGATGGTGTCCCCAACGCTCGGTTGGCTTACGAAAATCGGTTGAAAGCGGCGGGCGAGGGCGGCATCTTTTTCTATATGCTGGCGGTATTCGTCCAGCGTCGTCGCGCCGATGCAGTGAAGTTCACCACGCGCCAGCGCGGGCTTGAGCATATTCGAGGCGTCCATTGCGCCCTCTGTTTTACCTGCACCGACCAGCAAATGAAGCTCATCAATAAAGATGATAACCTCACCCGCAGCGGCGGAAATCTCACTTAAAACGGCCTTCAGGCGCTCTTCAAATTCGCCGCGATACTTCGCGCCCGCAATCAAAGAGCCAAGATCAAGGGATAGGACACGCTTGTTTTTGAGGCCTTCTGGCACGTCGCCCTTAAAGATGCGCTGTGCGAGGCCTTCGATGATCGCGGTCTTGCCCACACCCGGATCACCGATCAATACAGGGTTGTTCTTTGTGCGCCGCGCCAGAACTTGCACGGCGCGGCGGATTTCTTCATCGCGTCCGATGACGGGATCCAGCTTGCCGTTCTTGGCGGCGGCGGTGAGGTCACGCGCATATTTCTTTAAAGCGTCATAACCTGACTCCGCGCCAGAACTATCCGCGGTGCGCCCCTTGCGAAGAGCGTTGATGGCGGCGTTTAGTTTTTCGGGCGTGACCCCCGCTTCGGCCAAAATCTTTTGCGCGGTTGTTCCGGTGGCGAGGGAAAGGGACTGCAACAGGCGCTCTGAGGTAACAAAGCTGTCGCCCGCTTTGTGCGCTAAATCCTCGGCCACGCCTAAAGCGCGGGCAAACTCAGCCGAAAGGTGAAGTTGATCGGCATTGCCAGAGGCATAGACTTTGGGCAGGGAATCAAGCGCCGCAAGCGTCGCGTCTTTCACGCGCTTGGCATCGCCGCCCGTGGCCTTGATAAGGCCAGCGGCCATGCCTTCGGCATCGTCCATCAGGACTTTAAGCATATGCTCAGGCAAAAGGCGTTGATGCTGATGCTTGAGCGCCTCCATCTGCGCGTTTTGCATAAAGCCCTGCGCTCGCTCGGTGTATTTTGAAAAATCCATGGCAACGCCTCCTTACTGAGAATGATGTGGGGTCTTTTTTCTCAGTTTCAAGAGGTTGTTCTAAAAACAAGCCTTTTAGACGCAAAGAAGTTAAAGAACATCCCCACCGCCGTACCGCCCAAAAGGCCCAGTACGGGATAATCGTAAACCAAGGGAATCAGGCTGACCATCAGCGCATACGTGCCGCGATTAAACACGATGCCCACCGCGCATACGGCAGCAAATTTGATCCATTGCTTGGCCAAAGGCTCATGCGCGTGATCGCGAAAGGTGAAGATGCGGTTGCCGATCCATGTGACTGTGACGGCAAAGGGAAAGGCGAAAAAGCCCGCGGCGATGCGGCTCAGGTCTAGCGCTCCGATCCCGATATACAAAAAAGCCGTATCGACAACAAAGCCGATTAAGCCAATGATCCCGAACTTTAGGAATTGGACAGTCGTGGGATGGCGCAGAAAACAAGTTGGGAAGCAGGATAAGGGCATGGGGTTCTTCCTGCCATAAGTGGTGGGCGCGACAGGGATTGAACCTGTGCCCCCTACCATGTCAAGGAGCCACCAAACCCTAATTTTCGCGCCATTTCTTTGAAGTTTTTATCAGTTTTTGCTGGTCGTTGTCAAATCTTATCGCTTTTTGCACATAGTAACGACACATGGTTTGCCCATGGTCGAAGAGCGAGTGCCCAGCTTCTTCCATGATCATAGCTTCAAAGGGTTCCCATCAAAAAGGAATGACTCGTTTCTGTATAGGGCTGTTTGTTTTCGAAACAAGACAGTCGAAAAGAAAAAAGCAGGGTTATCCAAACGGCTATTTCCCAATTTTCAAATCATCCTTGTGCTCGGCCTCAAGTTCCCGATCCCGTGCAAAATCATTAGTCCATCATAACGTGAGCGGTGTTTTCATTGGAGGTTCTAACTTTAAAAGACAACCACTGTGACATGACATCAACGTATTCCAAGAAGCATTCCTTGGATTCTCTTGAGGAACCGTAGAAGAGATAAAGGAAGTCAATTGCTTTGATCGTTTCACTATCGGCAAGGGTTTCGACTGGCTTTTGTTCTGCTTCTTTCTGGTCGCACCTTTGCGCTGCCTGTTGGAGCATGGAAGCAACCTCGGAAAGGCCAGCTCCCTCAGCTTCAAAAGACAGGTAACTCAACGAGGCTCTGATGCCTTCGATGTCCGCTGTATTGGAATTTTTCGTGTTCACAATAATACCCCCTGTTTAAGCAGCACGAAGAATGGGCGCGGAATGTCCGTAAGAGAGAACGGGCTCATAAATCCCAGTCTTTTCTCGTACGGCGTTCAGAATAGATTCAGAAACCGGTAGCCAACCTGCAATGATTTTGTGGCCCTCTTCGCTTACGCAGGGCTCACCGATCCATGATACGTCCCAGCCGTTTTTTACAAAAATATTACGCCAATAGACGGGGAACATAACGCCGATAATAGCCGTGATCCCTTTGTCGAGACTAAATTCGAGATAGCCGAGAATGATCTCTTGCATGATGCGTTGGCGCATCTGGGGTGGCAAGGAGGGGTCTATGCAGAACCGGCTTCCTTCCCAGATCGCGCTGCTCTGTGGAACGTTAATCTTGCTGACCAAGTGGGGGAAAATCTCCTTAAGCATATAGGGGCGATCCGTTGAGCATAGTCTGGACGTACCGCGCGCTTGACCGTCACGATCCCTCCAAACGAGATATTGTGCTGCCGGATTGTCATATTGGTCATATTCCATTTCATCGACCGTAGGAACATTCCAGCCCTGCCTTTCGATGATGCTTCTATATCTCAAGCGATGTTGCTCACGAATGGGATTGCCCGAAAACAAGTGACAGTTGTCGATAGAAACGCAATCGATCATTTTCCCCTCCTTCATAGCTACAAACTACGAAGAGGAGTAAGGGAACAGGCTGTTATTTATAAGCTAACAACCTTGTCAGGTATCCCAACATAGGAGGGGAGGATTAAACCATGACGAATCGCTTTTGCAATTACGAGCGTCCTATCATTAACATTAAATTTCCTAAAAACATTATTCATATGAAAACGAATGCCGGAATAAGAGATGCCTATAATGTCTGCTATAATTTGATCACTTTTTCCTTCGGCAGCCCAAAGCAGAATTTCTTTCTCACGCATGGTCAAATGAATAGTGACAGGCATAGACGTATTGCCCTCTTGCTCCTTTTTCTCCAGCTCCGTATAGGCCATGTGAAAATGCAGGGTTACGGCGCGTATTTTGCTCAGCAAGTTTATATCCGGCTTAACGCCGCCTAAACTACTTGCTATGCCAATGCCAGCTAACTCACCATTAGCCCCATATATTGGCAAGGCAGCTCCATCAAGCAGGCGGGCCTCTTTGGCTTCGTTCATTATTCGATGTTGTATTGGTGCGAGATTTTGTGTTGACGTCAACCAATCCCACGTGAAAGGCTTTGTTGTCGCAAAACAAAAACGAGGAACCGGATCTTTCTTCTCATACCCATTGTCAAGGTAGTGGGACATCCAACTGGATGAGTAATTTCTGGCAACGCCATGCCCCGCTTTAAGCCCAAGAGAAGGGTGATCTGTAATCAAGCTATAGCAAAATCGATCATAGCCAAGTTGCTTCAGCGCTTCACAAAAAATACGAACGACCTCTTCTGAGGTTTTTGCAGCGTTCGTGTCCTCTATAAAGCTACCGATGTCAATCATCTGGTGTCCTTGTGGTGAAAGCCTGCGCGTTTTGGTTATTGATTTGTCCCTTGATTAGATTGATAAGAGCTTTCTTTGTTTGGGGGCTATGCAAAGAATTAAAAAGATAAATGAGCTCCACGGTTGTTTTATCAACATTTTTCGGAAAATCATTTTTTGATGTCGTATAATCAAGATTGCGGAAAAAATCATTAATAGGAATGTCCAAATGCTTTGCCATGGCGAGCATACGCGCTCCGCTCATTTTGTTCTTCCCATTTTCATATTTTTGAATTTGTTGAAAGGAAACGCCGATTGCTCTTCCAAGATCCTGCTGCGAAAGTCCGCAGGACATTCGAATAAACCTTAGATTTTTTCCTAGGATAATATCGATGCTATCGGGTGGTAGGATCGCTTCAATTGTGGTAACCGTCATTTCTTCTTTTCCTGACAAACTCAGCTCATAGTGTGCCCCGATGATAAAAATAAAGATGGACAGAAATTGCAAGAGTTACAAGATGATTCTGAATGCCAATGAATACTTGTCAGCATGGGACTTATCTGCAAATGATAATTTCTTTTCACTCTTCGAAGCAAAAGGCATTGATTTAAATGAAGATATACCGGCGGGGTTAATCGGTTATTATTAGAGGTGGAGATTTAACGAGGAAGAAGACTGAATCTAAGCCAGAGCCCCAGTAATTTCTTCACTACGGTTGATGCATTTTCGTGATCGTTTCGCAGGGCTATCTCTGCTCACTTGCCGTCATGTCGTCATTTATCACAATGCGCCATTGAGTGAAATCAAGATCGGTTTTCATAACACCTACGCCCGCGCTGGAATTAAGGGCGTCACACCCATGGTTGCACCCATACTTGCGAAGGTGCTCACACAAAATGGGGTCTAAGTCTTTGAAACATTTGGTGGGCGCGACAGGGATTGAACCTGTGACCCCTACCATGTCAAGGTAGTGCTCTACCGCTGAGCTACGCGCCCGATCTACTCAAAATCGAAAAGAAACGACCCTGTATCCAGCAGACCAGGAGGGCGATTTAACATTATGTTGCCCGTAGTGCAACCGTTTTTGCATGGGGAGGGTGTTTTAAAAACCAACTCTTGAACTGTTTTGGGTAGAGATGGTTGGGGCGGGAGGGATCCCGCGTCTGTGAGCCGCGAAGCGGCGCAACAGCGCAAGATATAAAAGGAAGGCGGATGAAAAGAGATGGTTGGGGCGGGAGGGATCGAACCTCCGCATGGTGGAATCAAAATCCACTGCCTTACCGCTTGGCGACGCCCCAACAAGACAGATTGCGCAAAAAAATCTGCTCTAACCACTCCTGTTTATTGAGTTCTATGCCCTAAAAACAGGGTGGCGGAGGCGCACCATAGCTCTTCAAAAAGTTTTTTGCAACCACCCTTCTGCCCGCCCCTCTTTTCTTCGTTTTATCCTTCTTGTGGGATGGGTTAACCTTTTTTCTTCACAATTTCTTCTACCAGTTTTTGGGCGATGGCGGTTTTGGAAAGGGTTGGCCATGCTTGGGCGCTGATCGTTCCCTTAGCCTCGCGGCGCAGGAGGGTCACACTGTTTTCCTCGGCTCCAAAGCCTTTGCCGCCTCCAACTTGATTGGCAAGGATCCAATCGCAGCCTTTGCGGGCGAACTTTGCTTTGGCGTTATCGATCACGGCGTCCGTTTCTGCCGCAAAGCCAATGACCAGCTTGGGGCGACTCTTGCCCTTTTGTGAAAGCGTGGCCAGAATATCGGGGTTTTCGGTCATTGTGAGGGGCGGGGCGGCGTGGCCGCCGTTCTTTTTTATCTTGAAAGTGCTTTGCGTTTTGGGCCTCCAATCAGCAACGGCAGCCGCGCAAACGACAATGTCGCAAGGCAAGGCGCTTTTACATGCCGCCAACATTTCTTTTGCCGTTTCAATGGGGATGACGCGAACGCCAAGGGGTTCGGGCAGAGCCGTGGGGCCTGTCACCAGCGTGACATCCGCCCCAGCCGCTGCCAGCGCGGCGGCAATCGCATGACCTTGCTTGCCAGATGAGCGATTGCCGATAAAACGCACGGGATCCATTGGCTCAAACGTCGGGCCGCTGGTGACAAGAGCGCGATGGCCTTGCAACGGCGCGTTCTGCGCAAAAAAAGATTCAATGGCGGACAGGATCGCGTCAACCTCGCTCATGCGGCCTGCGCCTTCCTCACCGCAGGCCAGCGCGCCACGTGCGGGGCCGATTTTCATAATGCCGCGAGAGGCCAGCGTGGCCATATTCGCTTGCGTGGCGGGATGCTCCCACATTCGCCCATTCATCGCGGGGGCGATCATGACCGGTTTATCTGTTGCCGCCAGCAAAACGGCGCTGGCCAAATTATCCGCAAGGCCGTGCGCCATCTTGGCGATCATGTTGGCCGAGGCTGGCGCGACGACGATCAAATCTGCTTCACGCGAGAGGCGGATGTGGCCAAACTGCTGTTCGTTTTCAGCGCTGAAAAGCTGTGTGAGGGGAGGCTCGCCCGATAGAGCCGCGACGGACAGCGGCGTGATAAATTGCGCCCCGCCAGAGGTCAGGACGCAGCGCACTTGCGCCCCGCGTTCTCTCAAGCGGCGAATGAGGTCAAGGCTTTTATAGGCCGCGATGCCGCCAGAGATGATCAGCAGAAGGCGGCGATGAGAAAGAGAGAAAGAGCCATCGTTCATTTAGGTTCCCTCATAACCAAAAGAGGATTCAAGCATCTCAAAGGTTTCATCCATGTTAAATTCGCCTAAGAAGGGAAGTGAAAAATGGCCATATTTAAGAGAAAGATGCCCTTCCGCCGCTTCTTCTCCGCCTTGCGTTATCGCGGCGATATAAAGGGCCGAGGCGAGGCCAGAACGGTCAGCGCCTGCACGGCAATGGATGAGGATTGGCTTTTCTACGGTTTTGTAGAGGCTGATGAGGTCATTATATTTTTCGTTTGATAAAGGTTTGGTGGCTGACATGCGAAAATTGATATGCGTAATGCCTAGATTTTCTGCTGCTGCCCGTTCTTGATCATACCAAGGCGACCCTTGGCTTTCGCCGCGCAGATTAATGATGGTTTTAAAATGATAAAGAGACTGCCATTTCTCCATATCTTTTGTTGAAAGTTGCGCCGAGCGGTAAAGCTCATTGGGAACGACGACATGAAAGTTGTTCGTTAGGGAAAAATAGAGAAAGAAAGCGCCACAGCCGAAACCGATCCCTAACAGGGCTATAAGGAAGCGTTCGCGCCATCTCTTTGGTTTTAGAAAAGGGCTAATCGAAAATTTCTTGAGCATAAGCCCCCCAGAAGTCTGTTTTTTGCATATAGCCCTTGATCGATCCAAAGTGAACTTTGCACCATGTGGCTTGACAAGATTGAATGGCTCCGATTGCATTCGCCTCGATCATGGCCACGACAGGGGAGGCAAGGGAGTCGCTGCTATAAAGGGATTTTCGCCCTTGCGTGATGATGGCGGTTCGTTTGCCGGTCAGGCCGTTTTTGTGAACCCAGCCTTCCGATCCTTCCCAATCGCGAAGGCGTCGCCAAATGTCAAACTCGGCGGTGATTTCAACGGGAAGGCCTTCGGTGTGATAGACCCATTCAATGGGATAGCGCGTTCCAGGCCCTGTGCGCAGATTGACATCATCCGTATGAAGAGAGGCAAAGCGCGGCAGCGGCAGCCCCGTACCGGACGCAGGCGGCTCTTGCTGCCCATCTGATTGAGCGTGGGCAGCATAGGGCATTGCGATCAGGTATAGGATCAGCAGAAGGGGAAATCGTGAAAAGGTCATTGTTCTCATGTGGGGGTTAAACGGGTTCTTTTTAAGGCAAAAAGGGAGTCTTTGTCTTTCCCTTTCTTTTTATACCAGACCGCAGGGAAATCATACCATTGTAAGCACATCTTTAATCATTTTTTGTTTGAAATAAGGTTGACTGGTTAAGGCCTTTTCCCCCTCCCTTTTTTAAAGGATAGTCGTGCGCGATTCTAGATTCTTATCGTATCGCTTCCTTTTTCTTTTAGCGCTTCCTCAGCTTGTGGCGTTGGGGCTGTTTGGTTATTGGGATGATAATAATAATCTTCGCGGGCTTCTCCTCCTTCTTGTCCTTGTCGGTAACTTTGCGCTTATCGTTGCTCTTTCGGACACTTTATATCAGCAAAAACAAGCTTTCTTGCGCACGCGTGCGGCGGAGAAAAACAACGCTCTTTTTGCTGCGGCCCTGCAAAGCACGCGTGTGGGGGTTCTTATCCGCGATATGATAAAACCGAACAAGCCCATTGTTTTTGTGAATGAGGCTTTTACCAAGCTGACAGGTTATTCTTTTGAAGAAGTTTGCGACAAAAAACCCGGTTTTTTGTTGGGCTGGAATACGGATCTGGTTTCTCAGACAGCTTTTGAGCGCGCGATGGAGGCGCATGAATCGGCGGCCTTAGAGCTTCTTCTTTACCGGAAAGACGGCTCTCCGTTTTGGAGTGAGTGGAACCTTAGCCCTTTTTTGGATAAAGAAGGGCGATCCGGTTATTACGTAAGTTTCTTCACCGACATTTCGGCGATTAAGCAAACGCAAGAAGAGTTGATTCAGGCCAAGGCGATGGCGGAGCAAGCCGCCGCCGTGAAAACAAGTTTTTTGGCGATGATGAGCCATGAAATACGAACGCCGCTTAATGGCGTTTTGGGGGTTTTGAAACTCCTTAAAGAGACGACGTTGGATGATGAGCAGCGTCATTTGGTGTCGATGGCCAACACGTCCAGTTCTGTCCTCCATGGTATTATCAATGATATTTTGGATTATGCGAAAATGGAGGCGGGCAAGATTGATATTATCCCTGAACCTCTTTCTATCAGCGCGTTATTAGAAGAAATCACGATGTTTGCGGGGTCGCTTCTTGGGGAAAAGAAAATCACGCTTGAGTCCTCTTGCGCGGCTGATGTTGCGCCAAGGGTTCTTGGCGACGGGGGGCGGTTGCGCCAGCTTCTTTTGAACCTGCTGTCTAATGCCATTAAGTTCACGGATGAAGGTGTCATTTCGTTGCGCGTTGTGGCGATGATGCCTCAAAAAATTGATGGGCAAGAGGGGCAATTGCTGCGGTTTGAGGTGCAAGATTCAGGGATTGGTATTGGTCTTTTGGACCAACAAAAACTGTTTCAAGAGTTCAATCAGATCGAAAGATCCTATACCCGCCGTTTTGGCGGGACGGGTCTTGGCCTTGCCATTTGTCGCCGTCTTGTCACCTTGATGAAGGGTGAAATCGGTGTGGAAAGCCAGCAAGGGAAGGGAAGCAAATTCTGGTTCATGCTTCCGTTGCCCTTAGCGCCCAAAGATGAAAGGTGTGTTGCGAAAAAAGAGGTGGAGCGTCCTTTGCCGATCAAGCCGCATTATGCGCGGGAATACTGGATTTTATTGGTTGAGGATAATGAGATTAACCGCCTTATTGCCAACCGTTATTTACAAAAAATTGGTTTGCAGGTTGATGAGGCGCATCATGGGCTTCAAGCGCTCGAAAGAGCTAAGGCAAAAAACTATGATTTGATTTTTATGGATGTCTCGATGCCGGTGATGGATGGCCTTGAGGCCACGCGCTGTATCCGTGCGTTAGGTGGCCATAACGAAAAAGTGCCCATCGTGGCGCTTACCGCGCACGCCATGGATGAAGATCGTGAAATGTGCATGGCGGCTGGCATGAATGATTATCTTAGCAAACCGCTTGAGTGCCGCCGCTTTCATGCTGTGATTGAGCGTTGGTTGCAACTTGATAGTCAATGTCATGAGGAAGAAGAGAGGGGCGGCGTTTCTGTGCCATCGTCTCCTGCCGCTAAGGGTGCAGGACTTTCCGATCCGCTTCTTTTCGACCCCAAGGTTCTTGAGCGCATGAAGCAGGATTTGGGCAGAGAGGCTGTCGCTTTGGTGACAAAGACCTTTCTTGACGATTCGGTTAAGCGCATTGTTCTTTTTAAAGAGCAGGATCATGGGCTGATTCAAGAAACCGCGCACACACTCAAGAGTTGCAGCGCCAGTTGTGGTCTTATGCGTCTTAGCCATCTTATGACAGACTTGGAAAAAGCAGCAAGAGATCGAGATGCGGATAAGCTTCAAACCCTGTTGCCCGTTGTGGCGGATATTTATGCGCTCTCTCGTTCTCGTCTTGAAAAAGAACGTGAGATTTTTATGACATAGGGGGTTTGAATGCCAGTCCAAGAAGGATTTGGCGTTTATAAAGTTTTTATGATAAAAACGGATTGTTCCGTTCTGGGGCACAGATTCGTTTTTTAGCTTTCCTGCCCCCAGCTTTGCTGGTTGGTCTAGCCGCTCTTTCCTCCTTCGGGTTTCTCTTTTTGGGCTGTGGTTTTCATGTCTTCTGATGTCTCTCTTACGCTTTATGAAATGCCAGAAACCCAAGACGGCGTGGTTCATCTTGACCCTTCCGATATGCGGGCCTTGGGCGTTGCCATAGGCGATATCATTGGTGTTGAGGGCGGGCGTCTTGGTCACCTTTTGGTTCAATCGGCCTTTCTAGGGGATCATAATCAACGCTTGGCGCGGGTCAGCCCCCTCACGGCACGCAATCTTGGCGTTCTATCAGGACAAAAAGTGCGCCTGTTGCCGGATCGCGTTAAGCTGCCCGTGGCTGAGCTTGTCACGCTTCAGGCCAACGATTCCATCGATCAGCTGCATTTGATGGCTCGCGAAAAACAATTGGCTACGCATTGCATGAAGCGTGCCGTCGCGGCGAATGATGAGCTTCTGTTTCCTACGCTTGATCGTTTTCCCTTGCGGGCTAAGGTGACGGGGGTTGTGCCTGCCGACGCGGCTCAAATTGGGAGCAGTACGGTCTTTGTCGTGGCGCATGAGACTCTTTCTGGAGATCAAACCCTGCCTTCTCTTGGGGGGCTGCGTGAAGTCTATCGAACCTGTCAAAAACTGACTCAAGCGCGCTTATCCCAAGGCGTGGCGCAGACTGCGCGCTCGATTTTGCTGACAGGGCCTGAGGGCTGCGGCAAGGCCAAGTTGGTTGAGCGGCTTGCCAAGGAAAGTAAGGTGGCTTTTTACGGCCTTGATGCCTATCATCTGATCAATCAATGGCTAGAGCGTGGTACGGCGGGTCTTGAAGACAAGTTGGCCGATGTTGGCCGAAGCGGTCCCGCCTTTCTGCTTTTGGATCATTTAGAGGCCTTGGCGCAGCAAGGGGAAGAGCCAGCGCTTGCCAGAGCCACCCATGCGTTGATTGAGCAAATCGGTTGCCTGCTGGATGAGTTGCCCATGAACCCCAACGTCGTCGTTTTTGGGGTTTTGGCTGAAGGCGATGCAAAGCTGTCGCGCCTTGCGCCTCATTTCGATTTTCGCCTTCAAGTCGATGCGCCCAATCGGTGGGGGCGGCGCGAGATTTTGCATTGTGCGACAAAAAGTTTTGCGTTGGCTGAGGATGTTGATTTGGATTCTCTTGCCGCTGTATCCAGCGGCATGACGGCGCGTGATTTATGCTCTTTGGCGCGATCGGCTTCCTATTTGGCAGCAGCCTTTAAGGTTGCCGAACAAGATTTTATGACGGCCTATTATGCCGCACGTCCTTCGGCAAGCAGCGCTATTATTTGCGACATCCCTTCTGTTTTATGGAACGATGTGGCGGGTTTGGACGACATCAAACAATTGCTGAGCGAAGCTTTGACATGGTCTTTGCATGGGCAAGATATTTTTATGGCGGCAGGGGTTCATCCGCCGCGCTCCATTCTTTTATCGGGTGGACAGGGGACGGGTAAAACATCGCTTATGCGGGCGCTTGCTGCGCAAATGCCCATTCATTATATTGAGATTTCTTGCCCCTCGATGCTGGCGCGTGATCAAAAAAACAATATCAATTTTTTAATTGAAAGTTTTTCTTTGGCGCGGCGTAAGGCTCCTTGCCTTGTGTTTTTCGATAATATCGATGCGTTGTTTGAACCTGTCGGGGGTGACACCGATGCGACGGCCTATCAACATCCGTTTGTCGCACAGCTGATGGCCGAGATGGATGCCTTACCGCTTCTTTCCGGTGTGGTGGTCGTGGCCGCGACGAACAGGCCGGATCGGTTGACATCGGAGATGTTGCGACCCGGACGCTTTGATTTTGCCATGACTCTGCCGATGCCTGATGGTGCGGTGCGTAAAAAGATACTTCAAATCCATGCCCGCAAATTGCCTCTTTCGGCGGACGTTGATTTTGATCAGTTGGCCGATAATACCCAAGGCATGTCGCCCGCCGAAATTGTTTCTTTGTGTAATCGCGTCGGCTTGCTTGCTATCCGAAAGTCGCTTAACGCGGCAGAGGGCGGCCTTCCCCCCGTTGTTCAGCCCTCGCACTTTGAGCAGGTCTTGCGGAGCCGGAAGGGGTAGAGTCCAATGTTGCCCTTCTTTCCCTCTCCTTTTTATGCTAAGAAAAAGAGATGAACGAAAAAGTGGTTGATCAATTGGATAAAGTCCTTGCGCTGGCCGATTCCGATCATGAGGGAGAGGCTTTGGGCGCGCTTCGTATGGCGCGTCGCATTTTGTTGCGTCATGGCTTGTCTTTTTCCGACTTGGCGCAGGTGGCGCGGCGTTCTGGGCTTTCTCTGACTCGCGGTTTCTTTTCGCCTATCAATGTTCAAATGGAAGCCAAAATTGATCAGTTGCATGATGAATTGAGCGCGCATGTTGATCAAAATCAGAATCTGACGACTCAAATTGAATTTTGGCGTAAACGCGCCTTTGATTTGGAACAAATGCTCACGCTCAACCAAGCCGAAACGACGCGATGGAAAGAGATGGCGCGTGAGACGGCCGAACGTCTTTGGGATTTGGGACAGATCGCGCATGAAGACGCTTTTCTCGCTAAAGAGCCGTTTGATCCTGATGCGCCTTTTGATGAACAAGAGCCTGAGCCGCTTAAAGCCGTGGGATAGGGTTCTTTCATGGTGCTTGATATCCCTTCCCTCATGGTTGTTCTTAAGGCTTCGTATCCGCAGCCTATTTGGTTCGTGCCGTCTTTGATTTTGTTTGTGCTGGCGTGGGTGTCGTGGGTTGATGCGCGGACAGGGCGCGTGCCCGATTTCCCCGTGGTGGGGATGTTTCTGGTCGCCCTTTTATCACTGGCCTACTATGGCGGATGGCTTGTGGCGGGGCAGCAGTTCCTTTATGCGGCGGTGGCGGTTGCCGTTTTAAGGCTGGCCAATTATATTTATCTCAGGCTTTCCAATCATGATGCGTTTGGCTTTGGCGATGTCAAATGGACGGCTTTGGCCGTTTTGGGATTTGGCCTTGCGCCTGTTGCTTGGGCGTGGGTGATCGCCTCTTGGCTGGGGCTTTTGTGGCTGGGTGTTCGTAAATTATGGCGACGGTTCAGCCCAACTTATGCGGGGCATGAATATATTCATTTCGCGCCGTTTTTGTTTTTTGGCTTGCTGCTTGCGCTTCTTATTTTTTCTTAAGGTCGATCCGGCGCAAGGGAGGCATGTAAAGAAGGAAGGACGCCGCCACATAGATGGAGGAATAGGTTCCCACCAAAATGCCCCACGTGATCGCGACCGAGAAGTTGAACAGTGTTGGACCGCCAGAAATAAGAAGGGGGAGAAGCGCCAAAATCGTGACCCCCGCCGTCATAAGGGTGCGTGAGAGCGTTTGATTGACGGAATCGTTGATGACGTCTTTCAAATTAGTGGCTTTGTGGCGGCGCAGCGTTTCGCGAATGCGATCGAAAACGACGACTGTGTCGTTGATGGAATAGCCCGCCAGCGTCAAAAGAGCGGCAATAGCCGTCAAATTAAAATCAAGCTGAAAGACGGAATAAAGGCCTACGGTCACCAACACATCGTGCAACGTGGCAGTAAAGGCGGCAACGCCAAATTGCCATTCAAAGCGAAAGCCGACATAAATGGCGATGGCCAGAACGGCAAAGAAGGTGGCTAAAACACCGGCTTGAAAAAGCTCTTTGCCGACAGTGGGGCCGACGACTTCAACGCGGCGGTATTCATAGCTGGTTCCCATTTTCTCGCGGATAAGTTGAACGGCGCGTTGCTGGGCGGTTTCATCGCCTTCTTGACGTTGCACGCTGATCAAAACATCGGTGGGGCTGCCAAACTCTTGCAAGGTCACTTCACCAAGGTTGAGGGAGCCAAGAGCCCCGCGTAAGGTGGCTAAATCAACCGCTTGTGGCGCCTTGGCCTCGATCAAAATGCCGCCCTTAAAATCAATGCCAAGGTTTAACCCGTTGAGCGCCAAAGAAATAACGGTGGCGAGGGTCAAAAGCAACGTCGCAGAAAAACCCCACCAGCGTTTAGCGACAAAGTCGATTTTCGTATTGTGGGGAATGAAATTCCAAGGGCGCAAGAACATGGGGAGCGATTCCTTTGTTATCTATCATGTTGCTTTTGTCTATAGAAAGCAGAGGAACCTGTCTAGGGCTATCGCGCCGGAGCCTGTCCCTGCCCATCCCCTTTTTTCTTACCCCAAACGCCAACTCTTGACGTGGAAGGGGGCTATTTCTTTTCCGCTTCGATCTCAGCCACGCGTTTTTCGACAAGCTCGGCCAAGTGTTCAACAATATTGCCGTCTTTTAAACGATGATCGGCAACGCCCTTGATATAAATCTGGTGCGTGTTGTTGCCGCCGCCTGTGATGCCGATGTCGGTGTGCATGGCCTCGCCCGGCCCGTTGACAACGCAACCGATCACGGAAACGGTGAGCGGCGTTGTGATGTGGGCAAGACGTTCTTCAAGAAGTTGAACGGTTTTGATCACGTCATAGCGCCTGCGCGCGCAGGTGGGGCATGAGACAATGGTGATACCGCGTGAGCGCAGCCCCATGGATTTAAGAATCTCATAGCCGACGCGCACTTCCTCTTCCGGCTCGGCAGAAAGAGAAACGCGGATCGTATCGCCAATGCCTTCGGCCAATAAGAGCCCCATGCCGATAGAGCTTTTAACCGTGCCCGTGCGAAGGCCGCCTGCTTCGGTTACGCCAACATGCAAAGGATAATCGCAAGCAGCGGCAAGGCCGCGATAGGCGGCAACGGCCAGAAAAACGTCTGAGGCTTTGACGCTGATTTTAAAGTTGAAGAAGTCGTGATCTTCAAGAATGCGGGCGTGCGCCATCGCGCTTTCCACCATCGCTTCGGGGCAAGGCTCTCCGTATTTTTCAAGCAGTTCTTGCTCAAGAGAGCCTGCGTTGACGCCGATGCGGATTGAGCAGTTGTGGTCCTTGGCGGCTTGGACAATTTCTGCCACGCGTTCGGCCGAGCCAATGTTGCCCGGATTGATGCGAAGGCACGCCGCGCCCGCCTGCGCCGCTTCGATGCCGCGCTTATAGTGAAAATGAATGTCGGCGATGACGGGAACGGAAACAGCCTTGACGATTTCCTTCAGTGCGGTGGTGGATTCTTCGTCGGGGCATGAGCAACGCACAATATCGACGCCCACGGCCTCCATGCGACGGATTTGCTCAATCGTTGCTTGCGTGTCTGATGTCAGCGTGTTGGTCATGGACTGAACAGTGATGGGCGCATCGCCACCAACAGGCACGTTGCCAACCATGATCTGGCGGGTCTTGCGGCGTGTGATTTTTTTCCATGGGCGATGGGCGTTGATGTCGTTGAGTTGATCCATAGAGGCTTTCCTTGTTTATTCTTGAGGGTCTGTTGTGGAGTCTGTTTTTGCCAAACGCGCTTTAAGTTTATCCGTATCCAGTGGAACAGCGCGGACAACGCGCCCTGCAGAGCGCAACTTGGGAAGGTCGGCTCCACCTGCCGAAAAAACGATGCCGTCTGCGTTGCCGGTTGTAAGGCTAAGCCCTTTGCCTGTGGGGACGGTGTAAGTTTCGCCCGCCTTCATCGTGCGGTCAAAGACGGTCACGCCCTTGCTGTCGGTGACCAGAACCCAGCTTTCCTTATCGGCGCGAAGGGTTAGGGGCGCTTTGCTTGTGTCTTCGCTTTTTACGGTAGGCGGGGCGGGGGGCGGCGATGCACTCTCTTTATTGGCTGGAGCTTCCTTTTTATTTTTTTCTGGCTCACTTTTTTTCAAGGGTGGCGTTGAGGGCGCAGCCTCTGTTGCAGAGGGCGTCGCTTTTTCTATAGATTTATTTTTTTCTTCGGCCTTTGTTTCGTTGGGCTGAATGACGATAGGGACGATCTCTTGTAAAGGCGACGCGCTGCTAGTTTCTTGAAGAGGAACCCCCTCTTGTGGCGTTATTTCTTGTGTGATTTTGGGCAGGGACAAGGGTTGTTCAACCACAGCCTTATCGGGTGTTGATAGGGCATACCAAAGGCCATAGACAAGCAAAGTGGCCAGCGCCGCGCCAAGAAGCAAGGCCATCGTTGGGGATTGGCCTTCTGACATGGGTTGAGGCATAGACAGTTGAGGCTTGCGCCGCCGTCCCGCCATTTCTCGGCGGTATTGATCAATCGCTCCGCGCCCATCGAGCCCCAGATAAAGCGCATAGGTGCGCAAAAAGCCGATGACATAGGCATCGGCGGGCAAAGCTTCGTACTGGCTGTTCTCAAGGGCATAAAGATAGGAGGGACGAATGCGCAAATAGTCCGAGATTGACTCGATATCTTCATCGCGATGTTCGCGCACGCGCCGAAGAATATCGCCAATCCTTTGCCCATCACCGGCCACGGTGCGGCTTGGCGGCAAGGGAGTCATGGACGGTGCTGGCGCACTTTCTGACTGAGACGTTGGCGCTTGCGGCGCAGAGGGGCGGTTTGGGGGTCGTTTCGAAGCCATAAGATGTTTCAAAGTACGTTGTTACGGGGAAAAGGGATTATAAGACATTTTGATCTAAGACAACAGTCATCCTTGCGTTATTTTTTGCCCTTGCCGCGCCGATAAAAGACCAAAAGCGACAAAGCCGAACCAAATGGCGACCTGAAACGGAGGATAAGGCGTTGCTATCAGAAAAATAACGGCAACGGGGATTTTGGCGGCAGAGGCAAGACGCATGGCGTCAGGCAGAATGGGGCGCAACTTGAAAAGCGGCGCAACAATCAAGATAAGAAGTGCCCCTAAAAAAGCCGTGAAAAGATGGGTCATTAAGAGCAAGCCCATCAGCGTAAAGGAGGAGAGGGGCAAAAGGAACGCCTTTATTTTTTCACCCAAGGCAACCCATTTTTCGTGGGTCATGGTTACGTTTTGTGCGGGATCAAAGGCGCTTATTTTTATGGTCTTTTGTTCAGCGTTATAAATAACAAAATGATCTTTCCCTGCGATGAAAAGGATTTTTTCTTCCGCCATTTTCTTTTGTAAGGCGGCCTCGTCCGTCATATCGATACGCGTATCGATGACAAAGATCAGGGGGCCATTTGCTTCTTTTTCTAAGAGGGCGAACGTCTGTGGGGTTTCCCCTTGGACGATTAATGTCCCGTTCTCAAGCGTGACTTCGGGAAGGTTTTGAAAAAGCGCGGTGGCTTCTTCCATCAATGGGCGCATAGCGGGCAGAAAGATAAAGTTGATTTGAATCGCGCTGATGAGGGTTGCGACTAAGATAAAGCCAAAGCCCCATCCTTTCCCAGAAAGCAACAATCTTTGATAAAAACCAGAGGAATAGAACGTCTGTGGGATATCTTTGAGAAAAGAGAAAAAAGAGGGCAGGATCATCATCGTCTTTCCATTTTTTAAAGGTGTACGCTGTGGGGGCGCGGTTGGTTATAGAAAAAGCGTGCCTTGAAAGCTAAGCGCCGTTGGCCCAATAAGAATAACATGCCCATCGGCTTCGCGCCATTCAATCGTGAGGGAGCCTCCGTCCAGCAGAACCTCGGCCTTACGCTCGCTTAAGCCGCGTCTTACCGCTGCCACAAGCGTGGCACAAGCGCCAGAGCCGCAGGCTTCGGTAATGCCTGTGCCGCGCTCCCACACCCGCATACGCAGGGTTTTCGGCGTTAAAACCTGAGCAAACTCAATATTGCAACGCTCTGGGAAGAGGGGGTGATGCTCTAACTTGGGGCCGATGGTTGCCAAGGGAATCGCCAAAACATCGGGGACAAAAAAGACGGCATGGGGGTTGCCCATGCTCACGCAGCAGGCGGGCGGAACGTCATGCCCCGCCATGGGGACGCTAAGTGTGTCGATGGCCTCGGCCAAGGGAATTTCTTGTGAAAGCAGGCGCGGCGGACCAAAATCCACAGCGATCAATGTTTCGGTTTCTTGCCAGACCTTAAGCAGCCCTGCGATGGTTTGGATCACGCCAGAGGTGCGCCTTGTTTCTTTGAACAGAAGATGCGCTACGCAGCGCGTCGCGTTCCCGCATGCGCCTGCGATAGAGCCATCGGCATTGTACATATGCATATAAAGGTCAGCGGTCGGGTCTTGGGGTGGGGCAAGGACTATAAGCTGGTCATAGCCCACGCCGCGATGGCGATCAGCCACACGCAGACAAAAGGCCTTGTCGGGTAAAAACCCGTCGGCGCGCCCGTCGATAATGACAAAGTCATTGCCAAGGCCATGCATTTTTATAAAGTCGCGAGACATTTTGTCAGACCTTTTAATTCAGGGGGCCATGATTCAGTAAGAAAATAGGGCGCTGGAGAGAGCAAAACAATCTATAAATTCTAGAAAAGAGGAAGGCCCCGCCTTGGCCGGTGTCATGCAATCCTCCGTGGCCTGCAGTTTGCAGGTGGGTGCCATGTATCCAAGGCCACAGCCTTAGTCAGGGACAGCTCCCAGAGGTGTATCATTAGGGCCCCGGGGATTTTGATGCTGTCGCGCCACGCAGAAACCTTCCACCAAGAACTATACTGCAAAAGGCCTAAAAACGGGAGTCTTTTCGGCATGGGGGTATGGGGGACAGAGAATCCTTGCGGTTTTTCCTCTTTCCCTTCAAAACTAAAGCTATGGAGCATTTTTTATCAACAACGGCGGCCTTGGCTTGGCAGGTCGAGGCGGGCGCTGACGAAGCGATTGGCCTAGAGGCGGGCTTTATGCAATGGAAGGGCCGTGTGGCCGCTGCCAGCGCCCCTATCAGCGTTATGGACAGCTCACCTCTTCCTGTGCCTTCTGTTACGCCTCTTTCTTCCGTTTTATTCAAGCCTGCTGCTGCGCCTCAACCTGTTCGTCCGCCAGCAGAACCCTTGGCGGCGACAACGCTTGATGAGTTGAAGACGGCCTTGGCTGGGTTTGATGGCTGTAGTCTTAAAGCCACGGCGATGAATCTTGTTTTTGCAGCGGGTAATCCCAAGGCTAAAATTATGATCGTGGGCGACGTCCCTGCCGAGGATGAAGATCGTCAAGGCCTTCCATTTGTTGGCGAAAGTGGCCGATTGCTTGATAAAATGTTGGCGTCTATAGGGCTTGATCGCGATGCCGTTTATCTGGCCAACCTTGTTTTTTGGCGCCCCCCTGGCAATCGCTCTCCCAGCGAAGTTGAGGTTGAGGCCTGCTTGCCTTTTACCGAGAAGCATATCTCTTTGGTTCAGCCCCAAATTCTTGTCGTGCTGGGGCAGCTTGCGACCAAGACTCTCTTGCGAACCAAAGAGCCTTTTTCCAAAAAGCGCGGGCAATGGGCAGAGTACAGCCCTTGCCTTGGTGATCCGGTGAAAGAGAAAATTCGTTGTTTGCCGTTTTATCATCCCTCTTATTTACTTCGCCAACCATCAGCCAAAAGACAGGCGTGGATTGATTTGTTGTGCCTTAAGCAAGAAATTAATGATACTATCTAATTGAATCCCCATGAATTAACAATGATTAAAGCGAAAGCAATAGATAAAGCTTGCTAGAGCAACAATAAGCGTCTAGTACGGCGCTTATATGACCATACCAAAAACTTTGGGTCAGGGTCTTGCAACCAGCGCACAACTAGCCCTCGTTGCTTTTTTAAGTATAGGCCTGACCACAACTACTCATGACAGTGTTGCGAGTACTTTGTCTTCGGTGAAGACAAGGGCGATTGTTGTTGCCCCATCCAAAGAAGAATTGTTGGCGGCAGAAAAAACGACGCGTCTTGATAAAGCGATGGGAGCGCTTTCTGAAAGAGAGGCTGCTCTTTATCGGCTCCTTTTTGCGGCTCAAGGCCGCGCCGCATGGAAAACCGCTGATGACTTGGCCAAGCAAATTACGGACAAGCGCCTTATGGGCGCTGTGCTGGCCGATCGTTTTGAAAAGCGGGACGCAAGCGGGGCAGAGCTGGCGGCATGGTTGCACGCTTATGCGTCGCTGCCTCAGGCCGAAGCTTTTTACACCAAGGCTAAAAAGGCAGGCATGTCTTCGTTGACGCCTCCTCAATCGGCGGATGCGTGGAGCCATGGCGGTGAGATCGATGGCGCGGCGAACTTTGCGCCTGACCTGATGGTCAAAAATACGGCGGCTAACGCGCAAACCAACAATTTAGCGCGTGCCATCCAGCGGGCGCTTCGTAAGGGAGATCCTTGGACGGCGCGCAACGTGTTGCTTGAAGCTCAAAATAAAAAGAAGCTAGAGGAAACCTTCGCCCATGATGCGCAGGCCGTTGTCGGTGCGGCCTTTTTCAGGTTGGGTGAACGCGACCAAGCCACGGCCTTGACGGGCGTGGCGGCCGGAGTTAACCAGCCCCTTGGCCTTTGGATCAGGGGATTGATTGCTTGGGAAAAGAACGATACGACGCTGGCAAAGACATTATTTGCGCGGTTGGCCGAACAGCCTGCCTTGAATGAGGGCAATCGCGCTGCCGCTCATTTTTGGGCTTATCGTGCCGAAAAAGCGCAAGGAAGCAGTGCGGCGGCGCATCGTCATCTTGAAGAAGCCGCCCGCGTACAGCGCAGTTTTTATGGTCTTTTAGCGGCGCAGCTTTTGGGGCGCAGCCCTGTGGCGATTTTAAGCAAGGATAATCAAGAGGCTTCCGTTTGGGACGCCTCTGCCCGTTCGATTTTATTGGAGCATGAAGCGGGATGGCGGGCTCTTGCTCTTGTTCAGGTGGGGCAGCTTGCCCTTGCCGAGGCTGAACTTCGCCGGTTGAACCCGCAAAACGATCCGGATAAGCAACAAGCCATGATGGCTTTGGCTCGTTATGTGCCCATGCCCGCGTTGGCTTTGAAGCTGGCGCAGTTGTCTCGTGAACGCGGGTTTGATCTGGCTCTTTATCCGCTTTTGCCGTGGCAGCCCAAGGAAGGTTATCAGGTTGATCGCGCCTTAATGTTTGCTCTGGCGCGGCATGAATCTCTTTTTAATCCAACGGCGACAAGCGCAAGCGGCGCGCAAGGTTTGATGCAAATCATGCCCGCGACGGCTCGCGTTATGGCAGACAATGAAGAAGACATTCGCGCTATCGCCTTGCAAGATAAGCTATTTGATCCTGCTTATAACATTGCTCTGGGGCAAAAGTATGTGCAGCATTTGGCGGCCATGCCCCAGATTGGGAATAATCTGATCCTTCTTTTGGCGGCTTATAATGGCGGGCCAGCCAAAGCCATCAACTTGGCCTCAAGCCGAGAGGGGGGCGATCCCCTCCTGTTCCTTGAGAGCATGCCTGTCCGTGAGACGCGCAACTATGTCGCTCGCGTTCTGCCCCATTATTGGGCCTATCGCGCTCGTTTGGGTAAATCGCTCACCTCGCTGAAACAAATGGCGGAAGGGCGTTGGCCAACGGTTTCTTTAACGGAAGAAACAGGCTCTTTGCGTGTTGCGGAAGTTGTGCCACGGTAGGGGCTTTTTTTCCCCTCCTCTTTTTTAAAAAGCTGCTATAACCCCGTCGGGAGGTTGGCGTTGGGCGGATCCCGTGCCAACCCGGTCAGGGCCGAAAGGCAGCAGCCGTACCATGTTTCGATCTGGGTCATTGTCCAGCCTCCCACTTTAGTTTCTAAAGGAAGCTCTTGTGACGAATCTCTTTGGCGAAAAAGAATCCCCCCCTCTCAGCGGCGCGATGCCTTACCGCGTTTTGGCGCGCAAATATCGCCCTGCGACTTTTGCTGAGTTGATTGGGCAAGAGGCGATGGTGCGCACGCTTACCAATGCTCTTCAATCGGGGCGGTTGCCCCAAGCGTGGATGCTGACGGGCGTGCGAGGAATTGGCAAGACGACGACGGCGCGTATTATCGCCAAGGCGCTTAATTGCACAGGGCGCGATGCCACAACGGGATCGATTGAGCCTTGTCATGCGTGCGATTCCTGCCGCGCTATTACCGAGGATCGCTTTGTCGATGTGCAAGAGCTGGATGCGGCGAGTCGCACAGGCGTCGATGATATTCGTGAGATTGTGGACGGCGTGCGCTATGGCCCCGTGGCTGGAAAATACAAAATCTATATCCTTGACGAAGTCCATATGCTTTCAAAAAACGCGTTTAACGCGCTTTTAAAGACGTTGGAAGAGCCGCCGCCCCATACCAAGTTTATTTTTGCGACGACTGAAATTCGCAAGGTTCCCGTAACCGTCCTCTCGCGTTGCCAGCGGTTTGATCTGCGCCGCATTGAAAGCGTTGAGCTTGCCGCGCATTTTACCCGTATTGCTGGATTGGAAGACGTGAGCGCTGATCCTGATGCGATCAAGTTGATCGCTCATGCCGCCGATGGTTCGGTGCGTGATGGGCTTAGCCTTCTTGATCAAGCGATTGCTTTGGGGAATGGGCGCGTCGCTCTGGCGGATGTAAAGAATATGCTGGGGCTGGCGGATCGCGGCGCAAGCCTTGATCTGTGCCGTCACGTTCTTCTTGGCGCGATGGAAGCGGCGCTGGCGGGCTATGATCAAATGATCAAAGTCGGAACGGATCCTTTACAGATTTTGCAAGACATGGCCGAGCTGATCCATCGCTTGACGCGCGCGCAAATCCTGACAGGGGGCGGTGCGCTGGACGATGTGCCCGAAGGCGAAAAACAGTTGTTCACCGATTTGGCCGCGATTAAGATTCCGGCGCTTACCCGCGCTTGGCAGATTTTGCTGAAGGGCATTGGTGAGACTCAAGCTGCTTCGCAGCCTGCCATGGCAGCGGAAATGGCGTTGATCCGCGTAGCCTATGCCGCCGAATTGCCCCCGCCTAGCGACCTTATCAAGCAGTTACGTGAACAAAGAGAAGCCTCACGCAGCGAAGGGGGCGCTGAGACTGCGCCTTCTGGCGGTGGCGGTGGTGGGGCTAAGGCTTCGCGCTTTGGAGTATCAAGCAGCGGCGGGAATGCTGCGCGTATGATTCAGCCACAGGCCGTTGTTGAAGCTCAAGCCGTTGCTCTGGCAAAGCCCATGCCGCAGACGTTTCGTGAGGTCGCGCAGCTTTTCGCAACAAACCGCGAGGGGGGGCTGTATGCCGAGATATGTCTTTATGTCCACCTTGTGCGCATGGTGGCGGGGCAGTTGACGATCCGTGTTGAACGTGGCGCATCGGCGTCATTGGTGGGGCGTTTGGGGCCATGCCTTAATGAATGGACAGGACAACGGTGGATGATTGCCGTTGTTGATGATGAAGGCTTGCCGACGTTAGCGCAAGAGGACGAAGCTATCGCGCAAGGACGGCGTGACCGCGCGGCGGCGCATCCCCTGATGAAAGCCGTCCTATGCGCCTTTCCTGAAGCCAAGCTTATGACGTTGGAGCCAAAGCCTGCCGCGCCTGAGATTGCCGTGATGGCTGAGGCCGATGCCTTTATCGTCCCCCTCCCTGACGAAGAGGAAGAAGAATAGTTCCAAGACCCTTTTAAAAATCTTTTTTGCTCTTTTTCTTTTGCCCCTGCTATAATCCCCATCATGTTTTTTATTGGCTTTATCTCTTCTGATCCGTCGCTTTGCCAGACGTTTGGCGAGCTGTTGTCGCAATCAGAAGGCGACCTTCAGCATGTCCTTTTTGACTCGGTTGAGGAGGCTCTTGGCGCGTGGCGTGAGGCTCTTCCGCCTCTTATTTTCTGGGATGCGCAGAAAGCGCCTGTGACAGAGACGTTGGCGATGGCCTTTGTCTCGCGCCTGTCAGCGGGAAAGCCAGAGCCTCTTTTGTTGGTGCTGGGCGATACGCCTCAGGCCGTTGAACAATGGGGCGTTGCTGAGGCGTTTACAAGACCTTTGCGTCTTGGGTTTTTGCTCTCGCGGCTTCAGTTTTATCAAAGACAATATCAACAAGTGTCCGATGGAACTGTTTCTCTTGGCTTATGGCTTTTTAAGGCGCGGGCGCGGCAGTTGATCCACAAAGAAACGGGCGAAAGCGTCAAACTTACCGACAAAGAAGCGAGTCTTCTTGATTATTTGTGGGAGGCCACAGCGCCCGCGCCGCGTGACGCGTTGCTCGCGGCGATTTGGGGCTATGATTCGCGGATCGATACCCATACGCTTGAGACACATATTTACAGGCTGCGCCGCAAATTGATGGGCGAGAAGGACGATGGCAACGATGTTTTTCTAACGGAGCAGGGGGGCTATCAAATCAATCCCGCATGGCGGAAAGGTTAGGGCGTTATGCGAAGGGGGGGGCTGTTTATTGTTGCTTTGTTGATGCTGTTGGGGGGGTGTATGGGCGGCAGCGGCTCAACAACGGGTAAACTTGTCAAGCAATATGGCGGCGAAAAAACCCGTCCTGATAAAGCTTTGACGCGCTCCATTGTGTTGGTTCATCCTCACAGCCATGAACGGTTAAACCTGACTTATTATAAAAACGGCGGGTACGATCCCGATGCTATGAGTTCTATAGAAAAACTATTTCGTGATCGGCATGTCAATAAAATCGGTAAAATCGATCCAGAATTGATTGATTATATGGTTGATATTCGCACGCGTCTTGGTCTGCCGCCGACCGTTGTTTTTGAGGTGTTGTCTGGGTATCGCGCCAGCGCGACAAACGAGAAGCTCCGTTCTTCGAATGGGCAGGTGGCTAAGGAAAGTTTGCACGTACACGGGTGGGCCGTTGATTTCCGCATCAAGAATGTGAACGGCAAGGCTATCGCTGAAATTGCAAAAACCATGCAGCGCGGGGGCGTTTCTTTTTATCCGTCTAGTAACCATGTTCACGTTGATCTTGGGAATATAAGAACTTGGGCTACGCGGTAGAGCCTTGAAAAGGCGCTTGTGTTTTTGAAGGGGCTTTATAAAATAAGGGTGTTATTTTTTAAGGGGATTGAGAATGGATCAAACGAGCGAAAATAGAAAAAAAGCGGCAGAAAGAGAAGACGATGGCCTGCTTCTTGAAGAGTTTGTGGCGCGCGCCGTTTGTGATGCCAATGCTCAACGGGTGAGGGACAGCGCTGAACAGATTCGTGCCATGAAAAAAATACCTCTTCAGAGGCTTGCCGCCATGGCGAAAAAGGGAGATGCCATCGCGCTTTATATTTTTGGCGCTTTTTTGGTGGCGCAGACTGGAGATTCAGAAAAAACACAACGGGGGATGAAGTGTATTGAAGAGGCTGCTTCTAAGGGCGTGCCGCAAGCGCAGCTTTCATTGGCGGCCCATCACGTCGGCATGGCCGCAACCTATGGATTCTTCCTTCCCCGTGTTTTGGTTGAAACTATTAGGGAATGGGAAAAAAAACATGGGGATGTCGATCAGGTCATTTTGGTTGCCGGATCGTTGCCAGACGGGCCTGTGCGGAAGAATGGAGCCGCACCCCCTAAGCCCTCCAAGCCGCTTGATAAAAAACTAGGTTAAAAGGGCATCAGGCTGGCGGTAACACTTCGGTAACATTCCTGTTGTAGGGTGGGCGGACATGTTGACCGATCCTGAAGAGATTTTAAACTTCTGGTTTTATGAAGTTGGCCCCAAGCGCTGGTTTGCCCATGACCTTGCGTTGGATGAGGCCGTGCGTGAGCGTTTTCTCGCCGCGCATGAACGTGCGGCGTTGGATGAGCTTCGGGAATGGGAGGAAACGCCCGAAGGCATGTTATGCTTGCTTTTGCTGCTTGATGTTTTCCCTCGACGCATGTTTCGTGGAACAGCCCGTGCGTATGCTACGGATGAAACAGCGCTTGAGTTGGCTCGTCAGGCGATCATTCGTCACTTTGATGACAGGATTGATCGGAATTTTAAGCTCTTTTTCTATTTGCCTTTTGAACACTCTGAAAACATGGGTGATCAGCGTCTTGCGGTTTTTTATGTGCGCGAGAGAACCAAGGATCCTGAATGGGTGGATGCGGCCGAATGGCGCGCCCAAACAATTCAGCGTTTTGGACGCTTTCCTCATCGCAATGTTGTTTTAGGGCGTGTTTCAACCCTTGAGGAAACATCCTTTTTAGAGGGCGCATCGGGGGAGCCTTCTGGAGCCTAACCCTTTTTTACCACCCCCTTGAGTCCTTAGCGGCTGTTGGAAAAAACGATGATTGATTTGATAAGCGATATCATAAAGGCAGGAGAGTCTTATTTCCGCTCATCGCCTGAGTTGATCCTTATGTCGGACATGGCGGTGGCGCTTGCTCTTGGTTTTCTGTTTGGCTATGAGCGATCCTATCATGGCCGCGCCGCAGGGATGCGCACCTATGGCCTTGTGTGCATGGTCTCCTCGATTTTGGTGTCGGTTTCTGTTCATCCCAGTTTTTGGTTGGAAGGGCATTCGCCCATCAATGTCGCTATTATTGACCCAACGCGCACAATCCAAGGCATTGTCACGGGCATTGGGTTTCTAGGCGCGGGCATTATTATGAAGAACGGCCTGAACATAAGCGGGTTGACAACGGCGGCCTCGATTTGGGCTTCATCGGCGATTGGCGTTCTTGTTGGTCTTGGCTTGTATGGCCCCGCGCTCGTGATGACCCTTTTGGCCGAAGTCTTTGTGATGATGGGGATGCGCTTTGACCTTTTCTTGCCATCGCGGCGCCCCATTGCGGTGATGATGCAGTTTCAAAAAGACTTTCGTCCTTCTCAAAATCTTGTGCAAACAATCCTAAGAGAAAATGGCTATGACTTGGCCGCAGGATCGATTAGGATCCAACTTCATAATGGGCAAGTTGAATGGCATTTTGTCGCCATTTCCTTAAGTCGCCGTCGGCATTTAAAACTTGCCGCCTTGGCCGAGGTTCTTCCCGATGTTGAAGGGCTGGAGAATTTCCACATTACGCGCGCAAGGAATTAGGTTTTAGGCGCGTTGTCTGTGGGTTGTTCAAGTTTGGCAAGCCACTGCCCCAAAGGCGTATCAACTTCCAAAATGTGATCGCAAAGCCATGTGCGCAAAAACATAACGGTATCTTGTGAAAGGCCGACTTGTTCCGCGTTAAACCGTTCTCCAAAATCCTCCAGCTGTTTCATAAGACGATCATGCTCGATTTTATGGGGAATAACTTTGGGATAGGCGGTCTTACGCATAAGCGTTTCTTCGTGCATAAAATGGGCTTTTAAAAAATCGGTCAGTTGTTTGACCGAGGATTCAATGGCGCTATGCGTCGCGCCAGATTCGCCAAGAGCGTGCAGGCCGTTGATTAATTCGACCAATTTTTTGTGATCGGCGTCAATAAGCCGATAGTGAACCGATAGGGAATCGCTCCAATCCAAAAACGCCATAAGCCCTCCAGCAATGGGAAACGCTGAGTTTAAACGGGGGATGTTAAGGCCTCCTTAACGGAAAGCGGCAGCGCAAAACAAAGCTTCTTTTGCCGAGAAAACTGCCTTAGACTAGATACTGCCTATTCTCCAAAAGGAAGAAATCTATGCTAACCCAAACATTCCTTAATGCTTTTATTTCGCTTTTGGTGATTACCAATCCCTTGGGCGTGGCGTCTGTTTTTGTGGGTCTTATGGCGCACAGCCCTGCCAAAGAAATTAAGGCAACGGCTTTTAAGTCTGTTGCTGTGGCTTTTGGCGTTCTTTTGTTTTTTGCGTTTTTAGGAGAGAGCTTGTTAACAAGCCTTGGTATTCGTCTGCCGTCCTTTCACGTTGCGGGAGGCATTCTTTTGTTCTCTATCGCGTATCGCATGATCTTTAGTGACACTCGTTTTGGCTCATCAAAAGAGGATCAAAACGGTTTGGCCGATCGTGCGGATGTCGCCGTGTTTCCGTTGGCCATCCCCTTGATCTCTGGCCCTGGCTGTATGACGGCCATCATTTTGTTGATGAGCCGTGCCGAAGGGCGGATGGAGGAAGCCAGCGTTCTGTTGGCGCTGACGGTCGTTATGGGGCTGACGTTGGGCACGCTTTTGGCATCGCGGGGTATCTTGCGGGTTTTGGGTAGCAGCGGCAACACCATCGTGGCGCGAGTCATGGGCGTTTTGTTGGCGGCAAGGTCGGTTCAGTTTATTGTGGACGGGCTGCGCGATATGCATGCTTTGTTTTTTACGAGTTAAACGTCATGAATGTTCATGCTTCCTGCGTTGCGGTGAATGGTCAGGCTGTTTTGCTGATGGGCGCGGCGGGCGTTGGAAAGTCTGACGTTGCTTTGCGATTAATGACAGAAGGCGCCTTGCTTGTCGCCGATGATCAAACGATCCTCACGCTTGAGGGAGAACACGTTTTAGCCTCGCCGCCTCCTGCTTTAGCCGGAATGATTGAGGTGCGTCATGTCGGCCTTAGACAAGAGGTTCCCTATAGCCAGAATGTTCCCCTTGGTTTGGTGGTGGAGCTTTGGCCCTTAGGGCATGCGTTAGAACGACTGCCCAGCAAGGCTTTTTATTCTTTGCTGGAGCGCCCCTTTCGCCTTATTCATTTGATCGGATGCGAGGCTTCTACGCCGACCAAAATTCGATGGGCTTTGCAAGGACGGTTTTGTGATGTCGATTAAGCATGACAATAAAAAAGGACAGGAGGCCAAACGCCTTGTGGTTTTTCTAACGGGTATGTCCGGTGCGGGGCTGTCCACAGCGTTAAAAGTTTTGGAAGATTTAGGGTATGAGGCGGTTGATAACCTGCGCCTTGGTCTTGTGGTTCAATGGGTCGAAGGGGCGCAAGCAGGCAAGGCTTTGGCTGTAGCGATTGACACGCGCAATGCCAATTTTTCTGTTGAAGAAGTTTTGCGTGTTTATGCGTTTTTGAAAGGGCAAGAAGCGCTTATGCCGCGCCTTGTTTTTTTAGAATGCGCGGATGATGCGCTTCAGCGGCGTTTTACGGAAACGCGACGTCGTCATCCCTTGGCGCTGGATCGCCCTGTGACAGATGGAATCCAAAAGGAGAGGATTCTTTTAAGCGGTCTGCGCAGCGAAGCGGATCATGTGATCGATACGTCGTCCCTTTCAATTCATGAGTTGCGGCGCTTGATTGTGGGACACTATCGGCTTGAATCGGAAATAGGGCTGGCGCTTTACGTGATGTCTTTTTCCTATCGTCAAGGCATTCCGCGAGAAGCTGATTTGGTGTTTGATGTTCGATTTCTGGCCAATCCTCATTGGGAAGCTTCTTTGCGCTCTAAAACGGGGTTGGAGTCGGATGTGGCGGCTTACATACAAAAAGACGAAGATTATGAGGGATTTATGCTTCACTTGATGGAGCTTTTGTTTCCGCTCCTACCGCGCTATCAACGAGAGGGCAAAAACTATCTGACAATTGCGATTGGATGTACAGGCGGGCGGCATCGCTCGGTCTTTGTGGCCGAACAAATAGCGACAGCGATTGCATCAAAGGGCTATATTGTTGGCATCGGCCACCGTGATCTTGATCGGGCAAACAACAAGACATAAAGAAAAAGGGAGACATAGGATGTTTGGGATTGTTTTGGTATCTCATGGAGCCATTGGCGCCGAGATGTTGTCGGCCGTCAATCAAATCGTAGGGCTTCAAACACAAGCCAAAGCCATTAGCATTGCGCCCGAAGACGATATGGATGTTTGCCGGCAAAGCATTCTTGCTTCGATCAAAGAGGTCAATACAGGCGATGGCGTGGTTTTATTGACCGATATGTTTGGCGGCACGCCCAGTAATTTGGCTTTGGCCACGATGCCAAAGGCCAACGCGGTTGTTTTGGCGGGCATTAATTTACCGGCGCTTATCAAACTGGTTTCACTTCGCAGCAACGCAAGCCTTTTAGATGCGGTCAGCGAAGCGGCCGCGGCGGGCAGAAAATATATTCAGCTTGTGACGGAAAACATGGCGGCATCGGGTGTTTGAGAACTATGGATTGGGAAACAGACGGAATTCGCGCAGATGAGCTGTGCCAGATGGTTGTTTTGGTGAACAGGCGGGGGCTTCATGCGCGCGCGGCGGCTAAGTTTGTGCAAGCCTCTTCGCAGTTTAAGGCTGAGGTCAATGTGGCACGGGGCGATATGCGTGTTTCAGGACAATCTATTATGGGCTTAATGATGCTGGCCGCGCCTTGCGGAACGCGCATTAAGCTCTGCGCGTCGGGGGCCGAGGCTGTGCAGGCTTTGACTTGTTTGGCGGATCTTGTCATGAGAGGGTTTGATGAAGATGTCGGCTGAGCGAAGAAAAAAAGCGGAAGGCGAAAAAACACTACGCGGCATTGGTGTGGCAAGCGGTATTGCTATAGGCCCTGCGTTTGTTATTGAACAGGGCGGCGTCCCTGTGCCCGAATACACGCTGTCCGCAGGACAGGTAGAAAAGGAAATCAAGCGCTTTCAAGGCGCCGTTCAAAAAACGCAAAAACAATTGGGTCTTTTAAAGGCCAAAGCGGAAGCGCTGCCTTCTGGCGCTGATGAGGACGTTGGTCTTTTGCTTGAGGCCTATAAGGGGATGGTGTCCAGCTCGCGCCTTTTGCGTGGCGTTGAAGAAACTATTTCTGAAGCCAAACTGAATGCCGAGGCTGCGGTGCAACGCCAGATTAGCGTTATTGCCTCTGGCTTCGCTTCGATGGAGGACGAATATCTGGCAGCGCGTGCCGACGATGTGCGTGAGGTTGGGGCGCGCCTTATCCGCAATCTTTTGCAACAAAAATATAACCCATTCGAAAGCGCTCCGCCCAGCAGTATTTTTCTGGCCGAGGAAATCACGCCTGCCGATACGGCCTTGATGGATCCTTCGCGTGTGGCGGGCTTTGCGGCGGTGCTTGGCGGCGCAGAGGGACATGCGGCGATTATGGCGCGAGCCATCGGCATTCCAGCCCTTTTGGGCGTGACAGAGCTTATCGGCGGCGTATCAACAGGCGAAACGGTTATCATCGATGGTCTTGCGGGGGTTATTGTTTTGCGACCTACGTCGGAAACCTTGCAAAGATATAAGGCGCAATTGGCTAAACAGGCGCGTGAGACGAAGAAGCTAAAAGGTTTGCGCACGATGCCTGCCGTGACGCTTGATGGAATCTTGGTCAAGGTTGAGGCTAACCTTGAGTTGCCGCGTGATATCGATTCAGTTTTAGAGGCGGGCGCAACAGGCGTTGGCCTTTTGCGCACCGAGTTTAATTTTATGAATCGTCCTGATTTGCCGTCAGAGGATGAGCAGTTCGAGGTTTTGCGCGATCTCGTCAAGAAAATGGAAGGCCGTCCGTTGACGGTGCGCACGTTGGATGTTGGCGGTGAAAAAATCGCCTCGGCGCTAGGGGAAACCTTGGGAGAAAGCATCAATCCGGCTTTGGGCCTTCGCGCTATTCGTTTAGGCCTTCGCGAAACAAAGTTGTTGGATGCCCAATTGGGCGCTATTTTGCGCGCTGCGGCTTATGGACCTGTTCGCATTTTAATCCCGATGGTGTCCTCTGTGAATCAAATGAAACAAGTGCGTGAGCGCCTTGTTGCCATTGAAAAGCGGTTGCAAAGGCGCGGCGTCAAAATGCCCCCTGCCTTGCCCCCGTTGGGTGCGATGATTGAGATTCCGGCAGCGGCGTTGGCGGCGGATGCCTTTAGTCGTGTGTGTAATTTTTTTGCGATCGGCAGTAATGACTTAACCCAATACACACTGGCTATTGATCGCGGCGATGATCGCGTGGCCAATCTTTACAACCCTTATCATCCGGCGGTTTTGCGGCTTATTGAACTGACGATTGCCGCAGCGTGGCGTGCGAACATTCCCGTCAGCCTTTGCGGCGAAATGGCGGGGGATCCTCGCGCTACGGCGCTGCTTTTAGGGTTAGGGCTTCGTGAGTTTTCTATTGCTCCGTCCCGTTTGCCTAAAATTAAGAATGAGATACGTTCTGTCAGTGTGCCCCAAGCCATCGCCTTTGCCCAAGAGGTTCTTAAGTTGACCGATGAGGCCGCGATTCGTACCCTTTTGGAAAACGGGCCGGAAAGCATAATGGGGTCTGCTTTGGCGCGGAAAAAATAAAGGTTTCTTTTTTCAGCTTTCCCCTTCATGCCGCATGTGATAGGACAGGCGCATGTATTTGTTCCCTCTTTTGTAAGGATTTTCTCATGGCTTCCTCTCCTACCGATTGCAAAGTTAAGGATCTTTCTTTGGCCGCATGGGGGCGTAAGGAAATCGCGATTGCTGAAACGGAAATGCCGGGCCTTATGGCGCTGCGTGCTGAATATGGCGCCACGCAACCGTTGAAGGGGGCGCGTATTTGCGGCTGCCTTCATATGACGATTCAAACGGCTGTGTTGATCGAAACGCTTGTCGCTTTGGGCGCGAGCGTGCGGTGGTCGTCTTGTAACATTTTTTCGACGCAAGATCATGCGGCTGCGGCGATCGCAGCGGCAGGGCTTCCTGTTTTTGCGTGGAAGGGCGAAAGCGAGGAAGAATATTGGTGGTGCATTGATCAAACGCTGAAAGGCGCGGACGGCTGGACGCCCAACATGCTGCTGGACGATGGCGGCGATTTGACAAAATACATGCATGATAAGCATCCCGATATGCTCAAAGACGTGCGTGGCGTGTCCGAGGAAACAACAACGGGCGTGCATCGTCTGTATGACATGATGAAAGCCGGAACGCTGAAAATCCCCGCGTTTAACGTGAACGATAGCGTGACAAAATCTAAGTTCGATAATTTATATGGTTGCCGCGAAAGCCTTGTGGACGGCATCCGCCGCGCCACTGACGTGATGATGTCGGGTAAAGTTGCCGTTGTGTGCGGCTATGGTGATGTGGGCAAAGGCTCGGCGGCCAGTCTTCGCAGTTCTGGCGCGCGCGTTCTGGTGACCGAGGTTGACCCTATTAATGCGTTACAGGCCTTGATGGAAGGCTATCAGGTTGTGACGATGGAACAGGCAGCGGCGCAAGGCGATATCTTTGTGACGGCGACGGGCAATGTGGATGTGATCACGATTGATCATATGCGGGCGATGAAGGATCGCGCCATTGTTTGTAACATCGGCCACTTCGATTCTGAAATTCAAGTGGATGCGTTGAAGAATTATGTGTGGGACGAAGTGAAGCCTCAGGTGGACGAAGTGGTGTTTCCCGATGGCAAGCGCCTGATTGTTTTGGCCAAGGGACGGTTGGTCAATCTTGGTTGTGCGACGGGGCATCCCAGCTTTGTGATGAGCGCGTCATTTACAAACCAGACCTTGGCGCAGATTGAGCTTTGGACTCATCCGGGAAAATATGAGGTTAAGGTTTATACTTTGCCCAAGCATTTGGATGAAAAAGTGGCGCGGCTGCATTTGGACAAGCTTGGGGCGCAGTTGACCAAGCTAACGGACAAGCAGGCCTCTTATCTTGGTGTTTCTTCTGAGGGGCCTTATAAAGCCGATCATTACCGCTACTAATAATAAGGAAAAAACGATGCTCAATATCGGTCAAATGATGAAGCAAGTAAAAGATATGCAAGGCAAGATGACGGCCATGCAGGCGAAGCTTGCCGAAACAGAAAAGACGGGACAGGCGGGCGGCGATGCCGTTTTGGCCACGATGAATGGAAAGGGCGAGCTGTTAAAGCTTAAGATTGATCCCAAGCTTGTGGATCCGTCGGATATCGAAATGCTGGAGGATACCATCATTGCGGCGTGCCGTGATGCTAAAGCTCAGATTGATGCGGTTGTTGCGGGAGAAACCGAAAAAGCCATGGGTGGCGTGAAATTGCCAGCGGGCCTGTCTTTGCCGTTTTAAACGATGTCTTCTACGCCACTTGATCATTTGACTCAGTTGCTTGCCAAACTCCCTGGTTTGGGGCCGCGTTCGGCGCGTCGCGCTGTGCTTGACCTTCTTAAGCGACGCGAGGCGGTTATGTTGCCGTTGATCGAGTCTCTGCGTGACGTTGCTGCGCAAGTGCAAAGCTGCCCCCTTTGTGGCAATTGGGATGTTTTATCTCCATGCGCTATTTGTCGTGACGAAAAACGCGATGAGACTCTTTTGTGCGTGGTTGAGGATGTTGCGGATTTATGGGCGCTTGAGCGTTCCCGCGCCTTTAAGGGAAGTTATCACGTTTTAGGGGGCACTTTATCGGCTCTGGATGGCATTCGTCCTGCCGATCTTAAAATCGATAAGCTGGTGGCTCGCGTTCAAGAAGGGGGGATTCAAGAAGTTATCCTTGCCCTTAGTGCAACGGTTGAAGGTCAAACAACCGCCCATTACGTCGCAGAGCGGCTTTCAAAAACGGGCGTTTCTGTTACCCGTCTTGCCCATGGCTTGCCTGTGGGCGGAGAGCTTGACTATCTTGACGACGGTACATTAACAGCCGCCCTTCAAGCTCGCCAAAAAGCAGAGTAAGCCTTATGGCGCTTTTTCTATCTCAGGCGCTGGTGTTGAGCTGGGCGGTTGATCTATTTTGTACTGACGTGAGAATTGTCCTGTGATTTTATCGATGGCGTTGATGATGGCTTGTGCATGGCCGCCCTTTGTCGAATAGACCATCATACCACCCTCCCAATAGGTTGCCGTAATATAACGAGGCGTTTTAATCGGCGGCAAAATGACGAGATTGCGACTTTGTGCCGAAAAGGAAACCCAAGAGGTGCAGGTCTTATCATCCGTTTGCAATGACATGACGGTGGGCAACAGGTCGATGCGGGCTACGGATTCTTTACTGGGCGGGGCGTTAATCGGGGAAAAGACAGGGAGCGAGTCACCGCGAAAAGATTTAATGACCGCGTCTGAGATTTCTCCGCTGGACATGCCACAATTAGCCGTGGCCTCGCTGTTGCCTAAGCGGGCGTTTTGAACCTGTATTTCGCCAATATTGTAAAGGGCTGGCGCAGAATCAATCGCGTGTCCCGTCGCCGGAAGCAAGCAAGAGGCTAGGAGAATTCCGCCTAAGAGTGTTTTATTCACGTTCATCACGATGGGTCCGCTCCATTCTTTCATGCCGTTCTTGGGCTTCAACGGTGAGTGTGGCCACGGGGCGCGCTTCAAGACGCTTGATGCCAATGGGGTCGCCCGTTTCTTCGCAATAACCGTAATCGTTGTTGCGAATACGTTCTAGCGCTTCGTCAATTTTGCTGATCAATTTGCGTTGACGGTCGCGTGCGCGAAGCTCAAGCGCGACATCGGTTTCAACCGAGGCGCGATCCGCGACATCTGATTCACGAAGGCCCCCTTCATCTTGCAGCTCTTGCAGTGTGTTGGTGGCATCGGCAAGAATAGATTCTTTCCAAGCAATAAGTTTTTGACGGAAATACTCCATCATGACGGGGTTCATGTAGGGTTCTTTTTCAGTTGGCTTATAAGCTTTGGGTACGGTGGCCATGCGGTATCGCTCCTTAGTGATTCGCGAAAAACAAAAAACTCATTCTTGGGTGAATTTGGCTAATTCTACCTGCGCACGCAAGTCAATTTCGTCAAGAATTTCACCAAGGCGGGGATCGTCAACGTCGGCGCGACGCAAACGAGTCACATCGGCCAGCCGTTGTAGCTTGGTTTTAGATAAAGCGCCCGTCAAAAGATCAAGGCGTAAATCATCAAGTTTTTCCAATAAATCTTCGGCGCGAAGCTTACCGCGTGCGGCGCGCGCCAAGGCGTCGTCAACTTCTTGTATGTCCAAAACGCCGCTCACGGTTCCCACCGCCCCCGCCCCCGATGGGCCAGAGGTTTCTTCGGTCGAATCAAGGTGTTCAGAAAAACTAGATCCGCTCACGGAGCCAGCCTTATGGGCGCGACGCGTGGGGGTCGTTGTCTGAACGGGGCGTGGGCCATCGATACGGCTAATCATACTATCGTCCTAAAGCGGCTTGAAGGCCTAGGGGCTAGACCCTTGTCTTTCCCTATTATACCACGTCAACTTGAAAACCCGAAAACTTTTTGGCCGCAGTTGTTGATTTCTCTTGGACTTATGCGGCTTGGCGGGGAAAAACTTTTCGGGTTTTCAAGCGGACGGACTATATACAGAAAAAAAGGAAAGGTAAGGGGCAAAAGATTCCGATCCCTTTACATAGAGGGCAGAGTTTACCTGTCCTACCCACCAAGGGGAAGGGGTAAAAACAAGTCGCGTATTTTAAAGACAAAAGAGATCAAAAGGATAGATAAAAAATAAAGGCACAACGCTTTTTGGCATGGGGCTTGCGTATGTCCTTGTGGAAGGATCAGGAGTTTTCATGCCTCAATCGTCTTTTACACGTCTCTCTCTCTATTTTCCCCGCTTTGCGGCAGGGGGTTTATCGCTTCGTGCGCTGCAAGGCTTTGTGGTTGTGGTTTTGGGGCTTTTGATCCTTTCCGTTCCTGCCCCTGCTTATGCGACCTCGCGGCTTAAGGATGTCGTTGATTTTGAAGGCGTTCGCGACAATATGTTGATTGGGTATGGCCTTGTTGTTGGGCTTAACGGCACGGGCGATAGCCTGACGAACTCTCCTTTTACTGAAACAAGCCTTGTTGGCATGTTAGAGCGCCTTGGCGTGAACACGCGCGGCACAAGCATGAAGACCAAGAACGTGGCGGCGGTGATGGTGACGGCGACTTTGCCTCCCTTTTCCTCACAAGGCTCGCGGGTTGATGTCATGGTGTCAACGCTTGGCGATGCCAAGAATCTGACCGGTGGTACTCTTTTGGTGACGCCTTTGCTGGGAGCGGATGGCGAGGTCTATGCGGTTTCACAAGGCGCTTTAGCTGTTGGCGGGTTCAGCGCACAGGGGCAAGGCTCTTCGGTGACCAAGGGTGTGCCGACATCGGGGCGCATTGCAAACGGCGCGATTGTTGAACGCGAGATTAAGTTCCGTTTGGCGGATTTGGGCTCAATGCGGTTGTCCCTTCGCAATCCTGACTTCACAACGGCCAATCGCGTGGCGCAGGCCGTCAATGAACACTTAAAGGGTAAGGTGGCCGTTGCCTTGGATGCGGCGACGGTGCGCGTTTTGGTTCCTGATGCGCGTCGTCACGACATCGTGGCGTTGATGACGGAAATTGAACAGATTCAAGTTGCCCCCGATCAGATTGCCAAGGTTGTGATTGATGAGCAATCGGGCGTGATCGTGATGGGGGAAAACGTGAGGATTAATACGGTCGCGATTGCGCAAGGCAATTTGACTATTCGCATCACAGAAACCCCACAAGTCTCGCAACCCAGTCCCTTGTCACAAGGCGGCTCTACGGCAACCGTGGCGCGGACGGCGATAGATGTGGACGAAGGCGCAGAGCAGAAGGTTGGCGTGTTTAGTTCGGGGGTGAGTTTGCAAGATATGGTGCAAAGCCTTAACGCGCTTGGCATTGGCCCTAGGGACATGATTACGATTTTGCAGTCGATCAAGGCGGCGGGTGCTTTGCAGGCTGATTTGGAAATTATCTAGGGCAGGAAAAGGAACAAGAGCGTGGATGCTTTAACAACGCCTGTTGATGTGATGAAACCAACCGCCAGCGTTATGGCGGGACAGAAAACGGCGCTGTCCAAAGTGGGGTTTGAGAAAACGGCCAAGGATTTCGAAGCTGTCTTTATGGCGCAGATGCTCAAACCTATGTGGGAAGGCATTGAAACAGACGGTATGTTTGGCGGCGGCGCAGGTGAAAATGTGATGAAGGACTTGTTGGTTCAGGAATATGGCAAGGCCATGGCGCAAGGCATGAACACAGGTCTTTCCGATGACGTCACAAAGGCCATGATTCAGATGCAGGAAAAAGCGAACGGCACGCGCGGCTGAGAAAACGAAGAAGGAAAAAGAAGATGAAACAGCCTCAACAAATTAAGACAAAAGAAGCCCCTGCCGCGCCGGAAGGGGTGCGTTTGACGGCGGCTGTTTTAAGCGTCATGGAAACCCTTTCCCGTGTATTGGATCAAGAAACGGACTTATTGCAGAAGCAGGATTTTGAAGGCCTTGCCGAGGTGCGCGTCGAAAAAGCCAAATGGATGCGCGATTATCGCGCTTCGATCACCACGCTAACGCAAAAACCAGAACTGTTAAAAGAAGTAAGCGCGGAAGAGCGTTTGCGCCTTCGTCGATCGGGCGAGGTTTTGGCGGTAAGCGCGATGCGTAACGCGGCCGATTTAAAAGCGGCGATTAACGCCACGCAAGCCTTAGTCCAAACCGTTATCAGCGCCGCGCGTGAACAAAACAAGACAAGCGAATGTTACGTTGATCCGCGAAAAACCCCCCTTTTATTGGGTAGCTATAGCCCCACCTGCACCCCTGTTGCCGTCAGTCGCACGGCCTGATCGAAAGAAAAGGATTTTATGATGGCTCAAGTTACAGAAACAAAAATGACGGCCATGGCTGACAAGATGTCAGGCCTGTTGTCTGCTCTTAAGGCGGGCGTGGATGTTTGTGGAGGCAAGAGCAACTTGTTTGCCAGCTTGCTGGCGGAAACAAAAAGCGCGTTGCCAGAGGTTGAGGCCTATGAGCCTTCTTCTTCATCGGGTTCTTATGAGTCTGGCGAGCAACCTTCTCGTCGCCCTGCGATTCTTGAGTCTCAGGAAAAAGGCGAGGCGACGCCCCTTAAAACGCAGGAGCGCGCCAGCGTTCAACAAGCGCCAAAAAAAGAGGATCAGCTTTCTAATAATGAGAAGCCCGCTGCGCTAACGCAGGAGGAGGCCGCGCCAACGTCTCATGAGGAGGCGACAACACAAAGCGTGGCGACAGGAAGCGCCGCGCAGAGTGATGAGGCAAGCGATAGTGTTGCGGACGATCAAGATGACAAGACGGATCCTTTGGATAAGCTGGACGAATTGATGGCTCTTTTGGCGCTTATTGCCCCTTTGGACGGCAAGGCGGCTCAGGTGGTCGCAGACGACGCGCCGCTCGCCCTCAACGATGGACAGGGGAAGGCGGCGACCCCGATGACGATGGACGAGAGCCTGACGGAGGCGCAAAAGGCAGCTTTGGCGGCTTTGGCGCAGATACAAAAGGAAATCAGCGCTGAGCCAGCGCAAGGAGAAGAAGGTGATGAGGCTGCCTCAACGCAAGAGGGCATGAACGCCGCGCTTAAGGAAATTGCCAGCAACATTTTGACGCTTAAAGAGTATCAAAAGGGAAGCAAGTCTCTTGGGACGAAAGAGGGCGCAGCGGAAGGCCTTGCTGTTGACTTGGAAGCCGTGGCAGAGGCCGGACAAAAGGAATCCTCACAAAGCGGCGCTGGGGCTTCGGCTGCTGCCTCGGCACAAGGTTCGTCCGCGCAGGGTAAGGGGGGCGATCTTTATGCCATAGGCTCTTTGCTCAAGGGCGAGGCGATGCCCGCCACAACAACGCCAGCTTCTGGTATGGTGGCGGCGGCTCTTGCAACGGCGGCGAAGGAGTCTGGTGACGCAGCCACGGGCAACGCCCTTAAGGCTGCCGGTGGCGCGGGCGCAGCGGCGGCCACGACGCCGCTTGTTGGCGAGGGGCTGCGGTCAGCGGGTTCTTATGATTTTGCCAGTCAGCTTTCGGCGGCGCGGGTCAGCAAAGGCGGCGCTGCGGGATTGCCTCAAGCGGTGGAGCAAGTTTCCGTTCAATTGCATAGGGCCGTGAAAGAGGGCCTTGATGAAATAACGATCCAGTTAAAGCCTGCCGAGTTGGGCAAGATTGAAATTAAGCTGTCTGTTTCCGCCGATAAAAGCGTGACGGGAACAGTGGTGGCCGATAATCAGGCGACCTTGACTCTTTTGCAAAAAGATTCGTCCAGTTTGCAACGCGCCCTGCAAGAAGCGGGGCTTCAAGCGCAAGCGGGCTGCATGGAGTTTTCCTTGCGCGATCAGGGAAACGCGGAGCAGTTTTCTCAAAATAAAAACGAGGGTTTTTCGAGAGGGAAGGGTGTTGATGACGAGGCTTATAGCGCCTCTCTTGAGGCCAGCACGAGTCAGCCGGAAACCTACTATGTGACGCCCGGTCACGTTAATTTGCGCGTTTAAGGAGAAGAGCGATGTCGTTATCAGCCACTTCGGATTCCAATCTTATCAACAATTACATCTCGTCGCAAAAAGCCGCGACGACGACAACCACCACAACGGCCAGCACAGACAAAAATGCGTTGGTTGGCAACTATGACACGTTTTTAAAAATCTTGACGGCGCAGTTGAAGAATCAGGATCCAACATCGCCTATGGATGCCAGCGAGTTTACGCAGCAGCTTGTCCAATACTCCTCTGTTGAGCAGCAAATAGCGACAAACGACAAGTTGGAAAAAATGTTGACGGCGCTTAACTCTAACGGCATTACGCCCTTGCTCAGCTATGTGGGGCAGTACGTTGAAACAACGGCGGATGGCGAGCTTGTTGTTCAGGGCGGCTCAGCCAAACTTGCCTATGACTTGCCTGAACAGGCGAGCAGCGTCGTTATTGCCGTGCAAGACAGCAAGGGCAATGTCGTTGCGCAATTTAGTGGCGCGACAGCCAAAGGCCTCAATCGCGTGGCATGGGATGGCACGTTGGATTCAGGCGAAGCGGCAGCCGATGGCGTTTATAAGTTCTCCCTTGTCTCAAAAGATATGTCGGGCGAGGCGATGACGGTGGAGGATACGCGTGTGATTGGTCTTGTAACCGGAATTGAAACAGATTCAACCGGAGCGACAACGCTGAAAGTTGGCGACTTAAGCGTTAAAGACACGGCGATCAAGTCCGTTTTTGCCGCTGTGGCAACGGCGGGGGATACAGGCACAACAACGGGCAGTTAATGAATAGTTGTGGAAGGCGAGAGCGAGGCCATCGCGCCCATGTGCCCCCAATCCATCGCGCCTTCGTGATACGCGATAATCAACCCATCGGGCGTTGTCAGGTAAGTTGTTGGCAGACCCGCTGGACGTAGGGTTTTGATCATTGTGGCCTTTTCATCGATATAGGAATCGATGGTGTTGATTTCATGACGCCGCGAAAAAGCTGGAACCGTAAAGTTTCCATTGGGGTCTTGGGCAATCGCCACAAGGGTAAAGCCCTGCTGCGATAAAGCCGTTTGGATCTTGTCCAGCTGTTTCATTTCAGGCACGCACGCGCCGCAAGAGGGTGACCACAAATGCACTAAATAATAGCGATCTTTGCCTTTTTCCTTAAGGACGGAAGCAAGCGTCGTTTCCACGCCCTTTGTCGTATGCAGCAGCGTTGCGGGTAAAGGAACGGGTGTCGTAAGGGGAATAAGGGTTTGTGCTTGAATTTCAGAAGCAGTGCCCAAAAACATGAGCCCGAAAGAAACGAGCAAAGGGATAGAAAGGAGACTTGCGATAAAGCGTTTAAACATCATACAATCCCAAAAAGGATGCGGAAGAGGAACAGTTTACACACCATGTCTTACCAAATCGTTCATGCCAAGCGTTTTTATCGTGATAAGATCAAGCTTAATAAGCTTGGGGCGTTGTTGGCATTGTGTTTTTTTGTGATTTTCTTGGTGGGTTGCGGGAAAATGCCGCCTGCGGTGGATCCTCCGTCTGAAGTTGGGGATACAAAGACAGATGTGTTTCCGCGTCATTATCCTGATATTAAAACGGATCCTGCTCCATGACAAAATCAGTGTACGCCTATCGCAATGGTGTTTTATGTGCTGAGGCGCTTCCTTTAGCGGAAATTGCCGAGGAGGTGGACACACCTTTTTATTGCGTTAGCGCCAAGCAATTGCAGCGTAACTATCGCTTGTTTGCCAAGCCTTTTGCGGATTTAAACGCTACGGTTCATTATGCGGTAAAAGCGAACTCCAATTTGGCGGTTATTCGTATTCTGGCGGAATGTGGCGCAGGGGCGGACATCACATCAGTGGGAGAGTTGGAGCGTGCTTTGGCGGGGGGCGTACTTCCCGAAAAGATCGTTTTTTCTGGCGTTGGTAAAACGCGTGACGATATCGCTGCGGCGCTGTTGGGTGGCATTTTGCAAATGAATGCGGAATCGTTGTCCGAGATTCGTCTGATTGATCAAGTGGCGGGCGCTTTGGGCAAGAAAGCCCCTGTATCGCTTAGAATTAATCCGGACGTTGACGCTAAAACGCACGCTAAAATCTCGACGGGGCATAAGGGCGTCAAGTTTGGAATCAGTCTTGATCAATTGGGGGAGGCTTTGGCGCTTTTGCTGGCAAGCCCGCATTGCGTGTTTAAGGGGCTGACGATGCATGTCGGCTCGATGCTTAAAGATTATGAGCCGTTCCGTTTGGCTTACCAACGCTTGGCGGATGTTGTTGGTCTTTTACGCGCGCAGGGCATTGAGGTTGAGAGGTTGGATCTTGGCGGCGGTGTTGGCATACCTTATGACGGGCAAACGCTGGCCCCTTTTGCTGATTATGCCTCGATGGTGCGCTCTATTTTTGGTTCTCTTGGATGTGCGTTGTCGTTTGAACCGGGACGCAAGTTGGTCGGTGATGCCGCTGTGTTGGTCACGCGCATCGTTCATGTTAAAGAAACAGAAGGTAAAACCTTTGTCGTCGTGGATGCGGGCATGAATGATTTGGTGCGCCCTGCTATGTACGGCGCACGGCATGAGATTCTTAGCGTGCGTCAAGACACGGGCGGGCTAACAATGTCCGCGTCTGTTGTTGGGCCTGTTTGCGAAACCAGCGATTCTTTTGGTGATCACTTTATGTTACCCGATCAATTAAAGGCGGGTGATTTGCTGGCCATCATGCAAGCGGGCGCGTATGCCAGCGCGATGTCGTCAACTTATAATGGCCGCCCTTTGATTCCAGAGATTCTTGTCTCAGGCGCAAGGCACGCTGTGATCCGTCGCCGCATTCCCGTCGCCGAGCAAATGGGGTGGGAGTCTATCCCCGATTGGATGGTGATTCCTCGTGCCGCGTAACAATCGAAAAAAGTTTCGTAAATTTATGGCCTCACGGCGGAACCGCTTGGCGCATTTGTATGGTGGCCTTGCCGCGCAACAAACATGGCGCGGCGATATCTTGCGCGCGCTTGTCGTGCCGGTTCTTATGCTGGCTGTTTATGGGCTGTTTTGGTTTTTAGGCTTCTTTTCTTTTCTTTATCTTCCGTTGCATGGGCTGGCGGCGACGCTTTGGTTGATTTGGGTTGTGCAGGCGGTGCGGGGCGCTTTAGGGTTTTGGTCTCATCGCGCCCACCTTCGTTTTTTTCTTCCTATTGCCGCGTTGATAGCGTTAGGCGCTTGTTGGGGAGGCCTTGCCTCGCCAGAGGCTAAGGCGTGGGTTACGCCGCCTTCTTATACCCGTGTGCCTGCGGCGCCTTTAAGAGAAAGGGGAGCGCCTGCATCGGTGCTGGAGGGAAGCTTGCTTCAGATCAGCTGGCAAGGCGAGCCAGAGGGACTAACCGTCCATTTTAATGGCAAGGAAGAAAAGTTGGATGTTGCGGGAGAAGGGGGAGGCGGCAAGACTTTTGTTGTCCCGTTAGCATCACAAAGAAAAGACCTTCATCTGTTTTTGCGCCGTGGCTGGATGCGTTTGGGGCTTTGGGTGATTGAAGTTATGCCCGATGCTCCGCCTCAAATCAGCTTAACCGAGGTGCCAGAGTTGACGGTGCGCAAATCCATTCGTTTTGCGTATGAGGCGCAGGATGATTATGGGGTTGAAACGGTCTCTGTTCGCGTGTTGCCCACAACGGCGCAAAAAGGCGTGACGACGGAGCCTGTTGAGATTCCTTTGGAACAACCGGCTTCCCAACAAATCAAAAGCGCTGGCTATGTTGATTTAACCGCGTTGCCGTGGGCGGGGCTTCCCGTCACGGTTCAGCTTATTGCGACGGATGGCGCGGGCAACAGGGCTACCAGTCTGCCCAAAGTTTTGGTGCTGCCGACGCGCACGTTCCGCAATCCCTTTGCGCGGGCTCTTATTGAAGAACGGCAAAAGCTGTTGGGGCAACCCGATGCGTCTTTGCGTGATGAGATTGCCAACGTGATGGCGGGCATTGCGCGGCAGCAAGGGCTTTATCGCGGCGATAAGGTTGTGATGATGGCGCTTCGCGCTGGCGCTGTGCGCCTTGTTCTTTCCCCGACGGCGGAAACGATAGCGTCTTTAGGCTCGCTGTTATGGCAAACGGCGTTGCGGTTGGAAGAGGGTGATATGGGCCGCGCTCGCAGCGACTTGGCCGAGGCTGAGCGCGATTTGTCTTTGGCCCTTATGCGTGCGCCTATGGCGGATGAGACCATGACGCATTGGCTTCGGTTGCAGGAAACGATGACGCGTTATTTCGATGTTCTTGAGGACGAACGCGCACGGCAGCCCCCTGCGCTGCAAGAAATGGACTGGCCTTTAGCGACAGCGCAGGAAATGCTCTATCCCGAAGATTTGCAAAATCGATTGATTGAGATTGGGGCGTTGTTAAAGAAAGGCAAGGGGAGCGAGGCGCGAGAGCTTTTGGCTCATTTACAAAAACAAATTGAAAATCTAAGAACAACGCCACCTGATTTAACGCCTGCGCAAGCTCAATTGGCTCAACAAATTTCAGCGCTTCGCGCTTTGGTGCGTGGGCAAAAGAGCCTTAATGAAGAAAGCGAATTTTTGCTGACCATGCGCCCCGCTTCGGTTGCGGAGCGTAAAACACTGGCGACGGGCATGACCCGCACCCTTGCCCAGCAACAGCTTTTGCTGGCAGCTTTACGTGAGGTCATAAGTCAAACGACGCAGCCAACAGAAGAGGCTAAAGCGGCGGCTGAGGCGATGCGCCGCGCCGCCGTTTCCTTGCAGAAGAAGGAGATGAAGGAAGCTGGCGTGAGGCAAGAAGAGGCCTTGGCTCTTTTGCAAAACACGCTTTTGGCTCTTTCCGATCAAATCAAACATTCCTTGGCAGCCAAGGCTCCTGAACGGGAAGAAAATAAGTAATAGAAAATTCATCTTTTTATGATGGAATAAAAGGATATTCTTGGGGGGCACGGTTATGAAAAACAAGACTCGAATTTTGATGAGGGGCTTTCTTTTTGCGTTTTGTCTTTCTGGTTTGTTTATGGCGTATTGGGTGCAACCAGTCATGGCTGCTGTTGCTCCTGTTATCACCGCTCAAAGTATTAGTGAGGTATGCCTATTGGATGGGGACTCGACCAGTCGTCGTACCGTTGGCATGAAAAATTGTCTTAAAGAAGCGCTTGTTGATGGGGGGGCTGTGTCATCAACACCGAATGACACGCACTATCCCAATTATCCTCATTTTAAGGCCAGTCGTTGGCGTATAAGTGACTTTTATGATGTCCAAAGTATGGTGTCGATCCCTGCCGCAGAACTGCAAGATAATAAGGGGCTTTATGATTTCTCTGCGTTGGCTTATTTCCGTCCGTCTTATTTCTTTACGACATCTGGACCATCAAGGGCTATAGCCGCTGTTCGTCTTAATGCTGGGATTGTGGCTAAGACCCCGATTGATGTGTTTGGCATGTGTCGTTATCTTTCAAATACATCTTCTAATGATGTTTTTGTTCCTTTTCGGACTCAGCAAGAATGGACAGCCTTTCTTAATAATCCTCCGGCGGGTGTAACGGCTAAACCTTGTTCTTTACCTTGTGCCGGAAATTGCGATTATAACTATGGTCCCACTACGGTTGATTTTGATGAGGATGACTCCGGAGGTGATATTGGAAGCTCGGGAGAATACTTTGCGACAGAGCTTCCTTATGCGAAAGAGGGAACGACATGGCCTTCGCCGGAAGGAAAGGCTGCCGGGCTAGATCAACACAGGTTTAATTATAAATGTTATGATAGGGCTGTTGTTCCGTTCTGCTGGCAATGGGGAACATGCAGCTCATCGTCCTGCACAGGGTCTGGAGCAACACTTTCATGCACAACAACGACATACCGTTGTTGCATAGACTGGGGTACGCAGTGTACTGATACAGAGCATAGCTGGTTCGAAGTGTGGCAACTTAATAATTTTCGAGCTGGTGCAAGCACTGATGCGCTCCCTAATGATCCTGCGAGGTCAAGAGATAAGGGGTGGCTGTATGATTCCCCCATGTCCATCCAAATAGGCGGAACTACACGTCCCAAAGCATGTGAAGAGGATAAAGAGCACCATTATATTCAAGTTGGCAAGGAATGCCAACCTCCTCCTACTTCACCTCACCCCAAACCTGGGACGAGTTCCCCTCCGCCCCCGCCGCGGTCGAAGTGTGGGTGGTAAGATTCATAAGCTTGTTTTCTGAAAGCGTGATGATTTTTTTGGATGAACACGGCCTTCACACAAACTGAAAAAGGGCTTGGCCTGATGGTCAAGGCGCGGCCTGCTGCGCGGCGCGCACGCGGCGCACGCTTTGTTGATATTGGCGAAGGCAAGCAGGCGCTTGAGATTACCGTTGCCGCGCAAGCTGTGGAGGGCAAAGCGAATAAGGCCATCCTTGAGGCCGTTGCGCGTGGGCTTGGGATTAAGGTCGCTGCCGTGACCCTTGGGTCGGGTGGGGCTGGCCGTCTTAAACGGATTGTGATTGAAGGCGAAGCGACCCTTTTGATCCAGCGATTAAGGACGTGGGTAAGCGAAGAATAGCCTCTTTCGGACACCGTTATTTCACCCCAAAAGAGGGGGTGAAACAGACCGGCAAAAAATCCAATAGAATCAACGAATCTTGGGTTTTTGATGGCATAATGGACAAAATTGTGTGGCTGGAATTAGGATTTTGAGAGCAAAAAG
>DYDA01000033.1 GCA_020718105.1 Micavibrio sp. | reverse complement strand
ATAAGCGTAGCGCGTAAAATCTTCGGGGAGGGGTCAAAAATGTGTGACGATAAAACCCCTCCCCGAAAAATCCGTCTCCTTCGGAGTCGAATTTTTCGACCAGCCAAGAGGCCTCGACGCCCTTCGGCGTCAAGCCCGCAAGGGGAGGGTGATTTGTTAACCCGGATTCCTAGCCCTGAGGGGGGCACACGGGTTTAACGGATATTAATGGTTTTGGCGTAGAATGTTTTTAGCAGAGTTTTATCGAGACGCCTCCTTTCGGGGCGCTTTAACTTCCTTTTCGGAAAGGCCGCTATCATGAAACGCATTCTTTCTTCTCTTTCGTTCGCTGTTCTGATGGGCGTGTCAGGCGCGGCTTATGCCGGCCCGCCTATTCAGATGCTTCCTCCTTTGCAAAATGGAGGCAATGATGCCCAAAAAGATGTTTGTACGGATGTAGGGGGGAATAAGGTTCTGACGTGGGACGGTATCAACCCTTTAAAATGTAGAACAGGCGTTGTGATTGATGGCAGTGGCAATGTCGGGGTTGGAACAACAACACCTGCGGCGAAACTGGATGTTAACGGTCGCATTCGCATGAACCAAAGTGGTGTTGGGGGGCTCCTTTCCGGAGCACAGCCTGGCTTAAGCGGATGGACTGGCAAAGAGCTCGTTCTTACAGTTGCAGATGGGGCTGGAACGGATAATGATGGCATTTGGATCGGCCCCAATGTAGCCTACGCTGCGGGAGGACCAGGGCATATTAGACTTCATGCCCATCATATTTCTATGACGGGCAATAATGTATCCGTTGGCATTGGAACGACAACACCTGCGGCAAAACTGGATGTGGCTGGTGGGGTAAAGGTTGCCAATGACGGGGCGGCTTGTTCGGCGGCAAACGCCGGTTCCATCAGATGGACGGGCAGCACTTTCCAAGGATGCAACGGCACAGATTGGAAAGATTTTTCAACGGGTCCTCAATTTGGTGGTATTTATCAAACATATCTCTGTGATACGAAAGGCACCTTCATCCTGCCAAAAGATGGAGCCAGTGGGGGCTGTCGAACAGCGAATGCCGTAACGGGCAAATGCTCTTGTCCTTCCGGTTTTACGCTTCAGGCTATAAATGATTTTAACGTCTCAATTGGCGCCACAAATACCTGCCCCCAAGTCTACTATGAGAATCGAGGGATGCTGCAATGGTTGTGCGTTAAGCCGTGACCCAGCGATTGTCTTGATTTTCTAGCTGCCCTTCATTTTAATGAAAGGCAGCAAAGCCGCTTTTATGTGCCACATGGCTAGACTCTTCGCCCTTTTCTAATGCGCCAGTGCCCAGTTTTTGGCGTGACCGGCCTCGGCCACCAAGGGCACGCGTAAGGTGAGCGTGGGCAGCGGCGCATCTTGCATCACTTTTTTGATCAAAGCGGCGCTGGCCTCCATCTCGGCTTCTGGCACTTCGAACACCAATTCATCATGCACCTGCAAAAGAAGCTTGGCAGAAAGGCCTGCCCCTTCTAGCGCGGCGGGCATGCGGATCATGGCGCGTTTCATGATGTCGGCGGCGGTTCCTTGCAGCGGGGCGTTGATGGCCTGCCTCTCGGCGCCCGCGCGCCTTGCGCCGTTTTTGTCGTGGATGGCCTGAATATGGACGCGCCGCCCGAACATCGTTTCGACATAGCCATGGGTGTGGGCAAACTCCTTCGTTGCATCCATCCAATCGCGCAGCTCATGGAAACGATCCAGATAGGCGCGAATAAAAGACGCGGCCTCGGACGGCGAGCAGCCCAACTGTTTGGCAAGGCCAAAGCCGCTGATGCCATAGATAATGCCAAAGTTGATGGCCTTGGCGCGGCGGCGGATTTCGGGCGTCATGTCGGCCATTGGCACGCCGAACACTTGGCTGGCCGTCAGCGCGTGAATGTCCTGACCGTCATGAAAGGCTTGGATCAGCGCTTCGATCCCCGCCGCTTCGGCGGCAAGACGCAATTCGATCTGCGAGTAATCGACCGAGAGAAGCTCACACCCCTGCGCCGCGATAAAGGCGGCGCGGATGGCGCGGCCTTCTTCGGTGCGGATGGGGATGTTCTGTAAATTAGGATCGGTGGAGGACAGCCGCCCCGTCGCCGCGCCGACCAGCGAGAACGAGGTATGCACGCGTCCCGTTTTGGGACTGATTTGCTCTGGCAGCGCATCGGTATAGGTGGACTTCAGCTTGGACAGGCCGCGCCAGTCCAAGACTTTGACAGCGATCTCGCTTCCCCCTTCGGCCAACGGCTCCAGCACGTCATGGCTGGTGGAATACGCGCCCGCCTTGCCCTTTGCGCCGCCTTGCAAGCCCATCTCACTAAACAGCACGTCCCCCAATTGCTTGGGCGAGCCGACGTTAAAGGCATGCCCCGCAAGGCCGTGGATTTCCTCTTCCAGCGCTTGCAGACGCAAGGCCAGTTGGCCGCTTTGCGTTTTTAAAACGGCGCGGTCAATCAAGATACCCGCCTTTTCCATCGCCGCAACCACGGGGATCAGCGGCCTTTCAAGCCGCTCATAAACATTGACCAAATGCTCCGCCACCAAGCGGGGCTTTAATGTCAACCACAGGCGCAAGGCATAGTCGGCGTCCTCAGCAGCATAGGGCGCGGCCTTATCCAACGGCACGCGATCAAAGGTCACGCGGGCGCGTCCCGTTCCCGTCACCTCGTTAAAGGAAATCATCTTATGCTGGAAATGGCGAAGCGCCAGCTCATCAAGGCTGTGGCCGTGAAGCCCCGCGCCAAGGACATAGGACATCAGCATGGTGTCATCATAGGGCGCGATGGTCAGGCCGTGTTGTCCCAATACCTGCGCATCAAACTTCAGGTTATGCGCAATCTTGATCACGGACGGATCGGCCAGCAGCTCACGCAACGCGTCCGCCAGCGCGGCGGGCTTGATTTGCTGGGGGGCTTTAAGCGGCTCAAAGGCAAAGCCGCCTTCTTGCGTGGCCGCATCAGGATCGACGTGCGCGAGGGGGATATAGCACGCTTCGCCTTCCGCCACGGCCAGCGACACGCCGACCAGCTTGGTGGTGGAGGGCAACAGGGAATCTGTCTCGGTATCCAGCGCGATATAGCCTTGCTCTTTGGCGCGTGCGATCCATGGCCGCAGCGCGGCCACATCTTGGATAAGGGTGTAGGTGGGGATGACACCAGCACCCTCCCCTTGCGGGAGGGTCGAAAACGCGGCAGCGTTTTCGGGGAGGGGTAAGGCTCCCGATGCAGGATCGTGACCCCTCCCCGAAATTTCTTCTTGCTTCGCAATCAAAAATTTCGACCCTCCCGCAAGGGGAGGGTGATGATGAACGGGCGATGAGCTTGCATGTTGCCCCCTCACCCTTGCCAGAAGAGAGCGAAAGCCTTGCTCCTCCAAAAAAGCAATAAGATCGGCGTGATGATCGGCCTCAATCCAAATCTCATCCAAAGGCATAGGGGGTGGAACATGATCATCCAGCGTCACCAGCTTTTTGGATAGGCGGGCAAGGTCGGCGTCTCGAATAAGCGCCTCGCGCCGCTTGGGCTGCTTAATCTCATTCGCCCGCGCAAGCAGTGTTTCCAGATCGCCGTATTCTTGGATCAAAAGCGCGGCGGTCTTGATGCCGATGCCGGCCACACCCGGCACGTTGTCCGAGCTATCGCCCGCCAAAGCCTGCACATCCACAACCCTGTCGGGCGCGACGCCGAACTTGGCTTCTACCTCTGTTTCCGTGATCGCGAGCGCCTTCATGGGATCGTACAGCTCCACCAGCGGGCGGATCAGCTGCATCAAATCCTTGTCCGCCGACACGATGCGCACCTTTTGCCCTGCCTCGGCGGCAAGGCGGGCATAAGTCGCGATAAGGTCATCGGCCTCATAGGTCAGGACTTCTAAAGCGGGAACGCCAAAGGCGCGGGTCGCCTGCCGGATCAAGGGGAATTGAGGGATCAACTCGTCCGGTGTGGGGGGGCGGTGTGCCTTGTAATCGGGATAAATATCGTTACGAAAAGTCTTGCGGGCGGCATCGAAGATAACGGCGACGCGGCGGGCGTTCAGGTCAATAAGAAGCTTTTGCAGCATGTTGCAAAAACCATAGACCGCATTCACGGGCGTGCCATCCGCCCGCGTCATGGGCGGCAAGGCATGAAACGCGCGGAAGATATAGCCAGAGCCATCAACCAAATAGAGCGTATCGTCGTTTTTATCCGTCATGTCTTTCCTTCGCGGGCGGTTTCTTGTATACATCTTTTACTATAAGAGCTGCGGATAATTTGGAAAAAAGCAAAAGAAAACGGGATTCCCGCTTTTCCCTTTCGCCCGCCGCAAGAGCGGCGGGACGAGGGCGCGGGAATGACGGCTTTTTGTTTACTGCCAGCCCCTTATCCGTCACCCCCGCGAAAGCGGGGGTCCCGTTTGTTTTTTTACTGCTTGCCAGTGAGGCAACTGTTAGAAGTGTAAAGTATAGACAATCCCTATCCTTTTGACGAGGGCGCTGAAAATGACCGAAAACGAACCCTCTAACGCCCTTGAGATCAAGGGCCTTGTCAAACTCTATAAGGGCAAGCGTTCGGTTGAGGCCAAGCGGGCGCTGGATGGCATTGACCTTGTCGTGCCACGCGGGAGCCTCTTTGGCCTGTTGGGGCCAAACGGCGCGGGCAAATCCACGCTCATCAACATTTTGGCGGGACTGACCCTTAAAACAGCGGGAAGCGTGCGCGTTTGCGGCGCCGATCTTGACCGTGAGGAGCGGCGCGTCAAATCGTCTATCGGCGTTGTGCCGCAGGAAAACAACATCGATACCTTTTTCACGCCACGTGAATTGCTGGAATTCCAAGCGGGCCTTTACGGCATGCCTCCCAAGGAGCGGATCACAAATTACCTTTTAGAGATGCTTTCGCTGATGGACATGGCCGATGCGCCTACGCGCCGCCTGTCGGGCGGGATGCGGCGGAGGTTGATGGTCGCCAAGGCGATGGCGCACCGCCCGCCCATCCTTATTTTGGATGAGCCAACGGCAGGCGTGGATATTGAACAACGCCGCGCCTTATGGGCACAAATTAAGCAGCTTCAAAAAACGGGAACGACGATTTTGCTCACCACTCATCATCTTGAAGAAGCGCAAGAGCTGTGCGAGAGCCTCGCCATTTTGCATCAAGGCCATATTGCCGCCAACGACACGAAGGATAATCTGTTGAACCAGTTGGACAACAAAAGCCTGACCATCACCGTGGATCGCGACTTGCGTGACGTGCCGCCAAACTTGCGCCCCCATGGTTGGACCTTGGAAGGCTCGCGCCGCCTCAAGCTGCCTGCGGCCAAGGCATCCTTATCCTTGGGGCAAATGATGCTGAGCGTACAGGTCAACGGCCTTAACATCATCGATATCGTCACCTACGAAACCAACCTTGAAGATGTTTTTATGAAATTCACGCAAAGCGCAGCCCCCGATGCGCCTTCCAACCGACAGGCTTACCCTACGCTCTTTTGAAGAGAAGGATTGTGAGCCAAGGGCGGGCTTTTCTTATTTAGGGAGACTTGATAGACCCCGTCAGGGGAAAAACTCCCCCCCCCCAAAAAAAACAGCGTTAACCAAGTTTTTTTCCTTGACTCGAGGGGACGTTTCTGCTATTGACATTGCTACGCGGAGCTGTGCCCAAAATCATCCCCTTGATTTTATTGCCCCAGAATCTCCCCTCTTTCCTGCCAGAGGGGGCTTGAATGAGACTCTCGCAAAGCTTATGTATAATAGACCCAAAACAAAAACCATTGATTGAAAGGAATCGCCCCATGGGAGCCAACTGCAAGCAAATCACGGATGAGACTTTTGAGGCTGAGGTTTTGAAGGCTTCTGGCCTTGTGTTGGTCGATTTTTGGGCTGAATGGTGCGGCCCCTGCCGGATGCTTGGCCCCGTCCTGGAAGAAATCGCAGGCGAAATGGCCGGTAAGGTCACCATCGCCAAAGTTAACGTCGATCAGAGCGGCGAAATCTCTGGTAAATTCGGCGTTCGCAGTATTCCTACGCTCATTTTGTTTAAGGATGGCCAGCCTATTGAAACCAAGGTCGGCTCTCTGCCCAAGCAAGCTTTGGTTTCTTGGCTGAATGAGAAGGCTGCGTAAATCCCGTCTCGGCTTTCCTTTTTCTCTTGCTTTCCCCGTGGGGAATCGGTAGAAAAGCCGCTCTCTTGGCACGATCCGCGCCCTAGACATGCCGGACTGTCTCGTATGTGTAACGATTAACAAAAGGAAAATGAAATGTCTAAGCTCAAGACCCACAGCGGGTCCAAAAAGCGTTTCCGCGTGACCGGCTCTGGCAAGGTCAAGTGCGGGGCGGCCGGTATGCGCCACGGTATGCGCAAACGCTCCCAGAAAATGAAGCGCACAGCGCGTCAGGGCGTCATCCTTTTCAAGGCTGATGGCGAAAAAGTTATCACACATTTTCTGCGTCCTTAAGGGAGGGGTCATACCATGGCACGTGTAAAACGGGGCGTGACAACTCACGCAAGACATAAAGAAATCATCAAGCTCGCCAGCGGCTATCGTGGCCGCGCCAGCACTTGCTTTCGCGTCGCGATTGAAAAGGTTGAAAAGGCGCTGCGCTATGCTTACCGCGACCGCAAGGCTAAAAAGCGCGAAATGCGCGCTCTTTGGATTATGCGTATCAATGCGGGCGTTCGTGAGTATGGCTTGACCTATGCTCGATTTATCAACGGGCTTAAGCTGCTCGGGATAGAGCTGGATCGCAAGCAGCTCTCTGACCTTGCCGCGACAGAGCCCACAGCCTTTAAGGCGCTGGTCGATCAAGTGAAGACCAAGTTGAGCAAAGCCGCTTAAACTTTAAGAAAATAAAAGACCGTCAGACAACTGACACACTTGCGGGGATCCGGCCAAGGCGGCGGGATCTCCGTTTTTGTTTTTAGCCTCCTGTCTTGGCGGTGGGGGAAAAAAGAAAGAAAACAAATGGGATCCCCGCCTTCGCGGGGATGACGGAAGGGGCTCAATTCAAACACAAACCCCGTCATGCCAGCGAAGGCTGGCATCCCATTTTTTAATTGGGATTAAAATCATGTCAAACGACGAGATGAAAAAACTGCAAGGCGACTTGATCAAGGCCATCGAAGGTGCGGAAGGTAGCGCGGCGCTGGAGGCTGTGCGCGTCGAAGCCTTGGGCAAAAAGGGCAAGCTGACCGAGATGATGAAAACCTTGGGCAGCCTTGATCCCGATGCGCGTAAGGCTATGGGTGCGGCGCTGAACGAGGTTAAGGTCGCGGTCACGGCGGCGCTAGAGGCCAAGGGCAAGATTCTGGCGGCAGCGGCGCAAACGGCGCGGCTTGAGAAAGAGCGCATCGATATTACTTTGCCCGCACGCGGCGGCGAGAGCGAGGGGCGCATTCATCCCATCACGCAAACGTATGAAGAGATCGTCACCATCTTTGCCGCGATGGGTTTTTCTGTCGCCAAGGGTCCCGATATCGAAACGGATTGGAACAACTTTACCGCGTTGAACATTCCGCCTGAACATCCCGCGAGGCAAATGCAAGACACGTTCTATATGCCAGCCGTTGGCGAGATGCCGACGGTTCTTCGCACGCATACCTCGCCCGTGCAGATCAGGACGATGATGGGGCAAAAGCCGCCGATCCGCATCATCGCGCCCGGCCGGACGTATCGCTGCGATAGCGACATGACTCATACGCCGATGTTTAGCCAGTTCGAAGGCCTTGTGATCGATGAGAAAACACACATGGGGCATTTGAAGGGTTGCTTGCTTGATTTCTTGCGGGCGTTTTTCGGTATCGATGATTTGCCGCTGCGCTTTAGGCCTTCGTACTTTCCGTTCACGGAGCCAAGCGCGGAAATCGATATCGGTTGCTCGCGCAAGGGCGGCGAATTGAAACTGGGCAACTATGGTGATTGGCTGGAAATCGGCGGCTGCGGTATGGTGAACGCCAACGTGCTGCGCAATTGCGGCCTTGATCCCGATCAGGTTCAAGGCTTCGCGTTTGGCACGGGGATCGAGCGCCTTGCGATGCTCAAATACGGCATCCCCGACCTGCGCACGTTCTTTGAGGCCGATATGCGTTGGCTGAAGCATTATGGCTTTGTGCCTTTGGACATTCCCAATCCGGCGATGGGGGCGTGATGATGAAAAACGAACTTAGGGTATGGGATCGTGTGCGTCTTTGGGTGTCCAATACGTTTGGACCGAGAGAGATCAATCTATACTTAGTCCGCCACGGCGAGACGGAAGGCAATGTGCGGCGTTCGCGTTATAAGGAAGTTGCCGATCACGCGATAAGGCTGACAGCCAAAGGGATTGATCAGGCGCATGGTGCGGGCGCTTTTTTGGCGCAGCGCCTTCGTACAGAGCATGATGCTGATCCAAAAAGTTTCGGCGCGATCCGCGTGTGGAACAGCCCCTATTACAGAACGCGCCAAACAGCGCATGGCGTTATTTATGAGCTGGGGCAGAAGTTCGATCCGACATCAGGGATTATCACTTATCGTGAGGATCCTTTTTTGATTGAACAAAAGGCCGGTCTTTTCGATGGCCTGACGGACGAAGAGTTTGAGGCGCAGTATCCCGATGAAGCAGAAAATTATAATCGCCATAAAAAGTTTTTGGGACGCATTTATGGAACGGCCCCGTTGGGGGAAACGCGTCTGGACGTTGTGATCCGCGTCAAGCAGCATTTTCGCACGGTGATCGAAGATTATACGTCGCGCAACATTCGGCATGTGGTCATCGTGAGCCATGGCCTAACCGTTCGCGCTTATGAAATGGGGTGGATGCGGTATGCGCCCGAATGGCTCGATTCAGAAAAGAATCCCGGTAATTGTTGGGTGCGGCATATTCATGGCTTGCGCGGTGTGGGCTATGTCGATGAAGGGTATATTCATGGCGAAAAAGTTCACCTCAACGACCCCATGGTGACGCAGCGAAAAACGGAAGGGGCGGAGCAGGTTTATATGCTTGCGCCCCAACGCCCCAATGCGATTGTGCCGCACGGCGTTACGGTTGTTGATCCTTTCAAACAAAGGTGTGAGAAATGAAATTCACGTTATCATGGCTTAAAGAGCATTTGGACACGCAGGCGACGCTGGTCGAGTTGTGCGACAAGCTGACCGCAATTGGGTTGGAAGTAGAGGGTGTGGAGGATCATGCGGCGGCGCTGGCTCCATTTAAGGTTGCGCAAATCATTGTGGCCGATAAGCACCCCGATGCGGATCGTCTGAAGGTATGCCGCGTAGACACGGGCAGTGAGCTGATTCAAGTCGTCTGCGGCGCGCCCAACGCGCGGGCAGGGTTGAAGACCGTTCTGGCGCGGGCGGGCGACGTGATCCCTGCAAGCGGGCAGGCGCTCAAGCTGAGCAAAATCCGTGGGCAGGAATCGCAAGGCATGATGTGCTCGGCGGCGGAATTGAAGCTGGACGGCGATGCGTCGGGTATTATGGAGCTGCCCGAAACGGCAGCCGTTGGCGCTCGGTTTATCGATGTGGTGGATGTGGCCGATCCGGTGATCGAGATTAACCTAACGCCCAACCGCGCCGATTGCGCGGGCGTGCGCGGCATTGCGCGGGATTTGGCAGCGGCAGGGATGGGGACGCTGAAGCCCTTAAAACTTGATGCGCCCAAGGGGACGGAGGCTTGCCGCGTTAACGTGAGCCTTGATTTTCCGGTGGACCAAAAACATCACTGCCCGCTTTTTGTGACGCGGTCTTTGCGCGGGATCAAGAATGGCGCGTCTCCCGATTGGTTACAGGCGCGGCTTCGCGCCATTGGCCTTCGCCCCATTTCGGCGCTTGTCGATATCACGAATTACATCACGTTTGCTTATGGACGCCCTTTGCATGTGTTTGACATCGCCAAGCTTAAAGGAAACTTGCGCGTGCATCCCGCCAATGGCGGTGAGACCTTCAAGGCTCTGAACGACAAAGAGTACACACTGGAAGAGGGTATGACGGCCATCAGTGACAAGAGCGGATTCTTGTCGTTGGCGGGCATCGTGGGCGGGCAGACATCGGGATGTGAAGACACGACCACCGATGTTTTAATTGAATCGGCCTATTTCAGCCCCACGCGCACCGCCAAGACGGGCCGCGCTTTGGGCGTGACCTCTGATGCGCGTTACCGGTTTGAGCGCGGCGTCGATCCTGATTTTGTGATTGCGGGCGCGGATCTGGCCGCGCAGATGATCCTTGATCTTTGCGGCAACGATCAAACGGTGGTGAGTGAGCGGCTGGTGGTTGGCGATGTGCCGACGGTCACGCATACGGTTCGTTATGATCCCGCCAAAATGCTGAAGTTTATCGGCGTTGATGTCGAGGCCGATGAGCAAGAAATGATTTTGGTGACACTGGGCTTTACGGTTGAGAAAACGGAAAATGTTTGGACGATCACGCCGCCCAGCTGGCGCGGCGATGTGGAAGGCGCGGCGGATATCACGGAAGAGATTATTCGCATCAAGGGCTATGATCATATTCCCGCGACATCGATGCCGCGTGAAGATGTGGTGACAAAGGGCGCTTTGGATTTGATTGATCGCCGCACGTCTCAAGTTAAACGCGCTTTGGCTGTGCGCGGAATGTTAGAGGCGGTGACATGGTCGTTTATGTCATCCACCATTGCGGCGGCGTTTGGCGCTGTGAAGGATGAGCTTCGTTTGCTCAATCCTATCAGTTCTGATTTGGATGTTATGCGCTCTTCCGTCGTCGGGAATCTGGTGATGGCCGCCAAGCGCAACGCGGATCGCGGCTATGGCGATGCGGCGTTGTTTGAGGTGGGGCCAACGTATCAGGACCAAACGCCTGAAGGACAAGCGCTGGTCGCCACGACATTAAGAGCGGGGCAAACGCCGCGCCATTGGGCGGATAAGGCTCGCGCTGTCGATGCGTTTGATGCCAAGGCTGACGCTCTGGCGACTTTGGCGGCGGCGGGCGCACCGATGGCTTCCGTGCAGGTGGAGGCGAAAGCGCCAAGCTGGTATCATCCTGGCCGCAGTGGTTCTTTGCGACTTGGGCCTGTTTTGTTGGGGCATTTCGGTGAGGTGCATCCGGACATTCTGGCTGCGTGTGATGCCACTGCGCCCATGGTGGTAAGCGAGGTTTTCCTTGATAATATCCCTGCGCCTCGTGCTGCCAGCACAGCGCGGCCTCTTTTAAAGATGGAGGCGTTGCAACCTGTCGCTCGCGACTTCGCCTTTGTGTTGGACGAGGGCGCCAGCGCGGATAAGCTGATCGCCGCGATTAAGAAGGCGGACAAGGCGCTGATCCGCGATGTCACGATCTTTGATGTGTATCAAGGCAAGGGCGTTGAGGTGGGCAAGAAGTCGCTGGCGCTGTCGGTGACGTTGCAGCCTGCCGATCACACGTTGACGGACGGTGAGCTGGAGGGCCTTTCCAAGGCCATCACGCAGGCGGCAGAAAAAGCGGTCGGCGCGGTTCTTAGAGCGTAAGCGCCGCATTATGGCGAAGCGCGGCATCGGGGACGGTGAGGACAAGGGTGTTGCGGTCATCAACGTTGATGGCGGCGGCGCTCGCCCTTGTGGCCGTTAGCTGGTACGCCGCATTGCGCAGAGCGCTTTTAGCGAGATCCTTTTCCTCAAAGAATAAATCGATGCGAACATGCTCGGCGCGGGAATAGGTTCCTTCGTTGACGGGTTTGGGGATGGGGCGTGATTGCGCCACGCGGAAGGCGCGGGCGGTGACGTCTTGGCCAAACATTTCTTTGGCGGCCATGGCGACTTCGCGGTTCAGCGCAAAGAAATTGTCGGGGGTCAACAAGTCGTCGAAAGAATCGCGAAGGGTTTGTTTGGCGTCTTCCCACTGTTGGCTTTTTTCACTAAGGACAAAGGCACGCATCGTGCCAACGACGCGCGTTTTTCTTTGCGTGACGTCAACGCGGGTGGCCTTCCAATCGGGGTTGGCATTGCGGATAAAGGGATGCTTGATGGCAATAGCCTCGTTGCTTTCCTTCAACATAGAGCTCAACGCATCAAGCCCATCAAGGCCAGCTTCTTTGGCAACATCGGTGCGGGCGCGGCTTAAAACCAGCAAAGCCGTCACGAACTTTTTGATGTCTATCTTGATGGCGTTTTGGACGTCCTTTGGCGCGAAGGGCGTTGCGGCTGCCGTTTTTTCGTGAAGAAGAGCCTCAACGGACCAGCCTTCAACCGTTATGTAGCGGGAGGTTTGTAGGGGCGGTTTCTCGATCGTTTGCCAATGAAGGACGGAGCAGCAATCAGCCCCCTCTTGTTGGATAAAGGCTCCAATCCTCACAGGCACGTGAGCTTCCTTGCCGATGGACGCGGGGGCGGTATAGGGGCCTTCGATCCAAAGCTCTTTGAATTGGGTTCCCGCTTGTTGGAAGAGGCGCTGGATCGTTTTTTCTGGAACGGCCTCCATGACGCGGCGCGTGAGAGCGCAAACCTTATGATCAAAACTTATCGGAACGGCGTGAAAAGCGGCCATCATGATGGCAGAAAGAGGGGACGTTAGGATTTTGTTTTCGGCGATGCCATAGTCGATATAATCGGGAATTGTATTGGATAAAAGAGGGGTGGTGATAGGGGTAACACCAAGAAAACGCCTCAACGCATCGGGCGATTCCATTTGGTTGAGTCGAGCACGATAAGCTTTGCTGATGGCGGGAAGAAAGGGGCTGATCGTTTCTTTTTTGATAGGGGGAACGGGCGCGCCTGTTTGAGCCAGCGCTTCGCGCTCCAGCTTTTCGTGCGCCATAAAGGTCATCACGTGCAGCGAAAAACGCAACAGGTTTCGCAGATCGCTGCGAAGGGATTCTTGCATCTGCGCTGTATCGGTGTGAACGCGATCTTCGCCCCGTCCTTCGTCTTCTTGAAGAAAGACGTCAAGACCCGTCATCGTCATGGTGTGGTGCGGCTCGGCCTCCGTGCCGCCAAAGCGCAGTTCAATCCCGCAGCCTGACAGGCCGCATATAACGCTTGTCCTTTGGTTGTAATAGATGCCTGCGAGCAGCGGATTGGGCTGTTTGCCCTTAATCCTTTGCTTGACGGCTTTTCCCGTCGATGTTGCATCGCCAACAATTTGGGCATCGTGCACCGTATAGCCTTGGCCATCCGCATGACGCTTGAACAACAGGCCGTGTGAGCCGTGATCGGTATCGCGAGAGGCCATGGCGCCTTCGATCCAGAGAAGGTCGCTGCCTTCGGGAAAAGGAAGGCCATGCTTGGCAAGAAAACGGATCGATTCACTGGGGCCGATGTCGCTTAACTCTTCTGTATAGATGAGGGCGCGGATGTTGGGGTTAAGGCTGTATTTGGGTGCGTTGCTCACGTCTTTTAAAAGCGCGGCGACATTGTTTTGGTGCTCTGTTTGAGGGCGAAGAGAAATGCCCATCAGGGCGCTCGCGCATGTTGTCAAAGAGGCCATCGGAAAATCCGTTTCTTAAAAAATGAGGAGTGAAAGTGGTATGCTCGACTATATGCTTTTTTTCAGGGTCAAACAACGAAACCAAAATAGTTTCAAGGAAAAAGCAAGGGAGGGGAAAGGCTTAACGCGTTGTTTCGGCGTGTTGATGGGCCGTTTGCGCCGTGTTGTTGAGGGTCGTCCCACAAAGGCACGAAAGGTTAAATGTTAGGGATTGTAACCCATAAACGGTTTGAAAAGGATGCCAAGCTCGCCGCGCGTCGTGGGCTTGATCTGGATAAACTTTGGGACATCGTTGATTTGTTAAGCAGACAAGTCCCTTTGCGTGCACGTCATAAACCTCATCGCCTGACGGGAAACTGGTCTTCCTATATGGAACATAATACCAACGATCCCATGAAATGACTCATACAAAAATAAACCGTCATCGCGAGGAGGCCCCCGCACTTGATGCGGGGGACGACGTGGCGATCCATCTCCTGAATTGGCAAGCAAGGTTATTGGTGGAAAGAGCAGGTGATGGATTGCCACGCTCCCGTTGGTCGCTCGCAATGACGGAAATGGGTCGTTTCATGCGTTCGTTGGTATCACATCGAACCGGATTGGCTGCTTATTTATTCAGTGTCTGAGGACACTCTTGAATTAATGAGAACGGGAACCCATGCTGATTTGTTTTAAGGGGGTCTTTTCTACCGCGCAAAGGACAGGCGGCGGTAGGAAAGGGCTTCGGCGATATGAACGCGGTGGATTGTGTCGGATCCTGCCATATCGGCCAGTGTTCGCGCTACGCGCAACATGCGGTGATAGCCTCTGGCCGATAGCTTGAGTTGTTCGGATGCCTTCATCAGCAAGGCGCGTCCGGCATCGTCCAGCGGCGCGATTTTTTCCAACAGCTCTCCGTCTGCTTCGGCGTTTGTGCGGATGATGGGGGCTCCCTCACCCACCCGCGTAAGGGCAGCAAAGCGCTCGCTCTGGATGGCGCGGGTGGCCGCCACGCGGGCGGCGACGTCGGCAGAGCCTTCCGCCGAGAGGGGCAAGGACAGGTCGGCGGGGCTGACAGCGGGCACGTCCACATGGCAATCGATGCGGTCGAACATCGGCCCCGAAATCCGTGACTGGTAATCCATGGCGCATTTAGGGGCGCGGCCACAGGCTTGGGAGGGGTCAGCCAGATGGCCGCAACGGCAAGGATTCATCGCGGCGACAAGCTGGATGCGGGCGGGATAGGTGACGTGATGATTAGCGCGAGAGACAACGGCGCGTCCCGTTTCAAGGGGCTGGCGCAGGGCTTCTAACGTGCTGCGTTGGAATTCGGGAAGCTCGTCAAGGAACAAGACTCCGTTGTGGGCCAGCGAAATCTCACCCGGTTTGGCGCGAACGCCGCCGCCGATAAGGGCGGGCAGCGTCGCGGAATGATGAGGATCGCGAAAGGGGCGACGGCGCAGCAATTGGCCTTCGTCAAGCAACCCCGCCAGCGAATGGATCATGGAGACTTCAAGGGCTTCGTCGGGCTGAAGCGGCGGCAAAAGGGAAGGAAGCCGCGCCGCCAGCATGCTTTTGCCCGATCCCGGTGGGCCTATCATCAGAAGGTTGTGGCCGCCAGAGGCCACGACCTCAAGAGCGCGTTTGGCTGTTTCTTGTCCCTTAATGTCGCGTAGATCCAGCCCGCCGCCTTCGTGGGGCGCGGTTTGGATTTTAAGCGCGGGGCGCGAGAGGACTTGCGTCCCCTTGAAATGGTTGATGAGGGAAAGGAGGGAGGGCGCGGCCAACACATTGAGCGATTCCCCCGCCCATACGGCTTCACCACCATTGGCGGCAGGGCAGATAAGGCCTTTGCCGTTGGCGTTTGCGCTGACGGCAGCGGGAAGGACTCCGGCAACCTTGGCTGTGGCGCCATCTAAGCCTAATTCGCCAAGCGAGACAAACCCCGCCAGCTCTTCTTTGGGGAGAACCTCCATCGCGGCCAGCACCGCAAGCGCGATGGGCAGATCAAAATGGCTGCCCTCTTTTAGGACATCGGCGGGGGCAAGGTTGACGGTGATCCTTTTCGCGGGCAGGGATAGGCCAAGGGCGTGCAACGCTCCACGCACGCGCTCACGGCTTTCGCCAACGGCCTTGTCGGGCAAACCCACGATGTTGAAAACAACCATGCCCGACGACAGCTGGACCTGAACATCAATGGGCAGAACGGAGGTTCCTTCGAAGGCGACTGTTCCTATGCGTGCAAGCAAAAAAGAAATCCCCCTGATAAAAACAGGCCGAGAATAAGGGGGAGGCAGGGGAATGGCAACAGGGAAAAGCAGGAGGAGGGAAAAAGCGGGTCACAAGCCTATAGCTTGTCTCAAATAAAATGAGCATGAAAAAGAAACCAAACGGGATGCCCGCTTTCGCGGGCATGACGGGAATAGTGTTTGTTTTTAATCCTTTATCGTCATCCCCGCGAAAGCGGGGATCCCGTTTTTTGAATCACTTTATCTGACATAAGCTATACCTTGAATCCTGCACCCTTACGCCGCACGCCGACGCTGCCGCCACAAAGCCACGCCGCACGCACCAAGGCCAAAGACCAGCAGCAACCCAACCGCGCCGCCGACCTTAATGGTCAGCATAAGCAGCGCACGCGTGTTGTCTTCCCCTTTCGTCATTGCGAGCGACCGCAGGGAGCGCGGCAATCCATCGCCTAAATTGTCAGCTGACGCCCCTGTTTGATCTTTCTCGTGATGGATCGCCACGTCGGCCTTACGGCCTCCTCGCGATGACGGATTCTTGAGCGCCTCAACCTCCGCCTCCAGCGCCGCAATCCTTGCCGCCTGATTGTCGTTCGCGGCCTTCAGCTCTTGCATCGCCTTGACCACCACAGCGACCATGTTGCCATAGGATAGACCGTAACGACCCTCGCGGCTGACCGAGACAACTTCGGGCACAACCTCGCCCACATCCTGCGCGATAAAGCCGATCTGCGGATCATGCGTGCCGATCATCTCATACGAGACGGGCTTCAGCTTCATGAGCGTATCAAGGCCATAGGGAACGGTGCGAATGTTCTCCTTAATCCGGCGATCCGAAGCATTCGTCCACACGCCCGCCGCCGTCAGATACGCGCCGTTGCCATTGCCTGAGGTCGAGCCAACCTGCAAGGGATAGCTGGCGATCGTCGTACCCAAATTGATGCCCACAAGCTGTGACGCCATATCGGCATTGATCACGCCACCGATATTAAGGAAATTGCTCGTTGCGGCGGCGGGGGTATCCACCGCCGACGACGTGCCGATAAGGATGTTCGAGGATCCCGTCGTCAAAGTCGTGCTGGCGACACTATAGCCAATAACAGTATTGTTAGAGCCTGTTGTAATGCCCCCAGAAGGATTCCCTCCCGCAAAAACACCCAAAGCAGAATTGTTGTTGCCTGTTGTTAGCAACCTCAAGGCACTACCGCCAAACCCAACATTATACCCGCCAGACGAAAGAGCAATCATCGTCCCAGAGCCAAACGCGGAATTCTCATAGCCTGTCGTTGTTGCGATCAAAGTCTGATTGCCCACTGCCGTATTGCCATAACCCCCTACATTATTCTTCAAAGCCCAATTTCCAATCGCCGTGTTGGCTAAACCTGTGTTGGCTTGTAACGCCAAATTCCCCACGGCGGTGTTATAGATATTCGTTGTATTATTGCTAAGCGCCTGATACCCCACCGCTGTGTTATACGCATTTGTCGCCGTCTGGCTTTTCAGCGCCCCAAGCCCAACACCAATCGACGTATTATCCAGCGCGGGCATGCTGATAATCGGGTTGGTCGCCGTCACCGCCGTCATATCCAGCTTGATCG
>DYDA01000032.1 GCA_020718105.1 Micavibrio sp. | reverse complement strand
TAGCAAAAATCGCAATGAACCCCTCCCCGAAATTGCTTCGCAATTTCGACCCTCCCGCAAGGGGAGGGTGTTTCGTCGGACTCTCTAGCAAACAGTTGGCAACATTATCATGAAATCTCTTGCCACGCTGATTAAATTACAAAAGACCAAAGTGGATGAACAGCGCGTTCTTTTGGCGAATCTTCAAAAACAGCTGACGGATATTCAATCTCAAATGGATGCTTTGGTTGAGCAGCAGGCGCAGCAAGCCGCGATGCTGCGGCAAGAGCCGTCCTTGGCGATCAACTATGACCTTTACCTTAAAGAATCGATTAAACGTCTTGAGGCACTTGAGAAACGAAAAAGAACGATGGAGCTGGCCGTGGGCCTTGCGCGAGATAAATTGGCCGAGCTTTTTGAAGAGCAAAAACGCTATGAGTTGGCTGAAAAAGCTCGCCTTGAAGAAGAAGAAGCCGAAGAGCAACGACGCGAAACCCATGTCCTTGACGAAGTCGGCAGCATCAGTTTTGTCCGCAAGAAAAAGAAGAAATATTAATAGACCTAGAGCCGATTCAAGATAAGAAGATAAAGCTCCTGTATACCACGTCAACTTGAAAACCCGAAAACTTTTTGGCCGCAGTTGTTGATTTCTCTTGGACTTATAGCTGATCCAAAATAAAGTGATCATAAGAAAGAAAACCAAATGGGATCCCCGCCTTCGCGGGGATGACGAGTAAAAGATTAAACTTAAACACAAATCCCGTCATGCCAGCGTAGGCTGGCATCCCATTTGTTTGAATCATTTTATAGGGCGTAGGCTTATATCTTCTCCAGCGCGTTCAAAAGAATTTTATCGTAATTATAGATATCCGGCGCGAAGTGGGGGGCGCTTTCTGCTGTGGGGAAATAAACGGTTTCATAAACAATAAAAAGCGGCAGTGGATTGGCGACTTTTAGCCAATGGGTGCGGCCTTTATCAATTTCGGTCTGAACCTTTTCCTGCGTCCATAGGCCTTCATTGCCGGAAAGAACCATGACGGCGAAGGCTTCGGGATCCTGCAATCGAACGCAACCAGAGCTAAGATGGCGATCCGCCTTGGCAAACAATTCTTCATGCGGCGTGCCGTGCATATAAACCGAAAAGTCATTATCAAAATCAAATTTGATGCGCCCCAGCGAGTTTAAATCACCCGGAGATTGACGCAGGCGGAAAGTAAACTCGCTTTTGCTGATTTCATTCCAGTCAATCGCCTCTCCATGCGGATCGTCGGCGCTGCCATTAATGACAAAGCCCATTTTCTCAAGGTAGTGGGGATCTTTTTGAAGCTTAGGCAGAATATCTTCTCGCGCGATTTTGGCAGGCACATGCCACGAAGGATTAAAAATCACGCTGCGAATGGCGCTTTGGATAAAGGGCGTTTTGCGGGTCGTGCGTCCTATAATGACGGGCGCATAATAAACGCGTTGTCCGTTTTCGATAAGTTGAACCGTTGTGTTGGCGATGTTGACGATAGCATACCGCGCCGGAAACGTGCGGCTCATATGGCGCTTGCGCTCCATATTCGCCCTTATCTGGTCAATACGTTCATCCAATGACTTGTTCATGGCCACGAGGGTCTTGGCCCCGATATTCCCATCTGTATCAAGTCCGTTGCGAGCCTGATAGTCGATGACAACGGCCTGTAACTCTTGCGTATACAGATGAAGGTCAGCGCCCTCGGCTACAGCGGGGAGGGCGTAGCCTTCTGCTTCCAGCCTTGCCCTGATGGCTTCAAGGCGAGGGCTTGTGTCGCCAAGGCGTATCGTTTCGCCTTGTGCGATAGGCGGCCACGCCCCCTTGTCCTTCATGGTGCGATAGGCTGTCAGCGTTGCGGCTAATCGCGCATAGTCAAGGTCAGCAGGAGCCTGCGCCGTGAAATACTCGTTAAGTTTATTGTCTTTGATCGCGGTGGCAATCTCTGTGACATAGGCTGGCACGGGGCGCGCAAAGGGCCATCCGGCATAAAGCTGAGCCAACGTCACGCCGTCTCCGTGAATTCTGTGCGCCAGTTTGAAAAGGCTGTCCGTCATTAAAACATCCAGCTTGAAAGGGGCAACCTCATTGTCCGATTGATTTAATAAGGACGCTATAAGGGGAAAAGCAAAAAGCTTATCGTCCAGCCCATGATAATTGACGTAAGCCTTCATCGATTCAAGAAAGGCGGCGATGGCGCCACGCCCTGTTGTGGATTGGGTATCCCACACAGGATAAAAGGCGCGGCTTTGGTAAAGCTGAAACAGCTCCTCTTTATTTAAGAGATAACCATCCAGCGTCGCGTCGCTTTGCATCAACAGGCGGGTCAGCGGCGTATCAGGCGCAGGCGGCGGCGCGTCATTGGCCGAAGCAACGGCTCCCCCGCCCAAAGCAAGAGCGCACAAAAGAAAGAAAAGGCGAAGGAAGGAGCAGCATGGATTCATGATAAGACTTTGTGATAGCATAATGTTTGTGTCAATGCACCCTGCCATGGAAATGTTAAAGGACTCTTAGGACAATGACCCAATATAGCGAAAAACGCGTTTTTGCCTATACGCAAGAGCAGATTTTCGATCTTGTGGCCGATGTTGCCCATTATCCCGACTTCTTGCCGTGGTGTTTGGATGCCCGCGTCTTTGATAAAAGTGAAACAGCGATGAAGGCTGACTTGCGCGTGGGGTATAAGGCGCTTTGCGATACCTTTACCTCGATTGTGCAGCTGGATCGCCCGCGACGCATCGTGGTGGCCTATGGCGCGGGGCCTTTAAAGCATCTGCATACCGAATGGCGGTTCGATCCTGTAGAAAAGGGGGCTTGCGAGGTCAGTTTTGATGTCGATTTTTGTCTCAAATCGCCCCTTTTGGGGGCTCTTTTGGACACGTTTTTTGAAAAAGCTTTTTTCAAAATGGTCGAAGCGTTTGAGACTCGCGCCGCTCAGATTTACTTGCCGATGTGAGGCTCATGCCCTGTGATCAGGCGGATAATGTTCCCATAGTGTTTGGCATAAACAAAAAGCAAAATCACCATGGTGATGGGCAAAAGCGTTGGCTCTTGAAATGTGATGAGATAAACAGGCATGGACGCCATCGCGATGAGGGCGCTGGCTGACGATATTCGCAAAATAACGGCGGCTGCCATCCACGTCAGCATAGCCATTACTGCCGTGGGCCACGACAGCGCGAGCATGACGCCCAGCGCTGTGGCCACGCCTTTGCCGCCCTTAAATTTAAGCCATACGGGAAATATATGTCCCAACAGGGCAACCAACGCTGCCATCGTCGCCATGTCGGGTGCAAGTGTCTGCGCGATAAAAACGGCCAGCGTGCCTTTCAGCATATCAAGAAGAAGCGTGAGCGCGGCAAGGCTTTTTTTGCCAGTGCGCAGCACGTTTGTCGCGCCGATGTTGCCAGAACCGATCTGGCGAATATCCCCCGCGCCAGCCACCTTGGTAACCAGAAGACCGAACGGCACGCTGCCCAGCAGATAGGCAAGGGCGAGGACAAGAGTATCGATCATGGGCTGAACACCTTTTAAGAATTGGTTGCAAGAAGCACGTCAAGACACGCCATGCGAACGGCGACGCCCATTTCCATTTGTTCAAAAATGACGCTGACCTTGGGATCATCGGCCACTTCGCTGGTGATTTCAACGCCTCGGTTCATTGGCGCGGGGTGCATCACGATTACGTCAGGTTTTGCCCACGCCAGTTTTTCATGTGTCAGGCCATATTCGTTATGGTAATGCTCGCTGGTCATCGCGAACTCGCCTGCCGCTAGGCGTTCATTTTGGATGCGCAGCATCATCACGACATCGCTGCCATCCAGCGCTTCTTTCATCGATGAGCAAACGGTCGCGCCCAGCTTATCCGCACCGTCATAGGCAAATTGCGGCGGCGTAAAAAAGAAGACGTTCGCCCCCATTTTCTTGAGCAACAGGGCGTTTGATTTCGCTACGCGGCTGTGTTTGATATCGCCAATAATAGCAACCTTAAGCCCCTCTAGCTTTCCTTTGTGACGCTCCATCGTCAGCGCGTCCAACAACGCTTGCGTCGGGTGTTCATTCGCGCCGTCGCCTGCGTTGAGAACCGCGCCACAGACAAGCGTTGAGGCCATCTTGACCGAGCCGTCCTCATGGTGGCGGATCACAAAGCCATCGGCTTGCAACGCGCCCATCACGCGGATCGTATCGGAAAACGTCTCGCCCTTGTTCATGGAGCTGGCGCTGGCGGTAAAGTTGATGACCTCCGCGCCCAGCCTTTTGGCCGCAATCTCAAACGAGGTGCGCGTGCGCGTCGAGTTTTCAAAAAACATAGTGACGATGACCTTGCCCGCCAGCCTATCACAAGTTTTTTGGGCTGAGCGATTTTGGATGGCATAACGCGCGGCCAAATCCAAAAGAGCGCGAATGTCTTGCGCCGAAAGTTGCTCGATGCCAAGAATGTGTTGGTGAGGAAAGGCTACCGTCATGATGCGGGGGCTCCTTTAAGATTTAATCGTGATTCAATACCATGTCCTTAAAGAACGGACAAATCTATTTCTTGCTTGCCTACGCCCCGCTTGATAGGGTTTGGGGGCATTCTCTATGAGAATAAAAATAAGATCATGAAGAAACACCAACTCTTTTTTGTGTCATCCCCGCGAAGGCGGGGATCCAGCGCCGAGCGTCCGCGAGGCGTATGAGTCGAAAAGAGACTGTGTTTATGCACTTTTTTTGAGTCATTCGCGCCGCTAGCCTGCCCCGTGCTTGACACGGGGCGGCGCAGCTGGATTCCCGCCTTCGCGGGAATGACAACCGAGAAAATGTGTTTTTTTGTGATCCATCTATGGTTAAAGTCTGATTAGTAAATTCTCTAATAACCAACGGTTTTTCCTATGTCCCTTCCATCTCAAGCTGACATTCTGCGCGCCCTTGGCGGCGTTGTAATCCCTGATACAAGCGATAACATCGTTCAAGCGGGGATGGTTTCGGCCATCTCTGTGCATGATGGCGAGGGGGGCAGCGAGCCTCAAATCCAGCTGGTGATTGAAATTGATCCCGCCATGGGTGAGAGAATCGAGGTCATCCGTCAAAGCGCTTTGGCACAGGTGAAAAGCGCAACAGGGATTGGAAACGTCTCTGTCATCATGACGGCGCATAGAGGTTCGCCCAGTGTTGCCTCATCGAAAAAGGCGGCGGCGGATCAACCCGCCAGCCCGCCAGAGCTTCCCCAGGGCGTTAAAACCATCATCGCCGTTGCTTCAGCCAAGGGAGGCGTTGGCAAGTCCACGACAGCCGTTAATTTGGCACTGGCGCTTTATGCATCAGGGCTTTCGGTCGGCATTTTGGATGCCGATGTTCATGGCCCTTCGATCCCGCGCCTTATGAATCTGCGTGAGGAAATGGAGCAAAACGAAGCCGGTCTTTTGATCCCTCATGAAGCGATGGGTATTGCAGCCATGTCGATTGGCTTACTTGTGCCAGAGGAAGCCCCCGTTATTTGGCGCGGGCCGATGATCCATGGCGCGCTCAAGCAAATGCTGCATCAGGTTGATTGGGGGCAACGCGATGTATTGATTTTGGATATGCCCCCTGGAACGGGCGATGTGCCGCTTTCTATAGCGCAGCATGTGCCTTTAACGGGCGCGGTGATTGTCTCAACGCCACAGGATTTGGCGCTGCAAGATGTGCGTAAAGGCGTCGCGATGTTTGCGAAAATGGGTGTTCCTTTGATGGGCATGATCGAAAATATGAGTTCTTTTGAATGTCCTCATTGCCACGGCATGACCCCTATTTTCGGCCACGGCGGCGCACGCGTGGATGCCGAGCGGATGGGGATACCCTTCCTTGGCCACATGCCTTTGGCTATGGCCTTGCGCGAGTCATCGGATGCGGGTGCGCCCGTCGTTCATGCTGATCCAGAAGGATCCTATGCGCAGCTTTATAAGGAAATGGCAGCGACATTACGCGGAAAAATGGGACTGACCTAAAGAGCTTTCTATGCGGCGAAAGCGGCCCGATCCTCATCGCTGATTTCATAATTGCCATAGACGTTTTGCACGTCATCGTTATCTTCCAAAATATCGATAAGCTTGAGCAGTGTTTGGGCGGCATCGCCCGTTACGGGGATGTCGTTTTTGGCATACCAAACGAGTTTCGCGCTTGAAGGATCGCCGAACTTGGATTCCAGTGCCGTGCGAACAACGCCAAAATCTTCAACGCTCATCGTGATGTAATGGGCGTCTTCTTCGCTCTCCACGTTATCGCCACCGGCCTCGATCACGGCTTCCAGCATGGCATCAGGCGTTATCGTCGCCGCCGGATAGGTGATTTCCCCCACACGATCAAACATAAAACTGACGGAGCCTGTCTCGCCAAGATTGCCGCCGTTTTTGGATAGCGCTGTGCGAATTTCTGCCGCTGTGCGGTTGCGATTTTCGGTGAGCGCCTCGATAATCAACGCGCTGCCCCCAGGGCCATAAGCTTCATACCGCACTTCTTCATAAACGCCTTTATCATCAGAGCCGGGTTGACCCGCCCTAACTGCGCGTTCAATGCGGTCTTTGGTCATGTTTTTAACGCGAGCCTCGGCCAGCGCGGCGCGAAGGCGGGGATTGTGCGCGGGATCGGGAGAGCCGAGTTTTGAAGCGACGGTAATTTCACGGGCAATTTTATTAAAAACCTTGCCCTTCTTCGCATCACTGATGCCTTTGGTATGCATAATGTTTTTTGCGTGAGAATGACCAGCCATCGTTATCTCTTATGTAAGTTGCGCGATAACGCTGTTCTAGCTTATCCCTTGAGGGGAGAAAAGCCGCAAAATTTAAAAAAGAGGGCTTTATACGTTTTTCAAATAGGTTTTGACTTTTTCGTATTCGGTTTCAATGGCGGCCAGCATTTTTTCTTTTTCGTCTTGCGGCGCGATGTGATTCATTTGCGCTTCCGAGCATAGTTTTCCAAGCGTTTCTGCGCCAAGGTTGAGGCTCATGCCCTTCCACGCATGGGCTTGCGTGCGCCATGTTTCTTCGTTGCCTGCGCCAAGATTGCCTTTAAGGCTATTCAAGCAGTCGTCGGAAGACGTGAGGAAAACGGCAAAAAGCTCTTTTTCCAGATTCTTATCGCCACCCGTCATTTCGCGCAGATTTTCAAGATTAACGGCGTCGGTCATGGGGTCTTCTCCTGTGGGCGACGATCCGGATGGAGCGTCAAGAATTTTTCCAAGCAATCGAATATCTTCGATTTATTATACGGTTTAACGATAAAACCATCAACCTTGTTGCTGACGGCTTGTTTAACATCTTCGGCGGAGTTGTTGCCCGTTACCATAACGACAAACGCAGTGGGATCCAGCCCTTTGATAAAACGTGCAAGCGTATGGCCGCTTTCGTCAGCAAGCTCGATATCCAAGAGAACGATGTCGGGCGCTTGCTCTAAGAAAAGGCGCATGCCTTCTTGTGATGATGCCGCTGTATCAACGAAATAGGTATGGTGGAGAAGCTCTTCTAAAATCTTGCGTGAGAAAAGCTGATCCTCAACCACCAAAATCCGCAATTTCTCACGCGATTTGCGCATGTTGATGGCGATCCGGAAGTGCGCTGCCAGCGCCGGAATCTTATCCAAAAACATCTGTGGTGATAACTTATTCCCCATAACGCCTTAACGTGTCCCTCCAACGAAATCATCTTATTTTAGCAAGTCAACCTTAAGAAAAAGTCAACAACCTAGGGTTTATGTCTTAATTGACATACAATGGTGAGCCGAGCCGGTTGACCGATTCAGGCGAGATCATCGCATCGAATTCTTCAACCTTCATATGGCCTGCATCAAGGACGACTTCACGCACCGATTTGCCTTGCTCTTGCGCATCATGGATAATCTTGACGGATTTGCTATAGCCGATCATGGGAACCAAAGCCGTCAGAATGGCCGTTGAGCCCTCAACATTCGCATGGCAGCGCTCTTTGTTGGCCGTGATGCCTTCGATACATTTGACGCGGAAGGTCATCATCGCGTTCGCCATGATATCAATGCCGTCCAAAAGCGAATCAGCAACCAATGGCAAGAAGGCGTTGAGCTCTAAGTTCCCCATCGCGGCGGCCAACGTGACTTGGTTGTCATAGCCAATGACGCGCAAGGCCACTTGCGTGACGGTTTCCGGAATAACAGGATTGACCTTGCCCGGCATGATGGAGGAGCCTGCCTGACGCGCTGGCAAGGCGATCTCACCAAGGCCGCCATCGGGGCCAGAGGACATCAAGCGCAAGTCGGTTGCAATCTTGATGAGTGTCGCGGCGCAGGTTTTTAGAAGACCTGAAACCTCAACAAAAGCGTCGGCGTTTTGCGTGTTATCGATCAGGTTGGGGGCGCGGACAAAAGGACAGCCTGTCATCTCTCCCAACGTCTTGGCAACCGTTTCAATATAGGCCTCGGGCGCAGCCATGCCCGTACCAATGGCTGTGCCGCCAAGGTTGACGACCAGCATCGATTCAATAGCACGATCAAGGCGGCCTTCGTCGCGACCCAGCGCTTCGGCATAGGCCCCCATTTCACGCCCCAAAGTTGTTAAAACGGCATCTTGCAGTTGCGTGCGGCCAATCTTCACAACATCATAGAATTCTTTTTCCTTATCGCGAAAGGCTTTGATCAAAGCCGCAAGACTTGTCTTCAACGCTTTAATTTGAACGATAATCGCCAGCTTTAAAGCGGTGGGATAGGCGTCATTGGTGGATTGATGCAAGTTAATGTCATCCAAAGGATGAACCTTGGTATAGTCGCCCAGCGTGCCGCCCAAAATCTGGATCGCGCGGTTGGCCAGCACTTCGTTGACGTTCATGTTGGTGCTGGTTCCCGCGCCCCCTTGCAGCGCATCGACAACAACATGAGCGTTTAAAAGACCATCGGCCATTTCCTTACACGCGGTCATGATGGCGTTGTATTTCGTTTCGTCCTTCGCCCAAAAGCCAAGGTTACGGCTTGTTTTCGCGCAAGCGCCTTTAACGTGGCCAAAAGCATGAACAAGGGCGGGGTTGACATCACGGTTGGCAACGGGGAAATTCTCGATCGCACGAACAGTGTGGATGCCGAACAAGGCTTGCGCAGGAACATCATCAAGGCCAAGAAGGTCTTTTTCCTTACGGAAAGGAGCCTGAAGGAGCGATTTGCGAGAAGTATACGTCATGATGATTCTATTTCCTTTTTGAAGGGAGTGTTGATGGGCGCTACCATTGTCTTTTCAAAAATTAATTTCAAACACTTTCTTTGTTGCGCTGCGTCATTCTTTCGCGCTGCTGGAGGATAGGGTTAATGATGGCGAAGGGCACGGAAGCAAAAAAACGTGTCTGCCCATTGCATTGCGGAAAAGAGTACCTATATACCTCTTAAGGCTTTGGGGGGCGGCACAGAAGTGCCCACTAACATCTTGACCATAAAGGAAGTTTTAAAATGGCAAAAGTGATTGGCATCGATCTTGGAACGACGAACTCCTGTGTTGCGGTGATGGAGGGCTCTACGGCCAAAGTCATCCCCAATGCTGAGGGCGCGAACACAACGCCTTCTATCGTTGCGTTTTCCGCCAGTGGTGAGCGTCTTGTTGGCCAAAGCGCCAAGCGTCAAGCGGTGACCAACCCAGAAAACACGCTCTTTGCCATCAAGCGCCTGATTGGCCGCGCCTTCAACGATTCTATGGTGCAAAAAGATATCAACCTCGTTCCTTATAAGATTGTTAAGAACGGCAATGGTGATGCTTGGGTTGAGTGCGCGGGCAAGAACTATTCGCCATCCGAAATATCGGCCTTTATTTTGGGCAAGATGAAGGAAACGGCTGAGGCTTATTTGGGCGAAAAGGTGACGCAGGCCGTCATCACCGTTCCTGCGTATTTCAACGATAGCCAGCGCCAAGCAACCAAGGATGCAGGCAAAATTGCTGGTCTTGAAGTTCTTCGCATTATCAACGAACCCACCGCTGCCGCGCTGGCCTATGGCCTTGAGAAAAAGAAGACGGGAACCGTGGCCATTTATGATCTTGGCGGCGGCACGTTCGACGTATCGGTTCTGGAAATCGGTGATGGCGTGTTCGAGGTGAAGTCCACCAACGGCGACACATTCCTTGGCGGCGAAGATTTTGACGCTCGCATCATGGATTTTCTATGCGATGAGTTTAAACGCGATCAAGGCATTGATTTGCGCCAGGACCGCCTTGCGTTGCAACGCCTGAAGGAAGCGGCGGAGAAGGCGAAGATTGAGCTGTCTTCTTCTGTGCAAACGGAAGTCAACCTGCCGTTCATCACGGCAGATGCGGCGGGGCCAAAGCATTTGTCGGTTAAGCTGACCCGTGCCAAGCTGGAATCCTTGGTGGATGAGCTGGTGCAAAGAACGGTTGAGCCTTGCCGTAAGGCGCTGGCTGATGCGGGGCTGAAGGCCAAAGATATCGACGAGGTGATCCTTGTCGGCGGCATGACCCGCATGCCTAAAATTATAGAAACCGTCAAACAGTTCTTTGAGCGTGAGCCGCATCGCGGTGTGAACCCTGATGAAGTCGTAGCCGTTGGCGCGGCCATTCAAGGCGGCGTTTTGAAAGGCGATGTGAAGGACGTTCTGCTTCTTGACGTGACCCCGCTGTCGCTGGGCATTGAAACGCTGGGCGGCGTGTTTACGCGCCTGATTGAGCGCAACACGACGATCCCGACGAAGAAGAGCCAAGTGTTCTCCACCGCCGAGGATAGCCAGAACGCTGTGACCATTCGCGTGTTTCAAGGTGAGCGCGAAATGGCCGCTGATAACAAGATTCTTGGCCAGTTTGATTTGATGGGCATTCCACCCGCGCCGCGTGGCGTCCCGCAGATTGAAGTGACGTTCGACATTGATGCCAACGGCATCGTGCATGTCACGGCTAAGGACAAGGCGACGAATAAGGAACAGCAGATCAAGATCCAAGCCTCTGGCGGCCTGTCGGATGCCGACATTCAAAAGATGGTGCATGAAGCGGAAGCCAACGCGGCGGAAGACAAAAAGCGCCGTGAGGCGGTGGATGCGCGCAACCATGCCGATGCGCTTATTCACACCACCGAAAAGTCGCTGAGCGAAGTTGGCGATAAGGTTGCGGCGGGCGATAAGAGCGCCGTCGAGTCTGCGATAGCGGATTTGAAGGGCGTTCTTGATAGCGGCGATGCAGCCTCTATCAAGGCCAAGACCGATGCGCTGACGCAGGCTGCCATGAAGATTGGTGAAGCCATGTACAAGGCGCAGCAAGAGTCTTCTGCGGCGGGCGCGGGCGCTTCAACGGAAGCGCCAAAAGAAGAGGGCGTCGTTGACGCTGACTTCACGGAGGTGAAGGACGAGAAGTAAATCATGACGCATTAACAGCAAAGGGGCATCCCATTGCGGGATGCCCCTTTGTGTTGACAAAAGGCACACATTGTGTTTATAATGTAACGAAATGGGATGCGAGTATGAAAATCAGGGAAATCACGGAGTATAGCTTTGACCTGAAAAAGAGCCTTAGGCTTAGAGAAGAACGTGGATTTGGTTTTGAAGAAATTATTTCCATGCTTGAGGAAGGAGATGAGGCCGATATCTATCCCCATCCGAACCCCAAATATCCGCACCAATACATTTTTGAGATTGTTTTGGATGATTATGTATACATCGTACCTTTCGTTGCTGACGGAACAAAGGTGTTTTTGAAAACAATGTTTCCAAGCCGTAAGGCTACTAAGCGACGCAAAGAAAGGAGCAGGTAATGGCAAAAAAAACTTTAATAGAGGACCCCGAAGACATCGAAATTTTCGAGGCCTACAAGCGAGGTGAGCTGAAACCTGTGCGGAACAGCAAACAACTTATCGCGTCGGCACGGGTTGCCGCAGCCAACTTTCGCATGAAAAAAGAAGCGCGGATCAATATCCGTTTGACTGAAGGCGATTTGGATGAATTGAAAGCGAAGGCGGAGGAAGAGGGCATACCATACCAAACGCTGATCGCTAGCGTTCTGCACAAGTACATCAATGGCCGTTTGGTTAGTAAAGGCGCATAGTTTCCCATGTCCAAATCCGATTACTATGAATTGCTGGGGTCTTCACGCGATGCGTCGGCGGATGATTTGAAAAAGGCGTATCGCAAGATGGCGATGCGGTATCATCCCGATAAAAATCCGGGGAACAAAGAGGCTGAGCACAAGTTTAAGGAAATCAACGAAGCCTATGACGTGCTGCGCGATGAGCAAAAACGCGCAGCCTATGATCGCTATGGCCATGCGGCGTTTGAGCAGGGCGGCATGGGCGCTGGTGGCGGCTTTGGTGGCGGCGGGTTTGATTTTGCGGGCGGCTTTGGCGATATCTTTGAGGAAATGTTCGGTGAGATTTTAGGTGGTGGTGGCGCTCGTCGGCGCGGCGAGGGACAGACAATGGGGCAGCGTGGCGCGGATCTGCGCTATGACATGACCATCACGCTGGATGAATCGTTTAAGGGTTGCGAGAAAAACATCAAGGTTGCCTCGTTGGTGACGTGCGATGTCTGCGGCGGCAGCGGCGCGGCGGCAGGCTCATCGCCCGTGACGTGTTCGACATGCGACGGCCATGGACAAGTGCGGATGCAACAGGGGTTCTTTACGATCCAGCGCACCTGCCCAACGTGTCAGGGCGCGGGGCGCGTGATCAAAGATCCTTGTAAAAATTGTCATGGCACAGGGCGCTTGCGTAAGGAGCGCACGCTGGCGGTCACGATCCCTGCGGGCGTTGAAAGCGGCACGCGTGTGCGTTTATCCGGTGAGGGCGAGGCGGGCGCTCATGGCGGCCACGCAGGCGATTTATACGTTATTTTGAACGTCGCCGGTCATCCTCTTTATCAGCGCGATGGAGCCAACCTTCATGTTCGCGTTCCCATTCCGATGACAATGGCGGCCTTGGGGGGCGCGGTGGCGGTTCCCGTTATCGATGGCACGAAGGCGGATGTTGATGTTAAGGCGGGCACGCAGACGGGGCATCAAATTCGCTTGCGCGGCAAGGGCATGAGCATCCTGCGATCAACCTCGCGTGGTGATTTGTATGTTGAACTGATGGTGGAAACGCCCTCTCATCTAACCAAACGGCAAAAGGAATTGTTGGAGGAATTCGCTATCGAATCCGAAAACAACAAAACCCATCCCGAAAGCGAAAGCTTTTTTGCCAAAGTTAAGGATATGCTGGGCGTATAGCACACGCTTAAGGAAGCAAGATTTTTTATGTAAGGGAGACACCTGATGACCGAAGAAAGAATGGCCTTTAAGGCCGAAGTGAGCCGCCTTTTGGATATCGTTGTCCATTCGCTTTACAGCGAGAAGGAGATTTTCCTGCGCGAGCTTATTTCAAACGCTTCGGACGCGTGCGACAAGCTGCGCTATGAGGCTCTCACCGTGCCAGAACTGACGGGCGAGGACACGGACTTTAAGATAAAGATTTCATCGGATCCCAAGGCGCGCACCATCACGGTTGAGGACAACGGCATCGGCATGACTCGCGATGAGCTGATCGAGAACCTTGGCACGATTGCGCAGTCGGGCACGGCCTCGTTTATCAAAAGCATGGAAGCCGCGCAAAAAGGCGACATCACGCAAATCGGCCAATTCGGCGTTGGCTTTTACGCCGCCTTTATGATCGCACAAATGGTTGAGGTCGCCAGCCGCAAGGCCGGAACGGAAGAGGCGTGGTGCTGGCGCTCGGACGGGCGCGGCGAGTTCGCGGTGGAGGCCGATGCCAAGGCCACGCGCGGCACGACGATCACGCTCTATCTGAAGCAAGGCGAGGATGAGTTTATCAGTCCCGAACGCCTGCGCGGCATCATCAAGCTGTATTCCGATCATATCGCGCTGCCTATTTTCCTGAATGAGGAGGACGCGCCCGTCAATCACGCCAGCGCCCTGTGGCTTCGCGCTAAAAGCGATATCACCGCCGATCAGTATAAAGAGTTTTATCACCATGTCGGTCATGCTTTTGAAGAGCCAGCGCTCACGATGCACTGGAGGGCGGAAGGCAAGATTGAGTACACGGGCCTTCTGTATGTTCCGGGTATGAAGCCCTATGATCTCTTTGATCCAAAGCGCCACCACGGCGTGAAGCTGTACGTCAAGCGCGTGTTTATCACGGACGAGGCGGAAGGCCTTGTGCCGCCATACCTGCGCTTCTTGCGCGGCGTGATCGATAGCGAGGATCTGCCGCTCAACGTCAGCCGCGAGATGCTGCAAAACAACCCTATGCTTACCAAAATTCGCCAAGGCATCACGCGCCGTGTGCTGGGCGATCTTGCGAAAGAATCGGAGAAGGACAAAGAGGCCTACGCCAAAATATGGGACAACTTCGGCGCGGTTTTGAAGGAAGGCGTCTATGAGGACACCGAGCATCGCGAGACTTTGCTTAAGCTTGTGCGTTGCCGCACCACGCATGAAAGCGGCCTGACCTCGCTGGCCGATTATGTCTCCCGCATGAAGGAAGGCCAAGACGCCATCTACTACATGAATGGCGACACTATGGAGAGCCTCGCCCGCAGCCCCCATTTGGAAGGCTTTAAGGCGAGGGGCATCGAAGTGCTGCTGCTCACCGAAACCGTGGATGATTTCTGGCCCGCCGCCGTGGGCACGTTTGCGGAAAAGCCGTTCAAATCCGCGACCCGCGCAGGGCAAGACCTTGATAAAATCGCCAAGACGGATAAAACCGATGAAGCGAAAAAAGACGAAGCACCAGCGGATTCCATAAGCTCTCTCATCACAGCGATGAAGATGGCCTATGGCGAGCAGGTTAAGGACGTGCGCGTTTCTGACCGCTTGACCGACAGCCCCGTTTGCCTTGCGGCGGACGAGGGCGATGTCGATATTCATTTGGAGCGCTTTTTGAAACAGCACAACCAAATCCGCACCGCCAGCGCCCGCATTTTAGAGATCAACGCCAGCCATCCGCTTATCAAGAAGCTGGCCGATAAGGCCGCTGGCTTGCTGGCGGGTAGTGCCGAGACGAAGGCGGGCGGCGCTTCCCTCAACGATATGGCGTGGCTGCTTTTGGATCAGGCAAGGCTGATGGATGGCGAGCCTTTGGCCGACCCCGCCGCCTTTGCCCGCCGCATGGCCGAGATGTTGGGCAGGGCGGTGTAGGAGGAGGGGAACGAGGGAATAAAAAGCCTTGTTTTAACCTGTTTTAGCCCTTCACCTCGAAAAAGATAAGATTTGGGTTGCATGGCATAAAAACACCCATTATAGATTGCCGCGCTTCCCCGGTAGCTCAGTTGGTAGAGCAGGTGACTGTTAATCACCTTGTCGGCGGTTCGAGTCCGTCCCGGGGAGCCATCTAGCTTTGCTTAGCGAACGAAGAGAGCTTAGAAAAGCTGATGCACCGGCGAAGGCCGGTGTCCAGTGATTTTCATAAGGAAATTATAGTATGTTAGGATTCTCATTTCTCGCGCATTTACGTGAGCGCCGCGCCGCCCAAAAGGCTGCCCGCCAGACTGAAGAAGCCGCTCAACACCTCCTTGACGTTGCCGCTAAGGCCGAGGGCGGGAGCCCCTTTGATAATCTTCAGGCTTTTGCGCTTTGCTATCAGGCGATGGGCTGTCGTGATGTTGTGGCTGAGGAAAACACAAATAAGTTTTATGCCCTCCCCGGTGCGGTAAGAAATAGTATGCACACAGATAAAGAATATGGCGAATACAGCGCGGCTTCCGTTGCCATGCGCGATGACGTTAGTGTCATGCTGACCCTTCGTTTAGTGGCGAAGGAGATATGCCCCAAGGTCAAAGCCTTAAGGGCTGGGGATCTCGCCCGCCTTTCAAATAAGGCAACGAGGGAGGCCATCAGCGCCCGCTATCCCTCCATGCCCCCACAACGCATGGAAGCCATTCTCAAGCTTTGATGGTTGTCTGATATTTTTATAAGGAAATTATAGTATGTCGGGTTTCCCTTTCCTATTATTTCCTTTTGATTTTTAACTTTGCTGGTATAGGCTCCACCGCAACCTCAACCCTTCTCAAAATACACGGAGAAAACGATGCGAGCGCTTTTATTTGTCGCCATGGCGGCCTTTTTTATGATCCCCCCTTCTTTTGCTCAAACAAGCGAGAGCCTTCTTACGCAACCAGAGCCAACGAGTGCCCCTGCTGTGAGTGAACAGGCGGTGGAGCCTGTTGCTCAAACGCCCCCGACCGTTTCCTCAAAAGCGATAAAAACGGTCAAAAAAGAGGTCAAAAAAGCGCATAAAAAGCATTCAAAAGCCACCAAAAAGGCGTTGAAAAAGACCACTAAAAAACACGCTTGCAAAAAGACAACCAAGAAAGCGGCTAAGGCTTCCGCCCCCAAGCGTAACTATGTTTATAGCCCACGCGTTGTCAAAAAAGCGCCCAAGCAACAAGAGTACGTCTATCTTCCTCCCGAACAGGAAGAAACAGTGTCCTTCGTTGAAGAGGGCAACGTTGTTCAAGCGGGTGGCGCGAGTGCTCCTCTTTATTCAAGCACCGGCTCACTCGTCACATTCGGCCAATAAGCCCAATCTTTTGATCAACATTCAAGCGTCATGTCTTTGTTTAAAGGCATGACGCTTTTTCAGCCTTATAGAACACAGGATCAATCATGGGTTTCAATTGCGGTATTGTCGGATTGCCAAATGTCGGCAAATCAACGCTTTTCAACGCGCTTACCGCCACGGCGGCGGCGCAGGCAGCCAATTATCCTTTTTGTACAATTGAACCAAACGTCGGGCGCGTCAGCGTGCCGGATCCGCGCCTCGATAAACTCGCCTCTATCGCAGGGTCGGCCAAAATCATCCCCACGCAGTTAGAGTTCGTGGACATCGCGGGTCTTGTGCGCGGCGCGGCCAAGGGTGAGGGCCTTGGCAACAAATTCCTTGCCCATATCCGCGAGGTGGATGCGATCATCCATGTGCTGCGCTGTTTTGAAGATGGCGACATCACGCACGTTGAAAATTCTATTGATCCCATCCGTGACGCCGAAACCGTTGAAACGGAATTGATGCTCGCGGATATGGAGAGCCTTGAAAACCGCGTCTATAAAGCCCAAAAACTTGCCAAAGGCGGGGATCAAGATTCCAAAGAGCAACTGGCCGTCATGGAGCCTGCGCTGAAACTTTTGCAAGAAGGCAAGTCAGCGCGTGAGCTGTTTAAAACGCTGCCGCCCGATCAAGCGCTTATTTTGAAACGCCTGCAACTCGTCACTGCCAAGCCTGTTTTGTATATCGCCAATGTCGCGGAGTCCGATGCGGCCACAGGCAACGCGCTGTCTGAAAAGGTCGCCGCCAAAGCCAAGGCCGAAGGCACGCAAAGCGTCGTGATCGCGGCCGCCATCGAAGCGGAAGTTTCAACGCTTGCCAACGATGACGACAAAAAAGAGTTTCTGGACGCGCTGGGTCTTGCCGAAGCGGGATTAAACAAAATTATTCGCGCAGGCTACAGTCGCCTTGATTTGCTGACGTTCTTTACCGTCGGACCTAAGGAAGCGCGGGCATGGACGGTGCGCCAAGGCTCAACCGCCCCCAACGCAGCAGGCGTGATCCACACGGATTTTGAGCGCGGCTTTATTAAGGCCGAGACGATTGATTTTGAAAGTTTTGTAACCTGCGGCGGTGAAGCAGGCGCACGCGAGGCAGGCAAGCTCCGCCAAGAAGGTAAAGAGTATATCGTCCACGATGGCGATATCTTCCACTTCAAGTTTAACGTATAAACCACCTCTGTCATTTCATGGCATTATACTGATCACACTTCAAGAGTTGGCATCGTGCATGATGTTTCAGCAAGGACAATAGAGTCCCTCCCCCC
>DYDA01000042.1 GCA_020718105.1 Micavibrio sp. | reverse complement strand
CAGGGGTATCCACCGCCGACGACGTGCCGATAAGGATGTTGGATGAGCCGGTGGTGAGGGTGGTGCTGGCGACCTGATAGCCCAGCACTGTGTTGCTCGTACCACCCGTGATTGCATAGCCCGCATAATATCCATTGGCTGTATTGTTGCCGCCCGTTGTATTGTTATAAAGCGCCCGATACCCATTAGCCGTGCTTTTGCCCCCTGTTGTGTTTTTTTGGAGAGACCCTTCCCCATTGGATGTATTCCAGCTACCTGATGTATTAGCAGTAAGCGCCCAAGCCCCATTGGCTGCATTTGAAACGCCCGTTTGGTTGGCCATAAGCGCCTGAACACCGTTGGCCGTATTATAACTGCCCGTTGTGTTGGTCGTAAGAACTTGGTATCCATTGGCTGTGTTGTCTACCCCCGTTGTGTTGGCCATAAGCGCCTGATATCCAACAGCTGTATTATACCCCGTCGTCGTCGTAGCCAAAGCCCCCATACCCACCGCCGTGTTGTATAGGTTCGTCGCTGTTTGTGCCGCAAGCGTGCCACTACCCAACCCTATCGATGTTGTGTCCGATACGGGTTGATGCAAGATTTTGGTGTTGGCGATATAGTACGCATTCGTAATCGCGCTGACGTTGATGTCGCCCGCCACAGAAAGCTCTTGCGCAGGAGTCGCCGTTCCAATCCCAACACTTCCCGTTGAGGTGACGATAAGGCGCTGCGTCCCGTTCGTGGCAACGCTGACGGTTTGTGCGGCGTCGGAGAACAAGCCCGTCGTCACATCATCACTGCGGGACGGTGAGGTATGCGTTGCGTCCACGCCAAGGTACATGGTCGATCCCGCCGTGGCCGAGGTTGTCAGCGTGAACCATGCGGGGGTGGAGCCTTCATAAATCTCGATACTATGCAGATCATTGTTATAGCGCACCATACCCTCTACGCCCACGGGCTGCTGCGCTGTTGTGCCTTTGGGCAGTAGCAGAGAGTCAGTGCGAGACGATAAATCCAAACTCGTCCCGCTCGTCACCGCCGCCGCACCGATGGCCACGCTGCCAAGGCTCAAATCACCATAAATAGTGTTCCCGATGTTCAGCCAATTGCTTGTCCCCGCCGCAGGCGTATCCACCGCCGACGACGTGCCGATCAGGATGTTGCTGCTCCCCGAAACCAACGTCGTTTTGCCAACATCGCGACCTAGCGCGACATTGTTACTCCCCGTATACGTCGTCGTACTACTAAGCGCGCCCACGCCCACCGCCGTGTTGCCAGAGCCGGTTAGACGGTTCAGGACGTTCGCCCCAAGGGCTATATTCATATTGCCATAAGCATAACGAAGCGTATCTTCCCCGCCTATCGCGATGTTATAACCACCCGTTGTCGTGCGCTGCAACGCCGTATAACCAATCGCGATATTGCCATATCCCGTGGTGTTGTAGCCAAGCGATCCAGCGCCAATAGCAATGTTCCGATTCCCAGAGGTATTGTCATCCAAAGCCCCATCCCCTAAAGCCGTGTTATCATACCCCACGGTATTGGCAGAAAGCGCCTGATACCCCACCGCCGTGTTGTCGTGCCCTGTCGTTGTTCTGTAAAGCGCCTGATACCCCACCGCCGTGTTGGCGGATCCCGTTGTATCAGCAGTAAGAGCCTGATAGCCCACCGCCGTGTTGTATAGGTTCGTCGCGGTTTGTGCGGCGAGGGTTCCGCTGCCCAACCCTATCGATGTTGTGTCCGATACAGGCTGGTGCAAAACTTTAGTGCCCGCGATATAATAGGCATTCGTGAGCGTCGTAAGATTGATGTTGCCATTGACGTCCAGCGCCTGAGAAGGTGTCGAGGTGGCGATGCCGACATTGCCAGCAAAATAGTTTGTGTCCGCCGTTCCTGTTTGATAAACGCCATAACCTTGGGAAACGATCCCCCCCTCAAGAGAGGAAATATATAAGCCATATAGTTTTGTGATGGCGGCCGTACCACTGCTATAATCTGACGGCTTATCGGCCGAAAAAAGTTTGTGGGAGGCAATGGTGCCTCCGTAATAAAGGCCGCGTGAATGCACCCCTGAAAAGCTGTCCAGAGTCCCCGTCCCCGTTATAATGGGCTGGGAATCAATAGCATTAAGGCCCCCATCCGACTCTGTAAGCGCATTAGAGCTATCCGTGGTAATCCGAAGAATCCCCGTTATGGCCGAGGCATAGTGCGTTGCGTTTCCAAGCGCGGCTTGCAACTGCATCTCACCTTTTATCGCAGAGCCAGCAGAGGAGGTATCCATTGTGCCCGCAACATACGTATGAAGCTTTGTGGCTTCTGGCGCAGCTTTTCCTATTCCCACACTTCCCGTGGAGGTCACGATAAGCCGCTGCGTTCCCGCTGTTGCGACGCTGACCGTCTGCGCGGCGTTAGAGAACAAGCCTGTCGTTACGTCGTCACTGCGGGAGGGGCTGGTATGCGTTGCGTCCGCGCCAAGATATGTTGTGCTCCCCGCCGTGGAGGTTCCGCTCACCAACGAACCCCACGCGGGCGTTGCGCCGGAATAGCCCTCAAACGCATGGGTGTCGTTATTGTAGCGCACCATGCCCTCAACGCCCACGGGCTGCTGCGCCGTTGTTCCTTTGGGCAAAAGCAGAGAGTCGGTGCGGCTCGATAAATCCAAGCTCGTCCCGCTTGTCACCGCCGCCGCGCCGATGGCCACGCTGCCCAGCGACAAATCCCCATAAATCGTGTTCCCGATATTCAGCCAGTTGCTTGTCGCGGCCGCTGGCGTATCCACCGCCGATGACGTACCGATAAGGATGTTGGAGGAGCCCGTGGTGAGGGTTGTGTATCCGACCATATCGCCAAGGATAAGATTGCTTCCTCCATTGACAAGCTTGGCTCCAGCAGCGTGTCCCACTACCGTATTATTCATGCCCGTTGTCGTGCTACCCATCGCTCCATGCCCTATTGCCACGTTATACGCCCCATAAGTGCTGCTAGAAAGGGCGCTATAGCCCAAAGCAACATTGCGACCACCTGTGCTGTTTGTTGTTAGCGCATAATATCCAACAGCCGTGTTTTGTGCTCCAGTCGTGTTGGCCGCCAAAGCATAAGCTCCAAGCGCCGTGCTATATGTTGTTGTTGTAAGCGCCAACGCCTGATACCCCACCGCTGTGTTGTATAGGTTCGTTGCTGTCTGTGCCGCCAGCGTGCCGCTGCCAAGGCCGATGGAGGTCGTATCACTCGCAGGTTGGTGCAGGATTTTTGTGCCTGCGATCGCAATCCCCTCGGTAATCGCTGAAAGGTCGATGCCCGTCGCGGTGACGCGCAGGCGCTCGGTCCCCAGAATGCTGGTGCTGACCTGACCGCTTGCCGCGCTGAACAGCCCCGTTGAGGCCTCGCCCGTGCGGTAGGGGTTGGTCGCCGCCGCACTCGCGCCAAGCGGCGTGCTGCCGCTATCCCCGCCGTCCACCGTCACCCCATCATTGCGCGTGCAACGCTGACCATCCCCGTAATAAGCGTTGACCTTCATCTTCGAAGAAGAAAGCCCATCAGAAAAAGTTTTCATCCATGCATGGCTTATATCCGCTTCTGAAGACGTCCAATAACCACCTGTTCCAAATCCTCCAATTAAAGATCGATTGGTATATAAAACCACCATCTCATTGAGGGCCGGCAAATACCAATCACTGTGCCCGTTGGCCACCAACTCCTCGCAATAGGTCGCCGATTGATACGGGCTGTCCGCATTGCCATTCAGAGCATATA
>DYDA01000015.1 GCA_020718105.1 Micavibrio sp. | reverse complement strand
CTCGTCCCACTCGTCACCGCCGCCGCACCGATGGCGATATTGCCATTTTTTAAAACCGTCATCGCATTAGTTCTTGACGTCGCAGTGGCACCAATACCGATTTCAAACAACGGATCGGCATCCACCCAACTCGTCCCCGTCCCGCCACCAACGTTGTAGCGCCCAATGGCCATTGAGGCATAAGCCGTAGCTCTAGTACCATAATTAAAAACAGCAGACGCCTCCCCTGATGCAGTAGAGTTTTTTCCTGAAGCAAAAGAACTCCCCCCCGATGATACAACATTATCTCCACCAAAAGCAGCACTGGAAGCACCAGAAGCAGAGATGTTCTGCCCAGCAGCAAAGGAAGAGACCCCTGTTGCTATTGCTGCATTGCCTATGGAAGCAGAGGCCCATCCAGCCCTTGTATTATAGCCCACCATAAGCCCCATTCCTGCATTAGAAGGTGATCGTCCCGTATATTGACTGTATCCCAGAGAAAGAAGCCCCCCTGACGTTAAAAAGATAGTTGGGCCATTCTGCATAGAATTGCTACTGATCACAAAATAAACCACAGTAGCGCCAGAGGAAAAAGCCGTTCCACTCGTGCCATCAAGCCCTCGCGTCACACCGGTTAAAGTGTTTCCACTTTTTCCCGTATAGGTCATGATTTCGCCGTAGTCCCCAGATTGAACAGAAATCCTTCCTGAGTTGGGAAAGCCCGATGCGTTGTTTACTGTAATTGTGTTTTGCGAGGAATTAATAGCACCACTCAACGTCGCGCCCCCCCCCGTTCCGCCAACACGCAAGCCCCCGGCAACCTCCAGCTTATCCGCGGGCGCAGTCGCACCGATTCCCACGCTGCCTGCTGCTGTCACGCGCAAGGCTTCGGTGCCTGCGCTGCTGATCGCCACCGTCCCCGCCGCATCACTGAACAACCCCGTCGTTACGTCGTCACTACGCGAGGGCGAGGTATGCGTGGCGTCCGCGCCCAGATACATCGTGCTGCCCGCTGTGGCGGAGGTCGTCAGCGTGAACCATGCGGGGGTTGCGCCTTCATAAATCTCGATACTATGAAGGTCGGTGTTGTACCGCACCATGCCCTCTACGCCAACGGGCTGCTGCGCGGTTGTTCCTTTGGGCAGGAGCAAGCTGTCTGTCCGGCTCGATAAATCCAAACTCGTCCCGCTCGTCACCGCCGCCGCGCCGATGGCCACACTCCCCAACGACAGATCACCATAGATCGTGTTCCCGATATTCAGCCAGTTGCTCGTCGCCGCCGCGGGCGTATCAACGGCATCCGATGTCCCGATCAGGATGTTGTTGCTGCCTGTTGCAAGATTCGTATTGCCAACTTCATTTCCTAAGATCGTGTTATTAGAGCCTGTCGTAATATTATCACCAGCATAATGACCAAAAGCAGTATTACTGCTTCCTGTTGAGGTAGCATAAAGAGCCCTGTATCCACCGGCCGTATTCTGCCCGCCTGTTGTATTACTAAACAAAGACCAAACGCCAACCGCCGTATTACGGTTACCTGACGAATTCCAATAAAGAGCCACATCGCCAACAGCTGTATTTCGAATACCTACGGTCGTACGGTTAAGCGCATCTCCACCAACCGCTGTATTCTGTGTGCCCGTTGTCGTACTGTTAAGCGCCCTATAACCAATGGCCGTGTTATCACCCGTCGTCGTCGTCGCCAATGCGCCGACGCCCACCGCCGTGTTACCAAGGTTCGTCGCCGTTTGCGCGGCAAGAGTCCCTAGCCCCACGCCTATCGACGTATTGTCCAAAACAGGCATGCTGATGATCGGGTTCGTTGCCGTCACCGCCGTCATATCCAGCTTAATCGCATTGCCGATGTTCAGGTAGCTGCTCGTCGCGGCGGCAGGCGTATCCACCGCACTGCTGGTTCCGATAAGGATGTTGCTGCTGCCAGTGGTGAGGGTGGTGCTGGCCACACTTGGCCCAAGGATAAGGTTGCTCGCCCCCGTCGTAATCGTCCCGCCCGATAAATACCCCAGCGCCGTATTACTGGCCGCCGTCGTCATCACCGCCTTGAGCGACTCACGTCCCACCGCGACGTTATAACTACCCGTCAGCCAATTCGCTGTTGCCGTGTCGCCGTAGAGAGCATTATAGCCAACTGCTGTGTTAGATGAGCCAAGAGCATGGCTTAACGCAGCATATCCATTGGCCGTATTCTGGCTCCCCGTCGTCGTCTTTTGCAGCGCCCAAGCGCCATGAGCCGTGTTTTGTCCACCTGTCGTATTCTCACGAAGAGTCCATAGCCCATAAGCCGTATTACCTTCCCCTGTTGTGTTGCTATAGAGCGCTACATATCCCGCCGCTGTATTCCATCCGCCTGTTGTATTGCTATGAAGCACATCATGCCCCAAGGCCGTATTATCAATCCCCGTCGTGTTGGCATAAAGAGCACGATATCCCACCGCTGTATTAGAGGTTCCCGTTGCGGATGAATAAAGCGCCCGATACCCAACAGCCGTGTTATACCCCGACGTTGTTGCCGCCAACGCCCCAACGCCCACCGCCGTGCTGTAGAGGTTCGTGGCCGTTTGTGCCGCCAGCGTGCCGCTGCCCAACCCTATCGATGTTGTGTCCGATACAGGCTGATGAAGAACCTTTGTGCCCGCTATATAGTAGGCATTCGTGATTGCCTCTACATTGATGTCCCCTGCCACAGAAAGCTCTTGGGCGGGGGTGGCGGTTCCTATCCCCACGCTGCCGGTGGAGGTGACGATAAGGCGCTGGGTTCCATTGGTCGCCACGCTGACGGTTTGTGCGGCGTCGGAGAACAAGCCCGTCGTTACGTCATCGCTGCGGGACGGCGAGGTATGCGTGGCGTCCGCGCCCAGATACATCGTGCTGCCCGCGGTGGCCGAGGTTGTCAGCGTGAACCATGCGGGGGTAGAGCCCTCATAAATCTCAATACTATGAAGATCATTATTGTACCGCACCATGCCCTCTACGCCAACGGGCTGCTGCGCGGTTGTGCCCTTGGGCAACAACAGAGAGTCGGTGCGCGAGGACAAATCAAGGCTCGTCCCGCTCGTCACCGCCGCCGCGCCGATGGCCACGCTGCCAAGGCTCAAATCACCATAAATAGTGTTCCCGATGTTCAGCCAGTTGCTCGTTGCGGCGGCAGGCGTATCCACCGCACTGCTGGTTCCGATTAGGATGTTAGAGGAACCAGAAGCCAAGGTCGTATATCCAACCTGATAGCCAAGGATCGTGTTGTTCGATCCCGTGACATTCGCATAGCCCGCAGATGTCCCAACGGCTGTGTTATTGACAGCTGTGACGGTATTATAAAGTACATTTGCGCCCATGCCGACGTTATAGGAGCCGTTTACGTGATACAACGCCTGCACGCCAAAGGCTGAAGACAAGCCCCCTCCATACGACGCATTCATAACCAAATGACCTACAGCCGTATTATCGCTGCCGCCATTATTCTTTAAGGCCTGCTCTCCAATCGCAATATTCTCGCTACCTCCAGCAGATGCTTTGGCAAAATAGCCAATGGCGATGTTAGAATTGTTTGCTGTCCCTGTGACAAGAGCACTTCTTCCAATAACAACATTTTGTTTTCCTGTGGTGTTACTTCCTAAAGCGCTTACGCCAACAGCAACATTGTTATTTCCCGTCGTCGTCGCCGCCAACGCCCCAACCCCCACCGCCGTGTTACCAAGATTCGTCGCCGTTTGCGCGGCGAGGGCTCCCAACCCAACGGCGATAGACGTGTTATCCAAAACGGGCATGCTGATAATCGGGTTGGTCGCCGTCACCGCCGTCATATCCAGCTTGATCGCATTACCGATATTCAGGTACTTGCTGGTGTCTGCCGCGGGAGTATCCACCGCCGATGACGTCCCGATAAGGATATTTGATGACCCCGTGGCGAGGGTTGTGCTGGCGACAGTATATCCCAAAATGGTGTTATTAGATCCCGTGGTATTTGTATAGCCTGCGGACTTGCCAACCGCCGTGTTATTTGCGGCTGTTGCTGTTTGATAGAGTGCAGAAGCACCAACCCCCGTGTTGCTATCGCCGTGAGAAGCGTAAAGGACGTCACTCCCCAAACCTACATTGTAATTGTTGCCAGCATTCCTCATAGCATTGGAACCAATCGCCACATTGGAAACACCCCAAGCTCCAGCCTGACTTCCTATAACAACAGTGCTTGATCCCCCCCCCGTGTTATACCCTATGCTAACGAGATCATTGACGTTTAACGCGCTTGACGCCCATGTCCCAACAGCAACATTTCCATGTCCTGTTGTGTTACCTGCCAACGCTCGACTTCCGATGGCGGTGTTTGCCCAACCGACATTTGCCTTCAACGCAGTGTATCCAATCGCGGTGTTTTCTGAAATACCAGTTGCAGATTGAAGGGCCTGATACCCCAAAGCTGTATTCATCATATTCGTAACCGTCTGCGCCGCGAGCGCCGAGGAGCCAAGGCCGATGGAGGTTGTATCACTCGCCGGTTGGTGGAGTATTTTTGTGCCCGCAATCGAATAATAATTTGTGATGGCGGCGACGTTGATGTTGCCCGCCGCCTCGATGCCTGTGGCGGAAACTTTCAGGCGCTCGGTTCCTGCGATGGCGGTTTTGACTGTTGCAGCCGCATCACTGAACAACCCCGTCGTTACGTCATCGCTGCGCGAGGGCGAGGTGTGGGTGGAGTCCGCGCCTAGGTACATGGTCGATCCCGCTGTGGCTGTACTTCCCAAAGAATACCACGCGGGGACAGCGCCCTGATAAAACTCAACGCTCGCGGTATCGGTGTTGTAGCGGATCATGCCCGTCACGCCCGCGGGGCGATTGGCCTCACTATCCTTTGGCACGATCAGGGAGGACTGCGTCGCGCCCGTCGCGCCCGATAAATCCAGCACCGCGCCCGCCGTGACAGAGGTCGCGCCCGTCCCCATCGCCACCCGCCCCGTGGAAAGGTCGCCATAGATCGTGTTCCCGATATTCAGCCAGTTGCTGGTCGCGGCGGCGGGGGTTGTGACAGCGTTACTCGTGCCAATCAAAATGTTGCTAGAGCCCGTCGTCAAAACTGTTGAGCCAACACTCGCCCCCAAGATCAGGTTCGATGCGCCCGTGGTAACCAAGAAACCCGTCTGATGCCCCAACGTCGTATTGCTGTTCGCCGTTGTTTGCACCACCTTGAGCGATTCAGCCCCTACTGCCGTATTATAGTCCCCCGTTAGCCAGTTCGCCGTTGCCGAGTTGCCGTACATCGCCCGCGCACCAATCGCCGTATTGTATGAGCCATCATTAGCATAACGCAAAGATTCATACCCGTGCGCTGCATTGTTGCTACCTATTGTGTTGGCCCCAAGAGAACCATAACCAACAGCCGTATTCACCCAACCCTCTGTGTTGCTGTAAAGCGCTCCATGCCCAATGGCCGTTCCACCAGCGCCTCTTGTGTTGCTATAAAACGCTTCCTGCCCAAGCGCCGTATTGTTATATCCCGTTGTTGTTGAATAAAGCGCCTTATATCCAATTGCTGTGTTCGATGCTGTTGTATTGCTATAAAGCGCACGATACCCAACGGCTGTGTTTTTCTCCGTCGTCGTCGTCGCCAATGCGCCGACGCCCACCGCCGTGTTACCAAGGTTCGTCGCCGTCTGTGCAGCAAGCGTGCCGGAGCCAAGGCCAATCGAAGTCGTATCACTCGCCGGTTGGTGCAGGACTTTTGTGCCCGCGATATAGTACGCGTTGGTAATCGCACCGACGTCCACGCCGCCATAGGTGATGGTTCCTGTCGCTGTCACGCGCAGAACCTCTGTCCCCGCAATCGCGGTGCTGACCTCATTTGCCGCGTCGGAGAACAAGCCCGTGGTGACATCATCGCTGCGCGAGGGTGAGGTGTGGGTGGAGTCCGCGCCTAGGTACATGGTCGATCCCGCTGTGGCCGAGGTCGTCAGTGTGAACCATGCGGGGGTAGAGCCCTCATAAATCTCAATACTATGAAGATCATTATTGTACCGCACCATGCCCTCGACGCCCACGGGCTGCTGCGCGGTTGTTCCTTTGGGCAAAAGCAGAGAGTCGGTGCGAGACGATAAATCCAAACTCGTTCCACTCGTCACCGCCGCCGCGCCGATGGCCACACTCCCCAACGACAGATCACCATAGATCGTGTTCCCAATGTTCAGCCAGTTGCTTGTCCCCGCCGCGGGCGTATCCACCGCCGACGATGTGCCGATCAGGATGTTGGATGAACCCGTGGTGAGGGTGGTGCTGGCGACGCTTGGCCCCACAATCACGTTGCTCGCGCCCGTGGTGATCATACTACCCGAGGCGGCACCCAAAGCCGTGTTATTGCCCGCCGTTGTCATCACTTTGCTAAGAGACGTATATCCAAGCGCGGTATTATAACTCCCCGTCAGCCAGTTTGCGGTGGCGGAGTCGCCAAGCAGCGCGGCATTTCCTATCGCTGTATTGTACTGCCCATTAGTATAATAAGCCGCATAATAGCCACTTGCTGTATTATAATTGCCCGTCGTATTTCTGTTAAGGGTTTCTTGCCCCACCGCTGTATTAGCCCCCCCCGTTGTATTATAAAAAAGAGCAGACACTCCATGTGCCACATTGTTATTGCCTGTTGTATTAGAATAAAGAGCCTGCCTTCCAATCGCAGCATTTCCCGATCCCGATGTATTAGAAAAAGCTGCCTCTTGCCCCACCGCTGTATTAGCCCCCCCCGTCGTGGTTTTATTAAGGGAAGCATACCCTATCGCTGTATTTGTCTTTCCTGTTGTATCTACCTGCAGAGCCCCGTATCCCACCGCCGTGTTCCATCCCGTTGTCGTTGCCGCCAGCGCCCCCACACCCACCGCTGTGTTGTAGAGGTTCGTCGCCGTCTGCGCGGCTAGAGTCCCAAGCCCCACGGCAATAGAAGTATTATCCAGCGCAGGCATGCTGATAATCGGGTTGGTCGCCGTCACCGCCGTCATATCCAGCTTGATCGCATTACCGATATTCAGGTAGCTGCTGGTCGCCGCGGCGGGGGTGTCCACCGCCGATGACGTACCGATAAGGATGTTGGAGGAGCCCGTCGTCAACGTCGTGCTGGCGACACTCGCCCCCGCAATCACATTATCAGACCCCGTGGTGACCGTGTAACCCGCCCTACGCCCCAACGCCGTATTCTCATTCGCCGTCGTCATCACCGCCTTAAGCGATTCATGTCCCACCGCCGTATTATAGCCCCCCGTCAGCCGGTTTGCCGTGGCGGAGTCGCCTGTCAGCGCATCAAACCCAATGGCTACATTGGATGAAGCCGTTATATTACGAGCGGCACCAGCCCCCATCGTGACATTGTTATACCCCGTCGCATTATAAAGCATGGAGTTAAGCCCCATGACCGTATTATAGTTACCGGTCGTATTAGAAGAAAGGGCTTGAAACCCATTCGCTGTATTACCAGAACCCGTTGTATTGGCATAAAAAGCACGATATCCCACAGCTGTATTCCCCATCCCCGTTGTGGATGAATAAAGGGCCATATATCCAACTGCCGTGTTATACCCCGTCGTCGTTGCCGCCAACGCCTGATACCCCACTGCCGTGTTGTTCAGGTTCGTGGCCGTTTGGGCGGCGAGGGTTCCGCTGCCAAGGCCGATGGAAGTCGTATCACTGGCAGGCTGGTGCAGGATTTTTGTCCCCGCGATATAATACGCGTTCGTGATCGCGCCCACGTCCACGCCGCCATAGGTGATTGTGCCCGTCGCCGTGACTTTCAGCCTCTCTGTCCCCGCAATCGCCGTGCTGACCTGCGCTGCCGCCCCGCTGAACAGACCCGTTGTGGCATCAGCGCTTCGTTGCGGGTTGGCATGGGTTGCGTCCGTGCCCAACAAAACGCTGCCCGAAATTGTGCCGATATAGGTTCCGTCAAACGTGCCCGTAAAATAGCCCAAGAAGCCGCCCGTCGCCGCGACGCTGCCCGCAAAGCTGGCATTGCCCGTGGCGCGATCGATATTGAGAACCGTGGCCGCCACGCCCGCATCGCTATAGCGGCGGATCACAAAATCAGACCCCGTGTCGCCACTGCCTGTTTCGGTGCTGTCATCCGCCGCGACAACCCAACGCTTAGAGTTGGTGGAGGTTGCGAATTGCAGTTCGCGATACCCATCGCTGGGCCCCGATATGCGCGTGTTGCCACCAAAGATATGCAGCTTTTCCGCAGGCTCTGTGATGCCAAGGCCAAGACTGCCCGTTGCGGTCAAGACCATCTGCGTGCTGCTGGCCGTTGAGAAAAGCAGCATACCGCCGTTGGTGGAGGTCGCCGTGATGCTATCGCCCACGCCATCCGTGATGCGATCGGTAAGCGGCAAAACAAAGCTGCCGCTGGTCACGCGCCCCGCGCTGTCCACATCCACCTGATTATAGGTTCCCGCCGCCACGATGTTCGTCAGCTTGCCGCTGTCAAGGCTGTTTGCGCCTATGCGATCAACATTCAGCGCCGTCGTGGGCGAGATATCCCCGCCGAATAAATTATCCAAAGCGCCGCTGGCCGTGCCACTCCCCGTGCCGCCATGCGCGATGGGAACCGTGCCCGTGATGTTTGCGCCGTCCACGCTGCCAGCCTCGCCCGTGATATCGACGTTCAGCGTGCCTGACGTTCCCGTTAGGCCAAGGATGCTCCACGCCGTCGCTTGATCGCCAGCCGTGAACAAAGGACTGCCGACCGCACCACCGCCCAGCGCCGTGCGTCCCGCCGCTGCGTTTGCTGCCATAAAGACGGCCTTGCCAACCGCTGTTGCGCCCAAAGCCGTTTGCGCCGTATCAACATCGCCCGATAAAAAGACCGCATCGCCAATCGCGCCCGCACCCAGCAACGTCGCCCGCACCGCCGTGGCCGTCGCCGCGACATACGCGCCGCTGCTAAACAAATAATCGCCCATAGCCGTCGCGCCCAAAACGCCACGACCCGCCGCCGCATCGGTGGCCACGAACAAATCGTTGCCCACTGCGCTTGCGCCCAGAAGCTCTAGCCTCGCGGCGCTGGCCGTTGCGGCCACAAGCGACGATCCGGCAAACAGATAATGGCCGATAGACGTTGCACCGAGCGTGTTTCTTGCGCCCGTCGCCGTTGAGGCCAAGAACAGAGAATCGCCCGTCGTGCCCGACCCTAAATTAACACGTGCCGTGGCCGCCGTGCTTGCGCCCGTGCCCCCGCTGACGATTGGAAGGGGCGAAGTCAAAAACAACTCCCCAAACGTCGCCGTGTTGACAATCAACCCCGTGGCCGTAATCACGCCCAAATCGGACACGCTGACCTTATTGCCCGTTTGGCCATATTCGACCGAGCTGCCCGTATCCTGCCACACGGCGGCGCGTTGAATTGCCGAGCCAACTGTCAGGCTGTTCATCTGATCATCGCCCTTGGGCGTATCGTCGCCGCACTTGGTCTCTAGCGTCGCGTTCGCACCCGCCGAGATGACTTTAATGGCAGGGGCGTCCGCCGTAGCGCGTGGATTCTCCCACCGGCAATAAACATAAAAATGCCCCCACGGATCCAGCTGCTTGATCCCCGCCGCCGCCGCGAAAACGCCAGCCTCAGCCGGAGAGCCCGAATCGTCGGCTATAGCGTAGTTGGTCGGACGCTTGCTTTGATCCCCCGCCGCCACATCATCAAAAAGAACCAGCTTTTCGGGGATAGAGGGAACCACGGTGCAATCCGCACTGACGGCGCCGCTTGTCGGCGGGCAAAGAAGGCTTAAATCGGCGCTAAGCTTTGCCGTCGCGGAAAGAGTCGTGATCGCGCCCGCAATATCATTCTTGGCCGTCGTCGCGTTGGTGACATTGATGTTGCTGCGCAGAACTTGGCTGATGTTACTGAACAGCACGCCGCTGGCAACGCCCGCAAGCGCCAAAAGGTACAGGATCGGCGCAATCGCAAAGCCAGAACGAGAATCATGAGGCCGTGATTCGCAGGCGCATCCCTCCCCTTTGCGCTTTTGCCCAAAGCGCAACGATCCTCTTTTTATAGGTTGCGGCTTTATGGTTTTCTCCACAAAGCCCTCACCGACAAAGCATCCTTTCGGGACAGAAACGTCAAGTCCAACCCCGCCCTGTATTCAACACACACGCTCGTTGTCCGCACAAGTATGCACGAACAACTGGTTTCGCCGGAAACCAAGGGCGAGTTTGCGTTTCTAATCGTTAAAATTTAGTTCAGATGGTGTTAGGAGGTTCTCGTCACCATTGGCCCTAAAATCAGGTTAATAAATCACCCTCCCCTTGCGGGAGGGTCGAAAAATTTGACTCCGAAGGAGACGGATTTTTCGGGGAGGGGTTCAGCGATAGGAAACAAACAGAGCGAAGGGTCATTTTTCTTGAACCATTTTTGACCCCTCCCCGAAAACACTTCGTGTTTTCGACCCTCCCGCAAGGGGAGGGTGATTTGTTTTTGATGCTCAATCCTTTTATTAATCTGAGTTCAGTGTCCCAGCCATCATCGGGCCAAGCCTACCGCCGCCAAGGATATGGACGTGATAGTGCGGGACTTCCTGCCCGCCATTCGCGCCGCTGTTGGCAATCAGGCGATAGCCGCCCTCTGTCACACCAATCATCGTGGCAACCTTGCCGATGGCGCGGGAAAAGCCCGCCATGGCCTCATCGCTTGCGTTCGCCGTGAACGCCTCATGGTTTTCATAAGCGCCCTTGGGGATCACGAGCGCATGCGTGGGCGCGGCGGGGTGAATATCATAAAACGCCAGAGCAAAATCATCCTCATAGATTTTCTTGCACGGAATCTCACCGCGCAAAATCTTCGCAAAGATGTTGTTTGTGTCATAGGTCATGGCTATCCCCTTTTCCTAAGCAAAACATAATAAGCGCCCTCACCGCCGTGATGCGAGGCAGCGGTGCGAACGGCCAGCACAAGGCCATCGAACGGGGGCACAGTACACCAGCGCGGCAAATTGGAGCGAAGGATAGAAGAGCCTTCCACCCCACCCTTGCCCGTGATCACAAGAAGCATACGCTTGCCGCGTGCGCTTTGCGTTTCGACAAAGGCCTTAAGCGATTCATAGGCGGCGGCTTCCGTTTTTCCATGAAGATCCAGCTTCGCCTCAATAAAAACATCGCCAAGGCTCATGTTGCGCTCAACCCGCAAATCAAGAGGCTCGCTCTTCCACGTTTTGGGCAGCGAGGGAGGAGGAGGAGGAGGGACAAGCGGCTGCGCTATGGCTTTTTTTTCCTCTTTTACAGGAGAAGACAACGGCAGCGCGCTTTTGGTTTGCAAAGGGAGGGGCTCTTGCTCCCCCATGCGCTTCACGCCCTTGGCATAAAGGCCCCAAATATCTTGATCGTCCACGCTGCTCATGGAACCTCAGCACCGTTCTTGGGCAACAGCAGAAAATATGTCCCGCTGTCTTGCATCGCGCCCGCACTTTCCGCCGCAGCATCGCCAGCGCCCCAGAACAGGTCGCCGCGCACAGCGCCCTTGATCGCGCCACCCGTATCCTGCGCCACCACAAGACGGCGCTGCGCGGGAGTCTCTAACCACACGGGCGTGCCAAGAGACACGAAAGACGGATCAACGGCAAGGCTGCGAAGCGGCGTCAAGACAACGCCTTGCGCCCCCACCGCACCATCGCGCTCCGCTTTTTTGAAAAATACAACCGAAGGATTTTCATTCATCACGGCCTGCGCCTGATCCGGATGCGCGGCCAACCATACGCGAATCTTTTGCATCGTCACGGGTTTTTCGATGGCGCCGCGCTGCGCCAACAATCGCCCGATGGGCGTGTAACCGTGACCATTTTGCGCGGCATAACCGATACGCACCACGCTGCCATCTTCCATCGTCACTTGACCCGATCCTTGGATTTCCAAAAAGAAGGCATCCACCGGATCGTCCACCCAAAGGAGAGGCTTAGCCCGAGCCGCAAGGCTTCCCGCAGCGACGGCCTCACGCGCATCATAAGGCACAAAGGCTTTGCCTTCCGCTTTGCCTGTAATTTTTTGCCCTTTGAGCGATTCTTTAAACGCGCCAAGGTCAGCGATCAGCATATCATCAGGGCGAGTCCAAAGCGATGTTTGATACGCGCCTTTTTGCGTCCATGAGCCCTTAAGCTGCGCTTCGTAATAGCCCGTAAAAAGCCCCTGCCCCGCGCCCTCAAAGCGATGCGGCGTGAAGTTTTCTTCAAAGAATCGCCGCGAGGCCGCCACGTCTTGAGGAACCGCACGCGCCGCTGCGCACACAGCACGCCAGTTTTCCTTGATCTTTAAAACAGCGCAGGATTTTTGAAAAGCGTCCAGCGCCTCCTCTTGCGCGTCCTGACCCCATCCTTGCAGCGCATCATAAGAAACAGGAACAAGCGTAGGCTTTTCGGGAACAACAGCGCAGCCCGCCAGAAAAAGAAGGGCAAGACCCAAGAGCCTCTTCATGACCGCGTCTCAATAAGCTGCCAATTGGGATCGGCCGATTTCATATCGCGACGAAAAACCCATGTGTCGCGCACCTCTTCGGCCTTGCCCACGATCCCGCCAAGAACTTGGCCGCCCGCGTCACGTAAAACATTGACTTGATGCGTCACAAACTCAACCGTCATCGTTGACAAGGAGCCTTGCGTTTGAGCCCCCACAATATCAACGGCAGCAAAACGCTCAACACGATTTTCAAGGGTTTGCCCTTCCGCCTTTCTTTGACGAATAGCTTCCTCAAACGGTTTGATCACGGCGCTTCCCAAAAAGCGCTGCACAGGGGTCATATCTCCTGCTGCAAAAGCGGCAACGATGCGCGAAAAAGCAACGCGCGCGCCTTCCAAAAACTTTTTTTCATCAAAGGCGGGATCAATCGCCCTCACCTGATCCAACGCGCCCGCCAAAGACGTCAGGGCATGCCCCGCAGGCGTCAAAACGGACGAGGAAACAGGATGAGCGCGACCCTCAACCGTTACACCCACATCGTCCTCTTGCGAAGGCACCTCAGCCCGCGCAAAGGGGTTGGGACGAGACGGCTTGCCCTCCTCCCCCTCATCACGCTGACCCAAGACAGACCAAAGCCGATAGGCCAAAAAGGCGGTGATGCCCGCATAAATAAGAATATCAAAACTTTCCATGAATCATACTTTAACGCGTCATCGTCTTTTGCGCAACGGGCGTAAAGGCAGGATTGTGATTACCCCGCCCCCATGCTAAGCAAGCTGATCATTTTTTAAGAAGGACTCCTTACGATGTCAGAACAAGCCTCTGCCCCTGCCTCCATGCAAGTTGCCATTCACGCGCAATACATTCGTGACTTTTCTTTTGAAAGCCCTAATGCGCCCCAAATTTTTTCTGCTGTGCAAGCACAGCCCACCGTGGATATGGGCATCAACGTCCAAACGCGAAAGCTGGATGCCAACACATACGAAGCGCTTTTAATGCTTAAGTTAGAAGCCAAGCTGGCCGATAAAACGGCCTTTATTGCCGAACTGGCTTATGGCGGTGTTTTTGGCATGCCCCCCATGCCAGAGGAGACGCTCAAACAATTTCTTCTGATCGAAGCGCCGCGCCTCCTCTTTCCCTTCGCCCGCGCCATCGTCGCCGATGCCGTGCGCGATGGCGGCTTCCCACCCGTCCTGATTAATCCCATCGACTTTGCCGCCCTGTATGCGCAGCAGCAGCCCGCGATGGACGCCCCGCCACAAGGCAACGCCTAACCTTTAGTAAGCCCTGTCAAAAAACGGGATAGAACCGAGCCCTTGCCGCGCTGAAGCGTGGGCGGGGCGCGTCCTTGCGGCGTGCCTTGCGTTTTTTCTGCCGCTAAAAACAGATCGGCAATAGGCAAAGAGCCTTGCAGCACAGCGGCGGCCTTTAACAGAGCCTTGCCCGACAGAGAAACATAATTTCGGATATCGCCCAAAAACTCTTCAAGCCAAATAGCTAAAACGCGTCCGCCACCAACGACCTGCGGCGTGACAATTCTAAAAAGCTGCCTGATAGAAATCTCGTAGGGTTGTTTGGTTGTCTGTTGCATAAAGAGCCTCCTTTAGAAATCCCTTTTTTAAGTCTTCCTATTATTATCACAAAGGATTTAAAGGGTGATGAATGATAAAACATTGATAAAATTGAATCTAATTCGCCAATCTTTAGCGAACCCCTTTATTTCGTTGCCGAAAACAAAAACGCGCCCCAAAGGGGCGCGTGTCAAAACAACAAAAAACGATTATTTATCGTGGGTCAATGTATCAAAATGGGGCGTGAAGTGCTGATGAACAGGGCGCGTTGCATTACGTTGAATAACCACGGCCCGAACAATATCACCCTCGCCCAAAAACGATGTAAAAGCGCGTTCGGGGGCTGTTTTGTTGGTTTTTAAAAGGCGCATAAGCATATAAAGACTCCTTAAAAATCTTCTTCCTTAATAAGAGATTAAGCTTTTCCCACCATGAAAGCAATTAAAATGAGACAAAAACAAAAAGGGCGGAAAGTTTCCCTTCCGCCCCTTGTTCTTAGCTTTCCATCGATTAACGAGAATAGTACTCAACCACCAGATTGGGTTCCATCTGCACCGGATAGGGCACTTCGTCCATTTTCGGAACGCGAACAAACGTGCCTTTCATTTCCTTATGATCGACTTGGATATAGTCGGGAACATCGCGTTCGGTTAGCGCCACCGCCATCAGAACAGGCGCCATTTGCTTTGCCTTGCCGCGAACCTCAACGACATCGCCCTCTTTGATCTGATACGACGCGATGTTGACCTTCTTGCCGTTCACAAGGATATGGCCATGATTCACCAACTGACGCGCGGCAAAAACAGTGGCCGAAAACTTCATGCGATAAACAACAGCATCCAAGCGACGCTCTAACAACTGGATCAAGTTTTCGCCGTTGTCGCCTTTGCGACGGATAGCTTCTTGATAATAGCGAAGGAACTGGCGTTCACCGACATTGCCATAATACCCGCGAAGGCGTTGCTTGGCGTGCAATTGAATGCCGAAGTCCGAAGGCTTCGTGCGACGCTGGCCATGCTGGCCGGGGCGATAATCGCGTTTGTTAAGCGGGCTTTTAGCACGCCCCCAAAGGTTGACGCCAAGGCGGCGGTCAATTTTATGCTTGGATTCAAGACGTTTCGTCATTGTTGTTTTTCCTTTTTTAATGTCCCGATAGGCTTTGATCCTTTTGATCAAAGCGGGACAGGCCGACGCGTTTTCAAAGGAGAAAACCGAGACTGTCCACGTTTTCGGGAATGAGGGCTTATAGCGAATTCACCGCCCCCCTGTCAAACAGCAATAAAAGCCCCAAAAAGAGGATCAAAACAGGTCGTTTTAGGCATCGTTTTCGACCAAATTCAACGCCTTTTGATAGGTTGCCGTTTTCTTAAGGCCAAGAGCCGCTGCAACCGAGGCTGCGGCATCACGCACGCTTAATGTTTTCAAAGCTTCGCGCAAAGCTTGCTCAATGGCTTCATCAGAAAGCGGCGGATCTTCGCCCGCCTCAACAAGGATCACGATCTCACCCTTGGGCGGAGCCTCGCCCACAGCATACCGCGCAGCAAGCTCTGCAAGCGGCGCGGTCACGACTTCCTCATGAAGCTTCGTCAACTCTCGCGCTATCGTGGCCTTGCGCGTGCCGGACAAAACCGCCACCATATCCGTGAGCGTCGCAGAAAGCCTTTGCGCCGATTCATAAAACACCAAAGTGGCTTTCGTTCGCGAAGCTTCTTGCAACGCCTGCTGCCGCGCCTTGGTTTTCACGGGCAAAAACCCCGCGAATAAAAAACGATCCGTCGGCAGCCCACCGCTGGCCAGCGCCGTCAGCACCGCGCTGGCACCCGGAAGCGCGATCACCTCATGCCCTGCTTGCCGGCATGCCCGCACAAGGCGAAAGCCCGGATCGGAAATAAGCGGCGTGCCCGCATCACTGACAAGCGCAAGCCTCTCTCCCGCCGCGATTCGCGCCATAACCTCAAGGCTGCGCGAGGCTTCGTTGTGATCGTGGCATGAAAGAAGGGTCTTTTTAATGCCGTAATGATGCAACAAGCCGCCCGTCACGCGCGTGTCCTCACACAAAACCGCATCGACCTGCGAGAGAGCCCAAAGCGCACGCAAAGAAATATCGCCCAAATGACCAATCGGCGTTGCCACAACATAAAGAGCGGGCGGCAGGGTTGCTTGTTTACTTGACTCGTCTTCTTGGCTACCTTGAATCAATCGTTGTCCCCAAAGAGAGAAATCCGGCCATGCCTTCTTCTTTTTTTCGTTCTCTTGTATCAAAAAAATCGATGTCTTTGTCATGGGCTCTTCTTTTGATCCTGATGGCAGGGGGCTGTTCAAGCCTTGGCATCATACAGGATCACAGGAACATCTCAACGCCCGAAAAGACAATCCCTGCCGCCCCCTCTACGCCTTATAGAGAGCCCACCACAAGCCCCTCTTGGACAAGCTCCGCGCCTTACGCGCCGCCCATAAGCGTTGGCGCCAGAGCGGGCAAGGTCGCCCTTCTTGTTCCCCTATCGGGCAAAAGCGCCCCTCTTGGACAAGCGATGGTGAACGCGGCGCAACTGGCCGTTTTCGAAATGGGCGGCGATGGGTTTGAACTTCTTCCCCGCGATACAAAGGGAACCCCCGCCGGAGCCGTACAGGCTGCAAGAGAAGCTTTGGCCAGCGGAGCAAGCCTCATCATCGGGCCATTGTTCGCAGGCGATGTTGCCGCCGTTAAAAACGTCATCAAGCCATCGGGCGTCTCCATGCTGGCTCTTTCAACGGATGTCTCTTTGGCAGAAAACGGCGCTTACGTTATGGGCTTTGCCCCCACACCACAGGTCAAGCGCGTCATTTCTTTTGCCATCAGTCGGGGCTTGCGCCATTTTGCCGCCATCGCCCCAACAGGGCCTTATGGCAATCTTGTCATGGCTGCTTTTGAAGACGCTGTCAGAGAGGCAGGCGGCGTGATTGTGGCCACAGAAAGCCCCGCGACGGTGGCAGCGCTAACCGCGCATAAAACAGAGATCGAGGCTGTTTTTGTTCCCTTTGGTGGCGAAGCTCTTCGCGCCATCGCAGGCCAATTGGCCGCCGCCGGTTTTGAAAAAGAGCGCGTGCGCCTTATCGGCACGGGATTGTGGGATGAACCAGCGCTGGCCAAAGGCCAACCTCTTTTAGAAGGAGGCTGGTTCGCCGCACCGGAAGTAGCGTCTCGCGAAAAGTTTATGAACACTTATCAGACAACCTATGGCCAGCCCGCGCCAAGGCTTGCCACGCTCGCGTTTGATGCCACGGCCTTGGCTGTTGTCTTGGCGCGGCATGGGTTAAGGTACGACAACGCGACGCTCACTTCGCCTTCGGGCTTTGCAGGGATCGACGGTGTTTTCCGTTTGATGAACACAGGCCAGATTGAGCGCGAGCTTGCGGTCATTGAAATCACGGAAACAGAAACCCGCACCATCGACCCCGCCCCCACAGCGTTTGCAAGGTAGGTTTTAGAGCCCCCTTTCGCCTCCTTTTTTGCCCCTCTTTTTGCCCTCTTTTTTAAGGCAAAAAAACCCAATAGAATCAACGAATCTTGGGTTTTTTATCGATTCTCAGCCCCAAGAGCGTGGAATAGTGCCTCTCGATCGCCTTCCGCTCAAAGTTAATGCCGTAACCCATTGAAATATAAGAAAACTGACTCGGTTTTGGGCAGCGCCTAACCCATTGATTCATAAGGCTTTTGCAATCGTCGCCCGATTTTGGATCGCCAAAAGCAAAAATGCGTGACGATGAGGGACTGGGGGCTAGGGACTGGGGGCTCGGGGCTAGGGACTAGAAACTAATCTTCTCCCTTTTCCGTCATTCCTCACCCATCTACACCCTTCCGTCTTCGTCCTTCGGACTACGCCGGACAAGTCGGGCTTCGCGGGGCAGGCGAAGTCCCGCGAAGACAGGCCGAAGATGCGGAATCCCATTTGTTTTAGTCTTTATCCATTAAAGTCACTGCTGCTTTTTGTTCTGATAAAAAAAGAAAAGGGGATCCCCGCTTTCCCCCTACGCTGCCTCCGCCCTTTCCATAACAAAAACCCCGCCGTTCTTTCGAACGACGGGGTTTTTTAGCCTTAGACTAAAAGAAGCTTACTTCTTTTTTGCAGGAGCCTTGACCTTCTTGGCTACAGGCGCAGGCGCGGCCACAGGAGCAGCAACGGCCTCAGCACCACCGGCAACAACCGGCATCGTGTCAACTTCAACGTCAACGCGGCGATCGGGTTGCAGGCACTTGATCAACTTGGCCTTGGACATCTTCTTGGGGCAATCCGTTGCCGGAGCGCTGTCACCAAACCAACGGGTTTCAACGACCTGCGCATTCACAACGCCCTTAGAGACAAGATACTTGCGAACAGCGTCAGCACGCTTCTTCGAAAGCTTTTCGTTGGCTGTGGCGCTACCGATACGATCAGCATAACCAGCAACACGAACCGCAACAACACTGTTGCCTTTGGCCTTAATGTCGGTGGCCAAAGCATCCAAAGCTGTGCGACCATCCTTGGTCAAAACAGACTTGCCAAAGCCGAAATAAACCGACTTGGTTTCCGTAACGGGCTTAACTTCGCCGCCACAATTATCTTTATCAGTCGTCCATTGTGTACGAAGGCAATCACCACTCATCGTTTTGATGGGGGTTCCGTTTGAATCGCGGACGACATCAAGATTACTCGCTTGTGCCGAAGCGGTTCCCATACCGAAAGCCAGAACGGCACCGGCAAGCAAAAGTTTCACAGAATTCTTCATGAGTTTCTCCATAAGGTAAGACTAAAGCCCGTCAGACAAGGCAGCTTGGGGCAGATTTGGCAGAAGCATTTATCGCGCAATCTCATTAAAAAACGATTACGTCTTGGCTTCAAGCCATAAAATGAAGCTCTTGTGTCGTTTTCGACTCGCAACGCGCCTTTTAAGTCACACTTTTTGGCCGGAAAGGGTTCTTTTAGGGGGGAATCTCCTGTGATAGGATAGTGATTCGTTGTGATTCCTTGACCTTTGAGGCTCCCTTTGAACCGCTTTGCCACCGCACGAGACGCCCTAGAGCAAGAAAGGGAAGGTGACGCCTTTGATCTTGAGGATCCGTTTGTTGGCCTTTTAGGACAAAAAGCTGGACGCGATGATCTATGGCTGGGCAAGGCCGTGCCACGGTATACCAGCTATCCTCCCGCAACGGCGTTTGAGGATGGCGTGACGGTGCAAACCTATCGCAACGCGCTCGAGGCTCTTGCGCCAGAAGAGCCCCTTTCTCTTTATCTGCATATTCCTTATTGCCGCGCCCTGTGCCTTTACTGCGGCTGTCATACGCAGGCCACGCAAAATCATGAGCAAGTGTCCTCTTATCTTGGCTCGGTGCATCGTGAGCTTGAGGGGATTGCCCTGACAGCCCCCCGTCCACGACGGGTCAGCCACGTCCATTTCGGCGGTGGCTCCCCCAACATGATGTCAGAAAAAGATTTGGGGTTGATGATGGGCGCTTTGGCGCGGCGCTTCGCCCTTAATGACGAGACAGAAGTCGCGATGGAGCTTGACCCCCGCCTGATCACGCGGGCGCAAGCGCGCGCGCTTGGGATGCTGGGCGTCACGCGCGTTTCTTTGGGTGTGCAGGATTTTGATCCCGATGTGCAAAAGGCCATCGGCCGCGTTCAGCCCTTTGATCAAGTTGAACGGGCGTGCGCCCTTTTGCGCGAGGCAGGCATTCGTAAAATCAATCTTGATTTGATGTATGGCCTGCCCCTTCAATCGCCACCTTCGGTCGCACAAACGGCGTTGCAGGCGCTATCGCTTAGACCCGACAGAGTCGCGCTGTTTTCCTATGCCCATGTACCACAGGCCAAAAAGCACCAACGGGTTTTAGAACAATACATTCTGCCGGGGCCTTATGCCGCTTTGGCAATGGAGAGCGCGGCACGCGCCGTGTTGCGTGAGGCGGGGATGATTGAGATTGGCATGGATCATTTTGCGCGGCCTGCGGATTCATTGGCCAAGGCGCTGAAATCCGGAAAGCTGCACCGCAATTTTCAAGGCTACACGGATGATCAAGCCCCCCACATGCTGGGCGTGGGAGCCAGCAGTATCGGGCGCATGACTCAAGGCTATTTTCAAAACGAGAGAAACATCGCGGCGTATCAAGAACGTGTCCGCGCCGAAGGGTTTTCCGTCACGCGTGGCCTTCGCTTAAAGGGCGAAGACAAGCTGCGCGGCGCGATCATCGAGGCCTTGCTTTGCACGATGAAGGTCAATCTGGAAAGCCTTTGCCGCGCCCACAACTACTCCCTTAGCATTCTGGGCAGCGCTCTTGAGCGACTCAAACCCTTTGAGGAAGCGGGACTGGTCAAGCGCGAGGGGCACACAATCACCCTCACCACGCCACACCGCATGGCCGTGCGCGTTGTGGCCTCGCTGTTCGATACAACAACCCTTGCTAAAGATGCGCCTGTATCGCGGGCGATGTAGCTCTTATCTTAAAATGTGAGCCAAGGCGGTCGCCATAGCCACGCATATGACGCATCGTCGCCATGTTTTTATCCAGCCCACCCAAAACGGTTGTCATCGCTGTTTGAAAGGAGGCAAAGGTGTTTTCGCCCGCCGCAATATACGTCCAATTTTTTTCCTTTGTGGCATCGGGCAAGACAAGACCTATTGCCGTATCATGCACGATATGATGGGCAGGAAGTTTTTTCAAAAGCGCGAGAAAGGTTTTTTCGGCCAGCGTTTCTTTTTCTGGCTTAAACAGGCTTTTGGCGCCAAGCGTTTGGATGATATGCGGCAGAGCCTCCTCACAGGACCAAGCATGCTGGTGAAGGGCTGTGGCGTTAAGAGCGCAGGCATGCTCGCTCATCTCGCTTAAATACAAAAAGTGGATAAGCTGCGCGATTTCTTCTTGCAGCTTTTGATCCACGATGGCCAGATCATCGCGCTCTGGTTCTTCCGTGGTGTCGCCCATCATAATCATTGTCATGCGATACCCACCCGCCCGCATCTTCATCATGGATTGAAAGGCGCGGGGCGCGGCGGCAACGTCCAAATCCTCAATCGCCAAATTGCCTGCCTCTTGCAACAATTCTAACTGCCGCACCGCCGCCCAAGTCAACGGCGGTTCTTTGTTGGGCGAGAATCCATCCGAAAACCAGACATCCGTCGTGGCCCCTTTGCCGATGCGCTGAAGATGGGAGAACGTGAGGCAAAGGCGGCGGCCAGCGGAGGGCAAAGAGCATGCGCCAGACGAGAAAAAAGACGGACACGATCGCGTCCGTAAAGAGGCGGCTTTCAGCATAGAAACTCCCTTCGCTGGCATAACCCAGATCAGGTTCAATGGGTATAATCTCAGCCCCCGTTAAAAGGGCACCCCAGTTAAACGATACGTAACCTTAGAAAAGAAATCCGTCTTTGTCAAAAAGACGTGGGTTCCTCATGCATCGATGTTTGAGGCGTTCAGCGCATTTTCAACGATAAAGTCGCGGCGCGGCTCGACCACATCGCCCATCAAGGTTGAGAACACCTGCTCGGCCTCATCAATCTGATCGACCCTGACTTGCAGAAGCGTTCTGACTTCGGGGTTGAGCGTCGTTTCCCACAATTGCTCAGGATTCATTTCACCCAGACCTTTATAGCGTTGGATCGTCAGGTTGTGACGACCTTCCAGCGTGATGGCCTCAATCAGTTCGGCAGGCCCCGCCATGGGAACGGAAGTGCGGTCTTTGATCGATAGTTTTGCGGGCGCTTCAAACCATTCCTGCAACGTCGCGGTAAGGCCGTCCAGCCGCCGCGCTTCGCTAGAGCGCAGCGTATCGGGATCAATTGTAAAGCGCGTCGTGACGCCAAGACGCGTGCGCGTGAACAAAAGCCCGCCGTTCAGCGCCACGCTTCCGCTCCACCCACGCTCCCCTTCAACGCCGACGGCGTTCAGCCGCTTGGCAACATAGGCGGCGGCTTCCTCAGCCTTGGCCTTATCAGCGATAACCTCACCATTAAGAGCCCCCGCGATGGCGGCTTGCTCAACAATGGTCTTGTTGCCGACTTTTTTATTGACGATTGTCAGCGCGTTTTTCATGACCCGCGCTTGCTCAATCATCTCGCGCAAAGCTTCGCCCGCAAAGCTTTTCCCGTTGTGAAGGGTGAGCGCCGCGCTTTCGCTACCGACCGCGAGCAAATAGTTTTCAAGAGCGCGATCGTCTTTCAGGTATTGCTCTTTCGCGTTGCCCTTTTTGATGCGGTAGAGCGGCGGTTGCGCGATATAAAGATAGCCGCGCTCAATCAGCTCTGGCATTTGGCGATAGAAGAAGGTGAGCAAAAGCGTGCGAATGTGACTGCCATCAACATCGGCATCGGTCATGATGATGATTTTGTGATAGCGGGCTTTGTCGGCGTTGAACTCTTCACGACCAATGCCTGCGCCAATGGCGGTGATGAGCGTGCCGATTTCCGCAGAATGCAGCATCTTGTCAAAACGCGCACGCTCCACATTCAAAATCTTACCGCGCAAAGGAAGGATGGCTTGCGTTTTGCGTGAGCGGCCCTGTTTGGCGGAACCACCAGCCGAATCGCCCTCAACAATAAACAATTCGGAAAGGGCGGGATCTTTTTCCTGACAATCGGCCAGCTTACCGGGGAGAGAGGTTGGATCAAGAGCGCTTTTGCGCCGCGTCAGTTCACGCGCTTTGCGCGCCGCATCACGCGCCGTGGCGGCTTCCACCACTTTGCCGACAATTTTCTTCGCCTCGGCGGGATGCTCTTCGAACCAGGTGTTCAGCATTTCCGCAATCACGGATTCGACGACAGGCTTGACCTCTGAGGAAACCAGCTTTTCCTTAGTCTGCGATGAAAACTTGGGGTCGGGAACCTTGACCGATAAAACGCAAGTAAGCCCCTCACGGGCATCTTCGCCCGACAGCGCAACCTTGTGCTTTTTCGCAAGGCCGGATTCTTCGGCGTAATGATTGACGGTGCGCGTCAACGCTGCGCGGAAACCGGCCAGATGCGTGCCGCCGTCTTTTTGCGGAATGTTGTTGGTAAAGCACAACATCGTTTCATGATAAGAATCGTTCCATTGCAAGGAGCATTCAACACCAATATCGTTTTCGTCTTTGCGAATGGCGATGTCGGATTCGTGCAAGGCAACTTTTGACTTATCCAAATACGCGACAAACTCTTTCAGGCCACCTTCATAATTCAGATGGCTATGGCGCGGCTCAACGCCTCGCGCATCGGTCAAATAGACATTGATGCCGGAATTGAGAAAGGCCAACTCGCGCAGGCGATGTTCAATCGTCGCAAAGACAAACTCGGTTTGCGTAAAGGTTTCTTTGGACGGCAAAAAGGTGATCTCAGTTCCGTTCTTGTCCGAAGGCTCCCCCTGTTTCAAGGGAGCCACCGCCACGCCATGTGCAAAGCGCATCGTCCACGCAAAGCCTTGCCTCCAAATGGTCAGGTCAAGATATTCAGACAGCGCATTGACAACGGAAACGCCTACGCCGTGAAGACCGCCAGAAACTTTGTACGAGTTTTGATTGAACTTGCCGCCTGCGTGAAGCTCGGTCATCACAACCTCAGCCGCCGACACGCCTTCTTCCGCATGAATGTCAACGGGAATGCCGCGCCCGTTATCGCGAACGGTGCAAGAGCCATCGGCATTCAAGACCACATCGATGCGCGTGCAATACCCCGCCAACGATTCATCAACCGCGTTATCGACAACTTCATACACCATATGATGAAGGCCAGAGCCGTCATCGGTGTCACCAATATACATGCCGGGACGTTTGCGAACGGCGTCAAGGCCGCGTAAAACGGTGATCGAGTCAGCGCCATATTCGGCGATGGTTTCATCGATGATTTCTGCGGTGTTTTTTGTCATAAAATCCAAAGCGTTAAAGGTGTTTCACGAAGCCCCTTTTCTAGCACGCTTTAAGGCTGGGCGCAATGGCTTAACGCTTTGGAAAAACAAGATAAAAAGAAGGGTCAGCGCGTCAGGCGGGCGACTTGCTCCACCTTTGGGTTTGTCGTCGTTTTCTTTTGGGGCGCAGCGGGTTTTTCCGGCTGTTTTACGGGCTTAACGGCAGGTTGGGCGATCCTTTCTTGCGTAAGATCAAAAAGCGCGTCCATGTCCTGCACAAACGCTGCCGCAGAAACAGGCGCTGCAATAGGTTTTTGATACGCAATGGATTCAAAATCAGCCGTCATCACGCGGGCTGCCGCTTCGGCGCAGTGGGTCAACACAGTCAAATAGTCACGAGAGTTGATGTTAGGGGCCACTGTTCGCCCCTCTTTTTTAAAAGCAGTCTCGATTTGTTCTACAAGAATACCCGTAGGGCTAAGGGGCGGCTGACCATTTTTAATCGTAATGGTTAGGGGCAATCCATCTTGCAACGCCTTATGCTTAAAAAGTGTTGTGACAACAACGGTTGAGCTACGTAACTGGCGCCCCCTGTTGTAATCAACGACTTCTCGAACCTGCGTTTCGCGGCCTTCTGTCTTAATGCCACTTAAAAGAAGATCATTTTCTGGACGGCTGGGGTCAAAGGGAGCCGATACCGTTTCCATAGGCCCCTCACGGGACGAAAGAACGGCCTTGCTGGCAACACTCTTTGTTTTTTCAACAAGAGCCTTGATCGCGTCAAGATCGGGCGGATTTTCACCCAACTGCCTGATTGAGCGATCCAAATCGCCTTGCCCCGTCACGGCTTGGAGGACGCGGCCATCAAACCCTATGTCAACACAATAAGGATAGCCTTTTCCCCTGATCACCAGCGTTGTGAAAACGCGAGCCCTTTCGCGTTGAGTCTCCGTAATGACGACATCGGTTTTATTCTTGGCTCTATCGGTCAAAACATCAACACGAGGCTGATGGGGTGCTAAGGAAGCATAAGACACCGCTTTGAGCCTACCATCATCCAGAACATTGCTGTAGGTGGGCAGCGTTTCCTCAGTAATGGGGGGCTGTTGGCGTGTGGCACCAACGTCTATCGATTCAGAAGCCACAGCAGGACCGGCAGAAAAAACGGAAGCTGCAAAAAGCGTCACGCCAAGGGCGGCGGCATGAAAAGCGTTGAGGAGCGATTTGTTCTTGGCCATGCTTTTTGATCCTTTTCAAAAGTCTTTAACGATGGACACATTTTAGCATAAAAAGAGGAAAGAAAGAGGATAAAATTAGTTTCATCGGCTATTTTTTCATAACGCTTGCTTTTGTCATTAAGGTGGCGAAGAATAAGTGTTTTTGTCCCATTGCTTTCCTGAAAGAAAGGGTTTTCATGCGTCCTTCGTCTCGCGCTTTTGACCAACTTCGTGCTGTTGAAATCATCCCTCACGCCGCTAAATACGCCGAAGGCTCCTGCCTTATCAAGATGGGCGATACGCATGTGCTGTGCACCGCTTCGGTCAGCGAAAAGGTTCCCGCTTTTATAAAAGGCTCTGGGCAGGGCTGGGTCACGGCGGAATATGGTATGCTGCCGCGCTCCACGCATGAGCGGATGGATCGCGAAGCGGCTAAGGGCAAGCAGTCCGGCAGAACGCAGGAAATCCAGCGTTTGATTGGTCGTGCCCTTCGCGCCGTGGTGGATCGCAAAGCTCTTGGCGAGATTCAGGTTAAGGTTGATTGCGATGTCATCCAAGCCGATGGCGGCACGCGCACCGCGTCAATCACGGGCGGCTATGTTGCTCTGGCGCTGGCCTGTAAGTACCTGATGAAAACGGGCAAACTTTCGTCTTTCCCGTTGACGGACACCGTGGGGGCTATCTCGTGCGGCCTGTACGAGGGCATGGCCGTTTTGGATTTGGACTATGTGGAAGATTCGAACGCGCAGGCGGATGCGAACTTCGTCCTGACAGGCTCCGGCGCGATTGTGGAGGTGCAAGGCACGGCGGAGCAAAAGCCCTTTTCGGAAACGCAGTTTTTAGAATTGATGGCACTGGCGCGAAGCGGTATTTCGTCTTTGAAAGAAGCGCAGCAAAAAGCGATAGGTTAAGGGGCATAAAAGGTGCCAATTTTGGTCAAAAAACTACTCATAGCGACACATAACAAGGGCAAATTGCACGAGTTTCAGACGCTTTTAGCGCCCTTGGGGTTAGAGGTTCTCTGTGCTGGCGACTTAAACTTGCCAGAGCCGGAAGAAACGGGTGCAACCTTTGCCGATAACGCGCTGTTAAAGGCGCAGGCTGCGATGGAAGCGACGGGGCTGCCAACACTGGCGGATGATAGCGGGCTTTGCGTGAACGCGCTGAGCGGCGCGCCCGCCCTTCACACGGCGCGGTGGTGCGGCCCGCAAAAAGACCCGATGGTGGGCATGGCGCGCGTGCAAAAAGAGCTTGGCGGCGCAACCGATCGCAGCGCCTATTTCATTTGCGTGCTGGCGCTTGTGTTGCCGAAGGGCCAACATGAGCTTATCGAAGGACGCTGTACGGGGCACATTGTCTGGCCGCCACGCGGGACGCTGGGGCATGGGTATGATCCATTTTTTGTGCCCGATGGCCACGCCCACACCTTTGGCGAAATGAGCGAGACGGAAAAGCAGGCGATCAGCCATCGTGGCCACGCGATGGAAAAATTGCTGGCTTTGCTCGCCGCGCCATGACCCCTCTTTCCGTTTATATCCATTGGCCGTTTTGCGTTTCGAAATGCCCGTATTGCGATTTCAATTCACGCGTTTTGCCTTCGGCGTTAGAAGAAGGTGCATGGCAAGAGGCCTATATAAACGAACTTTCGCACTATGCGGCGCGGTTGCCGGATCGGGAAATTGCGACGATTTATTTTGGCGGCGGCACGCCGTCCTTGATGCAGCCGCAGACCGTTGCCACTCTTTTGGATAAAATGGTGGCACTGTGGCGGGTGCAGCAAAATTGCGAAATCACGCTAGAGGCCAATCCCTCTTCGTCCGAGATCGGCAAGTTTCAGGCGTTTAAAAGCGCGGGCGTGAACCGTCTTTCCCTTGGCGTGCAGGCACTGAACGATGCGTCCTTACGTTTTTTAGGGCGAGCGCATGATGCGCAAGAAGCGCGGGAAGCCATCAAGGCCGCTGCAAAAACCTTTGACCGTTTTTCCTTTGACCTTATTTATGGCCGCGTGGGGCAAACGCCCGCAGCGTGGGAGGCCGAGCTTGGCGAAGCGCTTACGTTTGGGTCAAAGCATATGTCCCTTTATCAGCTAACGATTGAAGAAGGCACGTCCTTTCACAAACGCGCCGCCAACGAAACGCTCACCGCACCCGATGATGCCTCCGCGCAGATGTATGAGGCCACACAAGAAATTATGGCAATGGCGGGCTTGCCCGCTTACGAAATTTCGAACCATGCGGCAGCAGGGCAAGAAAGCCGCCACAACCTGACGTATTGGCACTATGGCGATTATATCGGGATCGGCGCAGGGGCGCATGGCCGCTTTGTGGAGGGCAATCAGCGTTATGCTACCGAAAACCACCGCAACCCTGATGCTTGGCGACAACAGGTTGTCGCGGGAGGCCATGGCCGCGCCAAGGAAACGATCCTTGATCAAGAAACCGCGATGCGTGAGGCGTTGATGATGGGACTACGCCTTGTCACAGGAATCGACAAGGCCGCATGGCACAGGAAATTTGCCTTGCCTTTGAAGGATTATGTTCCGCAGCATAAGGTCAGCCGTTTGGTGCACGAAGGCCTTTTGGTGAAGGACGCCGCCACGCTTCGCGCCTCACCCAAAGGGTTAGAGACGCTTAACGCTGTTCTGGCGTTTTTACTTTCCTGATTTTAGAAGAAAACTCAATAAGGAGCCGAGGAGGCTCCATCGGCAAAAAGGGCGGCCGACAGGAAAAGAACAACACTGAAAAGCACAATGAGGCGTGAGTCGAAAAGAGCCATGATTATCTCCCATTTTAGTTAAATGCTTTGTATTTTCACCTCCCACATTACACTTAACCTATTAATTTTCGGTGTCGTAATGATTAAGAAACCCTCTCGATCCGGTATAAATCTGATTAATTTGGGCATAATGATCAAAAGGTGTGGGTAAGATCAGGATTTTGAGAGCAAGAATTTGATCATTTTGGCTCGCCGTTCCTTCTTCAACCCCCGATGTATTTTGACCTTGTTTTTCCAGTGAGCGAAGGAGCCGTCGCACGAGTTTGTGGTGTGAGGAATGTTCAGCTTTGGATGCTGCTTGTAGGTAAAAAGAAACGGCGCATTCGCCCGCAGGCTGCGTAGCGCGCTACGCAGCCTGCGCCAAGGCTTGCGACCTTAGCGTTTGACGCCACGGCGCTGGCCGTCGTGTTGGCGCGTCATGGCCTGCCTTACGACAACGCCACACTAACGTCACCTTCCGGCTTTGCCGGTATTGATGGGGTCTTTCGCCTGATGGAAACGGGTCAGATCGAACGCAGCCTTGCCGTGATCGAAATCACGGGGACAGACAGTCGCACCATCGATCCCGCACAAACAGCGTTTACACGGTAAGCTCTAGAAGCAAGCGCTTGGCGGGGACACAATAACCATTGTGTCCCCACGTGTACTATTCGTACCACGTACAAATTACCGAAACTCTTCTTTTTATCGTACCGTCTCCACACAGCGCATTGATTTGACAGGCATCCCCCACAACATAGTTTCCACCTGCAGCAGAACACGTATTGTCGCCCGCTCCACTAACAGCAAGACAATATGTAGCAACGCCCCTTGGACACTTAAAATAAAAAGATCCGGCCAAAGGATTCCAATCTCGAACATACCATGCTGATCGTGGGCTCGCACACTTTGCGGCCCCCTTATCTATTCCAAGCATGACTTTGCCAACGGGACAGGTCAACGAAACCTCAGACAACGGGTTGATACAGGTGACGCTATCCCCCGTCCATTTTAAAACGGTATTAATAGGACAGGCTTTGGTTGTCGGCGACACATTATCTGGCGGAAAAAGAACGCCAGAAAAAGCAACGGAAGAAAAAAGAAGGAAAGAAAAAACCAAGACAGCGATTAAGCGCATAAAAACCTCCTATAAGATAACGGTGAAATCGCCTCAGCCAAACTCGCTTGGCGGAGGATCGATGGGCAGGTTTAGCTCTTCCAAAAGAAGCTCTTCATTTGTCAGCTTCATTTGGCCGATGGTGAAATGCTCTGGCACGCCCGCCTCGGCATCAAATACGTCCATTTCATAGGGCGCGATTTTAATGTCCGTTTTAAACAGCGCGTTTTTAAAAACCACCGTGGCCGTCAGCGTAAAAAGGTTGTCGCGGCCAATACCTTTATAGGTGACGGGCAGAAGCTTAGCGGCCATATCGGCCTTTTCCTTATCCGTCGCATTGTCCAGCCAGACAACTTCCTCTGGCTTTTCCACAATGATAAAACGCCCCAATTGCCCGCGCACGTAGTGAAAGAAAAACCGCGCATAGGCAACCAACGTTTTGCGATCCAGTTTGATGGGAGCTTTTTCGTTCACTTCATAAATCGGCTCATTCGTCCAATTCATGATATGAAGGTCGCCTTCCTTATAAAGGACGTAACGCACGTTGGGCGGCGGCAGAGTCATGTCCGTCAGGGCATAAAGCTTGTACTCGTCATAAAAAGGCAGCGCCGCCACTTGCACCAGCGTTTTATCCGCCGGAACCATGATGGGCAATAAATCATGGGCAATGGCCGCCAAAAAAGCGCGCGCATCATCGGGGGAAAGGGCTTCAAAAGTTAGACCATCCATAAGGGTATCTCCAATAATATCAAAAACACGCCGCCATTATGCCATGGGGTTATTAGCAAATGGTTACGGTTTTAAAGAAGGCAAGGGCGCCGCCTTGGGCTTATTAAGGCACAAGCAGGGGCTTTCCGCGCACCACGTGCCTCTGTACATGTTAGTCCAGCGTCGCCAACCTTCATCAAAACGCGCCGCGGCCGGCAGAAGACTGGCCAATGCACTAGCCGTTAAGAGGGGGGAGGCCTCCCAAGATGAAACCAAGGCCGTCGTGGCGCACATTGTTGCAAAAATCGCCGTTACGCCGACTTTAAGTGTTTTGGCGTTGCTTTGCCAAAGGAGGCGTTCTCTTGTGAAGTGATCCGAAGGATTCATGGTAATGACAACGGGCGCTACTTTTCTTTGTCCCGATGGAGACATGGGTGTTTTTTCGACAGCAAGAAAAGCCGCCAAACACAATTCCCCAGCCCGCATAAGCGTTGCCCCAAGGCCAGCGCTAGCCCCCGTCAGGCAGCTTAATTTTAAGACTGCAGCGGGAGATGCCTGCGGCGCGCAGACAAGGCTTGTGGCAAGCATAAAGGAAAAGGAAAGCAACGTCGTTTGCACGTCTGTTCGCAAGCCAAAGGCTTTAAGTTTTGATCCGAACCCAAACGCAAGAGGATCCCCCAGCAATGTCATTCTTTCTTTTTCTATCATTCAAAAAATCCTTTGTTAAAAATGGTCTGTCGCTTTTATTTCTATACAAAACGCCCCACCGTTTCGTCTATATGAAACTAATTTCGCAAGGGCACCCCCTCCTTGCGGGGCAAAAGAATGTGAGGTAACGTAGCGCCTTGTAACCGCTAACCCTTTGGTTCCCGATCATGTCTGAACGCTATAACGCCCCCGCCACCGAAGCCAAATGGCAACAATACTGGCAACAAAACCAAACCTTTAAGGCTGTCACAGATACCTCGCGGCCCAAATATTATGCGCTGTCCATGCTGCCCTATCCTTCGGGGCGCATCCATATGGGTCATGTGCGCAACTACACGCTTGGCGACGTGGTCGCCCGCTATAAACGCGCCATGGGCTTTAACGTCCTGCACCCCATGGGCTGGGATGCCTTTGGCCTTCCGGCGGAAAACGCGGCGCGAGGCAACAAGACGCATCCCGCCACATGGACATACAGCAACATCAAGGTCATGAAGGCCGAGCTGCAAAGCATGGGATTATCGCTGGATTGGGACCGCGAGCTTGCGACGTGCGATGCCTCTTATTACAAGCATCAACAAAAACTATTTTTGGATTTTTTAAAGGCGGGATTGGTCTATCGCAAGGAGGCGTGGGCGAACTGGGATCCTGTGGACAACACCGTTTTGGCGAATGAGCAAGTCATCGAGGGGCGCGGTTGGCGCTCTGGTGCTTTGGTGGAAAAACGACTTCTTTCGCAATGGTTTTTGAATATTACGTCCTATAGCGAGGATTTGCTGCAATCGCTGAAGACGTTGGATCGTTGGCCGGACAAAGTCCGTCTCATGCAGGAAAACTGGATTGGTAAGTCCGAGGGCGCGTATGTGAACTTTGCCGTCGCGGGGAAAAGCGAAAAAGTCGAGGTTTTCACCACCCGTCCCGATACTTTGTTTGGCGCTTCGTTTGTCGCGATTTCGGCCAACCATCCTTTGGCCAAAAAACTGGCGGAAAAAGATGAGACGCTCGCCGCCTTTTGCGCCGAATGTAACCGCACCGGAACCAGCATTGTCGATATCGAAAAGGGCGAAAAAAAGGGCTTTGATACCGGCACGCGCGTTGTCCACCCGTTTGACTCTTCGTGGACGCTGCCTGTCTTTGTCGCCAACTTCGTGCTCGTCGAATACGGCACGGGAGCAATCTTTGGCTGCCCCGCGCATGATCAACGCGATCTGGACTTTGCCCGCAAATACAACCTGCCCGTCAAGGCGGTCGTGCTGCCCGAAGGCGAAAACGCGGCCACCTTTGCCGTAGGCGACGTGGCTTATACGGGTGACGGCAAGGCCTTTAACTCGCAGTTTTTGGATGGCCTTGGAACGGTTGAAGCCCTTAAAGCCGCCATCAAAAAAATTGAAGAGCTGGGCGCGGGCAAAGGAACGGTACAATACCGCCTGCGCGATTGGTGCGTCAGCCGCCAACGCTATTGGGGCTGCCCCATCCCTATAATCCACTGCGAGCATTGCGGCGCGGTTCCTGTGCCTGAAAAGGATTTGCCTGTCGCTCTGCCCGAAGATATTACGCTGGATAAGGCGGGCAACCCGCTGGATCATCACCCAACGTGGAAACACGTGACGTGCCCGCAATGCGGCAAGCCCGCTGTGCGTGAGACGGACACCTGCGATACATTCGTAGATTCCAGTTGGTACTATGCTCGTTATTGCTCGGCAACGTGCGAGGATAAGCCCGTTGACCCAAAGGATGTCGATTATTGGCTGCCCGTCGATCAATACGTGGGCGGCGTTGAACACGCAATTTTGCATTTGCTCTATGCTCGCTTTTTCGCCCGCGCGATGAAGGCGACAGGGCACTTGAAGATCGATGAGCCTTTTGTAGGATTGTTCACGCAAGGCATGGTCTGCCACGAATCTTATAAGGACGAAACCGGCGCGTGGCTGTATCCCGAAGAGGTCAAGCGCAACCCCGATGGCTCTGGCGTTCACGCGCAAACGGGGCGGCCCGTCACGATTGGCCGCATCGAGGTCATGAGCAAGTCCAAGAAAAACGTCGTTGATCCAGGCAAGATCATCAAGCTTTACGGCGCGGATACGGCACGGCTGTTTATGCTGTCCGATAGCCCGCCAGAGCGCGATATCGAATGGTCAGAGGCGGGCGTTGAGGGCTCGTGGCGCTTTATTGGACGCTTGTGGCGCCTCCTTGATAAAGTTGCCGCGCCAACAAACGAAAAAGATTCTGCAGACAAAGCGCTCGCCTTACGGCAAATGATCCATCGCACCATCGCGGACTTTACCGGCGACATTGAGCGCTTCCACTTCAACCGCGCCGTAGCGCGGGCGCGAGAGATGACCAACGCGCTGGAGTCGTTTGAGGGCGATGCCGCCGCGCTACGTGAGGGCGTTGAAACACTGGTGCGTCTGCTTAACCCCATGCTGCCGCATATTACGGAAGAAATATGGCAACAGCTGGGGCACGCCACGCCGCTGGTCCAAGGCACGTGGCCGAAAGCCGATCCCGCTTTACTGGTGGAAAGCACCACAACCATTGCGGTGCAGGTGAACGGCAAGCTTCGCGCCACCATCACGATTCCCAAGGAGGCCCCCCCCAAGGCGATTGAAGAAGCGGCGCTAGCCGAGGCGGGCGTTAAACGAGCCATGGAAGGAAAAGCGGTGAAAAAAATCATCGTGGTTCCAAACAAAATCGTCAACATTGTGGTGACAGGATGATCATTCGCACAGGGGTTCTTCTTCTCGGCTTGGTTTTTTTAGCGGCATGTGGTTTTTCACCAATCTACGGCCATCATGAAAGCTCCCCCGCCGTAGAGGCCGCCCTTAGCAACGTCTTTATCGAGTCCATTGATGGGAAAGACGGTCAGTTTCTTCGCAATAAACTCATTGATCGTCTTTATTTCCATGGTCGTCCTGCCGAGCCAACGGCCTTTTTGACGATCACGCTTTCTTCAATTGAAGTAGGCCTTGGCGTGCAAAAAGACGCCACCACATCACGCAGCCAGCTGGATATGAATGCCACCTATACGCTGAAGGATCGCGAGAAAAAAACACTTTTCACGGGCTCGGCGCATAGCGTCGCCAGCTATAGCCGATTGACGGCGCAGTTCGGCACGCTGGCCACACAACGCGATGCGTATGAACGCGCCCTGAACGAAATTGGTGAGCAAATCGCGGGACGCCTCAGCCTTTATTACGCGGAAAAAAAGAGGCCTTCCGCCACGAAGCCTTCGCCTCAACAATGAAGCTTTCGTTTTCCCAAATCGCTGGGTTTTTGCAAGCGCCGCCGCCTTCTGTTCGCGTCATTTTAGTCTATGGTCCTGACGCAGGGCTTGTCAGCGAACGCGGCGAAAATCTTGCAGCCAAGTTGGTGAAGGACAAAACCGATCCTTTTGCCGTGTCTCTCCTGACGGGGGGACAGGTCGGAGGCGATGGCTCTCTTCTTTATGACGAGGCCGCTTCGATGGCCTTGGGCGGTGGACGACGCCTTATCCGCCTGCAACGTGCCAACGAAAGCAACGCCGCTGCGCTGGCTTTGTTCTTAAAAGACCCGCCCGCCGTGGACAGCGTTATCCTGATTGAAGCGGGGGATTTGGACAAACGATCCAAGCTTCGCGCTTTGTGCGAGGGGGCCTCTCCCCTTGCCGCAGGAATCCCCAGCTATCAAGAAGATGCCGTCGCCCGCGCCCGCACCATCGCCGCCGCACTTGAGGCCGAAAAACTAGACGCACCACGCGATGTGATTCAGCTTTTGGCGGCCATCTTACCGCCCGACCGCCTTGCGATGCGCAGTGAGCTGGACAAGCTTGCCCTTTATGCGCGGGGCACGGGCAAAGTGACTGTTGAAGATGTCACCGCCGTTATTGCCAACGCAGGGGGCGCGGAAATTGATGATTTGGTGCAGGCCGCCGCCAGCGGCGATGTACGCCGCGCCGCAACCTTGCTGGATCATTTGCTGGCGGAGACAACATCGCCCGTCGCTCTTTTGCGTGGGATGCAACGGCACTTGATGCGCTTGCAGCTGGCACGCGCCTATATGGCCGGTGGCGCAAGCGCGGGGGAGGCGATTAAAAAACTGACACCGCCCGTATTTTGGAAACTGGTTGACCCCATGACGCGCCAACTAAGCCGCTGGACGTTAGAAAAAATTGAGGCGCGGCTTCTTCATCTTGCCGAAGCCGAGGCTGCCTGCAAGCGCACAGGAACGCCCGATGTTGCCCTTGTCTCTCACCTTTTCCTAAGCATCGCCGCCAAGGGATAGCTAAGGGGACGAAATCATCCGGCGCGTTTTTCCGCCGTCATGATGTCGCCCAGTTTGTTCAAAAGATATTCGAAATCGTCTGAACCAACATCTTCGAACTGCGTCAAGACGCGCTCAATCACCCTTGCGCGATAACGCTCCATATCATGCGCTGCGCCGTCCATCTCGGTTTCATGAACAACATCCAGCGCTGCACGGATGACGGGCATCATATTGGGCGGCATGGTGGCGCGATCATAAAGCGTTTTCATGCCCAATTGCCCACCATCGTGAATTAAGATGCGTGCATTAAGAAGGGGAATTCCTGCCCGCACAGCCAGCGCGGATTCAAAAAACAAAACATCTCCCATGCACAAAGAGCGCAAAATGATCGAAGGCGTCAGCCGCCCGTTTTCATTCATTTGCGTGACCAGCTTTTCCATCTCCTCTTCCGAAGAGCCTGAAGCCATTTCAACGATGGTGCGCTCACGGCTTTGCAAGACAAGATCGGCGGCCACATTCGCAGACAAAGAATGATGCGAGACCAAATAATCCTGCAGCTTTTCCGAAACCATAAAGGCCAAGCGTTCAGCCACTGTGGCGGGCAAGGTAGCGCGACGACAAATGGCTTCTTTGACCACGTCATTCGATTCAAAGCGCGCGATTGCCTTATCATACCCTTGCTCAGATATCTGGGCGCCCCTGTTGCCCATCAACGTGGTCACGGCTTTTTCTCCGGCCGTAGAGATGATCGCGTCCGACACGGTGGCCGAAACGATGGCACGACTGGCAATGGCTTCTTGTTTCGAGCCAGACCCTTTGGCAATAATGGAAAGCAAATCTTGGTCGGTTAAAACCCCCGACTCTTGCAAAATGGGAAGGGCCACTTGCTCAATATCGTTGGCCAATTGAACCGCAATATCGTGAGGCAGCCGCGCCGCATGGCGCAAATTTTGAGAAAGAGCCAAACGAACAGAGGCTTCAACATCTTTGGCCATAAGCCGAACGACTTCTTGCGCCAACGCCGTTTCATTATCGGATAAAACCGGATTTTCAATGTCCAGCGCAAGCTTGCCCGCCACTTCTGCTCGCACAGAAGAGGAGGGTTCTTGCAATAAGCGTTGAACGTCTTCCTTGGTCAAATGGGATGTCATGTCGAGGCCCCGTCTAAAATAAAGCGCCTCCGCCACAGAAAGCGGACAGGCTTCTTATCCTACCCTATCTGCTTAATGCTTTGCATAGAGTTAATTTTGTGCTCCTTTTTTCTGGATTATCTTTTAGAATGCGTTAGCATGCGCCCGCTCTTTGTCCCCATAATAAAGGTGTTTTATGCCCCTCGATCTTAAAGCTCACATTCGCACGGTCCCCGATTTTCCCAAACAAGGGATTTTATTTTATGATATTGGCACGCTTTTAAGGCACGGCCCGGCTTGGCAAGAAACAATCGATCGGCTTGAACCTCTCGTACGCGCCGATTCCCCTGATTTTCTTATTGCTATCGAATCACGCGGGTTTCTGGTTGCCGCGCCTTTAGCGGCCAAGTTGGGCATTGGTCTTGTTCTGGTTCGCAAAAAAGGCAAGCTCCCCGGTAAGACACAGGCCTATAGCTATGATTTAGAATACGGAACGGATACTCTTGAAATCCAAGAGGGGCTTATCACCGCAGGACAACGCGCCGTTATTGTTGATGATTTGCTGGCCACAGGCGGCACGACCGCCGCAACCCTCCACTTGGCGCGTCAAATGGGGATCGAGCCTACGCGAGCGATTTATATCATCGAGCTGCCCTTCCTGAACGGACGGCAAAAGATCGATATTCCTGTCTCTAGCCTTTTGTCTTACGACGAATAAGCGCCCAAAACCGGTTCGTCCTTACGGCTCTGCAACCACCAGACACCCATGCCCACTTTTAACGAGGCGGGAACACGCGGCGCGGGCAAAGGTTTGATTCAGTCCAATAAACCGCGCCCGATACATGACCGAGCCATCCGTCATGGTGACTTTTTGCAAGCTTGGCTCCGCCTGTCCCAAAAGAGAGGCCAGTGAAGAGGCCAACAGCGCCAACGCCTTTTGTGCGCCATCAACATCGCTATAAGCGCCGACTTGTATGCCCCAGCTTTCATTATCTTGAGAAACCGGCCCGCCTATATCGCCCTCAACCGCCGCCGAAGGGGGCAGAGCAGAAAAGATGGGGTCACGCGCCGCAAGATCCCTGACGCGCCCGCCTTGGGTACGAGAAGGCCGCCGCGCCGAGGCAGACGCCTCTCCCGCCTTGGTGGGCAACGATAAAACCCGCGCCTCTTGATACTCTGCGCGTGAAACAACCGCAAACGCGTCGTTTAAAAGGGCTTCCATCTGCCGATCGCGTGAAGCGGCGCTGTTCCCGCCAAAAACCACGCCAATCAGCCTCGTTTGCCCACGCGCGGCCGAAGCCACAAGATTAAAGCCAGAAGCACGGATATAGCCAGTTTTAATCCCGTCCATCCCCTCAAAACGCTTCATCAAATGGTTGTGATTGTTACAAGTGCGCCCCTTATAAACAAACGTCTGTTTTGAAAAATAAGGATAAAAGCCTGGAAAATGATAAATCAACCCATAGCCCAACATCGCCATGTCACGCGCCGTCGTAAGCTGATTTGGATCAGGAAGTCCATTGGGGTTTTGAAACACCGTCTGGTTCATGCCAAGCGCCTTCGCCTGCTGCGTCATCATCGCCGCAAAACGCTGCGTATCACCACCAAGATTCTCCGCCAAAACAACCGCCGCATCGTTGGCGGATTCGGTAATCAACCCCATAATAGCGTCATAAGCGCGGATCGTTTGTCCGGCACGCAGCCCCAATTTAGTGGGGGACTGCGCTGCGGCGCGGGCCGAAACAGGAAGCGGCGAGTCCAGCCGGATCGTGCCCGATTCAAGGGCCCGAAACGCCAAATAAAGCGTCATCATTTTCGTCAAAGAGGCCGGATGGCGAATCGCACTGCTGTTGGTTTCATGCAAAACGCGGCCCGAGGGAACCTCGATCACCAGATCGGCATACCGCGCTGACGAAGAGGCAGCAGAAACCACACGCTGCACCTTAGGCTTTGCCTTGACCTTTTTGGTTTTTGCTTTGCTTTTGGCCAGAGCCTCGCTGCCTCCCCCAAGACAAAGAGCAAGAGCCAACAGCCCAACGACAAAGATTTTTTTGTTTCGATAAACGCTTCTTAACCCCATTGCCCCGTATCACTTCTTAGCTTCCATGAAAAGAAGAGCCCAAGATGAGTCCAAAGCGGCACAAAAGCAAGCCGCTTCCTTATTTTTCTTTTTCTTGTTAAGTATTGTTGACAATCGAGAAACGCCCGCGTATATTAACTCTAAATTGTTGCACTGCAACATACCATTATGTGCGCCAAGGACTTTCCTGTGTGGGGTGTTTGTGCGTAAGATTTCTCTTTTAAGGGGGCAGAAATGCAAGCCACAAACGAACAAATGGAAAAGATGACCAGCACGCTTATCCAAGCGGCAAGTGACATGAACACCATGATGCGCGACACGATGAGCGCCACGCTGCAATCCGTTTCAATTATGACCAAGGGCTGCGGAGAGCTGTGCGACAGCCTTAGCAATCTGGTTCAAAAGAACATCGATCAAAGCACCAAAGTCACGCAGTCGCTTTCAACCATGACCTCGGTTAATGATTTGATGAGCACACAAAACACCGTGCTTAAAGATAACTTTGACTCGATGATGTCGGATATTAACAACCTGTCTCAAATCTCAAGCCGCGTTGCCCAACAAGCCGCTGAGCCTGTGACCAAGCACGTTAACGACTCGATCAACAAAATCTCGAAAATCAAGGCCGCCTAACGCCTTTTGTTTTCTTTTTATCGAAAAGGCCGTCCCTGAAAAGGGGCGGCTTTTTTTGTGCGCTTATGGAAAAGATATCTCTTTTCGTTCTTTTTTCATTTTGCGGTGGGGGATGCCCGCCTCCATAAATTCGTCCCCATAGGGTTCGTATCCCAAGCGCTCATAAAAAGCCAACGCCCGTACTTGTGCCTCTAAAACAAACCCGTCGACAAGAGCAAGATCGAAATCGTTTTCGATAGCCACCATGATATCGCCGCCAGCGCCCCGCCCTCTTTCGGCCTTAAGAACGGCAACGCGTCCAATTTTTGCCAAAGAGCCGCCCTCAACCAAAACAACACGCGCAGCGCCGATCGGACTACCCGCCAAGAGGGCTAAAAAATGAAAGGCGGACGCATCAAGCGCGTCCCGCTCAATGTCGGGAGAAATGTCTTGTTCAACGATAAAGACTTGCTCCCTAACATAGAGGCAGGCGCGAATCTCTTCGTCTGTTTTTGCCCTCTTAACTTCGAACATCTTTTTCTCACGGCTTATAGTTAGTCTCCTACTCTCTGCCCAAAAGAGACTCACACAACCACGCCATAAAGCGGCGGGGTTTATGGTCCGCAATAATCGCGTCACGATCGTAAGCCGCGCTTTGCGCCCACGGCAGAAAGGCCACGCCTTCTTGCGCGGCAGCTTCTTGATACGCCGCTAAAAACGCATCCAAAACGCCCGTTTTGGACGAAGCCAGATGCCCATAACGCAAGGAAAGCTGTTTTTGTGCCTCCTCAACGGGGCGCTTGTCGTGGATCAGTAAATAAAGCGCCGCCGCCAGCCCCGTCCGATCCGCGCCAGACTTGCAGTGCATAAGGGCAGGATAGGTAATCGTTGAAAACACCTGCGCTAATTCCACGATTTTTTCGCGGGTCGGTGGGCGCTTTGATTCCATTGTGACATTAACAAGCGCAACGCCATGCCGCTTGCACGCTTGCTCTTCAAGGTAATAAGAGGCGCAGTCCCTCTCGCCGCGCAAATTGATAATGGTGCGAATCCCCGCCTTGGCCAGACCACGAATCTGGAAGGGATGGGGCTGTCCCGAGCGCCAGAGCTTTTCCGTCACGCGGTGTTTGTTCAAAAACAAAAAACTAAAAAGGGTCTTGTCGATAAAAAGGGTTTCAAAGTGAGCTAAACAACGCTGCCACGGCGTTTGCACGCGTCCACGCTTGGCCTTGAGAACGTGCTCAAAAAAAGCCATCCCCCGCGATAACGGGTTTTTGCTGCGGCAATAAAAGGGGGGCAGTGATTTGTTCATACCCCCCTTTTAACACAGCTTGTTTTTTTAGCCCACGATTTCCGTTTGGCTGAAGAAATAGGCAATCTCAATCGCCGCGTTCTCTTCGCTGTCCGAGCCATGAACCGAATTGGCCTCAATGCTCTCGGCCAATTCTTTGCGGATTGTGCCCGCATCCGCGTTCGCGGGGTTGGTCGCGCCCATCACGTCACGGTTTTTTTGAACGGCGTTTTCGCCTTCCAAAACCTGCAACACAACAGGGCCAGAGGTCATAAACGAGCAAAGATCGTTGAAGAAGGGGCGCTCACGATGAACGGCATAAAAGCCTTCCGCTTGAGCGCGAGTCAACAAAGCGCGGCGCTGCGCGATGATGCGAAGACCGGCGGCCTCCAGCATGGCGTTAACTTTGCCCGTTATGTTGCGGCGCGTGGCGTCGGGTTTGATAATCGAAAAAGTGCGTTGAATTGACATAGAACTGTTCTCCTTTAAAGACTGTTTTGTTGCCCGCGCTTATAACCATCAAGAGACGATAAAACAAGGGCGCGTCGTTGTTTTTCTTTCACTATGGCGCCTAGCCGCCGTCATGAAACTATTAATATGCTTGTTTTTGTTTGCTCTGCCCCACCTTCAACGCGTACACTGAGGTCATCATTTTCAGTGGAAAGGATTTTGATCATGCCCCGCACAAACCCAATGAATGAACCGCTTCGCCTTGTCGATGAATCGGTATCTTCTCGCGTTACCCTTTTTACGCCGTCGCTTTTTTTTACAGAACACGCGGGGCATCACTTTATGGTCAGCGCAAGCTCTCCTGAAGAGGCCGCTGCTTTTGTTGTGCCACGAATTTGGGGCGATAACCTTTCCTTTAAGCCCGTTATTCCCGCCGAAGCACTTAAGACCACGTGGGATTCTTTGTTTGTTGTCAATGAACGCAGGGATTTTATGACAGGCTATGCCCTTAACGCCGAAGCCGTTGCAAAAGGAAAACGAAACGGAACGGCGATCCTTGGCCTTCTTGAAATCATGCCGCCGAATGACCCCGCCGTTATAACGGCGGCCCTTTTGGAAAAGCTTCCAACCCGCCTGAACACAGGGGAAAGCCGGCTTCCGGCACGCACCGCCGCGCCAACGCCCCAGCCTTAATCAGCCGCCCCCTTTCCTTGGCAGATGGCGCAAAAGGCCATCTGTCAGGTTGGGAGAAAGGGCCGCCAGAAGCCACACCAATGCGGCAAGGAGCCAAGGAAAGGTAATGCGGGCTTTGTTTCTCTCCAAGCCCCGCTTCATAATCCGCGCCGCCTTATCGGCTTCCATCAAAAACGGCATGGGAAAGCCGTTTTGCCCCGTCATTGGCGTTTTCACAAAGCCCGGGCAAATCACATTGACCTTGATCCCCTGCGGCGCAAGCTCATCCCGCAAGGATTCCCCGTAAACACGCACCGCCGCCTTGCTGGCGCAATAGGCGGGCGCGCCTGCAAGCCCCCTAAAGCCCGCGAGCGAGGCCATAAGGGCAATCTGCCCGCGCCCTCGCGGCTTCATCAAGGCAAGGGCAGGATGGATCGTGTTCAAAACACCCTGCACATTGGTGTCCATAATAGCCTTTGTTTGGGCTGCCGTCTCTTCGCCGCCCCCTGTTCCCGCCGAAAGGCCCGCATTAGCAATCACTAAATCAAGGGGGGACAGTTGATCGCACCCCTCGATCCATGCGGCCATCGCCGCCGCATCCGTGACGTTTACAAGGCTCGCCTCAACCCTCGCGCCCTTAGCGCGACAAAGATTGGCCACAGAATCCAGCCTTGCACCATCGCGCCCCCCTAAAAATAAAAAGACGTTTGGCGCAGCATAAGCCTGCGCCAAGGCCGCCCCAAGGCCGCTAGACCCGCCTGTAATAAGAATGTTCAGCCCCATATTTTCCTCATTTACCCCACGTGTGCGCAACAAAGTTGCGCACAAAACAAAAAAACGTCATGAAAGTATAAAAAGGTGTGTTTTTTTATTGTTTTTTATCACGCTTTCGGTGATACTTGTTTTCATGATGAAACGTACAGACCTTACCCTATTTTTTTCCGCACAGCTAGGCCGCCTTACAGGGCGACTTACGCAGTGAGTGCCCCTTCATAAAACGACCCGATCACTATTGTTAGAAAAAACATAATATAAGGAGAACCCCATGACAGCCCCCGCACAAGTCCAAGCCCCCAAAACCGTTGTTTATTCTTCATTTTCTGTCGGTGGCCAAGACAGTATCGGCAGCTTTTCTCACGTTCAGACAACGCCTGATGGAACGTTTGTGATTGACTGCGCCAACAAAGTTGGGGTGCCGTATCGCTTTAGCGTGTGCCCACGTGGCGCGAAGGACATAGAGGCTGCCGCAAAACGCGCCAAACAGATGTTTGCTTCGTTGGTTTCAACAAAGGGCTTTGTTGTTACCGTAAGCCCCGAAACCGAAGAAAAAGAAAAAACGGGGCGATCCCCCTCCTTTGGGATCCATGTCCCGCCGCAAAAAGTCAACGACTTCATCGCCGCCTTTTCGGCGGCGGCGGCTCCTGTGATTCCCCATAAGCCGCAGGGCTTCGCTCAAAACACATCGCAACGCTGTTCTTTATAGCGAGAAACGCCCGCGCACAAATCGCGCAATAGAGGTATGCGTAAACAAAAGAAGCGTGCCGTTTTCTAAGCCAACGACTAGGCCATCGCCTTCGCCGCTCCACACCATCCCCACAACGCCCGCACCACGCGCCGCCACAGGCGGGTGGATCATAATCTCCATCCGGCCATCAAGCGGCGCAAGGATCACCATCCCATCATCATAGCCTGCCGCCACAACGGGATCGACGGGATGCGACGCAACGCGGGTGACCAACCGCGTTTCCTCCCCTCCCAGCATAAGGGGGCGTTTATCCCACGGCCCTGCCTCTCCAAACGGCCAGCACACGACTTGCGCCGCGCCGCTGGTCGCCAGATATTTTCCAGCGGACGTAAACTGCATTGAAGCGATTTTCGTTTCATAGCCTTGCATGTGCATCTCGCGCCCTTCTTCGAGCGACGGGACGCCGCCATGAAACAGCCAGCCATGCACCGCGCCATCTTGCATCGAGGACAAAAGAAACTGGCCGTCAGGACTCCATATCAGCGAAAGGTGCGATCCTTTCCACGGCAAAAGGGTGGTGGGGGTTAACGGCGCTTTGCACGACAAAACGCTCACCCCGCCATAATGGCTGACGGCCAGCAACTGGCCATCGGGACTAAACGCTAACCCGCCAATGCTGCTGGGCAGCGGCAGCGGCGACGCAGCCGCTTGCCCCTCTTCGTTCAGCAAAAAAAGACTTTTCCCAACCGCATAAGCGCGGAAGCCGCCACAGGGCGAGGAGGCAACATGATCGATCCACTTGCCCAAATGCTCGGCCAATACCGTCGGCACATCAATCTGCGGATCCACCAAAAGAAGACGGCCATCATCGCCTCCCGATAAAAAGGCATGATCGTCAGCATCGGCGGAGGTTTCCAGACTCACGCCCTGATGCCCCGCAAGGATACGTGGCGGCTCGCCCGTATCGCCCAACGGCACAACGACCAAAGCCCCATCGCCCAAAGAGCCAAGAGCCCAATCGCCACGACGGTTGGCTGACAAACCCCACAAAGGACGCTTTAAATTCCATTGCCGCGCTGCAGCAGAAAGGGGGGAAGAAACCGTCACGCGCAAAATCCTTTAGCACAAATAAGTCGGTAAAATCTCATCAAGGCGGGCGGGGGCAATACCCCATCGCGGCAACGCGCCGCCGTCTTGCGCAACGCTATCCGCCAATAAAAACTCTAGTGTCCCTTGCGCTATTGGTGGATGCGGCAAGAGCGACACAAAGCGCACCAGCCCCCGCACAAGCCCAACAGGAACCGGCAAGAAAGGCCGCTTGCGCCCCGTCACGCGCAGAACCTCTTGCCCCAAGTCACGCAGGGAATACGTGATCGGTCCCACAAGATCAAAAACCTCGCCCTGAGCAGAAGGGTCTTCCAAAGAAGCAACGATGGCCGAGGCCACGTCGCCAACATAGACAGGCTGAAATCGCGCCGTGTCCTTTCCCAACAAGGGGAGAAAAAAACCATACCGCGCCATTAAGGCAAGGCGCGTAAAAAAACGATCACGAGGCCCAAACATCAAGCTGGGGCGAACAATTACGGCGCTGGGGAAAAAGGCGCGAACGGCCTCCTCTCCCCTGATCTTGGTTTGGGCACAGTCCAAGGAGCCCCCCACCATCGCGCTTAAAAAAGAAACATGGACGAAATGCTTCACTCCTGCACTTTTAGAAAGACGGGCAAGCCGCGCCGCCGTTTCAACGTGCGTCCGCCCTGCCCCCTTTTTTTCTTTTTCGCCCAAGGCTCCGATCAAGTTAATAGCTATGTCACAGCCTTCAACCGCCGCCGCCATCGAAGCGTCGCCCCCAACAGAAGCCAAAAACGGAATAACCTGCCCCACCGCGCCCAGAACTTTTAAATCCTGCGCTTTGTCTAAGTCCCGCGTCGGCACGCGCACTGTATAGCCCTTCGCCACCAAAGCTTGCACAACGGCATGGCCCAAAAAGCCAGAGCCGCCAAAAACAATGGCCGCCAGCCTCTTCGTCATGCCACTTCTTCCTCTTGCACGGGCGGGGCTAAAAGCGCGACACGACGCGCTAACCCTTCCACCTTATCCCACGGCGTATAATCAATAGCGGCATCCAAGTGGGTCGGCCCGCCCGTTATTTTCATAATCAAGCGGATCGCTTGCTTTTCCCACCAGCTATAAAGTTTGTAATCCAGCTTCCCCGCAAAAACAGTCGCGATAAACGGGCGCAGCGCGTGCTTTTTGATCCATCGTTGCAAATACGGGTTGGCCTCTGGCGTGTCTTTGCCCTTTTTGCGCGCCGTCAGATTAATCGAAACCAACACCAGCGGTTGTTCGCTTAACGTCTTTTTATGGCGTTTGATAAAATCATCAACGGGCGACAGGTGGCGGCCAAAGCGAATGGGAGCAATGATAAAACACGCCGTTGAATCATCCCACAAGGCAGGCGGCGGCGTGTCGTTTGTTAAATCAAAAACAACGGCCTCATGCCCCATAATCGTTAAATGTCCAGCCAAAAAAGTAGCGATCCGCGCCGACTGGCCATCACGCGTAGCATAAAAGAGTGAAAAACGAGCGGGATCGTTCATGCTCTCTCCTTCTTCATTGATTGCAAAGCATCCAGCGCTCCTTGCAGAATATAGGCTGCGGCGGCTTTATCAACCGTTTCGTCGCGCTGCTTGCGCGAGCGATCATCCGCGATCATGGCCCGCGTTACGGCCGCCGTGGAAAAACGCTCGTCCCAAAAGGCAATCGGCATGTTGGGATGGGGCAGCGCAGCGCGGCGCATCAGGTTTGAGGCAAAGGTTCTAACCGCCTGCGCCATGGGGCCTTCGGTTCCGTCCATATTTTTGGGCAACCCCAAAATCAGGCCCCCCACATTGCGCTCGGTGATAATTTGGCTCAAACCCTCACGGTCTTGCGTAAATTTGCGCCGCACAAGCCCCATAAGGGGGGAGGCCACCCTTGCCGCAGGATCGGCAATGGCGACGCCAATGACGACGCTGCCATAATCCAGCCCTAAAAGGCATTGGCTGGGTTTAAGCAGGGAGAGCATATCGGAAAGGTTGCAGATGGCCATGGCCGATGATAGCTTGCTTTTGTCTTTTTGCCAAAGACTCTTAAAAATTATTCACCTGTGAGACGCCATGACCATTGATATCAACACCGTCGTTAAAATCGCGCACCTCGCGCACCTTAAAATCCCGCCGCAGCAGCAACAAAGCGTTGCTGGCGATCTGAACAAAATCCTTGCTTGGGTTGGCCAACTGGACGAAGTGAACGTGGAAGGCGTGGAGCCTTTGGCCAACGTCAACGACGGCTCGTTGGGCTGGCGTGAGCAAGACGTGGTGACCGACGGCGACAAGCCACAAGACATCCTTGCCAACGCGCCGTCTAAAACCGCTGATTTCTTTACAGTCCCCAAAGTAGTGGAATAACCTATGACCGATTTAACCGATCTTTCGATGACTCAGGCTCTTGCTGGTCTTGCAAAAAAAGAATTTACCGCAACCGAGCTGACCGATCGCTATATCAAGGCCAGCATCAAGGGGCAGGCCGCCACCAACGCCTATATCACAACGACGTTCGATGCGGCGCGTGAGGCCGCCAAAGCCTCGGACGAAAGACGCGCGGCAGGCCATGCAGGCACGATGGACGGCATCCCCATCGCCATGAAGGATTTGTATTGCACCAAGGGCGTGCAAACAACCGCCGCCAGCAAAATTTTGGAAGGGTTTGTCCCCACCTATGAATCCACCGTATCGCAAAAACTGGCGGACGCAGGCTGCATCACCTTGGGCAAAGCCAATTTGGATGAGTTCGCCATGGGATCGTCCAACACCACGTCGGCCTATGGCAACGTCGTCAGCCCATGGTCGGGCGAAGACCCCGCAAACGCGGCGCGTAAATTGGTTCCGGGCGGCTCTTCCGGCGGCAGCGCAGCCGCCGTGGCAGGGCGCATGGCCTTGGCCGCCACAGGCACGGACACGGGAGGATCGATCCGTCAGCCCGCCGCCATCACAGGCATCGTTGGCATCAAACCAACCTATGGCCGTTGCTCACGCTTTGGCATTATCGCCTACGCCTCCTCTCTTGATCAAGCGGGCGCCATGACGCGCACCGTTGCCGATGCGGCCCTTATGCTGCGCGAGATGGCGGGGCATGATCCCAAAGATTCAACCTCCCTCAATCTACCCGTCCCCGATTTTACCCAAGCCCTCGGCCAATCTGTTAAGGGACTGCGTATCGGTATCCCCCGCGAATATCGCATCGACGGCATTCCCGCCGAAATCGATACAATTTGGGGCAAGGGGGCACAAATGCTGCGCGAAGCTGGGGCGGAGGTTGTTGACATCACCCTCCCCCACACCAAATACGCTTTGCCGACTTATTACATCATCGCGCCCGCCGAGGCATCCTCAAACCTTGCCCGCTATGACGGCGTGCGCTTTGGGCTGCGCGAAACAGGCGACAGCCTGACCGAGATGTATGAAAACACACGCGGCAGCGGTTTTGGCGTTGAAGTGCGTCGCCGTATTTTAATGGGAACCTATGTTCTTTCCGCAGGCTATTACGATGCCTATTACAAAAAGGCACAACGCGTACGCCGCCTGATCCGGCAAGATTTTATCGGGGCGTTTGAAAAATGCGATGTGATCCTAACACCCTCTGCCCCATCAACGGCCTTTGCCATTGGCGAGAACGAAGACGATCCGATTAAAATGTATTTAGAAGATGTCTTTACCGTCACGCTAAACCTTGCGGGTCTGCCGGGCATTGTCGTGCCGATGCAGCTTTGCGCAAACGGTCTGCCCATGGGCATGCAGCTGATCGGCAAGCCCTTTGATGAAATGACGCTGTTCAAAGCCGCCGCCGCATTGGAATCCGCCGCAGGCTATAACGCCAAACCACCTTTTGTGGGGTAGGCGGCAGGGAAATAGGCCGCACGCCGTCGTGGGGCCAGCACAGGACAGGTTCGGCCCGCAATGGCAAACCCTGTGATTTTATCGGCGCTCTTTGAGCCATCTGGATTTTCAAGGCCAGAGTTTGCATCAATGCCCGCAGGCTGAATAGCGCGAATGGCCTGAATCGCATTCGTATGATTGATGCCGCCAGCCAAAATAACGGGTTTATCGGGAAAGGCCTGAACAAGGGCTTGCCCGACCAAAGGATCGTGCCGCTTACCTGTTCCCCCAATGCGAAGACGGCCATCAGGATCAATCGATTTTGAATCCGTCAAAAACCCGTCAACAAACGGAGCATAAGCGCGGGCATACGCCAAAACATCGGATGTTTGGCTGGTTCCCGCCGCGCCAATATGCACCGCCTTAAAAAGTTCAACGTCAGGCACAGCCCGCCTTAACAGGGCCACATCGGCAGGCGTCATGTCGTCGTGAATTTGGATCGCATCAACGCCAAGCGTAAGCGCTATGGTTTTAACGTGTTGAGGATCCAGCCAATGCGTCACCATCGCCACGCGTGCCGCAGGAAAAGCCGTATGCGCACGCGCACAAATACGCGCAGCTAAGTCAACGCTTATTTCATCCGTCGCTTTATGGGTAAGGCCAACAAGAAGCCCGATGGTGTTCGCGCCACAAGAAAGCGCCAGCAGCCCCTCTTCTTCTGTTTGAATGCCGCATACTTTAATGAAAGGCCAAGGATGGCGCTTGTTCGTTTTCAAAAAACACCCCTTAAAATATAAGAAAAGAAAATGGTGGGCGATGGGGGGCTCGAACCCACGACCCGCTGATTAAGAGTCAGCTGCTCTACCAACTGAGCTAATCGCCCTCATTTTCCTTGTTCCCTCCTCTTTTTCTTTCTCAAGAAAACGAAGCGAGGCGGCTTTAATACCCCTAAAGATACGCCTTGGCAAGGCCTGTCTGTCACAAAAAACAAAAAAGGACGGAGATTTCTCTCCGCCCCTCTTTTTGTTTTAGCTGTTCGCTAAAGAGTGTCGCTTAGAACGACATCTTTTGCGAGAGCATCAAGACGTGACCTTCGTTATCCGCTGTCGCGTCCTTACGTTCTTGGTCAAAGAAGACCGCGTCCGCTGCCGTTGTCAAACCAGGGAACCATGTGTAGGTTGCACCAAGGCCAATGGCGTCAAAGGATTCAACATAGTCGCTGTCCGCACCGGCCAGCGTGTTGAAATAGCCTTCACCATCCATGTAGCTGGCAGCCAACTCAACCTTGTCGAAGCCATACTTCAGACCAATGGTCCAAACGCTTTGGTCTTCTTCTTGGCCGGGCGCTGAGCTCATGTGGCCAGCGTCAACATAGGATGTGCCCAACGTGAAGCCAGCATACTTGGCATCAGCACCAACACCCCAGACCGTGTAGTCACGGGCGAAGTTGGTTGTGCTCTTTGTGCCTTCACCTTCACCAGTCGCAAACAAAGGAGAAACCGATACGCTAACGGGGTTGAAGTTACCGGTGTATTGAGCAACGGCTTCAACTTGGTTTTCGTAACCGGTGGCATCGTCATAAAGCGATGACACGGTGCCTTGGTCGTTTTCTACAGCATAGCTGACGCCCAACTGAACCTTGTGATCGGCATTGCCAACCTTAGGTGTGTAATAGGTAACCTTGGTCGCGCCTTCCTTTGTGGAGATATAGGCAGGCTGGAAACGAGCCAACGTGGTGGAATCGGTGAAGTTCGTGTAGTTGCCGTTGAGTTGGCCTTCACCAACCGCAGGAGCCGTTACGAACAGATCGCTTGCGCCACGTTCGTCACCCATCAAAACCTTACCGAAAGCGCCTGACATCCAGACATAGGCATATTGCATAGAAACGCCATTGCCCGTGGTAACGCGTGATTGGCCGTTGTCAAGGTTGACAAGAGCGCCATATTCGATGCCGCCGGCAGCTTTGCCCGTAGCAGCAATGGTCAGATCATATTCTGACTGAAAATCGCCGCCACGACGGCCTGTTTCGCCCGTTGCCATGACCTTTTCAGATTCATGGAACAAAGCGGCACGGAAATCGACGCTGCCGCCCAAGGTTACTTGGATCGGTGATTCAGCGGCTTGAGCAGCGCCAGCGAAGGCGACGAGAGCCGTAGAGGCCAAAAGAATTTTACGCATGTGGTATCCCCCTCATGGATGGACTTGGTGTTAAGAAAACTGACTGTGAGGGCGGATCGCCCCGTCAGATGAGAATTTGAACCAATCCTTTTGCACAGACAAGGAAGAAATGCCTTTTTTATCGACTCGTCACAAACCTGTGGCACAAAGGCAACAAACGTGTTAACCATCGATTCCCTTGCAACGCCTTGTTTTTTCGCCCATAACAGGGGGAAAGCGTCATCGCAAATCCTTAACTTTTGATTGGGAGCGAACCCATGCCCTACCCTCTTTTTCCTGCTTTTAACGGCCTCTGGTTCAAACGCACTGCTTTTTTCAGCCTTTTCTTGGTTTTTCTTACTGGCTGTTCTGAAACGGGCGTTCAATCAGACGCCACGTATAAGGACAAGACTCAAGAAGACATGTATCGCTATGGCTCTTTGGTCAGCGATAAGGGCGGGTTTGACCTTTTAGGTGGCAACGATAAGAAAAAGGAACAAACGGGTCTTGGCGTCAACGGCTTTTTATGGCGAGCGACATTAGACACTCTGTCTTTTATGCCGATTGCCTCGGCGGATCCTTTTGGTGGGGTGATCACAACGGATTGGTTTTCTCCCCCCGATGCGCCCAACGAACGCGCTAAGGTCAATGCGTTTATTCTTGATCGCGATTTACGCGCTGATGGCGTCAAGGTTACGGTTTTCCGTCAAACAAAGGGCGTGGACGGTCAATGGGCGGACGCCGCCGTTGTGCCTTCAACGGCCAGCTCACTTGAAGAAACCATCTTGACCCGCGCGCGGCAAATGCGTCTTGCGCAAAAGGAAATGAAATAGGGCGCAGAGTCAGCCTCATCATCGCGAGGAGCCTTGAAAAGGCGACGCGGCGATCCATCGCCTGAACTGGCGAATGGGGATTCTGGTGGAAGGTTCAGGTGATGGATTGCCGCGCTCCCGTTGGTCGCTGGCAATGACAAGGGAAGATCAATCGCGGCACTTTATCCGCGCATGATGGTGGCAAGGTCGCCCGCAACATCGTTTGCGCCTAGGGAAAGCCGCTCTTCCAGCATTTTTTGAACCAACGTTCGCAGCGCGGGATCGTCACCCTTTTCGCGTAAAGTGCGGCCTTCTTGCACCATAGAGGCAAAAACCTCCTTATCAGCATAAAGCCACGCTTCATTCTCTAGCCGCCCCAGCCACGCCCGCACATAGGCAGGGTTGCGCCACGCGACAACAAAGAAAAGCCGCTTCATTTGCGACAGCGCCGTTTGCACCGCGCCATAGGGGCCTTCCTGCCGTTCATCCAGTTCTTGTTGCACGCGTTGCGCCAAAGCATCGAACGCTTGATTTTCTTCAAGCTTCGCGCCGCCTCGGCTTATACGATTATACGCTGCGACAAGCTTGCCCAGCCGCCGTTGAAACACGGGGCCTTGATGTTTTGTTTCAAGCCGTGCCGTGTCTTGCCGAATAAACCGCGCTTCTTCGGAAATGCCGCGCACCGTTTCGCCATCTTCTTTGGATTCTTCCAAAATTTCGACCTGCTCATCAAGGCGCGCCTTAAGAAGGGAAACCTCTGGCCCCACAACGGGGCCAAGAGCCGCGACTAAATCGCCCCAATCCTCTTCTGCTCGGGATAAAAGCGCCTTCGTAAAAGCGTAGCCGTCCTTACTATCATAGGATATCTGGGCGGCTTGCGGCACGTAAAACTGCTTAGCAGGAAGAATCGTACCACTAGAGGGCAATGATACCGAAGCGCGAAGCACGCCGCCGCTGTTCATTTGCCAATCAAAAAGGATTGGGTCGCCAAGACGAATTAACGTCCCCACGGGCAGCTCTGCGCCTTCGATACGCAAAGCGCCAACGCATAAATTAAGTTCTACGCGATCGGGGTATTCAACCTGAAACACCTCAAAGCTCAAAGAGCCGGGGCCTCTGGCCTTCAGCGTTGCCCCACTTTTAAGAGAGAGCTGGCCTGATGCGGGAAGGTCGTCCCCCTTGTTCACCAGAAGAAGGAAACTGTTTTCCTCAGCCTCGGCGGACAGACGCACCTTAACGCCAATGGTGTGCGTGGTGGGAACGCCCGCAGGCGCGGCCACAAGGCGTGTTATTTTTAACCGCTCCGCATGATCTTCGATCTGTCCCCCGTCTTCGTCCATAACATGCACATCAAAAATATTTTCTCCCATCCTTTGCAAGGGAGCCTCAATCGTGAGGCCAGAAGAAAGAGGAAGCATGCCGGAATCCCAGCCTTCCGTTATTAAGCGGATGCGCTGTGCCCCTTTATCTTGAGCGCGATGAATGGCAATAACGGCCTTATCGTCGGGCGTTCGCGCTTCATAATCAAAGGAAAGATCGGGATCATCCTGTGCGATGGCGTGCGCTTCTGTTTCTTTGGGGGCGCTATCGCCCCAGGGGCGAGCCTCTTGCCCTTCTGGAAAAGAACGGCTTTCGCAATAGTATGCCGCGCCTTCAGCCACGGCCGTCATGGGATCTGTTTTCAAGTCTGCGATGATGCCAAGCGTTTCCGTCACCTGCCTCCGAACATAGGGGATGCGACTGGGGCCACCGACAAACACAATGCGATCGATTTGCGCCGCCTCAACCTCATTTTCCGCAAGAAGCTGCTGGATAAGCTCTATCGTGTGCTGAACGGGCTTAAAAAGAATTGCCTCAAACTGCGAGCGCGTAATGGCCGCATCCAAGAAAATTTCAGTCTCGCTTTGGTCCATCAAGCGCACTTCGTCATCCGAGGCGAAAATGGAAGCTTCTTCAAGCTGCGAGAGATCGATTTTGGCGCGTTCAGCTGCAAGTTGGGCGATTTGAGCCAAGCGACGATAAGCAGGGTCGCGCAAAAAATTATCGGGCAAATCAAAATTCGCCAAAAGCCACGGGCGCACGATTTCATGCACAATCATGCGATCAAAATCGCGCCCGCCCAGCATGTTCACGCCTTGCTGCGCAAGAATTTTGACCTGCCCTTGCGTTGATTCCACAAGAGCCACGTCAAACGTTCCTCCGCCCAAATCATAAACCAAAAAGAGGCCCGATCGCTTGGCATCAACCATAGAGGCCATCGCCGCCGCAACAGGCTCTTGTATTAAAGCCACATGCTCTAACCCTGCCATTTTGGCGGCACGAAGGGTGGCTTCGGATTGCATTTGATTAAACGAAGCGGGAACCGCGATAACAACGCCATCAAACGTCTCTTCGCCCAACTCTGTGCTGGCTTGCCCAATCAATTGGCGAATGATTTCGGCCGAGCACTCCTCTGGAGTCAGCGTTTGTCCCGCGACCGCAAGCGGCGTTGCCGTTCCCATCAGCCGCTTATACCCCGCCGCAACATTTTCGGGGGCAAGCATCGCCTGATCGTAGGCGCGGCGGCCATAAAGGCGGTGACCGCGCTTATCAATATAAATAACAGACGGCAGCGCGTCTCCGCCATCGGCAGGACGAAAGAGTTGCGCCACGCCATCGGATACGCCCGCAACAACGCTGTTGGAAGTGCCAAGATCAATGCCAAGATACATGCGCCGACTATACCTCCGAATAAATTAAAAAAGCTTTGGCTTTTGGTTACGAATAGGTAAAGCAATCCCTTATGGTTAATGCAAGGCTATGAAAACAATAAAGGGTTGTTTTATAGTCCGTCCGCTTGAAAACCCGAAAAGTTTTTCCCCGCCAAGCCGCATAAGTCCAAGAGAAATCAACAACTGCGGCCAAAAAGCTTTCGGGTTTTCAAGTTGACGTAGTATACGCAGGGCGCGATAAAAAAACCTCCTGCGCCGTCTGTGCGTCTTTTTGGATTTGCGCCTGAAGCGCGGCAAAGCCATCAAACGTCATTTCAGGACGCAAAAAGCGATGAAGCTCAACCTCCCACGCTTGGCCGTAGATGTCCTTGTTGAAGTCAAACAAATGAGCCTCTAGTTGCTCTGACGATGCGCCAAACGTCGGACGAGCCCCAAAATTCGCAACGCCACAAAACGTCTCTGCGCCATCTGTAAGCGCCCTCGCCTTAATGGCATAAACGCCCGGCAAAGGATGCACCAACGCGCCCAAGGCTATATTCGCCGTGGGAAAGCCCAGCGTCCGGCCACGACGCGCACCCTCTTGAACAACGCCGCTAAGGGCAAACGGCCTGCCCAAAAGCTTGGCCGCAGCAACCACGTCACCCTTGCGCACAGCGGCACGAAGGCGCGAGGACGAAATAATCTCGCCCCCCGCATCGCGCTCTGGCGGCACGCTGGTCACGCCGATACCTTGCGGCTCTAAGCCTTGCCTAAGGGTTCTCTCGTCGCCCCCACGCCCCTGCCCAAAAACAAAGTCAAACCCCACGACAACATGCGCGGCCTGACACGCGCCCAACAGCACCTCTTTAACAAACGCGTCTGGCGCAAGCGCCGCAAAAGCGGGCGTAAAGGGAAGGGTGACAACATCGTTCGCGCCTGCCGCCAAAAGCAAGCGACGCTTAGCGTCAGGCAACGTCAACAAAAAGGGGCGCTCATCCTTTTGAAAAACAGCATGGGGATGCGGCTCAAACGTCAGCGCATGAACGGGCAGGGCGAGGCGACGCCCTTCGTGAACAGCCGCCTCAATCACTTTTTGATGCCCCAAATGAACACCATCAAAGTTTCCCAAAGCCCACACGCCCCCCGTGACTCCTGTCTCCTCTATTATCACGTTGTCCCTCTTTCTTTTTTCTGCCAGCCACGCTCTTCCTGCTGCCAGTAGGTCAGGGCGTGCCCGCGCTCTTTATACATTGCCCATCGCGCTCGCGCCGCCGCAACGGCGGCGCTCTCCTGCCCATCAAAAACATCGCAAACAAGATCAAACCCATCGATGGCAGAGGGAGCCTCAACGCGAACAACAAACAAAACGGTGGCCGCGTTGGGGTTTTCATCAAGCGCCGTGAGCCAAAGCGGCTGGTCGGCGGCATGGCCATCCTTAGCCGCGCCATGCGGCAAAAAGCTCTCGGCGCGATAGGTCCACAAATGCGAAGAAAGAGCCTCAACCTGCGCGTTATCCGGCAGACGGATCACCGCCCGCCAGCCCCGCGCCAGCGTTTTTTCCAAAAGATCGGGGAGCGCCTGCTCTATCGTTTGACGCGTGAGGTGATAAAAACGAACCTCAGTCATTTCTCGCTGTTTTCAATCACAAAAAGATCCAAAAGACGCACGCCAAACCCACTGGCTCCCGCTGGGCAAAGGGACGATCCCTTTTTTTGCCACGCCATACCCGCAATATCCAAATGCGCCCAAGGCGTGCCCTTATTTACAAAGCGTTTCAGAAAATGCGCGGCGGTACAACTTCCCGCCAAAGGCGCATCGCTGATGTTCTTAATGTCTGCAATAGGGGAGTCGAGCGTTTTATCAAAACTGTTGTGCAGAGGCATCCGCCAAAGAAGCTCGCCCGTTTCCTCTCCTACAGCTAAAAGCCGCGCCGCTAGAGCCTCATCGTTAGAAAAAAGCCCCGCATAACACTCGCCAAGCGCCACCTTAATCGCGCCCGTGAGCGTCGCCAAATCGATGATAGCGCGAGGCTTATACTGGTGCTGCGCGTACCAAAGGGCATCGGCCAAAACAAGGCGGCCTTCCGCGTCCGTGTTGAGCACTTCGATGGTTTGCCCCGATGCGCTTTTCACCACATCACCCGGACGCATGGCGCGTCCCGAGGGCATGTTTTCAACAAGGCCGACAACGCCGACAACGTTCGCCTTCGCCTTGCGAAGCGCAAGCGCCTTCATCGCGCCGATAACAGCCGCCGCGCCCGCCATATCGTATTTCATATCCCCCATGCCCGCGCCGGGCTTAAGCGAAATCCCGCCCGTATCAAACGTCACGCCTTTTCCCACAAAGGCAAGGGGGCGCTTATCCTTAGCCGCCGCATCGCCCGTCCAGTTCATGGCGACAAGAAAGGGCGGCTTTTCGCTGCCTTGCGCGACACCCAAAAGCGACCCCATGCCCAGCTTTTCCATCTGCGCTTTATCAAGAACCACGACCTCAACGCCCAGCTCTTTCAGCGCCACGGCGGCCTGCATCATCGCAGCAGGATCCAGCGTGTTTGCAGGCTCAGACACAAGGTCTCGCGCCAGCGTCACGCCCGCGACAAGCTTTAGCTTTTCGGCTAAAAGCTTTTTGGTCTCCGTTTCATTTTTAACAACAAGCGCCAGCGTTTTAAGCTTTGCGGCATGGTCTTTCTTTTTCGTATGATACTTATCGAAGTGATACGCGCGAAGCTGTGCACCAAACCCCATATGCGCAGCAACGGCTTCCTCACTAAGGAGAGAACCTTTGAGACTCTCACTCAGCAAAAGCCCCTCGCTTGCCTCCGTTTTTTCTTTAACCATCGCGGCATAAGCCTCGCCGCCCGCGTTTTCATAGGTCAGCGCATCCGCCTTGCCGACATCCCCCACACCGACCAAAACCACAAGGGCAGGGCCGCCCTTAACAGGAGACAAAAGGGTTAGCGTTTGCCCTTTGTCCCCTTTAAAGGAAGAAAAAGTTTTTAAAGCACGCTTGACCGCACCGCCTGTTTTTTGATCCAGCAAAAGGCCTTGTGCGCCCAACAGGCCGCCCTGTCCAACCAACGCCGCCACCGCGCTGTTTTTAAAAGAAGCTGTCTTCGCGCACGTCATTTTAAGCATAGGGGTCTCCTTAAAAGGGGTCTGGAAATGCTGCGCCAACAGGATAGGGGGGCTTTTTTATTTTAGGCAAGCCCCTTTCGCGTGATTTTCTATAAAAAAGAGGATAAAAGACTGTTTCCTCCTTCGCGTCATCCCCGCGAAAGCGGGGATCCAGTTTGTTTTTAAACAGTTCTCAAAAAGCCCTTCTGATTGGTCTTTTAACAACGAGGTTTGATCATGCGTATTCTTTTTTTGGGCGACGTCATGGGGCGATCTGGCCGCGACGGCATCGCGGCGCATATGGCCGCGCTTAAAACAAAGCTGAATCCCGATGTTATCATCATCAACGCGGAAAACGCGGCAGCGGGGCATGGCGTCACGCTTAAAATCGCGCAGGACTTTTTCGCCCTTGGCGCGACATGCCTGACCACAGGCAATCATGCCTTTAATCAAAAAGAGGTTTTGCTTTCCTTGGGGCAGGAGCCCCGCCTGTTGCGCCCCTTGAATTATCCAGAAAGCGCGGCGGGCAAAGGCGTTTATGTTCATGCGCTTCCCGATGGCCGTAAAATTGCCATCGCCAACATCATGGGGCACCTGCATATGACCCCAACGCTGGACGATCCTTTTATCGCTGCTGAAAAGCTGGCAACCCAATATCGCCTTGGCCATCAGGTGCAAGCGTTGTTCGTTGATTTTCATGCCGAAGCGTCATCTGAAAAAATGGCGATGGGGCATTTTTTGGATGGCCGCGCCTCCGCCGTGATAGGCACGCATACGCATATCCCAACGGCAGACGAACACCTTCTGCCCAAAGGGACGGCCTATCAAACCGACGCGGGCATGTGCGGCGATTTCAACAGCGTGATTGGCATGAAAAAAGAAGCGGCCCTGTGGCGCTTTACGCGCAAAACGCCCGGAGAGCGCCTAACCCCCGCCGAGGGCGAAGCCACGCTGTGCGGTTGCTTTATCGAAACCGACGACGCGACGGGATTGGCAAAAAGCATCACAGCGCTTCAGGTGGGGGGAGACCTTATCCCGCGAGGCGTGTGAGGGGCAAAGAGCCTCCCCTTAAGCAAAAAGGCCTCCAGCTTCGCTCAATTTAGCTTCCGCAAAAAGATGATTTGGAAAAGCGTTTGTTTTCAATGGGATACACGGGGTCATCGATTTTGAGGCATAATGGACAAAATTGTGTGGCTGGAAATTGTGTAAGCATATGA
>DYDA01000014.1 GCA_020718105.1 Micavibrio sp. | reverse complement strand
GATCACCTCCTTTCTAAGGATTTTGATGTTTGATCGTCGTCTTCGGACACCTTCACATCAAAACTTAGTACTTGATGTTCTTGATGACCCAAATCACGCGGGTTGTCCGGCGCCGCCGTCTACGTATCCCTTCTCCAAAGGTATGACATAAGCTCATTCGGGCTTGTGTCTAAAGCGGGCTTGTAGCTCAGCTGGTTAGAGCGCGCGCTTGATAAGCGTGAGGTCGTAAGTTCAAATCTTACCAGGCCCACCATTTTTTAGCGCGATAAGCTAACGGGGCTGTAGCTCAGCTGGGAGAGCATCTGCTTTGCAAGCAGAGGGTCGTCGGTTCGATCCCGATCAGCTCCACCAGCTTTACGCGTTTTAAAAACCTTTGTGAGGAGAAAAAAGTTTCCGCCCCGCTCTTCGGGGTGCGGCGGATGTTCTTGGCCATTGTGAATAGGATTTGAACTGATTGTACCTGTCATTGTGATGATGATAAGGGCAATCGCAATGAAAGCGTTTTGTTTTGCGCGCAAACCTTGCATGTCGAGTGCAAGAGGAGCGGGAAAGCGTAAAGCAAGACAGTCAGAAGTTAGCCTGCAGGCAGGCCCACCCAGATTTACCTAAAGGTCTGGACAGTTTCTCCGAAGGAGCTGGGGCCCATATGTCAGCCCTGCAAGCGCAAGATGGAGTTTTGTTTGGTACAAGCTCATGAGAACATCTGGCTTCTGATAAGGATCAAGCATGACAAGAGCATTTGGTGGATGCCTTGGCACAGAGAGGCGATGAAGGACGTAACACGCTGCGATAAGTTCCGGGGAGCTGCGAGTAGGCTTTGATCCGGAAATGTCCGAATGGGGAAACCCACACCGTAAGGTGTATCACAAACTGAATACATAGGTTTGTGAAGCAAACCCAGGGAACTGAAACATCTAAGTACCTGGAGGAAAGGAAATCAACCGAGACTCCGCAAGTAGTGGCGAGCGAACGCGGACCAGGCCAGTAATTGGTCTTTTCAAATCAGAATCACTTGGAAAGGTGAGCCATAGTGGGTGATAGCCCCGTAAGAGCAGATGAAGAGATCAATTCTTGAGTAGGGCGGGACACGTGAAATCCTGTTTGAACATGGGGGGACCACCCTCCAAGCCTAAGTACTCCTCTGTGACCGATAGTGAACAAGTACCGTGAGGGAAAGGTGAAAAGCACCCCGATGAGGGGAGTGAAATAGTACCTGAAACCGAATGCTTACAAACAGTCCGAGCCCGTAAGGGTGAGGGCGTACCTTTTGTATAATGGGTCAGCGAGTTCGTTTATGCAGCAAGCTTAAGCCGGTAGGTGGAGGCGAAGCGAAAGCGAGTCTGAATAGGGCGACTGAGTTGCATGGATGAGACCCGAAACCTAGTGATCTAGCCATGGCCAGGTTGAAGGCAAGGTAACACTTGCTGGAGGACCGAACCCACGTCTGTTGAAAAAGACGGGGATGAGCTGTGGTTAGGGGTGAAAGGCCAATCAAACTAGGAAATAGCTGGTTCTCCGCGAAATCTATTTAGGTAGAGCCTTAAGTGATGACCTTCGGGGGTAGAGCACTGGATGAGCTAGGGGGGCGCGAGCCTTACCAAACTTAACCAAACTCCGAATACCGAAGAGTTTAACTTGGGAGGCAGTCCATGGGTGCTAAGGTCCGTGGACGAGAGGGAAAGAGCCCAGACCATCCGCTAAGGTCCCCCAGTGGTGACTAAGTTGGAAAGGATGTGGGAAGGCCAAGACAGCCAGGAGGTTGGCTTAGAAGCAGCCATCCTTTAAAGAAAGCGTAATAGCTCACTGGTCTAGTTAAGCCGGCCTGCGCCGAAAATGTAACGGGGATTAAGTCATCCACCGAAGCGATGGGTGCGTCGCAAGACGCGCGGTAGCGGAGCGTTCCGTAAGCCTGTGAAGATCGACTCGTAAGAGCGGTTGGAGGTATCGGAAGTGAGAATGCTGACATGAGTAACGATAAAGAGTGTGAGAAACACTCTCGCCGTAAGTCCAAGGGTTCCTGCGCAAGGTTAATCCGCGCAGGGTGAGCCGGTCCCTAAGGCGAGGCCGAAAGGCGTAGTCGATGGGAACACTGTTAATATTCAGTGGCCTGCTGGTGGTGACGGAGTTGAAAGGATGTTTGACGTTATCGGATTTCTGATGGCGTCTGATCAGCTTCCAGGAAATAGCCCCAGCGTATAGTCCGTACCCTAAACCGACACAGGTGGACGAGTTGAGTATACTCAGGCGCTTGAGAGAACTATGTTGAAGGAACTCGGCAAATTGCCCTCGTAACTTCGGGATAAGAGGGCCCCGCTCGAACGCAAGTTTGAACGGGGGGCACAGAATTGGGGGTAGCGACTGTTTAACAAAAACACAGGGCTCTGCGAAGTCTCACATGACGACGTATAGGGTCTGACGCCTGCCCGGTGCTGGAAGGTTAAGAGGAGGAGTGCAAGCTCTGAATTGAAGCCCCAGTAAACGGCGGCCGTAACTATAACGGTCCTAAGGTAGCGAAATTCCTTGTCGGGTAAGTTCCGACCTGCACGAATGGCGTAACGACTTCCCCACTGTCTCCAACATAGACTCAGTGAAATTGAATTCCCCGTGAAGATGCGGGGTTCCCGCGGCTAGACGGAAAGACCCTATGAACCTTTACTATAGCTTTGCAGTGGTATTAGGGAACGTATGTGTAGGATAGGTGGGACACTTTGAAGCCTGGGCGTCAGCTTGGGTGGAGTGGCCGGTGAAATACCACCCTTATGTTCCTTGGTATCTAACTTCGTCCGGTGAATCACGGACAAGGACCCTGCATGGTGGGTAGTTTGACTGGGGCGGTCGCCTCCCAAAGTGTAACGGAGGCGCGCGATGGTTAGCTCAAGCTGGTCGGAAATCAGCTGTTGAGTGCAATGGTACAAGCTAGCCTGACTGCGAGACTGACAAGTCAAGCAGAGACGAAAGTCGGTCATAGTGATCCGGTGGTTCTTCGTGGAAGGGCCATCGCTCAACGGATAAAAGGTACTCTAGGGATAACAGGCTGATGACGCCCAAGCGTCCATAGCGACGGCGTCGTTTGGCACCTCGATGTCGGCTCATCACATCCTGGGGCTGGAGAAGGTCCCAAGGGTTCGGCTGTTCGCCGATTAAAGTGGTACGTGAGCTGGGTTCAAAACGTCGTGAGACAGTTTGGTCCCTATCTACCGTGGGTGTAGGAATTTTGAGAGGATCTGTCCCTAGTACGAGAGGACCGGGATGGACGTACCTCTGGTGTATCGGTTGTCGCGCCAGCGGCATCGCCGAGTAGCTAAGTACGGAAAAGATAAACGCTGAAAGCATCTAAGCGTGAAACTTGCCTCAAAACTAGAATTCCCAGAGAGTCGTGGTAGACCACCACGTTAATAGGCCGGATGTGGAAGCGCGGTAACGCGTGCAGCTAACCGGTACTAATAGCTCGATAGGCTTGATCCTTATCTGAAATCAGATATTTATAAAAGTGAGGCGTTGGCCGTAAAATCCAGCGCCCTAACTCTGACTGTAGACGCTTTCATTGCTTCTTTTCTTTCTGCCCTGATGATCTGGTGGTTACAGCGAGGGGCCTGCACCCGATCCCATCTCGAACTCGGACGTGAAAACCCTCTGCGCCGATGGTACTTTGCCTTAAGGCCCGGGAGAGTAGGTCACTGCCAGATCTTCTGGGCAGAAAAAGAAGAAGGATGCAGGCGTTTGTGCGCGTAAGCGCAAAACGTTCGCATCAAGTAATGTTCAAATCCTGTTTCAAGCCAATTTAAAACCCCCATGGTTTTTCCATGGGGGTTTTTTCGTGAAAACACCTGTCCCAAGATCGTGCGCCGATGGATAGCAGGCTTTTTATGCCTGAAAGCGTTGAGCGTGCTTGTACTAACGATCATATTATGATGAAAATGAGGGATCAAGTGGCTGTCGTTATTGAATGGCTCAATAAACTATAAAGGAGATAGACATGAGTGATTTTGATCCTAACGACGTGATGGTTGACCCAAGCAAGCTGAGCGGAACACAATATAATAACTGGAATGCAACTGGGCACCCTACGCTTTATAATACTAGCGAAATATATCATACTTTAAGAGATGGCCCCTCGAAAAACGAGCCCTTTGTTCCCCCTGTTTTTTCAGCTGATCTTGCTGCTTTGGGTGTAATACTTCTTCCTGTGATAGATGGAATCGGAAAGGTTCTTAAGGCGTTTCCAAAAACAGCTTTCTGTGTTTGTTTTGCCTCTATTGCTGCTTTGGGGGTGGCTCATGATAGAGATATACAAAACAGAAGAGATGCAGGGCAGCGTGCTGTGGAGCAAAAAGCTACTGACATAAAAAAACAGGCTGATCGTACTGCTGGGGTGAGTGGTATGGTTGGGCATATTGTTGCGCAACAGAAAATTCATGTTGTTTCTTATGAAAAGGATCAAATAATCCTTGATCGTTTGTCTGATTTTGAGGAGGGGGAAGAATTTTTATTGCCGCACTCTTTTGGAACGGTCATGGGAAAAGGCGAAGGATCAACCGTTCGTATTCACTTAGATGCTGGGCGTTTTGTTGTTGAAAAGAAAGCTTATATTTGGGAATGACCTAAAAGTTGGCCAAAGAGTTTAAACTCAAATTTCGGCGTAAAAAACGGCATCCCCGTTTTTGTGTGGCAAGAAAATGCAAATTGTTATTGTGATGTGTCGCCATCTCAGTTTCAGCCCCTTGATAGCAAACGCTATGGAAACGAGTATAAAGATGAACGCGCCCTTTATGAAAAATTTTTGCGATTGAATGGATTGAAACAATCGGTCGAAGCGTCTCCAGAGTCAAAAGAAAAAACAACCGCGAACCCAACCTTTATTAGAGCCGATAAAAAAGAAAGCAGCTCTCAAGGCAGAAAATCGTCAATGATAGACGTCAAAGCCTTTGCGCCCTTGGCAGAGTATCACCCCACACGCAAATGTTTTATGTGTTCTAACCTGTATGCTCGCGTGACTGTGCCTGCTTACTTTACTTGAGACAGGCTATAAGCGCAGGTTTGTTTTGACAAATTGAACAGCACCATGTTTATTTTCAAGGGAGAGAGACATCGCGTGGATTTTTGAAAGGAAGAAGAATGAATAAAGCGGAACGGATAAATAAGATGAGCGTGAAGATTAGAAGCGCCTTACATCAAAAAAAATGCCCGTCTTTAGAAGGACTGAGCTTTTTAATTCCCGCCTGTGTTGAGGCCCGCGATCCTGCGATCAGCGAAGCCCTCATTGAAAACCTTGCCCATGGCGCACGAGAGTTTGTGAGCCAATCTTTTGTGACGATTAATTATTATGCCGAGAGCGGTGATTCAGAGAAACGGTTTTCTTCGCAAGGAAACTTTAGGGGCGCTAAAAGCGGTTTGTTCGGCCTTTTAAACCAAGCTATAGAGGCCTTGCCCCAACAACATTTGACGATGACTGTTGGCAAGGCTCTTTTGGACGTGGCTTTGCGCGCTATTGTTTGGGAAGATCGAGACGGACAATTAATTTGTCCAGAAAACAAAACGCTTTCGCTGGGGCTTGTTGGCGTGTTTGCGTCAAGAGCTTCGGCTTCCGTTGTGACTGAATTGTTTGCGGGGCTTATTAACAAAGCGCGGAATGACCAATTCGCTGAAAATGATACAGCGACTCGTATTAAGGCTCTGTCCATCATGTCGAGCATGGTTGAGAATCTTGAGGATGGGGTTGCTGTTTTGCCCGATCAACATTTGCGCAAGCTTAAAGGTATGCTTGTTCTAGAAGAGAACAAAGATATTCATGTGGCGTTGAAAAATCTTTCCGAGGCTATCGCCGCGAAGGAAATTGTTTCTAGCCCTGAAAAGCCAAAACGGAACCATAAGAAAAATGGGCGGGCAGCACATCCTGTTCTTGACCTCGCGCCTTAGGTCTAGGCGGCTTGAATAACGATGACTATTAATTTTGAAGGACAATAAAAATGACAGCACCGTATCCTTTTTGGAAAGTTATTATGGTTGTTCCGGCGCCTGAGGATCAGAAGCTTACCCAGATAGCGCAGAAATATAGGCAAAAAGCCGTTTCTTTGGGGTTTCCAAGCGTTCAATTTGGCATCGTCAATAAGGGCGATGAAAAGGGTATTTGGATTGGTTGCCCCAATATGCTGGAAGGGCTGGTCTGTAATTTGACGCTCTTTGGCGATCAAGAGGTCAAGAAGACGGAACATCTTTATTTTATGGAAAAAACAAACCCTCATATTGATCGTTTTTACCTTGAAGGCGTGAGAGATTTTTTGGCTGAGAAGGAGATACCCTTTTCTTATGGCCAAAAGGATGACAAACATTTATTCCATTTTGAGAAGCTCTCCCATCAGATTCAGTTTCTCTCGCTTATGGCTCGATTTGAAAGTGTACCTGAGCCAATATTTCCTATAAGACCTGCTGCTCCTCCGCACGAAAGTTTTTATATTTCTTTGAAAAACAAGCTTGTTAGTTAGAAGGCGGTTGGAATGTTGGAGCTTATAAAACCTCCCCAACTTCACGCGGGTGACAAGGTGGCGGCGATCACGTTGTCGTGGGGCGGGGCGGCGACGTTTCCCGACCGTTACGCGCTGGGCAAAAAGCGATTGCAGGAAAGTCTCGGTGTGCAGGTTGTCGAAACGCGCCACGCGCTTCGTGATGCCGCGTGGATTGCCGCCAATCCCAAGGCTCGCGCAGATGATTTGATGGAGGCCTTTGCCGATCCGCAGGTTAAGGGCATTTTTAGTATTGTCGGGGGTGAGGATTCGATCCGGCTGTTGCCGCATGTCGATTTTGGTGTGATTGCCCAGAATCCAAAAATCTTTATGGGCATGTCGGATACAACCGTGACTCACTTCATGTGTTTGAAGGCGGGTCTTTCGTCATTCTATGGTCCCTCGATTCTGGCTGATTTCGACGAAAATGTTGAACCATTTTCTTATATGGTCGATTCGGTGTGGAAGACATTGTTTTCCGCAGAGACGATTGGCGAGATCGCGCCGTCCGAGGAATGGACGGGCGAGTATCTGGAGTGGGCTGTTCCTGAAAATGCGATGATGAAGCGCACAAGGCATAAGCCTCTTGGCTATCAACTTTTGCAGGGGCGCGGCGTTGTAAAAGGTCAGCTGATGGGCGGGTGCATTGAGGTTTTGGATTGGCTGCGCGGCACGCCGCTTTGGCCAGAGCCAACCGCATGGGATGGCGCTCTCCTGTTTTTGGAAACGTCCGAGGAAAACCCGACGCCCCAGCAATTTACGCGCATGCTGCGTCCCTTGGCGGCGATGGGGGTGTTTCATCGTGTCAGCGGCATTCTGTTGGGGCGGCCTATGGTTGATCCTGATCCCGCCTTGATGACGCAGTACGATGTCGTGTTGCAGGCGTTTGTGCGTGACGAATGCGGTCTGCCCGATTTACCGATCATGACGCAGATGGATTTCGGACACAGTGCACCACAAATGGTTTTGCCCACGGGCGCGATGGCTGAGATTGATTGTGAGCGTAAAGCGTTTTCGATTCTGGAATCGGGTGTGGCCGCTGCGCCTGCGCCCTAACCGATAGTGCCGCTGACACAGCGCGGCACGCCGCCAAGGTCGTCCGTTATGGTGATGGTTTTGAAGGCGGCCTTTTCCATCATCGCAGCAACGTCTTGTGCTTGCCCGATCCCGACTTCAAAAAGAACGACGCCATTTGCACTTAAAAAGCGTGGCAAGAGCGGGATCAAATGACGATAAGGATTAAGCCCGTCTATGCCCCCGTCCAGCGCGTCCGTTGGATCATACTCGCGCACTTCGGGTTGCAGCGCTCCAATTTCGCGTGAGGGAATATAGGGCGGGTTGCAAAGGATAAGGTCGAACTTTTCCTCAACGCCATCCAGCCAATCGCCGACGCGGAAAACGGCGCGGGTGTCCAGCCCAAGGCGCTGCGCATTGAGCGTGGCTTGTTCGATAGCGCGGGGTGCTTTGTCGATGCCAAGGCCTGTCGCGTCCGGCCATTCGTGAAGCAGCGAAAGGAGAAGGCAGCCCGTCCCCGTGCCGAGGTCGAGGAGGCGAGAGGGGAACGGCTCGATGGATTTGTCATTGCGAGCGAAGCGAAGCAATCCATCTCCTGAAAGGGCAGAGGGGGATTCTGGTGGAGCATGCGGGAGATGGATTGCCGCGCCCCCTTCGGGGGCTCGCAATGACGGAAGATTAGGTTGTGTTGCAAAAAAATTCAGCGCCACTTCAATCAGCGTCTCGCTATCGGGGCGCGGTTCTAATGTCGCTTCGTTAAGGGCAAAGGGTAGCCCCCAAAACTCGCGGCAGCCAAGGATGCGGTGGACAGGCTCACGCGCTTCGCGCCGCGTGATGATTTCCTCAATCGCCGCCGTTTCGTTTTCTGATAAAACGCGCTCGCTGTTTGTGGCGAGCGCGAGACGGTCACAGCCTAGCGCATGCGCAATCAAAAGCCGCGCATCGCGGGCGGGATCATCAACGCCAGCGGCGCGAAGTTGTGTGGTGGCCTTTTGGATAAGGGCGGATAAAGACGGTGCGGCGCTCATGCGTTCGCATCGGCTAGTGCGGCGAGGCGTTCGGCTTCGTCGCGTTGGATAAGGGGGTCGATAATTTCATCCAGCGCGGTTCCGTTCACGACATCGTCAATCTTGTAGAGCGTCAGTTCAATGCGATGATCGCTCACGCGGCCTTGTGGAAAGTTATAGGTGCGGATGCGCTCAGACCTATCGCCAGAACCGACTTGTTCCTTACGGACGGCGGCATAGGCGCTGTCGCGCTCAGCGCGGTGCTTTTCGTAGATGCGCGAGCGCAAGACCTTCATGGCCTTGGCTCGGTTTTTAATTTGAGAGCGCTCATCTTGCATCGCCACGACAATGCCCGTGGGCAAGTGCGTAAGGCGCACGGCGCTGTCGGTCTTATTGACGTGCTGGCCACCTGCGCCCGATGAGCGATAGGTGTCGATGCGTAAATCTTTGTCCTCGATCTTAACGTCCACCTCTTCCATTTCGGGCAGGACCGCTACGGTCGCGGCAGAGGTATGGACGCGGCCTTGGCTTTCCGTTTGCGGCACGCGCTGCACGCGATGCACGCCGCTTTCGAACTTCAGGCGGGCAAACACGCCGCGACCCGTGATCAGCGCCGTGCCGTCCTTCAGGCCGCCAAGGTCGTTTTCGGCCAAGTCCATGACTTCAAACCGCCAGCCGTGGACGGCGGCATAGCGACGATACATATCGAACAAAAGCGCGGCGAACAGCGCCGCCTCGTCGCCGCCTGTGCCTGCACGGACTTCTAAAATCGCATTGCGTTCGTCGGCGATGTCTTTGGGGAGTAAAAGACGCTGCACCTGTTTTTCAAGGGCGGGCATTGCGTCCCGTAGGGTGTCGATTTCCTTTTGCGCCTCGGCGCGAAAGTCGGGATCAGTCAAAAGGCTTTGCGCCTGCGCCAGCTCACTTTCAGTTTTTCGCAGCGCTATAATAGCATCGGCCACAGGTGATAGGTCGCCGTATTCTTTGGAGAGTTTTGTGAATTGGTCGGCAGGCATTGATGCCGCGCTAAGAAGCTCACGCAGTTCATCTTGCCGCGACAGCACGCGGTCATAGGTTTGGATAAGAGACATAGGATCATAAGTGGCTTTTGGATGCTTGAAAATCAAGGGAAATAGTTGTTGCGTCGCTAAAGATAGTGCCTTGAACCAACTGGTTTGATGAATTATGCCTCTTTCGCCTTAAGGGTTGGCACTAAAATCGCCATCCTCTTGGGGGAGGGTGGGTTAAAAAACAACATTTCATTCATGCAGGGTCTATTAAACAAAAATCCCCGCCAGATTGCTCCAGCGGGGCTTTTTGTTGGGTATGAAGGGGGTAAGAGCTGCGTCGCACCTTACCCTCAACAGGAGCCGCTTACTCGTCTTTCTTTTGAGCGCGCTTGATGGCCGCGCCCAAAATATCGCCAAGCGAAGCGCCCGAGTCGGACGATCCATATTCGGCCATAGCTTTCTTTTCTTCTTCGACTTCACGAGCCTTGATTGACAAGTTGACCTTGTGTGCCGCTTTGTCAACGATGGTGATTTTGGCATCGACCTTTTCACCGACCGCAAAGCGATCCGTGCGTTGGTCGGCGCGATCACGCGCCAAATCGCCACGCTTGATGAAGCCAGAGAAGGAATCCGCTTGATCACCTAAGCTCACTTCGATTCCGCCGTCATTAATGGCGGTAACGGTGCAGGTGACAACATCGCCCTTCTTAAAGTTGACGGCCATGCCTTCAAACGGATCGATTGTCATCTGCTTAATGCCAAGGCTGACACGTTCTTTTTCGACATCGATGTCAAGAATCTTGACCTCAACCATTTGGCCCTTTTGATAGGTTTGGATGGCTTCTTCGCCAGCCTTATCCCACGACAAATCCGACATGTGAACCATGCCATCAATGTCGCCCGGCATGCCGACAAACAGACCGAATTCGGTGATGTTGCGGATTTCACCCGACAGCGTTTCGCCAATCTTGTGGTTTGCACGGAACGATTCCCAAGGATTATCGATACACTGCTTGATGCCAAGGCTGATGCGACGTTTGGACAAATCGATCTCCAAAACGATAACTTCAACCTCTTGGCTTGTGGCCACAATCTTGCCGGGATGCACGTTCTTCTTTGTCCATGACATTTCGGAAACGTGAACCAGTCCTTCGATGCCGGGCTCTAGTTCAACAAACGCGCCGTAATCGGTGATGTTGGTCACGCGACCTTTCAACTTAAGGTTGGCGGGGTAACGGGCGACAACGCCTTCCCAAGGATCGGCTTCCAGTTGCTTCATGCCAAGGCTGATGCGCTGTGTTTCGGCGTTGAAGCGAATGACCTGAACGGTGACTTGAGCGCCGATTTGCAGGACTTCTGAAGGATGGTTGACACGCTTCCACGCGATGTCGGTGACGTGCAAAAGACCATCCACACCGCCCAGATCGACGAACGCGCCGTAATCGGTGATGTTCTTGACGACGCCTTGCAGCACTTGGCCTTCCTTAAGGTTGGCGACCAATTCGCTGCGAGCTTCGGCGCGAGACTCTTCAAGAACGGCGCGGCGCGAGACAACGATGTTGCCACGGGCGCGATCCATTTTCAGAATCTGGAAGGGTTGAGGCGTGCCCATCAGCGGCGTGATATCGCGCACGGGACGGATATCGACTTGGCTGCCTGGCAGGAACGCGACAGCGCCTGAAAGGTCAACTGTAAAGCCACCCTTGACGCGGCCAAAGATCACGCCAATGACGCGCTCGGTCTTTTCGTGAAGTTTCTCAAGAACGGTCCAGCTTTCCTCGCGCTTCGCTTTTTCGCGTGAAAGAGAGGCTTCGCCGTTGCGATCTTCCATGCGCTCCAAGAACACTTCGACAGTGTCGCCAACCTTGACTTCAGAGGGCATGCCCGGTGCGGCGAATTCTTTTAAGGGGACGCGGCCTTCGGCCTTCAGACCCACATCGATGATTGCGCAATCTTTTTCGATGCGCGTGATAAGACCCTTGATAACGGTGCCTTCCATGCTGCCTTTTTTACCAAAGGAGCCTTCGAGCAGAGCGGCAAAGCCGCTTGTGGGCGCATCGGCGCCGACCATGTCTTCTTTGAAAAGACGTTTTGCACTTGATTTAGCCATGTTAGATTTTCTCTTTCTGATCCCTTGGGATCGCCGCGCCTGCCCGTTAAGGCCTCCGGCACGATGCGGAAAAGTTTTTAGACTGTCCTTAAATCCTTTAAACCCCGTGTCATTCCCGCGAAGGCGGGAATCTAGGGGGTTTAACACCCAAGGTTATTCCCCAGTCCCCTGGATCCCCGCCCCCCTCTTTTCTCCCGCCGCAAGGACGGCGGGACGAGGGCGCGGGGATGACAAAAAAGGAAAGGGGAAACTGAGTCCCAAAAATATTCCGCTGCTTTCTGTTGTGCCCCGATCAAGGGGGCGTTGCCGTCAGATAAAGAAAAACGAAAGAGGCTGAAAGCAAGGCCGTTCTTTTGTTTCGTCTTTATCCGTCGCCAGCACCATGCGGGCTACTTTATCTTTTTCTCCACAATCCCGACCGCCTTTTCAAAGGCCTGATCCGCGCTTAAATCAGACGTATCCAAAATGACCGCGTCATCCGCCGGTTTCGTCGGGGCTGTTGCTCTTGAGGCATCTCGCGCATCGCGCTCGGTCATATCTGCAAGAACAGCGGCCTCAGTAACATTTTCTCCCCGCCCCTGCAACTCTAGAAAGCGCCTGTGCGCCCTTATTTCCGATGCGGCTTCGACAAAAATCTTAACATTGGCTTGGGGAGAGATCACTGTGCCGATATCGCGGCCATCTAAAACAGCACCTTTTTTGCCTGCTGGTGGGTGGACGGCGAAATCCTTTTGGAATTTCAACAGGGCATCACGAACGTCTTGGACTGCGGCAACCTTAGAGGCGGCCTCCGAGGCGGCAGGCATGCGTAGCGCTGGATCGTCCATAAGAGCCTGAACCGAAGAGGGGTTAAGGGCGAGGGCAGCCTTTTGCGCCGCCTGCGCGTCAGCCGGATCGCCCCCCGCTTTCAACACGGCAACCCCTACGGCACGATAAAGCGCGCCTGTGTCAAGGTAGGCAAAATCCAAATGCGCGGCAAGGCGGCGGGCGATGGTGCCCTTACCTGTTGCGGCAAGGCCATCCACGGCAATGATGATGGGGTTGGTTGTCATAGGGGTCTTTATAAAGTCAGGCAGAAAAAGAACAAGCTTTTCTTATTCAACGTCCTGATGCTGCGCGGGGTCAAAGGTGGGGGGGATAAAAAAAGGCCCGCCGAGGGGCGAGCCTTTTTAAAAGCATAAAGCAAAGGAAGCTTACGCGGCCTTGGTGGCAACGGCCACTTTCTTTTCCATGGCTTTGCGAATCTTCAAAACGTCATCGGAAAGGCGGCTTTTGCGCGCGCCCAAGACCCAAGCGTCGATCCCGCCATTGTGCTCAACCGTGCGGATGCCGCGAGCGGTCAGGCGCAGTGTCACGGCCTTGCCCAAGATGTCAGAGGGGAAAGAGCAAACCTGCAAGTTCGGCTGCCAACGGCGGCGATTCTTGTTGTTCGCGTGACTCACGCTGTTTCCAAATTGCGGCTTCTTGCCGGTTACGCTGCATACACGTGCCATGTTTTCCTCGGCGGGAGTGTCCCGCAATCTTTAAAAGGTGAACCCAAAAAAAGCAACGCTGCCGCCAGCCCAAAACCAGCGCAGTGATCGCTTAGAGCGGCGATTTATAGGGGGCGAGGGAGCATGAGTCAAGCTTTCCAACCCTCTTTATTTGTTAATACTTAAAATAGTTCAAGAGTTGGCAAACGGCAAAGAAAACAAACGGGATGCCCGCTTTCGCGGGCATGACGGAGTTTTTTGTGGTTTTATCTCCCTTTAGCGTCATCCCCGCGAAAGCGGGGATCCCGTTTTCTTGTTTTTTTCTGCTGCCAGAAAACCAACTCTTCATTCACGAGGGGTTAACCGTTCTTTTTTCCAGCCATAAAATAGTTAATGGCGGTGCTGTGTTTTTTTAGTGCAAAGCGCCGCGAGAGGGGATTAAAGACAAACCCTGTGCAATCAAGGGGTTTTATGGAATGCTCTTCCCAAAGCGCGGCAAGCTCAGACGGTTTAACAAAGCGATCCCAGTCGTGGGTTCCGGCGGGAATCCAGCCCAGAAGGTATTCGGCGGCCACGACCCCCAGCAAAAAGCTGCGTTTGGTGCGATTCATCGTGGCGACGATCACAAGGCCCTTGGGTTTAAGCAAGGTGGCCACAGCGGCCATAAACGCCTTGGCGTCGGGAACATGCTCAACGATTTCCAGTGCAAGAATCACGTCGAAACGTTCCTTGGCTTGGGCAAGACCTTCTGCCGTGTTTTGGCGGTAGTCGATGGATAAACCAGACTGATGGGCATGATCTTTGGCGATTTCGATGGCCTCAGGCGAGGCATCGATTCCCACAACGCGGTGGCCTTGAGTGGCCATGGCCTCGGCCATCAGGCCGCCGCCGCAGCCGATATCAAGGACGGAGAGGGTGGGCGCTTTCTTTTTTGGAAAAGCGGCCTCAATCTGATCGCTCACATACTGTTCTCGCAATGGCATCAGGTCATGCAGAATGCGAAAAGAGCCGTGAGGATCCCACCATCCTGACGCTTGCGTCGAAAAACGCTCAACGTCGTCTGGGCAGATGCCGGATAAAAAAGCTGTGGACATTATGACCCTGAAAGCAAAAAGGAGGTTGGAAAACGCGTGCTTTGTGCCATAACATAAGCCTCTTCGTCACAGGAAAACAAGGGTAGAGCCATGGCTCTTTTGGTAGCGAAATTCGGCGGCACGTCCGTCGGCACGATTGAGCGGATTAAAAATGCCGCCAGCAAAGTTGCCGAAGAAGTGCGTCGTGGACATAAAGTTGTTGTCGTTGTTTCCGCCATGGCGGGGGCGACGGATCAGCTTTTGGGCTATTGCCGCAGTGTCACGCCACACCCCAACCCGCGTGAGATCGACGCCATTGCCGCGACGGGTGAGCAGGTTTCCGCAGGCCTGATGGCCTTGGCGTTGGAGCAGCGCGGCCTGAACGCCCGTTCGTGGCAAGGCTGGCAGATGCCTTTGTTGACCGACAATGATCACACCAAGGCCCGTATTTTAGAGATTAATACAAAAACGATGAAGGCGCGTCTGGAACAAGGCGAGGTGGCTGTTTTGGCGGGCTTCCAAGGCCTTGGTGAGGATGGCAGCATCACGACCTTGGGGCGTGGAGGCTCAGACACGTCGGCGGTGGCGCTGGCCGCTGCTCTTGGCGCGGATCGCTGCGATATTTATACGGACGTGGATGGTGTTTATACGGCGGATCCGCGCATCGTGGCGAACGCAACAAAGCTTTCGGAAATATCGTATGAAGAAATGCTAGAACTGGCGGCTCTCGGTGCCAAGGTTCTTCAAACGCGCTCCGTCGAAATGGCGCTGCGTTATCGCATACCGATTCAAGTTCTTTCAACCTTTGCCAACGAATTTGGCAGCGATTTGCCCGGCACTCTTGTAACCGACGAGGATGAAACCATGGAAAACAACTCTGTCACAGGCATTGCCCATTCTTTGGGTGAGGCTCGTATCACGCTGGCTGATGTTGCCGACAAGCCGGGGGTTGCCGCCGCCATTTTCGGAGCGTTAGCGCAGGCAGGCATTAATGTGGGCACGATTGTGCAAACGGGGTCTAAAAACGGACAGACGGCGGATTTATCGTTTACTGTGCCTCAGGGCGATTTGGAGCGAGCTGAGCAAGCCTTGCGCGATGAACAGGCTGTCGTTGGGTTTCAGCATTTGCTGACAGATAAAAGCGTTGCCAAAATATCGTTGGTTGGCCTTGGGATGAGGACGCACCCCGGCGTGGCCGCGTTGATGTTTAAGACGCTTGCGGAAAAGGGGGTCAACATCCAATCGATTGAAACGTCCGAGATTAATATCAGCGTGCTGGTTGCCGCCGAGTATCTTGAGCTGGCGCTGCGCGCCTTGCATAAAGCCTTCGGGTTGGATAAGGAATAAGCTTGAGGCTTTAAAATTGTTTTGTAATGACACAGGTGAACTGATCCCATGGTAACTATTTCTTCTCGTCTTAAGCCGCTCATGCAGCGCGGCTGCGATTTTCTGGGCACGAAGCTGGCCGTGATGGGCGGCGCGATGAGTTGGGTGTCTGAGCGCAACCTTGTCGCCGCCATATCGAATGCGGGCGGTTTTGGCGTGCTCGCCTGCGGTTCTATGACCCCTGATTTGCTGCGTGCCGAGATTCAAGGCACAAAAACGCTCACCCGTCTGCCGTTTGGCGTGAACCTGATCACCATGCACCCCATGCTTGATGCGCTGATTGATGTGTGCCTTGAAGAAAAAGTCGGGCATATCGTTTTGGCGGGGGGCGTGCCTTCAGCGCCTTCGATCAAACGCATTAAAGATGGTGGGGCGAAGGTGATTTGCTTTGCGCCCGCCCTTTCCCTTGGTAAACGCATGATCCGCAACGGCGCAGACGCGTTGGTCATTGAAGGCATGGAAGCGGGCGGCCATATCGGCCCCATCAGCACGACGGTGCTGGCGCAGGAAATTCTTCCTGAACTGCACGACAAGGTTCCCGTTTTTGTGGCGGGCGGCATTGGGCGCGGTGAGGCCATCGTATCCTATTTGGAAATGGGCGCGGCGGGCGTGCAACTCGGCACGTTGTTTGTTTGCTCATCCGAATGCATCGCGCATGAAAACTTTAAGAAGGCGTTTATCCGCGCCGCCGCACGTGATGCCGTGCCGACGCAGCAAATAGATCCGCGCTTTGCCGTTATTCCCGTTCGCGCGGTTGTGAACGAAGGCACGAAGCATTTTATGGAAAAACAGCGTGAGGCGATTGCCAAGTTTGACTCGGGCGAACTGACCAAAGAGGCCGCGCAGCTGGAGATTGAGCATTTCTGGGCGGGCGCTTTGCGCCGCGCGGTCGTTGATGGCGACATCGAAAATGGCTCGGTCATGGCGGGGCAGATTGTTGGTCTGGTCAAGGAAGAACAACCCGTTGATACGATCCTCACCGAACTGGTGCGCCAAGCCGAGCAGGCGCTGTTGCATCGGGAGTTGTAAGACACGTCAAACGATCCGTTTTTCTTTTAAGGAATCCCCATGCCTGAATCTATCAAAATCACACGTGCGTTGATCTCTGTTTCCGATAAAGCGGGGCTTGCCGCTTTGGGCAAGGATTTGGCGGCGCTTGGCGTTGAGATTCTCTCCACGGGCGGTAGCGCCGAAGCGTTGCGCCAAGCGGGCGTGCCTGTTGTTGAAGTCGGCGATTACACGGGCTTTCCTGAAATGATGGATGGGCGCGTCAAGACACTGCACCCCAAGATTCATGGCGGCCTTTTGCAGGTGCGCGATAATGACAAGCATAACGTCGAGGCTAAAAAGCATGGCATTCCGCCTATCGATTTGGTGATTGTCAACCTGTATCCGTTTCGCGAAACGGTCGCGAAGGGCGCGGCCTTTGAAGCGTGCATCGAAAACATCGATATTGGAGGCCCTGCGATGGTACGCTCTGCCGCCAAAAACCATGCGTTTGTGACGGTTCTCACCGATCCTGCGCAATATGAATCGCTGCTGGCCGAGATGAAGGCGAACAGGGGCGGCACAACGCTGCCTTTCCGCAAGAATTGCGCGGCGGCAGCGTATGCCCACACGGCCAGCTATGACGCGGCGGTGAGCGGTTGGTTTGCGCAGCAGCTTGGGCAAGAGTATCCTGATACGTTGACCGTATCGGCCTCCTTGCGGCAATCCCTGCGCTATGGCGAAAACCCTCATCAAACAGCGGCGTTTTACACGACCGATCTGTCGCGCCCCTCGATTGCCACAGCGATTCAGGTGCAGGGCAAGGAGCTTAGCTATAACAACATCAACGACACCGACGCGGCGTTTGAGCTTGTCAGCGCATTTACGGATAGTCCCGCGATTGCGATTATCAAGCACGCCAATCCTTGCGGCGTGGCGGTGGCCGAAGATTTATGTGAGGCGTATAAACGCGCGTTGGTTTGCGATAGCACAAGCGCTTTTGGTGGCATTATCGCGTGTAACCGTCCGCTGGATGGTAAGACAGCGGCGGAGATTGTTAAAATTTTCTCGGAAGTCATTATCGCCCCTGATATGGATGACGAAGCCAAGGACATCCTTGCGGCTAAAAAGAATCTGCGTGTTTTGCTGACCCGCACCATGCCTGATCCTATGGCTAAGGGACGTTTTATGAAAACCGTAGCGGGAGGCCTTCTCGTGCAATCGCGGGATAACCTGATCCTTGATGCGGCGGCGCTTCGCTGTGTGACCAAGCGCCAGCCGACTGAGGCTGAGATGCGCGATATGATCTTTGCGTTTACCGTCGCCAAGCATGTGAAGTCCAACACCATCGTCTATGCCAAGGATAGGGCAACCGTTGGTATTGGTGCGGGGCAGATGAGCCGTGTGGACAGCGCCCGCATCGCGGCGCGTAAGGCGCAGGATGCAGCAACGGCCTTGGGTCTTGCCGAGCCGCTGACCAAAGGCTGCGCTGCCGCAAGTGACGCTTTCTTTCCTTTTGCGGATGGGTTGCTTTCAGCGATTGAAGCGGGCGCAAGCTGTGTGATTCAACCAGGCGGGTCTATTCGTGATGAGGATGTGATTGCGGCGGCGGATGCGGCGGGCATTGCCATGGTGATGACAGGCATCCGGCACTTTTATCATTAAGCGAACATGTCGTCGATTTTGCTTTGATCAAGGGCGACGGTGTAGCCATGAACGATAGCCGCGCCATCGTCGATCATGCCTTGCAGCTCCATAGAGTGCAGGTTGGCCATGTCTTTAAACCTATCCATTTCACCAGCTTCCAAAGCCTGACGAAGCTTAAGGCGCGTTTCAACGATGAGCATGCTCATTTGTGTGGCGACTTTTTCAAACCGTTCGCGCAGCTCTGGGGGTGAGACTTCGTAACATTCAATGGCCAAAGGAGCAAAACCAAGACCGCTTTCCATAAAGTGTTCACGGTAGGTTTTGAAGTCCCAAGTATCGATGTCGTCAAGAAGTTCAGGCATATCGCCAGCCATGCCGAGCATCATGACCACCTCGTTAAAGTGGTTGAAGTAGTCGGTTGATAAGAGGGAGCGGGGATCGATGTTGGTTCCCTCAACGCGCTCTTTATATTGTTCTAAAGAAGTCATGGCGGCTCATTGTGAGGGAGCAGACCTAATAATTAATTAAAATGGAGACGGGCGCGTTGAAGAAAGAGAAAACTTTTGGTTTGGGTTGACGGGGGTAAAATGTCTATAACAATAAAAGACATAATCGCAATAACGAAGGTTATTAAAATATAATAAAAGAATAAAAGAAAATTCTTATAAAGAAATCAGATTTATAAAAACAATACTACAATTACCATCATTTGCAGAATGATTTAATCGTTGCTGTTTTTATGTTTTAATACAGATGTTTTATTCTTAAATTGTGGTATCTTTGTCTGTCTTGTGTTTTGCCCGCTCTAACGGATTGAAAAAAATGTACGAAATCGCAACGACCCGTGCTAAACCTAGAGTCGGAAAGACTTTTGACAAGCTCAGGATTCGAGGCATGTTATGGCGATAGTAAAAAAGAAAGCGGCAAAACCGCAAAAAATGGCCACGGTTAAAGCCGCGCCCAAGGTTCTTGTAAAAACAGGGGCGGGATCGAAAAAGACCGTTGTTCCTGTCAAAAAGAAAAAGGTGGTTGTTCCCTCTGCCGCAAAAGAAGCTTTGTCTTCTGTAACGCGCTCTGTGGCTCATCCAGCGGCAACGCGCTTGCCCGCCTCGATGCAGGCCGTTCTTGATAAAAGTGAAATCAGCGAAGTTCTTTATCGTTTTGCGCGGGGTCTTGATCGTATCGATGAAACGCAGTTGCGCTCTGTTTTTCACCATGATGCGACCATTGATTTAGGGCCGGGAATGTTTCAAGGCACCTCCAATGATTATATGCATTGGGTTGTTGGCGTGATGGGGCAGGTTCGCTCTTCCCATCATTTGATTGGCAACATACTTCCAGCGCTAGAGGGCGATGTCGCCTTGGTTGAATCGTACGCTACGGCGCATTTCCGCATGGATAAGCCTACAGGGCGTGAAGATGTCTTTATGGGCAGTCGCTATTTGGATCGCTTTGAGCGTCGCCCTTCGGGCGTGGCGGGCGTTTGGAAGATTATGCATCGCAAGCAAGTGATTGATTGGGTGCGCACTGAGGCGGTGGCGGACATTTTCTATCACCAAAACCCCGACGCGCTGTGGAGCTATCGCACCAAAACGGATCCCTCCTATCAAATGGCGCAATTTCCAGGAAGCCAGTCGGGCAGCAAGCTTCCCGCTTTTCTTGGGCGCCGCTATGAAATCAAGAGCGTGAAGTTTTAGCCCTCCCTTTTAAAGGCATCTTAATGTCAAATGGCTTTAGGTAGGCTTTTCCTTGCCATCCTGCTGTTCGTCTGCCATAAGCTGCCGTCAAGAAGTCTGGTTTCATGGGATGGCCGTTTTGTTGAGTGATATCGACGTTTTTGTGCGCGGCCTTGGTCTTGGCGTTATGGTGGCGGCTCCCGTGGGGCCGGTGGGGCTTTTGTGTATAAGGCGCACGATCCAAAAGGGTCTTCTGGTTGGGTTTGCCTCTGGTTTTGGGGCGGCTTTTGCCGATGCGTTTTTTAGCGCGTTGGCGGCGTTTGGTGTCACAGCGCTTACGGACATTTTGCAGGTCTATAATGACCCTATTCATGTGATCGGTGGGGCATTTCTTGTTCTTGTGGCGTGGCATACGTGGCATGACAAGCCGCGCGCGGCGGACACGAAAGAGGTTGAGAAAAAGTATTTGAAACGCGCTCATTTGCACGGCGCGATAAAGGCGATGGCGACCAGTTTTGTGATCACAATCACGAATCCCGCTACGATCTTTGGCGTGATGGCGGTGGTGGCAACACTCGGCGGGTTGCAGCATCGTCCAGAAGCGGGCGTGATGATCGCGGGGATTTTTGCTGGATCGTCGCTGTGGTGGTTGATGCTAAGTGGAGGCGTCGCGTTGTTTCGCAAGCGCTTTACAGAAAAAGGCGTGATGACGCTCAATCGCGTGACGGCTGTTATCCTTGTCGCAATCGCTTTTTGGGCAATTGGTGTGGGCTTAAGAAACTTTTTATAATAAGAAAGATGGAAGAGACAAAAATGAAACTTCGTAATATCGCTATTATCGCGCACGTTGACCATGGAAAAACGACGCTTGTGGATGCCCTTTTGCGCCAATCTGGCGTCTTTCGCGACAACCAGCAGGTGGCTGAGTGCGCGATGGACAGCAACGATCTTGAACGTGAGCGTGGCATTACCATTTTGGCAAAATGCACATCCATTATGCACAATGATATGCGTATTAATATCGTTGACACGCCCGGACACGCTGATTTCGGCGGCGAGGTAGAGCGCATCCTCTCGATGGTTGATGGCGTGGTTCTTTTGGTGGATGCCGCTGAAGGCCCGTTGCCACAAACGAAATTTGTGGTGTCAAAAGCTTTGGCGATTGGCCTGAAGCCGATGGTGATTATTAATAAAGTTGATCGTCCCGATGCGCGTGTCAATGAAGTGCATCACGAAGTTTTTGATTTGTTTGCCGTTCTTGACGCAACGGATGAACAGTTGGATTTCCCAACTTTGTTCGCTTCGGGTCGTCAGGGTTGGGCCGTTGAAAAGTTAGAGGATGCCACTAAGGAAGATAAGGATCTGACGCCTCTTTTTGATTTGATCCTTAAGCATGTGCCCGCCCCTGCTGTTGATCCTGAAGTGTCCTTTACGATGCTGGCCACGCTTCTTGAGGCGAATCCCTATTTGGGCCGCTTGCTTACAGGGCGCATTCAATCGGGTCGCATCAAGCCCAATATGGCGATCAAGGCGATGCGTCATGATGGGACGCTTGTTGAAACGGGGCGTATCACTAAGATTCTGGCCTTCCGTGGGCTTGAGCGCGTTGCTCTTGAAGAGGCTGAGGCGGGGGATATTGTCTCAATCGCGGGGCTTAGCAAGGCGACCGTGGCCGATACGCTGGCCGATCCTTTGGTGACTGAGGCGCTGCACGCGCGGCCTATCGATCCGCCGACGATTGCGATGACGTTTTCGGTGAATGATTCGCCGCTTGCCGGAACCGAAGGCGATAAGGTCACAAGCCGCATGATCCGTGATCGTTTGATGCGCGAGATTGAAGGCAACGTCGCCATTCGCGTGAATGAAACAGAGCAAAAGGATAGCTTTGAAGTTGCGGGTCGTGGCGAATTGCAGCTGGGCATTTTGATTGAGACGATGCGGCGCGAAGGCTTTGAGTTGACGATCAGCCGTCCGCGCGTTTTGTATCAAGAAATTGACGGTCAGAAGATGGAGCCGATTGAGGAAGTGCAGATTGACGTTGATGAGCAATTTTCTGGCAATGTTGTCAGCAAGATGTCTGAGCGTAAAGCTGAGCTGACCGATATGCGCCCCTCTGGCGGCGGCAAAGTGCGCCTCACGTTCTTGGCCCCTGCTCGCGGTCTTATCGGCTATCATGGCGAGTTTTTGTCAGACACGCGAGGAACGGGCATGATGAACCGTCTGTTCCACAGCTATATGCCCTATAAAGGCCCTATCCAGTCGCGGCGCACGGGTGTGATGATTTCAAATGCCAAGGGCGAGGCCGTGGCCTATGCCATGTGGAAACTGCAAGACAGAGGCCCCATGATCATCGTGCCGGGCGTCAAGGTGTATGAGGGCATGATTATCGGTGAGAACAGCAAGGACAATGATTTGGACGTGAACGTGCTGACCGGTAAACAGCTGACCAACATGCGCGCCTCGGGCAAGGATGAGGCGATCCGCCTGACACCGCCGCTTCAACTCACATTGGAAAAGGCTATTGCGTATATTAATGATGATGAATTGGTGGAGGTCACGCCCAAAACCATTCGTCTTCGCAAGCGCTACCTTGACCCCAACACACGTAAGCGCATGGCCAAGAAGTCGGACGATTAAGAGCAACGAGTCACGTCTGTTCTTATTGCTATGACGAGCCTCTTGCCCTGCCGGCGTGTGGCCTGCTATGCTGCGTCTCACGGATCACGTTCGTATGATTCACGGCCTTTCGGTTGCTTGTTCTTTTCCATCCTTTTGTTCCTTGTAAGGGGGCTTTTCCTATGACCTTCGCTGACAAACATCCTGTGGACGTTCTTGCCAATCTTGTCCCTATGGTCATTGAGCAAACCTCTCGTGGAGAGCGCTCGTTCGATATTTATTCCCGTTTGCTGAAGGAACGCATCATTTTTCTGATGGGGCAGGTGGATGATCATATCTCTAGCCTTGTGTGCGCCCAATTGCTGTTCTTGGAATCTGAGAATCCAAACAAGGAAATCTCGATCTATATCAATTCACCGGGCGGCGTTGTGTCGTCGGGTTTGGCCATGTACGACACGATGCAATACATCAAATGCCCCGTCTCAACGGTGTGCATGGGGCAGGCGTGCTCCATGGGATCGCTCCTTTTGACGGCGGGTGAAAAGGGCAAGCGTTTCTCGTTGCCCAACAGCCGCATCATGATTCATCAACCATCAGGCGGCGCGCAAGGTCAAGCGACGGATATCGAGATTCAGGCGCGTGAGATTCTTAAGTTGCGCGTTCGCCTTAATGAGATTTATGTCAAACATACGGGGCAGACGCTGGAGGCTATTTCGGCGGCGGTGGAGCGCGATAACTTTATGTCGGCGGAAGAAGCCAAAGCCTTTGGCTTGATTGATGAAGTTGTGAACAAGCGTCCTGAAGCGCCCGAAGGCGAGAAGAAGGCAGCTTGAGGTTTATTAATAAAGGGGTAACCAACGACCGCTAGGGTGGCCGTGGGTATCGTTTAAAGGAGTAAGTCGTTATGACGACAAAGAGCAGCGACACGAAGAGCACGTTGTATTGCTCATTCTGCGGCAAAAGCCAGCATGAGGTTCGTAAGTTGATTGCGGGTCCGACTGTGTTTATTTGCGATGAATGTGTGGAACTTTGCACCGATATCATTCGCGAAGAAAGCAAAACGACGCTGGTGAAGTCGCGTGATGGCGTGCCTGTTCCTAAGGATATTAAGGCCGTTTTGGACGATTATGTCATCGGGCAAGATCATGCCAAGCGCGTTCTTTCGGTGGCCGTTCATAACCATTATAAACGTCTTGCGGCGGGCGCTCGCAGTGGCGAGGTTGAGCTGGCCAAGTCTAACATTCTTCTCCTTGGCCCTACGGGTTGCGGCAAGACACTTCTCGCCCAAACACTGGCGCGAATCATTGATGTGCCCTTTACGATGGCGGACGCCACAACGCTGACCGAGGCTGGTTATGTTGGTGAGGACGTTGAAAATATCATCCTGAAACTGCTGCAAGCGTCTGATTACAATGTGGAGCGCGCCCAGCGCGGCATCGTCTATATCGATGAGATTGATAAGATTAGCCGCAAATCCGATAATCCTTCGATCACGCGTGACGTGTCGGGCGAAGGCGTGCAACAAGCGCTTCTCAAAATTATGGAAGGCACGGTGGCTGCCGTACCCCCGCAAGGCGGACGCAAACATCCTCAGCAAGAGTTTTTACAGGTTGATACGACGAACATTTTGTTTATCTGCGGCGGCGCTTTTGCGGGGCTGGACAAGATTATCTCGGCGCGTGGACGTGGTTCCTCCATCGGCTTTGGCGCGGATGTGCGTGGTCCGGATGAACGTCGTCAAGGTGATATTTTGCGCGAGGTTGAGCCGGACGATCTGCTTAAATTCGGCTTGATCCCAGAGTTTATTGGACGTTTGCCGGTTTTGGCGACGTTATCGGATCTGGATGAATCGGCGTTGGTTGATATCTTGACGACGCCGAAGAACGCCATCGTCAAACAGTTCCAGCGGTTGTTTGAGATGGAGAATATTTCTCTGGATGTGACGGATGACGGCCTGTCCGCGATTGCGCAAAAGGCGATCATTCGCAAGACAGGCGCGCGCGGGCTTCGCTCCATCATGGAAGGTGTTTTGCTGGAATCCATGTTCGATCTTCCCGGATCGGAGGGTATCGAAAAAGTTGTCGTTAACCGCGATGTTGTTGAAGGCAAAGCCAAGCCTATCGTCGTTCACGCCGAACCTAAAGCAGCAGAAGCCAGCGCTTAACGCGGTTTGTGGCATGGGGGCGTTTTATTGGTTTTATAGCCTTCTTTGCACAACCGCCATTGCGACCCTGTCCTTGATGCGGGGAAAGCGATCCATCACCTAAAATTTCCATCAGAGTCCCTGTTTGTCCTTTCAAACAAAGGTTCTTTTATGATCATCACGCGCTTTGCGCCCAGCCCAACGGGGGCGCTTCACCGAGGTCACGCAGCTTCAGCCCTGTTCGCTTATCGCGCCGCCATGGAAGAAGGTGGGCTGTTTTTGCTGCGTATTGAGGATATCGACCCAGTGCGCTGCAAGGCTTCTTTTATCGAGGGAATCTATGAAGATTTGAAATGGCTAGGGCTGGATTGGCCAACGCCTGTGCGCCACCAATCTGAACATCAGGAAGATTATCGGCAAGCGCTGGACACATTGAAAGCCATGGGCTTGGTGTACCCCTGCTATTGCACGCGCAAAGAGGTGGAGGCCGAGGCTGCCGCTTCGGGCTTCGCGCCGCAAGAAGGGGCTACGGCAAGAGAGGTTCTTTATGCCGGAACGTGCCGCCGTTTGACGTCTTTAGAAGCCAAAGAAAAAGAAGCGCAGCGCGCCCCTGTTTGGCGCCTTGATATGCAAAAAGCGTTGGCGAAAGTGGGCAAAGGCGGCGCTTTGCGCTGGCATGATCGCGGCGTGGGTGACGTGATCGCGCAGCCAGAGCGCTTTGGCGATGTTGTCCTTGCTCGCCGCGACGTGCCAACCAGCTATCATCTAAGCGTTGTGGTGGATGATGCTTTACAAGGCGTGACGTTGGTCACGCGAGGGGCAGATTTGATTCCCGCCACCGATCTTCACTGCCTCTTGCAATTTTTGTTGGGCTTACCAACACCAGAATACCATCATCATCCCTTAATCCTTGGCGCAGATGGTCGTCGCCTTGCCAAGCGCGAGAACGCACAGACGTTACGCTCTTTGCGCGAGAGCGGTTGGCTGGCAGAAGAAATAACGCGCTGAACCGTTAAAACAGCCCGTCAATTTGGCCTTCTTTGTTGACGTGAATTTTGTGCGCGGCTGGGGTGCGCGAGAGGCCCGGCATCGTCATAATCTCACCGCACAGCGCCACAACAAACCCTGCGCCTGCCGACAGCCGCACATCGCGCACAGGCGTGATATGCCCATCGGGAGCGCCAAAGCGCGTGGGGTCGGCGGTAAAGCTATACTGCGTTTTCGCCATGCAGACGGGCAGATGGCCATACCCTTCCTTTTCGAACAATTCCAACTTCCGCGCAGCAGCGGGGGCAAGGTCGATGTCGTCGGCGCGGTAAATTTCTCGCGCTACGGTGCGGATTTTATCGACCAGTTTCATCTCATTCGGATAAAGCACTTTGAACGCCGCTTTGCCCGATGTCGCCACGGTGGCCACTTCGTCGGCGAGAGTCAAAGCGCCCGCGCCGCCCTCTGCCCAATGGTTGCAGAAATGGGCGGAAACGCCGATTTTGGTGCAAGCTTCATGGATCACGTTCATCTCGGCTTGCGTATCGCTGGTGAATTGGTTGATGGCAACCAGCGCGGGCACGCCGAACTTCTGCACGTTTTCAACATGGCGGATCAGGTTGCCAAGGCCTGCGCGGACGGCCTCCACATTCTCGGTGGCCAATTGGTCTTTGGCCACGCCGCCATGCATCTTCAGGGCGCGAACGGTGGCGACAACGACGATGGCGGCAGGTGCAAGGCCTGCTTGGCGGCATTTGATGTTCAAAAACTTTTCCGCGCCCAAATCCGCGCCAAAGCCAGCCTCGGTTACCACGAAGTCGGCCAGCCGTAGCGCGGTTTCCGTTGCGATGACCGAATTGCAGCCATGCGCGATGTTGGCAAAGGGGCCGCCGTGAATAAGCGTAGGCGTGCCTTCCAGCGTTTGCACAAGGTTGGGTTGAAGCGCATCGCGCAAAAGCGCTGTCATCGCGGGTGCGGCCATGATGTCGCGGGCGCGGACAAAGCTTTTGTCAAACTTCTGGCCAAGGATGATATTGCCAAGGCGCTCTTCCAAATCTTGATAGGTGCGGGCAAGGCAGAAGATGGCCATGACCTCGGACGCCACCGAAATATCAAAGCCGTCCTCGCGCACTTGGCCGTTGTTGCCAAGACCAACGACGATTTGGCGAAGGGCGCGGTCGTTCATATCCATCACGCGCCGCCATGTGATTTTGGACGGGTCGATGCCCAGTGCGTTGCCCCAGTAAATATGGTTGTCCAGCATCGCGGCCAGCAGATTGTTGGCCGAGGTGATCGCGTGGAAATCGCCCGTGAAATGCAGGTTGATCTCATCCATCGGCGCGACCTGCGCCTTGCCGCCGCCTGTCGCGCCACCCTTCATGCCAAAGCAGGGGCCAAGCGAAGGCTCACGCAAGCAAATGAGAGTCTTTTTGCCGCGCCGCGTCAGCGCATCGCCAAGGCCGATGGTGGTGGTGGTCTTGCCTTCGCCCGCCGTCGTGGGACTAATCGCGGTGACAAGGATCAGCTTGCCCGTAGCCGGTTTGGCTGCGATGCCCGTGATCGTCTCCATATCGATCTTGGCCTTATAGGGGCCATAGCGATACAGCGAGGCCGCCGAAAGACCGATCTTCGCGCCAATGTCCTCAATGGGGGCAAGATTGGTGTTGCGGGCAATTGTGATGTCATCAAGAGGCGCGGTCATGGGGCAAAAATCCTTTCATCAAAAGCCATTGTCAATTTGCCTGTTTTCATACGGATTCGCAATTGACTAATACCAACGAGTTAATAGACCTCTTGCATAACCCATCGTCATTCCGCATCTTCGGCCTTGGCCTTCGTCAAGGCCTGCGTGCGGACGGCAGGAGGGAGAGTCCTCCCCTAGTCCCTAGCCCCTAGCCCCAAGTCCCTGCCTCCCAATCGTCACGCATTTTTGCTTTTGGCGATCCAAAATCGGGCGACGCTTACAAAAGCTTTATGAATCAATGAGTTAGCTGCTGCCCAAAACCGAGTCAGTTTTCTTATATTTCAATGGGTTACGGCATTAACTTTGAGCGGAAGGCGATCGAGAGGCACAATCCTACGCTCTTCGGGCTGAGAATCGATAAAAAACCCAAGATTCGTTGATTCTATTGGGTTTTTTATGAGGCGAAAAAGGGGGCGAAAAAGAGGTCAAAAGGAGGGCAAAAAGGGGGTTACTTTGCCCCCTCTCTTGAGCCTCGTTGGCCTGCTTTTCTAGACCCTACTCCACCGTCACACTTTTGGCGAGGTTGCGGGGTTGGTCAACGTCTGTGCCTTTGGCCAACGCGGTGTAATAGGCCAGAAGCTGCACAGGAATGGTATAAAGGATCGGCGCGACGACGGGGTGGCATTCCGGCAGCGTCGTGACCCAGTATGGCTTGCTGCCCATGTTGGCAAGGCCAGCCTTGTCGGTGAAAAGAACAACCTTGCCGCCCCGCGCAACGACCTCTTGAATGTTAGAGGCCGTCTTTTCAAACAGCGCATCATGCGGCGCGACGACGACGACAGGCATCGTCTCATCAATCAGCGCGATGGGGCCGTGCTTCAGCTCTCCCGCCGGATAACCTTCCGCATGAATATACGAGATTTCTTTCAGCTTCAAAGCGCCCTCAAGCGCGACGGGATACATCAACCCGCGCCCCAGATAAAGCACGTCCTTCGCATCGCAAATCTTTTGCGCCAGTTCCTGAATCTTGTGATCTTCGCGCAGAACGTCGTTGAGCTTGGCCGGAACCTCGCGCAGGGCTTGCAAAATTTCAGATTCTTTTTCAACGGACAGCGTGCCACGCGCCTTTGCCGCATCCAACGCCAGACACAGCAAAACAGTCAGCTGCGTCGTGAACGCCTTGGTGGACGCGACAGAGATTTCGGGGCCGCAAAGCGTTGCCACTATGGCATCCGCCTGCCGCGCAATCGTGCTGTGCTGCGCGTTGACGACGGCCAAAATCTTTTGCCCATGCTGCTTGGCATAATTCAGCGCGGCGAGCGTGTCCGCCGTCTCGCCTGACTGCGAGATGACAATCATCGCGCCGCCCTCAGGCATGGGCGAGCCGCGATAGCGGAACTCGGAGGCAACATCAATCTCAACCGATAATCCGGCCAACTGTTCAAACCAATACTTGGCCACCATGCCCGCATAATACGCCGTGCCGCACGCCACGATGGTGAGACGTGAAATCTCTTTCCATTCGAACGGCAACGGTGGCATCGACAAATGCCCCTCGGCGGTTGCCAGCGCGTTCATCGTGTCGCCGATCACGGCGGGCTGCTCGAAAATCTCTTTGAGCATAAAGTGGCGATACTCGCCCTTGCCTATCACCGCGCCAGAAAGCGCCGTTTCTTGAATCTTGCGCTCAACAATGTGATCGTCTTTATCGTGAACGATGGCTTTTCCGGCCGTCAGCTCAACCCAGTCGCCCTCCTCCATATAGGAAATGCGGTTCGTCAGCGGCGCAAGCGCCAGCGCGTCTGAGCCCAGATACATTTCCGTACCGCCATAACCGATGGCAAGCGGGCTGCCGCGCCGCGCGCCGATCAGCAAACCGTCATGTCCCGTAAAAATAATGGCAAGGGCAAACGCGCCCTCCAGCCTTTTAAGCGCTTTGGCCGTTGCGGCTTGCGGCGTCAAACCGCCTTGCAGATAATCGGTGATGAGATGCGCGATGCTCTCGGTATCCGTCTCGGATTTAAAGACATGGCCTTTGGCCTCCAGCTCCTTACGCAGCTCGCGATAATTTTCGATAATGCCGTTATGCACGACGGCGACTTGCGCGGAAAAATGGGGATGCGCGTTATCCTCTGTCGGGCGGCCATGCGTGGCCCAGCGTGTGTGACCGATTCCGACATCGCCCGCTAATGGCTCTTGCTCTAGCTTGGTTGCCAGCGCCTGAAGCTTGCCCACAGCGCGGCGCGTTTCAATGCAGCCATTAACCAAAGTCGCCACGCCCGCGCTGTCATAGCCGCGATACTCCAACCTTTTGAGGCCATCAACCAAGACAGCGGCGACAGGACGCTGCGCTAAAATACCAACGATACCGCACATGAGAAGGGGACTCCTTAAAAAGAAAAGGAAGGAAATAACTGCCCCCTTTTTGCGCCGCATCACGCGTCTTGGCAATCCCCTTGCCCGTCAACTTGCGCGACAAAATGTTACGGCTCGAGAAGAAAACAGTGTGATTAACCAATATATTTTTACTTGCAACCTTGTCATCTGTCTTTTCTCATGCAACATTTCGTCGATTTCGTCGCACAACCCTATACGCAGGAGGCATTTATATGACCGAAGCCAACAACAAATCCCTTTATCAAAGCATCAAAGAAGAATTTCAAAATCTTTTCGCTCTCGCCATGGATTACCCCAAGGATGGTCAAAAAGAAGCGATCTCTTTTGTACAGGTGGCCGATATGGTTGTGGTTCATTTGGATACAACACCGGAATCACATTTCATGGATTCTGGATTAGATTGCGTCAAAGATTTCAAAAAGACGTTCTTAACCGCAGGCCTTTCCCAAAAAGATATTCAAGAAGACTATGCCTATATTCCTGCTGGCCTTCATCATACCGGCGCTGTAACGCCCACCTTTTCCTCTACGATACCCAAGGCTTCCGTTCATGGTCGCCCGATCAAGAATCTTAAAAGCAGCATGATGCTGACACTTTCTTGTTCACAGAAAGATTTGGACCTTGTGAGATGCGCTTATCGCTTGGCGCTTTATAAAAAAGCTCATGCTGAATTGACAAAGGCTCATAAAAAAGTTGAGGCCTTGGTTGCTATGGCTCTTCCCCAAGAAGAACGCGGCGCTTTTATAAAAAATGTTCTGAATGCGCAAGGCTTAGGGAAGCTGCGTGATTTGGGTTTAGGAATCAGCCGCGCCCCTTCCGCTCCATCCCCTAATCTAGGCTAAATTCTTTTTGCCCCCTTTTTATCAGGAGAATGAACATGACCCAAGAAATGACGACGACAGAGATTTCCGAGCGGCTTCAAAAAAGCTTTAAGTCGCTTCATGACACGACGATGACCATGGTCAAGGACAAAGCATCCCCTCAAGATATCATCAGCACGCTCTTTTACCGCGAAGAACCGGATCAAGTTGTTTTGGATATAAGAACAACTTTGCTGTCTTATGACACTTTGCGCACGGCGTCTGTAAGCCTTGATCTTCTATCAAAGATTTTAAAAAATCATTTTCCTGAAACAAAAAACAATTGTTTAAAATCGATGGAAAATAAGCGCTTTCAAGCCATCTATGAAATTACGACGCCTTGCCCCAAGAAGTCAGCTTCGGTAACACGTATGAGCGCGGCTTATGATGCCTTGCGTTTAAATCTTGCCCTTCAAGCCTTTGCGCCCTTTATGGAAAAGATTGGACGCGCAGAAATTGAGATTGCTTCAGGCCAAAAGGCCGTGAAAGATTTGGCAAGAACCTATGCCGCCCCTGTCGATCACCATTTCCGCAATCAGATCAAAACCGCTCTTGTCGCTTCTTTCTCTGAAAAGCTAGGGCTTTAAAAATTTCGGTACGCCAGCGCAAACCCCTTCGGAGGTGGGATCAACGTAAGGTCTAGCACACGCTCTGGCTTGGCGACGTTGCCGATGGTTTTATCGCCTGTGGAGGCGATGTTTTGGATATAGTATGTCCCGCGATAGCCTGCCTCATCCAAAAACGCGACCATCCATGCCAGGTCTTTTCCATCCAGCAAATCGGGATGAACGGTGGTGCGGATTTCAAAGGTGAGAGGGTGTGTTGGGGGGCCGGAAAAACTCTCTCCTTTATCGTCATCCCGCTGAAAAGCGGGATCCAGCGCCGCGCGTCCGCGCGGCATAAGACTCTTTTCTTGCGCCGCTTTAGCTGCGCATCGGGCTACGCTGCTGCGCAGCTTCGACCCGACAGGCTGGATGCCCGCCTTCGCGGGCATGACATGGTTTTTGGGAGGGGATGCCGCCTCTATCAACAGCGCCAGACTTTGCGTAAACGGCTCCCATAATTTGGTTGTGCCGATCAGCGCCCCCATTTTTTCCGGCGGGCATTTGAAATCCATCGCGACATAATCCACAAGACCCTCAGCCAACAGACCGCGTAGAACTTCGGGGCGAGAGCCATTGGTGTCCAGCTTGATTTTAAAGCCCATCGCCTTCACGCGACGCATCAGGTCAGGCAATCCGGCGTAAAGCGTCGCCTCCCCCCCTGAAAAAACAACGGCGGATAATTTGCCAACGCGCTTTTCCAGAAAGGCCAAAATCTCTGCGTCCTCTTTCTCTCCCTTCCCTAAAACAATGTTAGGATTATGGCAGTAAACGCAGCGCATATTGCACCCCGCCACCCAAACGATGCAGGACATTTCGTTTGGGTAGTCGAGGAGAGAAAAGGGAGTGATGTCGTAAAGAGAAGGCATGTCCAGAGTCCAGAGTTCAGAGGCCAGCGTTCGATGATTGGAGCGTCAAAAGAGAAAGGGGGAAAGGGTTATTTTCCCTCCCCCCCTAAACTCTGAGCTCCGATCTCTGAACTCTAGTTGCAGCAACCTGTTGTGCAGGTGTGATGCTTACGGATCGCGTCTTCGGTGAAGTGGACGCGCTCACGATGCTCACCCTTTTTGCCGATATTAAAGCTGTCCACGGGGCGGAAGTAACCCATCACGCGTGTCCAAACTTGCGTTGTTTCACCGCAATGCGGGCACGTTGGCTGCTCACCCTTCAAATAGCCATGCTCATCGCAGACCGAGAAGACAGGCGTGATCGTGATATAAGGCAGCTGATAATTGGTCAAAACCGCCTTCACGAACTGACGGCAAGAGTCCGCCGTATCCAGCTTTTCGTTCATGTACATGTGCAAAACTGTGCCGCCCGTATATTTGCATTGCAGTTTGTTTTGCAGGTCTAAGGCTTCGAACGGATCCTCGGTGCAGCTGGCAGGAAGCTGGCTGCTGTTCGTGTAATAGATATTGGGGCCGCTACCGGATTGTTTGATTCCCGGAAAACGCTTTAAATCTTCCTTGGCGAAGCGATACGTCGCGCCTTCTGCCGGAGAAGCTTCCAGATTGTACAGGTTGCCCGACTCTTCTTGATATGTGCGCAAGCGCGCGCGGATATGATCCAAAAGACGCAGCGTGAGCGCGATGCCTTCTTGATCGGTCATGTCGTGCTTGCCGTCCGTGAAGTTTTCAATCATCTCGTTCATGCCATTGACGCCAATGGTGCTGAAGTGATTACGGAAAGACGACAAATAACGACGGCTATAAGGATAAAGGCCGCGCTCAAACATCTCGTTCACAAAGACGCGCTTTTTCTCCAACGTGCTTTTGGCCATATCCATCAGGCGCTCAATCTCGGCGATCAAACCGGTCTCATCGCCCTTAAACTTGTGGCCAAGACGCGCCATGTTCAGCGTGACAACGCCGATAGAGCCCGTCATTTCAGCAGAGCCAAACAGGCCGTTGCCGCGCTTTTGCAACTCGCGCAAATCCAACTGCAAGCGGCAGCACATCGAGCGCACCGCGTTAGGCTTATAGGCTTCAGGGTTCTCAACCAGCTTGCCATTTTCGTCCAACTTATATTGGCTGCCGATAAAGTTTTGGAAGTATGAACTTCCCACCTTGGCGGCGTTTTCAAAGATCGCATCGGCGATTTTGTTGTTCCAGTCAAATTGCTCGGTGATGTTGACCGTCGGAATCGGGAAGGTAAAGGGTTGCCCCGTGCTATCGCCTTCTGTCATCACGTCATAATAGGCAAGAACGATACGCTCCATCTCAGGGACGAAATCGGCATACGTCAGCTCAGACAAACTTTTTAGCTCTGGACGACGATACTTGGCCAGCGCCAAAAGCTTATCGGCTTCGTCTTGCTTAAGGTTTGCGAACAGATGATCACCCTTGGCCATCGGCATTTGGGGCTTTAAATCGTCGGGAACCGTGATGTCGAGTGTCACGTTGGTGAAAGGTGACTGTCCCCACCGCGCAGGCACATTCAGGTTATAAACGAATTGACGGATTGCCTTGCTGATTTCCTTATCATCCAACTGATCGCGGAACACATAAGGCGCCAGATAAGTATCAAACGAAGAAAAAGCCTGAGCCCCCGCCCATTCGGATTGCAAAATACCAAGGAAGTTGGCCATCTGCCCCAAAGCTTCACGGAAGTGACGCGGAGGACGTGAGGACACGCGCCCCGTTACGCCATTAAAGCCTTCGCTGAGAAGTTGACGGAGGCTCCACCCCGCGCAGTAGCCAGCAAGGCTATCAAGGTCATGGATATGATAATCGCCCTCACGGTGCGCCGCGCCCTCTTCTTGCGTATAGACTTGATCCAGCCAAAAGTTGGCGATCACTTTTCCCGCAAGATTGTTGACGAGTCCAGCATGGCTATAGCCGACATTCGCGTTGGCGTTAATGCGCCAATCAGACTTGGAGAGATACTCATCCACGGAATCGGAACAATTGATTCTTGTGCCCGTATTTTTCTGTTCTTGGTCTTGCGAAGCGGGACGTGGTTCGAACGGGATAACTTGAGCTGTGGCGAGATCGAGCATGTATTTCCTCCCAAGGACTTCTTGCTAAAGTCAATTAGTAATTTTGTATGCGCCCACAAGATGAAGGTGGCGTGAGAGCATTTAAACACAAAATGTAGTGTGACCTATTGATCTATGTCAAGCCCCAACAAAAAGATTGGTTAAAAGAGATGACCAAAGATTAACCCCAAACCGCCACGATTCTGACACGATTCAACCTATCAGCCTATCAATACGGGTTCGTATCAATGGGAGGAGTCTTAATAGCATATTTGACACCAAAAATAAATCGACCAACGCCAAAGGATGGGACGAATTCTGGGGATGGAATTGGGGGTAACACGGCAGCGTTCTTCCTTTGAAAAGGGAAAGAGCCCCCCCTCTTTTGCTATAATAATGCTTCTTGTCAGTCTGTTAGAGACGGAACAACAAACCTTTTTCCCTCTTGCCCATGATAAAAGCCATTGATTGCAGAAAGGGATTTATGAAGCGACTTCAACTCATTAAGAACCAATTCCGATTCGAATCGCCCCTCTAAAAAGCCGCGATACAACTGCGCGACCTTGACCATATCCATAGCATGGGGTGAAAGGCGGAAATGCGTGACACCCTGCCCCGCCATAACCCGCATTTCATCCAGCAACACGACATAGCCATGCGTGAGGGTCTGCGTGCCGTTAACGGTCAAAAGGGGCTGCCCCGTGATGGTATCGACATCAAGGCCATCGGGATCGTTTATGCATACTCTGCGGCAATGATCCTTATCGCGGCCATGAGCGCGGGCGTGATAGCATCGCATGGAAATCGCCAAAGACTGCCGCCCAAAGACTTGGACTTCGGTTTCAATTCCGCCATTGTCATCGCGAGCGGAGCCAAAGGCGGAGCGTGGCGATCCAGCCGCCGCGTGTCCACGCGGCGCATGAGTCTTATGCGCCACAGACGTGGCGCTAACTGGATTGCCGCGCTCGCATACGCTTGCTCGCAATGACGACGAATAATTCGCCAACGTCCTGATCGCCTTGCCTGACATCTCTGACGCAAAAACGACACGCACCGCACCGTGGGCGGCCATGGCCGCCATGGTGCCTTCGTTCATCACGTTGATCATAGGGCCGACGACAAAGGGCTTGCCTCCCAAGGCCTGAAGAGCCGACACATCGTTGGCTTCAACAAGGCGGTTTTCCGCTACCCTATCGCGCAAAGCCTCCACCTCACGCGGCAAAGTGAGCAGCGCCAATGTAGAAAGAACAACCTGCTTGCCTGCTTTTTCCAGCCTTTCAATCACCTCATCATGATAAGGATTGAAAAAAGGCTCGCGCTTTGAGCACACGACCTCGCCCACATATACGCAATCGACAGGCGCTTCATCCGCGATGCGGAAATAAAAATCCCGCTTCTTTTCCGGCGGCCAATTGTAAAGCAACGGCCCAAGGGTGAGAGAGGCGGTCATGACAATTGATCCCAACAAGAAATATCGTCATTGCGAGCGACCAACGGGAGCGTGGCAATCCAACTCCTGCAAAAAGCAACAAAGACGATAGCGGAAAGTTTTGGAGATGGATCGCCACGTCGGCTCTTCGAGCCTTCTCGCGATGACGGGGGGCTATGAATCGATAAATATCCCATCATCGCCACCCCTTTTGATACGCGCCAAGGGTTTGGCGGCCCCCTTCGGCAAGCTGATGCAAAGCGCCGGTGTCCACGTCCGTCTCACCACGCGCCAGCGCGTCCAGCACTTGCCGAAAAGTGCCGACAACCTGCGTGACATAGGCGCGTGAGCGTTGCCTGCCCTCAATCTTCAACGCGGTGACGCCCGCCGCTTTCAGCTGAGGGAGAATATCAATCACGTTCCACCCTACAGGCTCTTCGAACAAATACGAAGGTTGCCCCATCGTGACATAGCGCCCTTTGCAAGGCGTGGGATAGGATGCGGCCTCATCCTTGCCAAAACGATTAAGCGTGACATCACCAAGGCAGGCAAGGCGGCAGCCGCCCTCTTCTTCCTTATAAGCGACATGGCTGGCGGGGGCGCAAGCGCCATCATGGCTGGGCGATAGCCCCGTCATATACGAAGACAAAAAGCACCGGCCCTCGGACATCGTGCCAACGCTGCCAAAGCAAAACACTTCTGTTTCAATGCGTATTTCACCGATAATCGCGGCCACTTCCTCGACCGACAAAACACGCGGCAAAACGACCCGTTTAATGTCAAAATTGTCACGATAAAAGGCGATAGAAAGCGGGTTTGAGGCCGCCGCCTGAACCGATAAATGCCGCCTGAGGTTTGGGTGTTTGCGCGAGGCATAATCCAAAAGGCCGATATCGGCCATGATCACCGCATCCGCACCAATCGCCGCCGCATTGGCGATGGCCGTATGCCATGGCTCTGCCTCGCCCGCGCGGGGAAAGGTGTTGATGGCGACAAGCAGCTTACGCCCGCGCTCATGAGCATAGGTTGCGCCTTCGGCCATTTCCTCAACATCGAAGTTCAGTCCTGGATAATTCCGCGCGTTCGTGCTGTCGCGAAACCCAACATAGACCGTGTCCGCCCCCGCATCGATGGCAGCGCGAAGCGCGGCAGGCGTGCCCGCAGGGCAGACCAGTTCAAGATAGGGAGGTTTCATGAATCGTCTTTATCCGTTCATAAAGGCGCATGCCAAACGTATCCGCCAGCGATAAAAAAGCCTCTGCCGGTTTTGCGAAGGGACCAAAGAGGGACAGTATCTCATCCCTAAGATCCATTTCCTCACGATCCAGCGTGTTACGAAGACCCACGATCACGGACGTATCGCCAACAACCTGAATAGCGCGAGAGAAAAAGAGCGTGTCGCCATCCTCGCGCCCCTCTAGCATCGCGATTAAATCTTGCAACGAGCCAGAAATCGTGGCGTCAGGTTGCTCTTGTTGTTCATGAGGAGCAAGAACGAAAAAACGCACAGGCGCCTGCCCCAGTGTTAAAGCAAAACGATAGGGCGCAGCGTCCGTCGGCTCAAAAAAAACAACGGCCTTGCTAAGCTTTGCAAGATTGGCGAACAGCTTGGGATGACGTCTGTGAATACGCTGCACAACGATTTCCGTTGCTCGCGCCACAACCGATGGCGGGGCCGCCGTAAGCGCCATTTTAGCCAAGGTTAAAGGAAACAATCGTTTTTGCATCAAAAGACCATAGCTGTTTTTTTAAGCCTTTTCTTCCTCTTCTTCTGGAGGAGAAAAGCCATAAAGGAGAAGAAGAGGGAATCCCAATGTTGACGTGATTGTTTCCCCTTTAACAATAAGCAACAAAAGCGCCACCGCAAAAACTTTATTTTGCAGCCCTTTCTTCACCGCAATTTTCGCAATCACCAGAAAAGAAATGGCAAGCACTAAAATCATAGAAGGAAGGCCCGATTGTAAAAGCCAACGGCTTGCAACGGGATCAAAGCCGCCCCCTTCAGAATAACGAGGCTGACCATTGCCAAGCCAAAAGGTTTGAATGTCTTGAGGCGCTTTATATTGAAACAACGTATCCTTTGCGGAATAATCTTTCTTGAAATCGCCCGTTGAAACCACAAGGACAGCAGGGGCAAGACGCAACTCAACATGATAAATAAGGAGCTTCTTCAGCTCAGGCGTTCCCAACATATACAAGGCCGAGAGCGTTAGAATCATGGCGATAAGAACTCGCTTATTGACCATGAGTAAAAAAGGCCAGATCAGGAAAAGCGTGCGCGCGCCAAAAAGGACGGAAAATCCGTTGACAACGGCAAGAGCCACCGATGTCGTTTTTTTGCGATTGATAAGCAGAACGACAGCCAAAAAGCCAAGAAAGGATGAAACCTGATAATTATTCAGCAGCCCTGTTTTGCGGCTGGCTTCAGGATAAAGATGCCAAAAATCCGTCATGATCCAGCGGAAATTTGTCGGCAAAATTTTGGCTTCTTCAAGAATTTGGATGAAAACGACAAGACTGCTAAGGCTGGAAAGAATAAGGACGGCCTTCATAATCCATGGCGGTGCTTTGGGAATCCAACGGAAAAGGCCGTACACAAAAACGCCTTCAATCAAAAGACGGACGGCGCTGACAACAGGCTCAACGGATTCTCTTATGAAATAAAACGCAATAAGATTCCATCCGGCAAAAGCCAGAAGCAAGAGAGCCATAGAACGAACCAGATAAGCAGGATCAAGAGCCAGAGCGCCTGCCGATTCCTGCATCTCTTTCCACTTTTGAACAAGAAAGGTTTTGTGTTTCAATACGTTCATTTTCTTTCAAGAAGATTTTAGCGAGAAGGGGAGCACAAAGAGCCCTCTTATGTACATTTTCCATGCCTTAAAGGCAAGGTTACTGATATATATTCTTGCATCAACCTGACAGGTGGGCACGAATCGCCCCCTGATTTTTTGTGACGAATAGTATCGCATGATGCTTAAGCCTCTCAACCGCTTCTGAACGGGTCTTTTTTTTCTATGTCCTACACGCTTCAAACTTTCCGTGAGAAACGCTTTTCCACCAAGATCATTGTTGGCAAGATAAGGCGTAAAGTTCCTCTGTGGCTTTATAATATCGGGTTAGAGCTGCGTTATATTTTCTTTCCCAAGCGTTGCCACGATTTGGCTCAACCTTCTATTCGTTATTCGGATGGTTCGTGGATCAATCGGGGAACGACCGCAGACTTAAAACGCATTCAGGCTTTTTTGCTTGAGCAAAAAGAGGGTTTGGCTGTTTTTCAAGCGGGGATCGGCAATTCCAGTCTTTATCGTCTGTTGAAGAATCGCGTAAGCCGCTTTGTCGGCGTGACCATTGTTCAAGATGAGCTTGATTACGCGCAGCAACAATGGCCCCAAGCGTTGGGCGGCGCGTATCAAGCGCACCTTAGCAACAAATACACGGGTGACATCGCTTTGTTGGGCAAAGGTTTCGATTACATTGTCGATAACGACATCAGCAGTTACGCTTGTTGTCGCCATCATTTCGAAGTTATGCTGGATACTTATCGCACGATGCTCAAACCGGACGGCGCGATTCTTGTCGGTTTTCTTGGCCTTGGCTATTTCGATATGGGCTTTGGGTTGACCGAACGTCGCATGCGCCATTTAGCAGCAAAGCATGGCCTTTCCTTTACGCGAGGCGAGGCCTGTTATTTTCTGAAACCGATTTAGGCTTTTTATGGCAGGCAATCGCTCTATCATGATCCGCAGTCGTATCCGCGCTTATCTGGCGGGCGCGTTATGCCTTTTAACTCGCGCTGTGATGCCGTCACTGGCCGCACGTGATCATGGCAAAACACGCGTCCTTGTTTTTCATCATCTTGACGATGCGGCGCTGTTTGATCGCATTCTACAAACTTTGACGCGGCGTTATCATCTGCTTTCCTTTGATGACTATCTGCAAGGCAAAAAATCTTTAACGCAGATCAATGTGATTGTGGCTTTTGATGATGGCTATCGTTCTTGGTTTGAGGCGGGAGCGCGGCTTTTTGCGGCGCATGGGGTGAAGCCTCTTTTGTTTGTCAGTTCTGATTTTGTCGGATTGGATGACGTGGCGGCAAAGCGTTATTGCCAAGAACGCATCAAAACATGGCAAGAGTCTTCCTTGACATGGGACCAATTGGCCTCTTTGGCTAAGCAAGGGGCAGAAATAGGGGGGCATGGGCGAGGGCACACCAACATGCTGACCGCAAGGCCAGAGGATCGCCCGCCCCTTATAGCCCAAGACCGCGCCGCGCTAGAAGAAAAACTAGGCCTAAAAGTGCGCTGTTTTTCCTATCCCTTTGGCCTTTATGATTCTGTGATCGCGCAAGATGTAAAGACCGCTGGTTATGCCTATGGCTTCACTTCTGATTCAGGTTTTTTAGAAGATTCCAAAGGCTCCTTGCTTCTTAAGCGCACGAACATAGGCCTTCGCCTGCCCTTTGTGGTTGAGGCTTATGTGGAAGGTTGGGGCGACAGAATTTCCGCCGCCATGCGTTTTATCAAGGGAAAGGCGCAAGGCTCATGCGCGGCTTAAAACTCGTTTTCAAAAACGGCTTTGCCCATGGATTGAATGCGTTGATCAGCTTGCTCTTTGTCATCGGCGGCGCAAGATGTTTATCACAAGATGACTATGGTGAGCTTAGAACCGCCATGACATTGCTCCCTCTCTTGATGGCGTTTTCTTTGTCAGGCTACGACTCCATCATTCTTCGCAACAGTCATATGAATCGCGCCATCGGCCTTTTGCGCATTTTCACCTTAAGATTCATCTTTGCCCTTTTCGGCTCTTGCCTGCTGCTTGCGGGCCTTTTGATTTTTGAGGATAGATTGAGCGCCTCTTTGCGCTTTTTTCTTTTCGTTATGGTCGTTTTGCTGCCCTTTTTTGAAACAGGAACAGGCTATCGCAACTATCTAATTGGGATGAGACTCCGTGATGTTTCTTTGAATCTTTTATTGCGCACGCGCTTATTCAGCCTTCTTCTTCTTATCGTTTTTTGGGGCTTTATTTATGGAATGAAGCTTGCGCCTATTGCTCTGTTTCCTGCGTATCTGCTGGCGCTCATTATCCCGACGCTTATCGTTTTTTTTCCCGTGGCTCTGCGAGAAAGAAACGCGTGCACTAACAAAAACAAGAATCTCAAAGACTCATGGTTGAGCGAGGCGACGCGCCGCACCCTTTATTCAGCGCTTAGCATGACGCTGGCAGGTCTTGCTTATACGGCGGCTTTTTCGGTTGATAAGTTATGGCTGCGGCATGAAGTTGGCGCCGCGGCGTTGGCCAGCTATTCCCTCTTGATCATGGTTCCACAGGAAGGTTCACGTCTTTTCGATGCGATGATCCCCCTTTTCTATCGAACCCTGTTTTTCACCAAAGGCCAAAAGGATAAGAAGCGCTCTTTTTATGCCTTTGCTCTCGTGCCTTTGGTGGCCCTTGTTTATGTCATCGCCTTTTATTATCTGTCGCCTTCTATTTTTGGCGAGGCTTATCGCTATGATTTTTTATCCGTGGCCTTGTCGGGTCTTTTGCTTTGCGGCATTTCGTTTGAGTTTTTTTGCTCTCACAATGTCTTTGCCAAAGCAGGCTCGCGTCGTTTGTTAAGTTTTACTGTAACAAACTTGATTGTCACGATTCCTGTCGTCTATGTTTCTTTGATTGTGGGGAGCGTCAACGGCCTTATGCTGGGTTTGTTCGTGAAGCAGATTGTTGTGCCAGCAGGCTTTCTTTTTATTCCACACGCCTTCCCTTTCAAGAAAGGCCTGTAAAGGGGGGAGCGCAAGCGTCTTAAAAATGCTTGAGGCTGGCGCGCCAATAGTCATAGCCCGTGATGACCGTGAAGGCTCCGGCGATCCATAAAAGAATGTCACCGATCAACGTAGCGGGAATCCAAAGAGGCGCATTATCGCTGCCGACAATAAGAAAGCCCAACGCGACAAGCTGGATCGTCGTTTTCCATTTGGCCAATTGGCTGACAGGAACGCTAACGCTAAGACCCGCCAGATACTCGCGCAGGCCTGACACCGCGACCTCGCGCAACAAAATAATCACGGCGGGCAGAACCGTCAGCCCATCAATTTTTTGATTGTAAACCAAAAGCAACAATACGGCAGAAACCAAAAGTTTATCCGCAATGGGGTCCAGGAACTGACCAAGGCGCGAAACCTGATTATCGCGCCGCGCCATATAGCCATCCAGAAAGTCCGTGACTCCCGCAACCGTGAACAAAAACCATGCCGCCCATGCCGCCCAGCCATAAGGCAGAACAAGCAAAAGCAGGATCAACGGGATCATCACGATCCGCGAGAGGGTGAGCTTATTGGCGAGAGAATTGAACATGGTCACTGGCTGCCTTAAAAGTCTCTCTGTCATGCCAGCGCAGGCTGGCATCCCATTTTGTTTTTTCTACAATTGCAATAACAAATGGGATCCCCGCCTTCGCGGGGATGACGCGCTTGATTCCACCCTACCCGTTTTCATGAAAACTGTCATATATTTTCTTGGCCAACGCAGGGCTAATGCCAGAGACGCGGGAAAGGTCTTCGACTCCGGCATCTTTAACGGCCTTGGCTGAGCCAAAAACACGCAAAAGAGCGCGTTTGCGAACCGCCCCGATACCGGCCACTTCATCCAAGGGTGAGCCTGTCAAAGCCTTGGCTCGCCGCGCCCTATGCGTGCCAATGGCAAAACGGTGAGCCTCGTCACGAAGGCGTTGCAGGTAATAAAGGGTGGGATCATCGGCAGGCAGCATAAAAGGAGCGCGTCCCTCCACATAGAAATGCTCACGCCCCGCGTTGCGGTCAGGCCCTTTGGCTATGCCGACCAGCGCCACATCGCTCACGCCCAATTCCGCCAACACGGCGCGGACTTTGCCCACCTGCCCCGCCCCGCCATCGATAAGCAGCACGTCGGGCCACAGGCCCGATTGCCTCTGCGGGTCTTCATCCAAAAGACGAGAAAAACGACGCGTGAGAACCTCGCTCATCATTGCAAAATCGTCGTTGCTTGGCGCGGTTTTGATGTTGAACTTGCGATAGGTTTTGGGCAGGAAACCTTCCGCCCCTGCCGCGATCATCGCGCCAACGGCATACGTGCCAGAGGTATGCGAATTATCATAAACCTCAATGCGTTTCGGCGGTTTCTTTAAACCAAAAATGAAGGCCGCCTGCACCAAATGCTTCTTTTGCTCTGCGCTGTTCGCTTGCCGTCGCGCAAGCGCCCCCGCCGCATTCGCCAAAGCATGCTCAACAAGCCTTTTCTTTTTATCTTTTTGAGGAACAAGAAGAGCAACCTTGCGCCCCGCCCTTTCCGATAACGCTTGCGCTAAAAGCGTCGCTTGATCCGGCGCCTCGCTCAGCAACAACAGCGGCGGCGGCTCCCTTTCCGCATAAAATTGAGCGATAAAAGCGGCCAGAACCTCGCCGCTCTCCACGCTTTTGTCGTGCGCGGGAAAATAAACGCGCGTGCCGAAATTGCGATCAGCACGGAAAAAGAAAATCTGCACCGCCGTCATGCCGCCTTGCCTGTGCAGCGCGATCACATCGGCATTGCCAAGGCCTGCGACGTTGATGGTCTGTTTGGTTTGCAGACTTGTTAAAACGCGAATGCGATCACGCAAAAGAGCGGCGCGTTCATAGGCTTGAGCCTCGCTGGCCTTTTGCATTTGCGCCGCCAGTTTTTCCTGCACCGCTTGGCTGGAGCCGCTTAAAAACGCGCACGCTTCCTTGACTTGCAGAGCATAGTCAGCCTCGCTCACCTTACCGCAACATGGCGCTGTGCAACGCTTGATATGATATTGAAGGCAAGGCCTTGATCGCTGCGCGAACATGCCATCGCTACAGGTTCGCAGCATAAAAGCGCGTTGTAAAAGGATAAGCGTTTCCGTCACCGCGCCGCCGCTGGCAAAGGGGCCAAAAGACCAGCCCTTGCGTTTTGTCGCACCGCGCACCTTGATCATCGGCGGAAACGGATGATCACGCGGGATAAAAATAAACGGGAAGCTTTTATCATCGCGCAACAGAACATTGAACGGCGGCATAAAACGCTGGATCAAATTGGCTTCCAGCAAAAGCGCTTCGGTTTCCGTGTGCGTCACCACGATTTCCATGGATCGGGTTTGCGCCACCATCCGCTGTAAGCGGTTAGGCAACCGCGCGCGCTGGGTATAGGACACCACGCGCCGCTTTAGGTTCTTGGCCTTGCCAACGTAAAGGACAGCGCCATCGGCAGCCAGCATCCTATACACGCCCGCGTTTTCGGGCATGGTTTTCAACTGCTCACGGATCGCCGCCGCGCCACGGTCATACCCGCCCGCGCCTTTTTGCAACCTGTCAGAGGATAGAGAGTCTGCCATCAAGAAAAAGGCCTTAAGTTAATCTATCCCCTTAACCATACCGACCTTCCCCGTCGCATGAAACTAAAAACAATTGGTTAACATTCTTGAGCTTTTTGCAGAAGAAGCGCAGTGTAGCCTTACCAAGAACGGAGGCGATTATGGATTTTAAAAAGGCCGCAATAGAGATTGTGCTGGGAATAGCCTCAGGCGCAGTCTTGGGATATGGCTGTGTCTATGCAAAAGGTAAGTGGGATAAACATTTTAATAAACATTCCACAAACCATCCCGCTTCGCCTTCGCGCTGTGATCCTCAAAATCGATCATCCAGCTCTAGCTTGGATCACGACCCTTCATAGGATTCGGGTTGTTTCCGATAATCAAAAACGATTTTTCGTTTCTTAAGGGCGCTAGAGAATATCTCGCAGAATCTTTTGCGCTTTCCACTGCGTAATATAAGGCAAAGCTGTTGCAAATTTTCGCGTTGGTATTGCACAAGTATTTAACGCACCCAGAAAATACGGCAGATATGCTTTTGTGCGATGTAATGACAAGTCCTGTCGTCGCACCAGCCGCAACTTCATACGTCGCATGAGAAGAGCTAGGATCGAACGTGTTCTTTGCTACCGTTACAAACCCCGCCGCCAGACCCACAACGCTTCCCACGACTTTTACAATGTCGAACGCTTCCTTTTTTTCGCAACGCGCTAAGTCAAGATCCAGAATTTGTTTCAAGTCGCTACCAAGGGCGTACAAGAACTGGCTGCTTTGAGAAAGACGTTTGGCTTCCTTTTCCAAGAGCCCCATTTCCATTCGTTTTTCTATCGCCTGAACGACCAGCTTGTTCGTTTGAACGGTCAGATCATGAATTTCCTTTTGATACGCCTTTGTCGCCTTGGCTTTGTGATCGGTATCGACAAAGATTAGAATTTCATTTTGCTTTTTTAAAAGAACCACCATCTTGTCATCAAGAAGTGCTTCTAACTCTGCTAATTGTTTTATTGGATCCGACATTACTGCTCCCTAAAAAAAATTTCATAAAGGACATTGCACCCTTGTAAGAATGTGGTGATTATACAGGTCTGAAAGTTGCCAATTCCTTAATTCGTTTTGATACGGGAATGATTAAGGCGGATAGTCCAAAAACGCTCCTTTTTGACCCTCAAAAACACAACGCAAGCCAAATACACCATTAGATAGGCCAGCATTTGCGTTAGGATGAGCGCTGAGTGATCTAAAATGATTTTTCCTTGTTGGGGTAGCGCAGGAAATTACCCGCATCACAGCATGCTTAAAACAGGCCTAGCGTTGATGTGCTTTCTACATAAAATAGTGTTACTTTAAGGGAGCTTTTTGTTGCCCTTATAGACCCAACCTTTTTACGCTTCGCTCGTCAAACTGTTAGGGTCGCCACGGGTGATGAGGACAAGTTGTTCTGTTCCTTCCATCGCGCTATCGCCCTTCAGGCGCACCGCTTGCATATAGGCCGAGCGGCCAAACATGAAACCTTCATGGCGACTGGGGTTTTCAACCAGAACGCTCATCTTTTGCCCCACACAGGCTTTGTTAAAGTCCGTTTGCTGCTGCCGCAAAAGGGCTTGAAGCCGCGCAAGACGCTCCTCCTTCACCTCTTCGGGAACCTGCGCGGGCATAACGGCGGCGGGCGTTCCGGCGCGGCGACTGTACTTAAACGAAAAGGCCTGAGCATAGGTCACGTCGCGCACGATCTGCATCGTCGCTTCAAAATCCTCTTCCGTTTCCGCCGGAAAACCGACGATAAAATCAGAAGACAAGGCCAGCTTCGGCTGCGCCGTCTTCAATTTCTCCACCACGCGACGATAATCATCCGCCTTATGCTTGCGGTTCATCGCCACCAAGATTTTGTCCGATCCGCTTTGCACAGGCAAATGCAAAAACGGCATAAGCTTTGGCACATCGCGATGCGCGGCGATCAGCGCATCGTTCATGTCCAGTGGGTGCGAGGTCGTATAACGGATGCGCAGCAAACCGTCTATCGCCGCCAGTTTTTCGATCACATCGGCAAGGCGCTTGCCGCTAGCTTCATCATGATACGCGTTCACATTTTGCCCCAGCAGCGTGATTTCCTTAGCGCCACCTTCCACCAAAACACGCGCTTCATCCACCAGCGCCGCCCAAGGCCGCGAGTATTCCAGCCCACGCGTATAAGGCACAACGCAATAACTGCAAAAGCGATCACAACCTTCCTGCACCGCCAAAAAAGCGCTGATGCCTTTTTGGTTGCCATTTTCTTGCGGCAGAAAATCAAACTTGGATTCCGCCGGAAATTCTGTGTCCAAAACGCAAGCCCCGCCTGCCTTTTGCTGCGCCGCCCGCGTCAGCATTTCAGGCAAATGATGATAGGCCTGCGGCCCCACGATCAACCCGACATAGGGCGCACGACGCGCAATTTCTTCCCCCAACGCTTGCGCTACGCAACCCGCAACCACCATCGTAACCACCACGCCCTGCGCCGCCCGCGCCGTTTGCACAGCGCGAAGGCGCCCCAATTCTGAAAAAAGCTTCTCGCTGGCTTTTTCACGGATATGACAGGTGTTCAAAACGATCAAATCGGCCTGCGTCTGATCCTCGGTGCGGTCATAGCCAAGAGGCGCCAAGACATCGGCCATCCGCGCCGAGTCATACACGTTCATCTGGCAGCCCCACGTCTTGATAAAAAGTTTTTTACGCATAGCCCTTCTCAAATCTTCCCGTTACGCATTGATCCACGCCCTTGGCAACCGTCCGTTCGCAATACGCGGAGAGAAGCTTACGGCTGCCAAAATCCTGAACGGTCACCGCAGGATGAAAGATCACATCCACCGTGAAATCGCCTATCTTAAACACGTCCCAAACATGCTTGATCAGCGTCATATCGCCATACCAAGCATAGTAAGGCCGCCATGAGCGCCCGATAGGAAAGCCGCCTATTTCCGTGCATAAAATCGTCACAGGCTGAACCTTGGCAAACGCCCCGCCTTGAAACGGTTTTTCAACGATGCTCAACAAACTGCTTTTAAAAGGCAGCGTACGCATACCATCCGACGAGGTTCCTTCGGGAAACAAGATCAAGCTTTTGCCGTTTTCCATTTCTTCGCGCAACCCATCGCGCTGATTGGCGGCCCTTATCGAACGGCGTTCAACAAACACCGTCTTTTGAAGACGCGCCATCATGCCAATAAACGGCCAGCGTGCCACTTCTGATTTAGCCACAAAGCTGGCAGGAATAACGGAGCCCAAAACAGGAATGTCCAAGTATGATGCATGATTAGAGACAAACAAAATCGGCACGGTTCCCTCGCGCTGCGCCATTTGGCCCCGCACACGGACTTTAAAACCCAAAAGACGAACGAGCAGGCGATGAAAAAGAAGAGGCATGGTCTTTTCTTTGGGACTGCGCGCCATGCGCAGCCCCAAAAAAAGAGGAACCATCGCGGCCACCAAAAGCCAAAAGCCAGCAACCCGCAGCCACGCTATAGCGACAACACGTGCGCCCGATGTCATTTCGGATTGAAAAGGCATTTTTATTTCCTGATAGAGTACGTCAATCTGCACAAAACGGCTTTAACAATAGGCTGAAAACCGCTTCTTACTGACCATCTTGCCCGTGAAAGGTCAAGGTATAATCCTTTTGACGGAGGCCGACATCCACCTCTTGAAAGCCTTTTGTTTGGTAATGCTGCGCCGCGCAATTATCCCCTTCCACGCGAAAGGCCTTAGAGTCCACGCAAAAGGAGTATTTCCCCGCCCAGACCATAGGTTCCTTGCCGCCTTTAGAAGGCGAATCCAACGCGCGGGCGTAATAAAAATAGAACCTTTGCGACAACGGTTTGTGATACACGCGTGAGCATTGCCCCGGCTGAATCTGCCACCAGCCTTCAGAAATCCAAGCATTCTCATCCCGATGGCCAAAGGCAGCCTCAATCACGACGCCTGTTTTGTTACAAAACAAAAAAGCCGCCTGCGCCGCAGAGGACAACCCCATAGACACCAACAAGAAGGCCGAAAAAAGAAAAAAGCGAATCAAGGTCATGCGCACGCATAAAAACGGTTGGAGAATCATTGTAAAAATAGTCTATACCTAAAACGGGTCAAGAGTTGGCACTAAAATCGCCTTCCCCTTGCGGGAGGGTGATTGATGTGGCTCATCTTACCAACTTTTGAGATCATCGTCCTTAGGACTTTTTCTGTAAGGCTTGCCCCCCATGTCTTTTAGCCTCAATACCCTTCACAGCTATGACACGCTGCAAGTTGGTGAAAAACACTATGGTTTTTATAACCTGAAGACTGCGGAAAACACCTTAGGCGACCTTTCCCATTTGCCTTATTTTTTCCTTATCTTGCTTGAGAATCTTCTGCGTCACGAAGATGCCCAGAACGTCACCGTTGATGATATGCGTTCGCTCACAGCGCTGCATGCTTTACAAAAAAGCCAGCCGAAAATTGTTTTTCATCCCTCGCGCCTTGCCATGGATGAGGCAGAGGGCGTTTCGGCGCTTACCGATATCATCAGCCTCGCCAACACACTGGCCGCCAGCCAAATCGAAACCGCAACGCCGGTTGCCTCGGCCTATCCTTTAACCATTGCCATCGCGCAAGAGCCCGCCTCTGCCGATCAAAAAGGCGAACGCTATAAGCTTCTTAAATGGGCCGAAAAGAATCTGACGGCCCTTCAACTCCTCCCGCAGCAAAGCGCTGAGGAAGCGCAAAGCCCGCTGGCCAACATTGTTCCCACCCTTCACGTTGAGCCAAGCCCAACGATGGAAAACGATCTTGTTTTTCCTGAAACGATTATGGGCTCGCAACGGAACATTCCTGTCCTTGGCCATAAGGGCGTTCTTGGTTGGCCCACAGAGGTTCTTGAACTTGAAAGCCTGATGCTCGGCCATCCCATGAAACTAACCGTCCCCCCTCTGATAGGCCTTAAAATAACGGGTAAACCGCATAAGGGAATCGGCATCACGGACATTGCCCTTACCATCATGCTTCTTCTTCACCGAGGCGAAGCCGAAGGCAAGGTTATTGAATTCTTGGGCGCTGGCCTTGACCATTTAAGCCTTGCTGATCGCGCCACCATTGCCCTTATGGCCGAGCAACAAGAAGGTGTTTTAACGACTCTCTTTCCCATTGATGCCGCCACAATTTCTCACCGCAATCAAACGAGTCAAGATTCGGATCGCACCGCCCTCATTGAAGCCTATGCCCGCGCCCAAGGCCTGTGGCGAGAAAGCGGGGTCGATTCCCCCCAAAACCCCACTTTCAATACACTGATTGAGCTTGATCTGGACACCATTCGTCCTGTCGTTCGTTTTTGCGATTCATCAAGAACCGTTCTTCCCTTAAGCGAGGTTGCTTCTTTCTTCGAAAAAACAGCCTCTCTGCCCAGCGGCTCTTATGATCCTCTTGCGCCCGTCAAACAGGGGGATATTTTGCTGGCCAGCCTAGGCGGCGCGTCCGCCCCCTCGCATCCAACAGAGCTGGTGATTGCCGCCCTTCTCGCTCGTGAAGCCAAAGAAAAAGGGTTGGTTGTCAAGCCATGGGTCAAAACCATTATGGCGGATATGCCCGTTCCTTTGGCTTCGTTCTTGAAAGAAACGGGACTTCAAACAGCGTTCGATTCTTTAGGTTTTCGCCAAAAGGACGCCTACGCCCAAAGCCAAAGCCAAGCCCCCCTTTCCCCGCCTATTCTCAACGCCATAAAAGGAAAGAACCTGACGGTTTGCACTCTTGGCACAGAGGAAATTCCTTTTGCGTCAACGCCTCTTCGCCGCGCTTGCGGCGTCAACCTCATTGCCTCACCCGCCCTTGTCATCGCCTATGCCCTTCTAGGTAATTTAACAAGCGACCTTGCCGGAAAAACCTTAGGGATGGGGGCCGATGGCAAACCCGTCAGCCTCAAAGACATTTGGCCTAGCCCAGCAAAAATCAACGCTTTTCTTGAAACCTTGCCGCCTCATGCTTTGACGGAGTCGCAGCCCTCCCCTCTCACCGCCCCACCCTTGGCAGCGTGGCAAGACATCAAAGCGCCGGAAGGAACAACCTTTCCTTGGGCCGAGGTTTCTTCAGCGTTAAGGGAGCCGCCGACCTTGCAAGGGTTCACCAAAGCCCCGCTTAAAAAAACCAATGTTATCGATGCCCGAATTCTAGCCCTATGGGGCGATTGTGTGCAGGCCAGTTGGATAGGGCCAGACCCCACGACTTTTTCCACGATGCCCCCGACAGGTCATTTCGAAAAGATGATCGCGGGTGCGTTCGGTCACCCCTTGCTGGAAAACAAAATGCTGCAAGACCCTAACGCGGTGGGCATGACCATGCATGTTCCCACCGGCCTTTCCATGCCCATCGGCGAGGCCGCCAAACGCTATGCCTTAGACAAAACGCCGATGATCGTGATGGCAGGCACAGATTTTGGAAAAGGCGCGCAACAAGAATGGGCCGCCAAAGCCCTTTGTTTTTCTGGCGTCACGATTGTTATTGCTCAAAGCTATAACGCCTCATTCTGTCGCAATCTTATTCGCATGGGGCTATTGCCACTTCAACTTAAAGCGGGGCTGTCTTTGGCGAGCCTCAACCTTACGGGTAAAGAAACCGTCAGTTTTGTGGGCATCCCCGAACTTGTCACGCCGCGCAGCGAGGTGATGATGACGATTGATCGCGGTTATGATATCGATCGGTATATGCTTCTTTGCCGCCTTGATGAGCCAGAGGATCGCGCTCTCTTCGAACAAGGCTCTCTTTGGGCGATGACAGCCAGAAACTTGATTCCTGTGGCTGTTTGATGCTTTTTATGACAAAATCTTAGAGCTTACTGATTCCCCCTTTTGCTTTTCCAAAGAAAAGAGTCCCGTCCATGGCCACGCCCTCCTTTATCATCAGTGATGATGAATTGAACGGTCTTATTTCCCGTTACACACGTGATTTCACCGAACAAGACAAGGCGGGACGCTTTGATCCCATCTCTGGCCGCGATCAAGAATTGCAAAACGTCGTTCTCATCCTCCTTCAACGCTTGCGCAAAAACGCAATGCTGATTGGCCCCGCTGGCGTTGGAAAAACGGCGCTGTTTGTTGGCCTCGCCCAATTGATCAACGCGGGCAAAGTGCCCAAACTTCTACAAGGCGCGCGCGTGATTGAACTGGAAATGTCCATGATCGGCGCTGGCTCCTCCTCTCGCGCCGAGTTGGAAGGCCGGTTGATTCCTATTGTCAAAGGCGTCGCTGAACGTAACGCCTCAAAACAATCTCCCCCCATCATTTTTTGCATCGATGAAATTCATCAGCTGATGATTTCTTTCAAAGCCTCTAGCTTTAGCGGCATCGCCGATTTGCTGAAGCCCTACTTGACCAACGGCGATCTTTTTGTCGTCGGCGCCACAACGGCAGAGGAATACGACGACTACGTCAAACAAGAACCTGCCATTGATCGTCGTTTTCAAAAAGTCACACTAGAAGTGCCCGACCTTGTGATGACCGCCAGCATCTTGCGCTATCTGCGGCCCAATTTCGAAACGCACTATCAATTCAAGATTTCGGATGCCACCATTGATCGCATCGTCAAGCTAACGGATCGCTATGTTCGCAACCGCAACAACCCCGATAAATCGATTATCATGATGGATCAGGCCTGCGCCCACGCCATCATGAAGGGCGTGACGGATGAATTGGATAACGATTCTATCGCCGCCGCCCTTTCTTCTGAAACAGGGCTGAACAAGCTGGCCATAGGATGATCCCCGCCCCGCTTCGCGTCGCCGCCATTGGGCTTGGCTGGGTAGCGTTGCACAGGCATATCCCCGCCCTTCATCGCGCCCCCTCCCTTTCGCTGGTCGGCGTGGTTGATCGTCATCAAGGGCTGGCGGCGCAGGTTGCCAAGAAGCATAACCTTCGCTTTTACGCGCAAACGGATTGTTTAGACGCGGTGGATTGGCTGGATCAGGTGGATGCCGTGACCATCGCCGCGCCGCCCGCCGCTCATGCGCCCCTCGTTCTGGCCGCTCTGGCCAAAGGCAAGCATGTGCTGGTTGAAAAACCCTTTGCGCTGACGCTGGCCGAAGGCGAAGCGATGGTTGCCGCCGCGCAGCAAGCCCGCAAAACACTTTGCATCGTGCATAACTTTCAGTTTGGCCGCGCCGCGCAAAAGCTTCGTCGCGATTTGGCTTGTGGCCGCCTTGGCCCTTTGCGGCGCATCGCAGCCCATCAGCTGGGCAACCCCCTGCGCCGCCTTCCCGCTTGGTATGAAAGCCTGCCGCTAGGCCTTTTTTATGACGAAAGCCCGCACTTCTTTTACCTGCTGCAAGGATTGGCGCAAGGCCGCATGAACCTTATCCACGCGCATGGCGTTAAGGGGCAAAAAGGCGAGAACACGCCGTCTCTTGTGAACCTTCTCTACCGCGATGAAAGCGGAATCCCCATCACCATCGACTGCCAATTCGACAGCGCGATCAGCGAGTGGCATGTTATGGTGACAGGCGAAAAAGCTGTCGGGATTCTTGATATTTTCCGCGACATCTATATCCGCCTTCCCAACGATGGCCAGCATAACGCGGCGCAGATTCTACGCACCAGCGCCTATGCCTTTGGGCAACATTTTTGCCAACATTGGCCCAATGGCCTTGCTCTTTTGCGTGGACGCCTTGACTATGGTAACGATGAGATTATGCGCCGTTTTGAAACCGCCCTTCACACAGGCGCGCCCGATGCGCTTATCGGGCCGCAAGCCGCGTTGGCCGTTTTAAAACAACAACAACAAGCCGTGCAGGCTTTAACAGAAAACACTTAACCCATGACCGCCACACCGAATAAAAAAATCGAAATCGCCGTTGTGACGCATTATTATAACGGTCATGGCGGCGGCATCGAACAAGTCGCTCAAAAATTGATTCACGAAGTAGCCAGCTTGGGCGATTTTCACTTTATCTGGATGGCCAGCGATTGCGACCCCGCCCCCGTTATTGAGGGGCAGACGATGAGCCCCATGACATCGTGCAACGTGATTGAACGCGTTCTTGGTTTGCCTATGCCTTTGTGGGGCTGGCGTAGCCTGCGCAACCTGCGCCGCACCATCCAAAAAGCCGATCTTCTTTGGCTGCACGATACGCTTTATGTCGGCAATATCTTGGCCTTCCTGTTTGCCAAGCGAGCAGGCAAACCCATCATCATCACGCAACATATCGCGCCCATTCCCTATCGCAATCCGCTTCTGCGATGGCTTATGCGCCTTGCGGATAAAGGGATCACCGCGCCTATGCTGAAAAACGCTGACGACGTTATCTTTATCAGCGACCGCGTTGCCGATGATTATTATCGCCGCGTCAAATTCACAAAACCGATCAAGGTTATTCCAAACGGCGTTGATGTGCGCCTGTTTCATCCCCCTATTGCAGAAAACCGTCGCTTTTTGCGCCAACAGTTCGCTTTAAAAAACGATCAACCCGTTTTGCTTTTCGTGGGTCGCTTTGTTGAAAAGAAAGGGCTGGACGTTCTGCGCCGCCTTGCCACCCTTTTTCCCGATTGGCGGTTTTGGCTGGCGGGAACCGGCGCCATCGATCCGACAACATGGCTTCTTCCCAATGTTCACGTCTTTTCCGATCGTAAGGGACAAAGCCTTGCTGAGCTTTATCAAGCCGCCGACCTTTTGCTGATGCCCAGTTACGGCGAGGGTTTTCCTCTTGTCATTCAAGAAGCGATGGCTTGCGGTCTTCCCGTTTTGTGCGCACCGGAAACAGCGCAGGGCTGCGCCCCCGCTGCGCCGCATCTGCACCTTGCCGAAGTGTGGCCCGACAACGCTGAGCGCACCGCCGCCGTATGGTATGAAAAACTAAAGGCTTTCCCGATTTCGCTGCCTTTGGCTCAACCGATCAAAGCCATTGCCGAGTTTGCCCTGCTTTCGTGGGATTGGCCGCCCATAGCGCGGGTCTATGCCGACATTCTCAAAAAACAGCGCCGCTAATCGCGCCCCTTCCCATTCACACTGCATCCAGCTAATCTCTCATCCCATCATGGTTAGTTATATCCTTCGCCGCCTGTTGCTGATGATCCCCACGTTGCTGGGGATTATGGTGCTGAACTTTGCGATTGTTCAAGCCGCCCCCGGGGGTCCCATTGAGCAAATCGTCGCCAAACTGCAAGGCAACGCGGTTGAGGCAACGGCGCGGGTGTCAGGCGCAGGCAGCGACACGGCCAGCGCGGGGCAGAACATGCGCGAGAACAACGCCGCCACCAGCGCCGTACCTTCGCGCTATAAAGGCGCGCAAGGCGTTGATCCTGAATTAATCCTAGAGCTTGAAAAACAATTCGGTTTTGATAAACCGCTGCATGAGCGCTTTTTCAAGATGATCGGGAATTACGTGCGCTTTGATTTCGGCACGTCCTATTTCCGCGATGAAAAAGTGATGGATCTCGTCATTGCCAAAATGCCCGTGTCGGTTTCGCTAGGCCTTTGGTCAACCCTCATCATCTATCTGGTGTCCATCCCACTTGGCATTCGCAAAGCGGTCAAGGATGGCTCGCCGTTTGATCTATGGACAAGCGCGGCGATTATCGCGGGCTATGCGATTCCCAGTTTTTTGTTTGCCGTATTACTCATCATCGTTTTTTCGGGCGGACGCTATCTGGACTGGTTCCCCCTGCGCGGCCTTGTGTCCGACAACTGGCAAGATTTAAGTTGGCCTGCGCGGATCGGTGATTATTTTTGGCATATGGCTCTGCCCCTCACGGCGATGGTGATTGGCGGCTTTGCCAGTTTGACCATGCTCACAAAAAATTCGTTCTTGGATGAGCTTAACAAGCAATACGTCCTGACCGCCCGCGCCAAAGGTCTTAGCGAAACCCGCGTGCTGTATGGCCATGTGTTTCGTAACGCGATGCTGATCGTTATCGCCGGATTCCCTTCGGCGTTTATCGGGATTTTGTTCACAGGATCCCTGCTGATCGAAGTCATTTTCTCACTGGACGGTATGGGGCTTTTGGGTTTTGAGGCCGCGATCAACCGCGACTATCCCGTCATGTTCGGCACGCTTTATTTTTTCACGCTGCTGGGGCTTATCCTGCAACTGATTGGCGATTTGATGTACGTGGCCGTTGATCCCCGCATTGATTTCGAAGCGAGGAAGACGTGATGGGTTTTTCTTCCCTCTCCCCCCTCACCCGCCGCCGTTTGGATGGCTTTAAAGCCAACAAGCGTGGCTATTATGCGTTTTGGCTTTTCCTGCTTTTGTTTATTTTGGCGATGGCGGCAGAACTGATCGCAAACGACAAGCCTCTCCTCCTTTATGTGAACGGCGAGGCCTTTGCGCCGATTTTTAAGGCCTATCCCGAAACCACCTTTGGCGGCGAGTTTGAAACTGAAGCGCGATACCGCGAGCCTTACCTGAAAAAACTGATCGCTGAAAAGGGAGGCTGGATGATCTGGCCGCTTATTCCGTTTTCCTATAACACGATCAATTATGATCTAACCGTCCCCGCGCCCGCACCGCCTTCGGCGGATAACTGGCTGGGCACAGACGATCAAGGCCGCGACGTTTTGGCGCGTATGATCTATGGCTTTCGCATCTCGGTTTTGTTCGGCCTGACACTCACGCTATTTTCGTCCATCATCGGCGTGTGCGCTGGCGCGGTGCAGGGCTACTTCGGCGGCCTCACCGATCTTTTGATGCAGCGCGTGATGGAAATATGGGGGGGGATGCCCGTCCTCTACCTGCTCATCATCATGGCCTCGCTTGTGCAACCCAACTTTTGGTGGCTCCTTATTCTCATGCTGTTGTTTTCGTGGATGTCGCTGGTTCATGTCGTGAGGGCCGAGTTTCTACGAGCCCGCAATCTTGATTACGTTCGCGCGGCTAAGGCTCTTGGCGCTGGCGATACGCTTGTCATGTTTAAGCATGTCTTGCCCAACGCGATGGTCGCGACGCTCACCTATTTGCCGTTTGTGCTCAACCATTCCATTACGACGCTGACGGCGCTCGACTTCCTTGGCTTTGGCCTGCCACCCGGATCACCCTCGCTGGGCGAACTACTCAACCAAGGCAAGAACAACCTGCAAGCGCCGTGGCTGGGCATCAGCGCTTTTTCTATTCTTGCGTTTATGCTCACGCTGCTCATCTTTATCGGTGAGGCCGTGCGCGATGCGTTCGATGCGCGCAAAACGACGGGGGGCGGCGCATGACCCTCCTCTCCGTCTCCAACTTATGCGTCACGTTTGGAAGCGGCGAGAGCGCGATGCAAGCCGTGCGCGGCGTGTCGTTCACGATCAATAAAGGCGAGACTTTGGCACTGGTGGGCGAGTCCGGCTCTGGCAAGTCCGTCACGGCGCTGTCGATCCTGCGCCTTCTGCCTATAGAGCCGATGGGACAGATTGTGTTTGATGGGTTGGTCATTCTCAACCGTCATTGCGATGCTGACACCCCCCCATCCGTCATTGCGAGCGCAGCGAAGCAATCCAGCTGCGCGGCCCCGTGTCGAGCACGGGGCAGGCTAACCGCGCAAAGGAGTCCTCTGCCGCGCGGACGCGCGGCGCTGGATCGCCACGGGGCTACGCCCCTCGCGATGACGATGACGGATGAAAGCGAAACCCCCATCCAAAACCTTCGCGGCAATCGGATCGCGATGATTTTCCAAGAGCCAATGACCTCGCTCAACCCACTGCACACGATTGAAAAACAAATTGGTGAAGTTCTTTTTGTCCATAAGGGACTAAGCGAAACAGCGGCCAAAACACGCATTCTAGAGCTTCTTGCGCTGGTCGGTCTGCCCGATCCCGAAAAACGCCTGACCGCCTACCCGCATGAGCTGTCGGGCGGGCAGCGTCAGCGCGTGATGATCGCAATGGCTTTGGCGAACGATCCCGACCTGCTTATTGCGGATGAACCCACCACCGCGCTGGACGTGACCATTCAGGCGCAGATTCTGGCGCTTCTCAAAGATATTCAGCAAAAAATGGGCATGGCTCTTTTGATGATCACACATGATCTGGGCATCGTGCGCCGTATCGCGGATCGCGTGTGCGTGATGAAAGCGGGCGAGATTGTGGAAAGCGGCAAGACCAACGAAATTTTTGCCGCGCCCCAACATCCCTATACGAAAATGCTGCTGGCTTCAGAACCCAAAGGGCTTGCGCCCAAGGCCGCGCCCGATGCGCCTCTGGTGATGAAGGCCGACAACATCAAGGTTCATTTTCCGATCAAGACGGGCTTGCTGCGCCGCGTGACGGATACCATCCGCGCCGTGGATGGAATCAGCCTTACCCTACGTGCTGGCGAGACCATCGGCATTGTTGGCGAGTCCGGCTCCGGCAAGACGACGCTAGGGCTTGCGCTTTTGCGGCTCACGGATTGCACGGGCAAAATTATTTTTGATGGACAGTCCATAGAAAGCCTTTCACGCAAGGACATGCGGCCTTTACGGCAAGCGATGCAAGTCGTGTTTCAAGACCCCTATGGCAGCCTCAGCCCCCGCATGACGGTGGGCGATATTATCGCAGAGGGTCTCGACATTCACGGCCTTGTGGGCAGCGCCGCAGAACGCCAGAGCCGCATTGAAGCCGCCATGAGCGATGTCGGCCTTGATCCCGCTTTGCAGACACGCTTTCCGCATGAGTTTTCGGGCGGGCAGCGTCAACGCATCGCAATTGCCCGCGCCATGATCCTACGTCCCAAGCTGGTGATCTTGGATGAGCCAACGTCCGCGCTGGATCGCTCAGTACAGGCGCAAATCATCGACCTTTTGCGTGATCTTCAAAAACGCTATGGCCTTGCCTACCTATTTATCAGCCACGACCTGCGCGTCGTGAAAGCTTTGTCAAACTACGTCATCGTGATGAAGGATGGCCACGTGGTGGAAGAAGGCGCAGCGGATTCCCTGTTTCAAGCGCCACAAAAAGAATACACAAAAGCGCTTCTCAGAGCGGCGTTATAAATTAGGGCTTACACTTAAAACAGTCCGAGAGTTGGATTCCTTTAACGGATCGTTGCACAGGCTCACTTGGCTTAATCTCGCAAAGCGATACGCACGAACGCCCCTTCTGCCGCAAGCAAGACCACATCTCGTTATACGCGCCTCTAAACTCCGCCATATCGTTTGTCGTGTTTAAAAGAAAAACAAGTTCATCCAGTTGATTGATGCAGTTGCTGTTTTTAGAAGCCCACTCTTCAAAGCCTTGTTCATACGGCAACCTATAAGCGATCTTTTGGAGGCTTTGCGGATCAAAATAGCGCTCTTTAACCGTTCGAATTTTATAATGCGCACGATACTCTTTGACGAAAGCATCAAGGTCATCGTCATCAATATAAACATCGTTTAAATCATCGCCTAAGAAACGAAGAGCTAGAAAGCCAGTCAGCCCCACCACCTCATTCAAATAATCAAAACGGATAAGGTCATGCATCGGGAGCCGCCTTTCAATACGGGCATCATTCGTTGAAAAGGCACATTCTACTATAAAAGGCGGATAGCGACAAGGCGATGCAAAAATCGTCTAAAAAATCAATCCATATCGCGCCGACGCCTCGACTACACGCCCCAGCTCAAGCGCCAGATTGCGATCCATATATACCAAAAACAGTTGAAGAGTTGGCAAGTGAAAAAGAAACCAAATGGGATCCCCGCCCCACTCTCTTCGCACGCCGCAAGAGCGGCGTGACGAGGGCGCGGGGATGACGCTAAAGGAAAGCTATTTCCTTAAAACCCCCGTCATGCCAGCGAAGGCATCCCATTTTTTGTTTTTTTTGTCTTAAAGAAACCCAACTCTTGAAGTGGAAGAGGTATATACCAAAAACAGTTCAAGGATTGGTTTTCTGCACGCTGTTTTTGCAAGG
>DYDA01000041.1 GCA_020718105.1 Micavibrio sp. | reverse complement strand
AACCTAGCTTATATGGGCAAGCGAAGCCTGTTTTATTCTCTGCATGCAATAAAATTATAATAGACCACTCGTGTATGAAGGGTTGGTTTTATGGAAAAGAAAAAACAAGAAAATGGGACCCCGCCTTTCCCTTTCGCCCGCCGCAAGGGCGACGGGACGAGGGCGCGGGGATGACAGTGTCTTTGCGGCAAAAAATGGAACAAAAAGGAGCCAATTCGCCGTTTCTCCCCGTACCCAACCGTCACTCCCGTCTTGTCATCACCGCTTCCGCCGGAACGCCCACAAATCAGCGTCAAGAATATTGGCCTGTTCAAGTTCGTTGAGTTCACGCTTAAGCGTTATATGTGTCGGGACAAGCCCATCCATCTCTTCGGGCATTAACGGTGTCGCCCCTTCTTCAAAAGACAGCCATGTCATCATGGTTTTTCCCACAACCTTTTTGGACTGCGCAATAACTCTACCATCGCCTTACGCTCATACGCAGCTATTTCACTTTTGCTCGTGGGATTGCGGAGATAATCAGCCATAGCCTTGCATCGAGGATCGGAGTTTTTAACGGTTTGGTTTTCAAGCGCCATTGTTTGCATGACGCTGGACAAGTGTTGTTCGATAATTTGTTTTGTTTGTTCCTCAACCATTTGAGCCAAAGGCCTCTCAGGCACAAACACATAAACCAAGCGACACCCCAAAGCCGTCGCCGCACGCTCTAGCGAGAGCATTGTAACCTGTCCGGTTGTCTCGGCTTTCTCTAATTCGGAAACGCGTCCTTGATTGACCCCCATTCGTTGAGCCAGCTGAGTTGCTGTCATGCCCAAAGCATTGCGAATCGCACGAATCCACCCCTTAGGCGGGCGCGTCGTTGAAACAAGCGGCCTGAGAGCTTTAAATCGTTGATCAAGGTGGCGAATGGCATCATTCATAATATCAGGTATAACACATAAATTGTAAATATCCATATAAGATATATACGATATTCTATAGATTAAATTATCGCATATATATGATGTAAATTAATTACAACCAATTGTTGTACAATTATAATTTACGCATCATTTGCTTCTGCTAAAACTTTCTGCACAAACGGAACAGAGATTTTTCTCCCCTCTCCCAAAGCTGCTTCATCCAGTTGCGCTACTGCGTCACGCACCGCTGCCGTGGTGCGCTCTAGCCGCGTGGCCAGATAGTCCACAACGCCCGCATCCACTAGAAGCTGCCTGTCGCTAAAAAGCTTCATCAAAAGGCCGCGCATCAACGCATCGTCAGGCTCATGCAACGCCGCGCAAGCGCAGCTTTTCAGGCGCGTTTCAATATCGCGTAATGTCAAGCCCCATTGAGCGGGGGGCGTCCGCGCCGTCATAAGGACGGGCAATGCGGCCTCTTTCGTCGCGTTATAAAAATGTTGCAGCCATTCTTCTTGCTCGCCATCCCCCACGACGCCATCAGCGTCATCCAAGGTAAAAGCGGGGGCGGGCGCCGCGCCGCGCACAATGGCGGCCAAAACGGGATCGCCCAATCTTACGCGCCGTGCGTTGCGCTTCTCGCTCCAAATGGATAGCAGGTGCGTCTTGCCCGATCCTTCCGGCCCCCACAAAACAAGCGCGTGTGAGGGCCATGAGGAAGGCTCCCGTCGCAACAGCCACGCCACGCCCTCTTCGTTAGAGGACGAGGGGAGGAAATCTTCCAGTCCCATGGCCTCCTGCAAAGGCAAAGAAAAGTGGTATTGCTTGATCATGGCTTATGTGAACTTGGCGGCGGCACAAGGTTCTTTTTACGATAGAGGGGGCTGTTCTTATAACGGGAAAGAGCGAGGCGAATAAGAACGCCCAGCACTGCCGCAACGGGAACGGCGATCAACACACCTACAAAACCCAAAAGGCTGCCGCCTGCAAAAAGGGCGAACAGAATCCAAACGGGATGCAGGCCGACGCGATCCCCCACCAATTTGGGCGTCAGGACATAACCTTCCAGCGTTTGCCCCACCAAGAAGACGGCCAAAACAAGGCTGATGGAGAGGCCGTCATCAAACTGGACAAAGGCAAGGAGCATGCTGACGATCAGACCGAAGCCAGAGCCAACATAAGGAATAAACGAAAGGACGCCCGCGATGATCCCAATGGTCGCGCCGTAATCCAACCCCACCAGCGTCAGCCCTACGCCATAAATCAAGCCCAGCGATAAACACACAAGCGCTTGCCCGCGCATAAAGCCAGAGAGCGTTTTATTAATCTCCCCCATGGCTTGCCGGAAAAGGCTGTGTTGGGTGCGGGGGACAAGCTCATCAACATTGCGCGTGACCTTGGGCCAATCACGCAAAAGGTAAAAGGCAACAACGGGCGTAATCACAAAAAGGGTCAACACATCAAACAACGCAAAGCCTTTGGTCACAAGATTTTTCAAAAACCCGCCGAAAAGGCTTACCATATTGCCCGCATACTCGCCCGCCGCTTCCCTCAGCTTTTCAACATCGGCGGGGGACAGGCGATGCACCCATTCATACACACGCGGCATAAAGCGTGTGCGCAGCATGTCAACATAGGTCGGCAAGGCGTCGATCAGAGCTATTGTCTGCGTTTGAATTAAGGGAACGATCAACAACAAAAGGAGGATCACAAAAAGAATAAAGCCAAGCAGAACGAGCGCCGTGCCAAGCCAACGCGGCACGCGGCGAAAGGCCAGCCGGTCGACAAGCGGATCCAAAAAATAGGCAAGCGCCGCGCCCGCGACAAAGGGCAACAACATGGGGCGCAAGAGCCAAAGCGCCGCCATACAAGCAACCGCCACCATCACCCAAAACCGCGCCTGCGGCACTTTCCTGCGATCAATTAAGGAGGTCATGGTCTTACGCCTTTCTTTGTTTTTATCGCAACAGCCAGCCGCCGCTTGCGCCTTGCTCTAACGTCAAGCCTTGCTCGGCCACGGCGCTGGGCAGTGCCGCAAGTTCACCGCGAAAGCCAAGTTCGATATGCACAAGGCCGCGTGTCATCGTCACAATCTGCGCATGAGCCACGGCGGGCACTTGGGTTAATTTTTGTTTGATCTGCGCCCATGCCGCTAATGTTGGAACAGGAACATCAACGGGAAGCGTTGCCACCGCGCCAGAGGGAACCTTGTTCGTTTGCCTCCAGTCGGCCTCAAGTTGCTGCGAAAGAGGGCGAAGCGTGCCCGCCAAAACATCGCCGCGCCCCGCAAGGGTGGTCCACGCCACAGGCAAGCGGCCAAGGTCTTTGGCTGCGCCCGTCTCATCATAACGACGCGCCGTGACGACGCCTTCGCCCTTATCGCCCAAGGCGTCACCCTCTGGCGTGCTGGACGTGATTTCAAGAATAGCAACCAAAACACCGCCCGCTTCGTACTTTTGTCGGATGGCGTCAAGCGCTTCCGCTTTGCCGGATAGAGCCTCGTCCGTGCTAATTTGGGCAATGTCTTCTAAATCGCCAGCAGGAATAATGAAGGGAACCAGCCCTGTGTTTTTCTCGCTGTTCATCCATGCGCTGCGCCACGGGGTCAAATCTTCCCACAGTGTAGCCTTTTCCTTGCTTTTGACGATGGGCAACACCACAAGCGGCTTTGCGCGATTTTCTGTGTATTTAGCACCTAGCGTTTCAAGCCAATGCCGGACGGCAGGCGGCTTAAACTGAATGGAAAAAAGGCCTGTATAGCGCAAGCCAGCCGTATGTTCGTTCTGGATTTCAAAAGCCTGAACCAACGCCGCCAAAGCTTCATCGGAGGCTTTAGTTTGTTGCTCCCCCGCGCCAAGTCTTTCTAAAAGAAGGGCAAACGCGCTGCGCTGCGCCTGCACAAGGGCATGATCGCGTGCCACAGTCGCGCTGGCTGCCGTCACGTCAACGGTTACGCCCGCAACGCGATAGACGGCTAAATCTTCTTGCGCCGAGGCCGGAGCCGCGAGCCACAAAAGACCAAGAATCAGAAAAAAGATAACGCGCATTGCAAACCTGTCGCTTTTTGTTATTGTGCCTATTCTTACTATACCCTTCATGAATGAAGAGGTGGCACTAAAATCGCCCTCCCCTTGCGGGAGGGCACAAGATTTTTAATCCCGCAGGGAGAAAAAATCTTGGGGAGGGGTCA
>DYDA01000001.1:92369-160719 GCA_020718105.1 Micavibrio sp. | reverse complement strand
TGGCATGACGAGATTAATGTTTAGTATTAAGCCATTCCCGTCATCCCCGCATAGGCGGGGATCCCATTTGTTTTCTTTTTCTCTTGCCAACTTTTCAACTGTTTTGAGTATAGACATCTTGCATAAACCCTTTCTGTCATTCCGGATTTAGATCGGCTATAGCCATAAAGGCCTTGGCTATAACCGATCCAAAATGATTCAAAAAAGGGGGCAACAGCCCCCCTTTTTGACCCCCTTTTTGCCTCTTTTTTCGCCCCCTTTTTTGCCCCAGAAAAAACCCAATAGAATCAACAAATTTTTGGTTTTTGATCGATTCTCAGCCCCTTCAGCGTACAAAGAGGCGGTTTTTTTCCATGAGGACGACGAGAGAGCGTTTTTAACCATAAAACGTCTATAGGTGGTGGTTAACGATGTAGGAAAAACACAACATATGGTGGGTCAAAACCTAACTTCCGCCAAAAGCAAAATTGCGTGACGATTGGGAGTTAGGGACTAGGATCTAGGGCGGGCTTGCGGCGCAGACTTCCCTCCCATCGTCATCGCAAGGAGGCCTCTTGGCCGACGTGGCGATCCATCGCCTGAATTAGCAAACAGGAACTTTGGCGGAAAGTGCGGGTGATGGATTGCTTCGTCCGCATGCGCTTCCTTGTGCGAAGAGAAAAAACCGCAAGGGGCGCGGATAAAAAAAACACGCCAAAAGCGTGTTTTTTTTTACAAAACCCAGGGGTTCTAGCTCACACGGACTTTATCAAGGAAGGCCTGAATGTTCTTTTTCAATCCATCCGCCTGTTTGGATAAGCCCACAGAAGAATCGAACACCTCGTTGGCCGCGTTGCGGGATTCTTGCGCCGCATGCGTCACGCTGACAATGCTGCTTGAAATTTCGCTGGTTCCTGCGGAAGCTTGTTGAACATTGTTCGATATTTCGCGGGTTGCAGCATCCTGTTGACGAAGCGCTTCGGCAATTGTTTTTGTGATTTCATTAATTCTTTCGATAATGTTGCCGATGGACCTGATAGCTTGCACCGATTCATTGGCGACAGACTGCACCGTCACGATCTTGCTTGATATCTCCTCTGTCGCACGGCCTGTTTGGTTGGCAAGGTTTTTAACCTCGCTGGCAACAACGGCAAAGCCTTTGCCAGCCTCCCCAGCGCGGGCGGCTTCAATCGTGGCGTTAAGAGCCAGCAAATTGGTTTGCGCAGCGATGTCTTGAATCAATTTCACAACGTCGCCAATTTGCGCCGCCGCTTCGGAAAGGGTTGAAACGGTGGCATCTGTTTTTTTGACCTCTTCCACGGCATCGGCGGCAACGCGGCTGGAGGTATCGACCTGACGATTAATCTCACCAATCGAAGCCGAAAGTTCCTCAGCTGCTGAGGCAACCGTCTGAATGCTCGAGGACGCCTCTTCCGTCGCAGCCGCCACGGTGGCTGTTTGCTGGCTGGTTTGCGCCGACATTTCCAGAAGGTTCTTTGAATTGCCCTGCAATTCAAAAGAGGAGCGAGAAAGCTGTTCGACAACCTGCCCAATGCCCTTTTCAAAATCATTGGACAGTTTCTTTAACGCTTCACCTTTTTCTTCAATGTGCCGCTTGTCCGAATCCATTTGGGCTTTAAGAAGATCAACTTTTTTAGCGTTGTCCTTAAAGACATGAACCGTTTGAACCATCGCGCCGATTTCATCGCAACGTCCCTCAAGGCCGATTTCAACGTCAACATCCCCATTGGCCAATTTGGTCATAACATCATTAAGGCTTAAGAGAGGCCGCGTAATGGAACGTCCAATCAACAGCGCGATGATAAACGCGAGCACAACGATGATCAGAACAACGATCCCCAGCTTAATTTGAACATTCATAACGGCAGCATCGATATCCGCAACATGCACGCCGCTGCCGATCAACCAATCCCATTCAGGAATGCCTTTAACATAGGAAATCTTGAGCTTGGCGGTGTTGTCAGGCGGCCAATAATATTGGTGCAGACCCATGCCATCCTTTTTGACGATTTTAATAAAGGAGACGAAAAGATTATCGCCATCGGCATCCTTAACACCCGTCACATCTTTGCCATCAAGCGCCGTCTTAATGGGGTGCATGATCATCTTGCCATCTAAATCATTGATCCAGAAATACTCCTCCTTGTCATAGCGCAGCCCTTTGACCAGCGCGATGGCCTTTTGCTGCGCTTCTTGAACGGGCGTCCCCTTGGCCTGCGCTTCTTTGGCGATTTGCGTGACAAGCGAATGCGCGGTTTCCACAATGCGGCGCGTTTGATCGTTGCGCTGGTGGAAAAGCTCATCCCTAATCAAGGTTGAGCTAATCAATAAAACAGCGGACATGCCAACGATAAGCGTGGCAATCAGAACATAGATTCGCGTGGTGATTTTAAGGCGCGTTGTACAGGTGGACATGGGACATTCCTTAAAGGGAAGACGAAAGCGGGGGGAAACGAAGTATGGTTAATTTAGATTGATTTCTTTCTTTAAAGCAAGAGGCATTTGCGTCATTTTTATTGTTTTGGCAAAGGCAATGTATTACGGGTCATTCCTATGACGCGCTTGCCCAATCCGCCCCCTCCCCGCTTTGCCGTTGCCTTATCGGGCGGGGTGGATAGCGCCGTGGCGGCGGCCCTTATAAAAGAGCAAGGTGTGCCCGTTATTGCCCTGACGATGCGCCTGCAAAAAGAGGATGAGACAGACGACGCGGCGCAGGTTGCAGCGGCACTGAGAATTCCCCATCATATCATCGATATGACGGGCCTCTTTGAGTCATGCGTGATGATGCCTTTTGCTAACAGTTACGTGCGCGGCGAAACGCCCTCGCCTTGCGTGCATTGTAATCGCCTTATCAAATTCGGCGCGTTGATGGAGACCGCCAAGACGCTTGGCGCTGAGGCGCTTGTGACGGGACACTATGCGCGGCGCGTTGAAACAAAGAGCGGCGCCGCGTTGCATAAAGGCGATGATCCTGCGCGGGATCAAAGCTATTTCCTCTCGGCCCTTACCCAAGAGCAGATCGATTTTATGCGCCTTCCTTTGGGCTCTATGGGAAAAAGTGAAACGCGAGCACTCGCCTTGCGCTATAACCTTCCTGTTGCGCAAAAGCCGGATAGTCAGGACATCTGCTTTGTGCCTTGCGGCAATTATACCTCGATCGTACAAAAACTTTGTCCCGATGCTTTTCAAAAAGGCGCCATTACCGATCAAGAGGGCTGCGTTTTAGGGCATCATCACGGCCTTGCCTCTTTCACCATCGGTCAGCGCAAGGGACTAAACCTTGGCCTACGAAAAGGGGATCATAATGAACCGCTGTTCGTCCTCGCCTTGGATGCAAAAAACAATCGGGTCATCGTCGGCCCTCACGAGGCGCTCATGCGGCACACCGTTCATTTGCGCGAAGTGACGTGGCTGGGCGATAGCGTTCCCGCGCAAGGACTGGCCGTGACGACCAAATTACGCTCAACCCAAGCCCCTATCTCTGCGCGCTTTTTCTGTGCAGAAGGCGGCGGCGGCGGAAAGCTTCATCTTGATGCGCCGGCCTATGGCGTGGCCACGGGGCAACGGGCGGCTTTGTATGATGGCTCACGCCTTTTGGGCGGCGGCTGGATTGTGGACGAGAAGTAAAAAGAAAGCACCCCTTAACGGGGCTTTTAAGCAGGAGCCTTAAGGGCTCTTTTAAAGGCTCCTTTACAGTGTCAAAAACCACTCAAAACGATGCGTTTTAAGCCATCTTTTGACACCTTTTTTTCGTCTTTTTTTTGCTTGAAACGCTTGACTCGCCCCATCACAGTGCCTTATGACTCCCCCCTCGCAAGTAACGTGGCAGCGTAGCTCAGCGGTAGAGCAGGGGAATCATAATCCCTTGGTCGGGGGTTCAAATCCCTCCGCTGCTACCAATAGGTCTTTTTCGGCGTTTTATCCCCTTCGGGGGCGTTCGGAAAAAGATACAAAAACCAAACAAAATCAACGATAACTGTTTTATCCTGTCCGGGAATGTTCCTTGCCAGCCTCATTCGCATTGGGGTAGCCTTGGGGGTATCTCAATAGGTCGCTGGGGTATCTTCAGTCCTTTCGGCGGCTTTTTTGGCAAAGGAATACCCCCAATGTCCTTGTCCCATACCGCCATACAGACTGCAAAACCCAAGGAAAAGCCGTATAAATTGTACGACGAGAAAGGCCTTTATGCCCTCGTCACGCCAAAGGGCGGCAAGTTATGGCGGTTTAAGTACCGTTTTGGGGGTAAGGAGAAGCTGCTCGCCTTGGGGACATACCCCGAAATCAGTCTTAAAGAAGCGCATGACAGGCGCGATAAGGCGCGCGAGCTTGTGGCCTTGGGGCAAGATCCTTCGGAAGTCCGTAAAGCCGCCGAAGCCGAACAAGCCAAAGCAATCACCGACACCTTCGAGGCCGTGGCGCGGGAATGGTTCGCCAATCGCTCGACCACTTGGGTTCCGGCGCACGCGGATAAAATCATTCGCCGCCTCGAACGCGATGTGTTCCCCTATCTCGGAAGTCGCGGCATCGCAGATATAAAACCAGCCGAACTGCTTGAGGTCATGCGGCACATAGAAGCGCGAGGCGCAAACGAAACAACGCACAGGGCTTTGCAAAGCTGTGGTCAGATTTTCCGATACGCCATAGCCACAGGCCGCGCCGAGCGCGACATCGCCGCCGACTTGCGCGATGCGTTGGTGCCTGTGCAGAAGGGACACTTCGCCGCCATTACCGACCCCAAAGAAATCGGCGGGCTTATCCGCATGATGCGCGATTACAAAGGCTATCCGGTTGTCCGTTATGCCTTGCAGCTTGCGCCTCTGGTGTTTGTGCGTCCGGGCGAACTGCGCAGAGCGGAATGGGCGGAAATTGATTTCGAGGCTTCGGCATGGAGCATCCCCGGCGAGCGCATGAAGATGCGTCAGCCCCATGTCGTGCCCTTGTCGCATCAGGCGCAGCAAATCCTAAAAGAACTGCACGAGCTAACCGGAAGCGGTCAATATCTATTTCCAAGCCCGCGTGATAGGCGGCGTCCGATCAGCGATAATGCCGTTCTGTCTGCCTTGCGCCGCATGGGCATCGGCAAAGATGAAATGTCCGGCCACGGATTCCGCGCGATGGCGCGAACAGTCATGGACGAAGTTTTGCAGGTTCGTCCCGATTTCCTCGAACGCCAGCTTGCCCATCAAGTCAAAGACCCGAATGGCCGCGCCTATAACCGCACCTCTCACCTCGACGAACGCCGCAAGATGATGCAGCAATGGGCGGACTACCTCGACCAGCTTGCCGCCACCGCGCCCACCGCCGCACCACAGGCGGAAGCAAAGCCCAACACACAACCGACCGCCAAGCCCGCATGGCGGAAGGCCAAGGGCAAAAAGTAAGGGCGGGCGACCTACCCATCGGCCAACCCGCCCCATGCCCCTTAGCGTCGGCATTTAATCGGCTGCATTCCTACGACCCTTGCGACCCTGCGCCCCCTTCAAGTAAGGATTGTATTGTCCTTTTCGTTGGTGCTTCGGAAGATCAGCATCCTTGGCCTTTCCTTTTATTTTAGCGGAAGCCTCCGGTTCTGCCACCGTCTCCACGACAACATCATCATTTTGTAAAGCCGTAGTGGTCGCAGAGGTCGCTGGTTTGCCGCCGATAGGGGCGCGGCTTAGGCGTATGTGCCGTATGCGTCCTTTGCCTCGCTTGTAATCGACCTCAATGCCCACCTTCCGCAGAGCAGAGGCTTCGCGCCGGAGTCGTTCGGATAAAACGCGCCCCGTGCTCGGCCAGAGCTTGGCGTTAAAGATAAGTTTGTCGTCCGGCAGGAAAGGCATCAACGCCGACAATAGATTCGTCGCCGTGTCTTCCCATTCGGTCTTATCCTGCATCAGATCACAAACCGTCGAAGCGACAAGCGATGCCGCCAAGACATCTTCGTTCGCCTCGGCGCGGTTGGCTTCATAGGCAGCCATAAAGGTGCCCTTCGGCCAAGCCGACGTTTCACACGCCGATGCCCAAAGAGCGAAGTCAGCCATGCGTGGCGGCGCGTCAAGCTTCGTTTCCGGCAACATGCGCAGGCCGTGCGCCATAGCCTTACACAAAGCCCCTAAGATGCGCGGGCGGGCGGCATCAAAGGCGACCTGTATTTCCTTGGCCGTCTTGCGTCGCTCCTCTGGTATCGGCTCAAGCATTAGCACGATGGCTCGATCAATTAGGTCGCCGCGTGGCGCGACGTTTTCAATCCCGTTTAACATCATGGGGCGCATGGCGTTAAACAGCATTTCGTCCTCGTCCGTATAAAGAACGCGCGTGGCGAACCCGCCGCCTGTCGCCAAGCGGCAAAGCGCGTCCGAAATCCAATCCTTCATGTTCGAGAGATTGTCGAAGGCTAGACACCACGCGCTGTTCGCGGCGATAAACAAATCGCGGACTTCCCGAGGCAAGGTGCGAAGCGGCGCGGCGTTGGGGTCAACCAACTCACGCAGCAAGGACATCAAGGTGCTTTTGGCCGTGCCCTGTTCGCCGACGACAATCAGAACCGGAAAAGGACCATGCCCTGATAAGGCGGTCAAAAGCCACGAGACGATCAAAACAAAACTCTTTTCGTTCCGAAGATTCAGAAACGAAAGAAGCTCTTTAATGTTGCCGTCTAAATCCGGCGTGGGCAAGGACTTCATGCCACGGCGTCGGCGGAACCGAAGCGGCGGATTATCAACAACCCTCACGCCTTCAATAGAAACCTCAACAGCCTGCCACTCGTCGTTACACAGGTCGATATAGATTTTTTCATCAAGCTGGCCACAGCGGATGGCAACGGGGCGCACGACCCCTTCCGTTTGGGCGCGGGCGGCAAGCGTGGCGATGGTTGTCTTAAACACGTCGCCGGAGATAGATGCCTTGCATTTCTTATAATATTCCCCACGCAGCCATTTCCGAAAACCGTCGCCCGTTACGCTCCATGTTTGGCGATAGCCGCGCTCATCAATAATATCAGCAAAAGGAATGTCGTCAGCATCACGGAAATATTCCGCCACGCTGGCGATGTCGAGCAGATCGTTCGTCTGGCTTTTGGCTCCGGCGGTTGTTTGTGCCTTCATGCTTTTTTTGTACGCGGCCACGGCGGTATCAAGTCTGCCCACGGCTACCTTGTTTTTCTGTAGATCGTCACGCAGCTTTTCATAGACAGAGGGGTCTTCCGTTTGCAACTGCACCAGAACTCGCAGATTGTCAGGACGAAACGGAGCGTTTTTATCTTCCGCGCTTTCCTGTAATATATCTGCGATGGCGGCCTCCATCGAAAACATGGGTTCGTTGTCATCGAAAGGCTCGTCGGCAAGCACGGCGGGTTCTGTGGGAGTTTCAGCGATAGGATTGGTCATAAGCGTCTCCGTTTCAGGGGTTTCGGTGGATACAAGGGCGGCTTTGTTTTCTGTGGCAGTCATGGCGTTCTCCTTTGGTTAGGTGCGATTAATTAGGTTGGTAAAGGCGCGATGCTCGATGCTGGCCACGACCCGCGCCACCTCGCCCGCGCTTAAGGGCGGAGAGCAACGCGCATCGTTAAAGGCAAGCAACAGGTCAAGGCAGATGCGGGGATCAACGCGCTTGGCGAGCAAGTGTCCGGCAATGCTGGCGATGCTGGTATTGCGTCGCCCCTCCGGTATTTGCCCACGCACCAAGTCGGCGATGTTTGGCCTCGCGGCGTTCCGGCTGTGGCCGCCGCCTTGCCGCATAAGCCCCAGCAACCATGCAGGCGCGTCGGCTAAAGGCGTGTCGAGGCTGCACCCTTCAGCAATCTCGTACTGGCCGCCGGATACATGGCGAGACGGAGGGGCGACGATGTAACCGCCGTCTCCGCGCACGTCGATGCCTTCGCTGATTTGCCCTGCGCTGTTCGGGATAACGCCCCCCGGATGGCGGAACAGGTAATGTATTCCCCCGCCTCCCGTGCAGAATTGTAGCGTTTCCGGCAAGACTCCATGCTTGGCTTCAAGCGCGGCTAAGGCTTCAAAACCGCCGTGCCGTTTGTCGATGTCGAGCACGACGAAACCGCTTTTACTTCCCGTGGCTATAGCGATGTTGCGCGACCCAAAGCCGCTAAACATTGCGCCGACAACCGCTTGGTCGATTGAAGCGTTCTTTAACCCCTGTGGCGCAAGACGCCAGACGGGATGCTTTCCCGAAGCCTTGCATTCCGCGCCATAGCGGCATGTGCAAACAAAGCCGCCTTCGACCCTGCGTACACCATGCACCGGAAAGACCAGAAATCCACGCCGCGCATAGGCCAGAGCGGTTTCTTTTGTAGAAGCGACTGGGGCTGTCATTGCGCACCCCCGTTCGTCTTCTGCCGCAGGCCTTCAAGCCAAGCCTCGGCATCCGTCCGCGCTACAAACGTTCGCCTGCCTCTACGAATGATTGGTATTTCTTTTTTGGCTACCAGCGCGTAAAACGTGGTTCTTCCTATGGCGTATTTCTCTAAGAACTGCGCAACGCTATAAAGCTCAGCTTTCATGCTTACCCCCTTGTTTAGCGAAGCCGGAATTGGCTTCAAACGAGGGGCATCCTGATCATTCAAGAACTTTAGCTACATGCCAGAAGAAAAAATTATCTTCTGGCTGTAAGGTTATGGCGTTTCCTGTTTTCCTTAAATGGGTTATGATTTCAGATGTTCGGTTAAAGAAAGTGCTCAGTCATGGTTTTTAGAAGATCGGACTCTGTAGAAATACAAAAACAGAAAGCGGCACAGCTTGGCGTCCCTTATTGGTGCGATCTGAATTCATACCCAAAGACTTGGGACGCGCTTTCACTTGACCAAAAGCGTTGGGAGTTTCTTCGCCGTAGCCAAGAGTATCGCGGCGATTGGAAGAAATTATGCGACAATCCCCTTGTGATAAAAAAGGTTGAGGGTGAGCGCTGGCGCAAGTCAACAAGGTCGGGCATTGCCCCGTCAGTGATAGCCGAAAAATATGGTATCACCGTTCCCATGTCGCCGTCATTGTCGTGGGAAACTCGCGACGAACATTTTTCGTTCATAGTGCCAGAGGTTTTCGGCGGGGAAATCGTTTATCCAAACACCCCATGTCCGAGGACAAAAGAGTATGAAGCGTATAGAGAAAGCCTAAAGGAGAAAAGCCGCAATGTCCTGCCGTATGATGCTTCACCTAAAAAGCCGGATTGGTATGACAGACGAATATGGATTGAGTTTGATCTTTCATCAGATCCTGCGCCACAGATCGAGGCGGCTGTAAATAATTTTCACGATGCAATTTCTAAAGCCCAAAGGTTTATGTCTTGGCTTGAATCCCCAGACGGCACTTATGATGAGGATGATTATATTCCGCTTCCTGTCTGGGACAGGAATCTTAGAAAGACTTCCGAACTCCCAGTAAAAAGAGAAGAAAAAGACGATGCTGTTTCGATGGAGGCTCCCCGTCCATCCCGCATGCTGCAAATGCTTCGTATTTGTGACGCTTCGGATTGTGGGGTGACCTATAAAGATATTGCTAATGAGCTAGAAAAGACTGAATACAGCCTCACGGAAAACTCGGTAATAAAAAGATATAAAGCGGCACAGGATGTGTGGCGGCGTTTGCAGCCTTATACACAAAAGGCGGGGTAGCACAAAAGAACGGTCTTACGTAATGGTGTGCGAACGTGCAGGCAGAAAGCCGATGTGCAACAAGTCGCTGTTTCCGGCGCGGCCGGAGCGCACGGAACCAAGGACAAGGACGGCGCAAGTTACTGCAACAATGCGCTACGGCAATCCGCAACACGCTAACCGACTGGGTGAATCGGGAAATCCGGCAGTTGTGCGCAGCGTTGCGCCACTATCCCGACAAAAACTTTGGGTCGAACGGTCGCAAAAATGCAGAGCATATAAGCCTAATAATACAGGCTATCCGCCCTTAGGCCTTGCAAAGCAGCCCAATGTGCGACCCTTATAATGCTCTGCGCCCCGCGTAGCGGAGGGCTTGGCGAACGCTTTTATTCCGCGCCTTGCTTTTGTCCCGACATGGTTTCGGCAATCGCAAGAATCTGCTGCACACCAGAGATAAGGCGTTCGTTCTGTTTTTGCAGGCGGTCAATTTGCCGATGGTAGTTTACGGCCATGCAGGCCGCCGCTGCGACGAAACACATAAACATAATGTTCGTCAGAACGGGCGTAGAGAAAATCGCAGATAGGTAGGCCATTATTACGCACTCCCCAAAAAGAAAGTGGCCGACCAGAGGACAACCCTCTGGTGGCCGGGGAGTTTACAAACCTGTCTTACGAAAGGTCGCGCATGTCTTTAGCCTTTCGGCCTGAACATACACATGCGCCTCCCCGACCATATGCCGAGGAGTGCGAAAACGGTCACACAAACCGCGTAAGACAAGGGTTGTAACGCCCCAAGGCAGGATTTACCGCCTATGCCAATAAGGTTAGGCGAATTGGGGCGGGAAAGAAACAGGCTTTTTATTGAGCTTTGCATTGAAAGTCTTGCCGAGGGGGCTTGCCTTGCAGAATCTGTGCGGACGAAATAAGATCGGAGGCTCAATATCGGAGAAAACAACGCAATAAGAGTGTCTGACAATATGGCAAAAAAAGAGTTTATCCTCCAAGGAGCAACATCACAAACGCATGCTGATGCAGTGCGACGGTTGTTTGATGTTCAGCACATTCAGCGTGTTGTTCTAAGCGTTGCTTTTGTAACAGAAAGTGGTGTTGGTCTTATTGAAAATGAGATTAAAGCAAATGCGGGAAAGGCCACCGTTCTTGCAGGCATTAGAAATGACATAACCTCCCAGCAAGCACTTAAAAAACTCTTGGGGTTAGGAGGGGCACTTTATGCCGTAGACACAGGTTATCGCGCTGTGATTTTCCATCCCAAGCTATATTTGGTACGAGGGAAAACGCAAGCTCGTGTTATTATTGGCAGTGCCAATCTTACACTTGGCGGCCTCAACAATAACATTGAGGCAGGTGTGTTGTTGAATCTCGATCTTTCTGATGCGGGGGATAACGCTTTCATAGCTGACATTGAGCAAAAAATCGATGCCCTTCCAACAGATTATCCTGAGCACGTTTTTCGAGTGCGCACTATAAAACAGATTGGTGAGTTTGCAGTAAGCGGTCGGGTTGTTGACGAGATGGCCGTGCCCCCACCGCGCCCGAGCCGTTCAGTTTCTTCTGGCATCGGCGATTCTGTGACGCGCATAAAATTGAAGGTTGTCCCGCTTCGACGTCCATTCAGTACGGTGAAGAAGAAAGCAACGCCGATTAAAGTCGTTACCGCGTCTGAAACAAAAGAAATCGCCGCACATAAAATCGTCCCTCCAACAGTCGGCGTTGAGTTGACACTGGTCTGGGAAAGCAAGGCTTTAACGCGACGTGACCTAACAATTCCAGATGCTAAGAATACTCATGCCACAGGTTCAATCAATCTTGATAAAGGGCTCCTCCCAGAAGAGGTGGACCACCGTCATTATTTCCGTGATGATGTTTTCCATGCATTACAGTGGGCACCTACCAAAACGGGAAACGAGGAATCCTATGCAAAGTTTCAACTTGTTATAAAGGGTGTAAACTACGGTGAATTTAAGCTACGGCTTGGACACACTACCAGCACTACGAGCAAAGCATATATTCAGAAAAATGCTATGACCCGCCTTAGTTGGGGCGATATGCGTGAATACGTGGCAGAGCCAAGTCTAATCGGGCGCACACTTTCCCTTTATCGGGATGGGGCTGATTCTACGCGCTTTCTTTTAGACATCGATTAGGCGACTAGGCAGCATCCGTTTCCGTGTCGCTTGATATTCTTTGACGGCGGTCACGCAGACGCTGCCATCCGTCTAGAATGCACTCCTGCTTAGCTTTCGAAAGCCCAAGCCCCCCAAGAATAATCTTGCCCTGTTGAGCAAGCACCTGATGAACAGGAAGGGTGCGTATGGCTTTATCCAAATCGTTCAACTTGACTGCAGCTTTCGCCGGAAGCGGCAGAAGAAGACGTTCAATTTCAGACGGGATGAGTTCTAGAACGCCTCCGCCATAATGTCTTCCCTCCAGCTCTGCGCTAAGAGCAGTAAGTGGATTGATAAAGTTACTGACCAGCTTTACGGCAGTTACGCTACTGGTGCGAATCCGATAAGCCGTATCGGTGGTATAAGCACCAATTTTATTCAGAATTAAACGTGGGGTGTCATGCGCTCTTTTGAGCATCCCAATCTCGGTTGAATAGACCGAAGGCACCACATACCATGGAGAGCGAACCCTGCATTTGTATCTGGTGTGGAGAGACTGCTCTTCTCCTAATTTAATGTAGGCTTTTGCGGCAGCATTAATCTTAAATGAATGATCTTGGAACCAAAGAAAGTTTGTTGGATTTCCCTTGCCACTGTTGGCCTTGTGTTGTTTCTCATCGTAAATGACGCCCGGACAATGCTCACTACGCCCGAACATTGGATGTGCCCAATGGCCAAGATTGTGTTGTTCTACAACCTCATCAGTCACTAGAAAGTATTTGTTTGCTCCAGTAACAATGCCGACATCAACTTCGGCAACATCCGTAAAACGATATATTTCTTCATGTTCCTCTAACTCGTCAAGCAGTTCACGTGTTTCAACGTTCAGAAGGGCTCGCGTCCATTTGCCTGCAACGGTTTTCCCATTAATTGATTGGGGGGCAGAAAAAACTTGACTTGGATTAAGGTTAAGAAATTCCCTATTCTTAACGGAATACATGCCGAGCCCCTCAGCTTTGTCTTTAGCGGTTAGCCGCTTTTCTGCAAGCAAAAGAACTGCCCCTTGAAGAGTGTCGCTAAACCAAAGCTCTTCGGGATCAATAATGACTAGGCGACGACATTCTCTTCCAAGATATGACCGTAGTGATTGAGCGTGGGTAACATGCATAATTTCTGCTGGCACAACCATAGCCAAGCGCCCACCAGCACGAAGCATGGCCATGGACGATAAAATGAACGGAACCCAGGCATTTGTATGTTTTGTAAAAGGCAGAGAAAGTTGTTTAAATATATTCTCGGCACGCTGTTGGAAGGGTTCAGGAAGGTATTGATAACGAACAAAAGGCGGATTCCCAACCACAGCGTCAAAACGAGTGTTGGGATTATCAATGTTGTCAATTGCCCATTGAAGAAAATCTTCTGCATAAACAGAAGTGGACTTTAATCCAGCCTCACGGGCGCGTGTGCAGGCTTTGTTGGCTTCTTTTTTGTCCAGCTCAAACCCAGTAACCTCAGTTTTCTGGAATCCCCCCACCTCAGCAAGTGCACCGAAGAAGACCCCGTCGCCGCAACTCGGTTCAAGAATGCGCTTTGGTGAAATCTCTCCAACCCAACGCGCTAAAAAAGCAGCAAGGTCGGGGGGGGTGTAGTACCCCCCGCGCAACTTTTGGGCAGTTTCGTTTATAATAAAATTCATAGTCGGGTGCCTTGTGCTTGGAATGCTGAGTGGGTGTACAAAGCAGCGTTGAATCGCTACTTTATGTTACACGATGTGAATCGTTTTGCTAGATTTTTTCACTAACGGTACTATCCTCAGGCAATATATGTGACATATGTGACGAGTGTTGGGGGCTGGCAACAGCGCAGAACTAAGTTATGAAATCTAAACCGAATCTTAAGGGAGTACCCCATGAACGTTAACAAGAAGCAATGGCCGCTTCCGACGCTTTATGGCCTGCGCGCCCGCATAAACACAAACCCAGATTTCCAAAGACCTGCCGTATGGACGACGGCGCAGAAACAACTTTTGATTGACACGATTCTGCGCGGTTATGACGTCCCCAAACTTTATTGGCGGCGCATTCAAAATTCAAGCCCGGAACGCTATGACGTGGTTGATGGACAGCAACGGCTGCGGGCTGTCTGGTCATTCTATGGCGGCGAATTTTCTTTACCGAAGGATGCTGACCCTATCAGCTGCATGGCCATTGCGAATTGTAAGTATGACGACTTGCCCGATGAGTTGCGCATCCAACTTGACACATACTCTTTGGATATCATTATACTTGATGATACAGACGACGAAGAAGTCCGCGAGATGTTTTTGCGCCTGCAAAACGGGACATCTCTTAAGGCACAAGAAAAACGAAACGCCTATCCTGGCAACATGCGGGACTTCATTCGAACTCTTACGCAACACCCTATTTTTAAGAGTGTGGGTTTTAACAATACCAGATTCGACTATGACTTGGTTGCGGCTCAACTTGTCTGCTTGGAATTGGCTGGAGCTCCAGCAAACATAAAAAGCGCAGACCTCAATAAGATGTATCGGCAGCATAAAGATTTTGATGCCAATGGCACGACCGCGAAATCAGTACGGCGAACCTTGGATGTTCTGGCGCGAGTTTTTCCAGAAAAAGCCCCTGAGTTGGCTCGCTATAATGTCATATCGCTATACTGCGTAATTGCAGAAATACAGAGACAGTACGTTTTATCATCCATAGAAGGGCAGTTGCACGATTGGTTTATTAAGTTTGAAACGAACCGGCTCAGCAGCGATTTAGAAGAATTTTCAGATGAGTCGCAGGCGGATGCGGATTTGGTCGCGTACAGAGAAAAAACGAGCCACAGTACTGATGCTGCCGAGTCTATCCGTTGGCGTATGGAATTTTTGTTGCGGAATTTGTTGGAAAGATTTCCAGAATTGCCCCGCAAGGATAATCAGCGGGAGTTTACTTACGTTCAGAAGATGGCTGTCTTTCGGCGCGATGAGGGTGTTTGCCAGCTAAAGTTAAGATGTGATGGAGTAAAGTTGACTTGGGATGCGTGGCACTGTGATCATATTGTTCCGTGGTCTAAGGGCGGACAGACAACGGTAGCTAATGGGCAGGTCACTTGTCCTGAGTGCAACCTTTCAAAGGGCAACAATCATACATCCACAGCGACTTGATTGTTTCTCGACTAACACACGGACACTTGCCCCTATAACCGGACCCTACCACCCTATTTTAAGGGTGTCTCGCCGTACCTCTCGCCCTGATGTTTGGGAAGGGAACCCTTTTGTGGTAGGTGGGATTTGGCGCGTCTTGGTGCGCGGCGCAAATCAGGTTATAATGCGGGCAGTTGGTTCGCTGGTATCCGCAGGCATTCGTCCCGAGCCACAGCATAAGTGGGGTATCTTTTGGGGTATCCGAAGCACTCGGTAGGGTGTAACTCATCGGATAAATAAAAGAAATTCGCGCTGTTAAATCCCCTCCGCTGCTACCAATTCTAAGTAATTGATACATAAAAGAAAAACGGCATGAAGGCGACCTGAAAAGGCCGCTTTTTTTGTGCCATGCGCATGACAAAAGAAAACAAGCTATCTCTTTGATTTTCCAAACAATACAAATCACTCCCAAATTCTCCATGCCACAAAAATGGCAGAAAAATTTGGGCGGTGACCAAGGGATTCTTGTGGCAGAAAAAGTCTGTTCCCTCCCCTTGTTAACGCGGGGCACGAGCCTTTACATATGATGGGACAATGAAATCTGGGCGCGCTGACGGAGGCATCATGGCAATCTCAGTTTCGATCAAAAACAGAACCTTTGACGTGAATTGGTCAAGGCGCTCTTCACGGCGTTGTTTCCGAACGATGGGTGTTTGATGCTTTGCAAAGTTCTCGGCAAACGCCGTTCCCTTCATTTGATCGGCACGATCAATCAAGAAACGCTCTTGGCTGACGAGGAAATATTTATAAGCCTCGGCGGGGGAGCGCAGAACTTCTTTTGACGCTAGATTCAACGCTTTGCGGATGTAGTCAGGGTCTGACTTTTCTAGTGCCTCATGCAAAGCCATACGCGTTGCGCCAAGCTGGATCATCACATGTGCTGACTCGGTTCCTTTGTTGTCCCGCTTTGCGAGAACTTCTTTGAACGGAAGCATGTTAATGTTGAGAACTTCTTTCTTTCGCGGTGTAGATAAAGCGTCAAGGAACTCCGACGCCGAAAGGCCCAAATAGCTTGGCTCCATAGTGTTCGCGTATTCGATTGTATAGTACACGCCGCCACGATCCGCCCCATTTACGGTTGTCGTGACTTGTCCATGGGCAGAAAGCGCGAGAAGGTGTGAGGCATGCTTCCAAGGGCGCAATCCTGCGTCCCTCCTGTCTCTCGCAGGAATGCGCGGATTGAGATTGAAATAGGCGAATGTCCCCATTCCTTTATAGTTTGTCAGGAATTTCCCGATGGGGCTGTCGTCAATAATCATCGCCCCATGAGCTTTTGCCCAAGCGATGGCAATATCGTGGTTCTTTTCTTTTGGATCGGCGATGAGGTTCCAAACAGCCGCGCTGGGGCCGGAATAGTAGTGCAAATGGCCATTGTGCGGAAAAGCGCGTTCCTTGAGCTTATTCGCCCTGCGATCAATTTCAGCGATAACGTCTTCGGGGAGCACCCAAATGCGCGGCATAGTCGTTCTCCTGAATGAAACGATTAGCCGTGCGTAATGTCTTTTGCAGGGGCCGGTGTGCCGCCTTCAGCTTTCAGGCAGCGTTCAACCCATGCGCGATCATTGGGGGTCGCGAAACTATCGCGCCTTTTGCTGACCTCAGAATGATAACCAGCAAAATTGGGTGTTTTCTGAGGTGAAGGATTAACCCGCTTTGCCGTTTCGACGAAATCCATGGGATCGAGGTTAAGGTAATATGTGTCTTTGGGATACGGGTTTCCGTTCGTTCCGAACGGGGTGAACATAAGTCTTGATCCGTCCTCAGAGGCATGAACGACTCCGGTCCATTTTCCATATCCGGGCACGTGTTCATCGTCTTGGACAAGCCAAGCAAGAGGTTTGCTTCTCCACTCTGTGGGAATAGGCCGGAAGGGATCAGAAAGTTTTTTAACAGACGCTAAGATTTCCGTGATTTCTTCTGTTGGGTAAAAATCGCGTAGCATGGCTACCCGGTCATCGGCGGAGATTGTCTCACCTGCCTCGCGAGTATCATCATAGCTGACAGCTATACTTTTTTCCCTGTTCAGAAAAAGCTCGTCGGGTGTTTTAGAAAGATAACGAGCCTCAAAAGCGTATTTGTCCTTGCCTTCATCCCAATATACGGCCTTGCCGTCCTTGGTGACGTAAACCATCCCACCGATTAGATCGTCCGGGCGCACAGGCGTAGTTCCGTCCCACGTCACGTAATAAAACTGACGAGCACGTCTCTGTCTGGTCAAAGGGCGTGTACGCTGGGGCACCCTGAAAAAACTCCGTACTTTCCCTAAATCAATAGCGGGAAGAAAATCTATAACGCGATTTAACGCGACTGCTCCCAACATAGCGCCCTCCAATGGCTTTCTCAAATAGTTTCAGAAATATTAACGGCTTATATGGCTCACCCGATAAGCCCGAACTCGAGATGCATATTACCAGAAAATGGCAGGCAAAACAATTTCATCAATACTTTCAACCACATAGTTACTTTTGTGTTAACAAACGGATGACGTTAAGGAATGGCTATGGAAAAGATTGAAGTTTTTGACCGCGTTTTAACCATGCTACACATCTTATGCTCTTTTTCACCCCAGCTGCCGCTCAATGGCGATGGCCAAGACCTGATCGGCAGCATCGTCTTTCCAAAGATGACCGTAGGTGTCCATCGTCATTTTGATCGATGAATGCCCCATCATGACCTGCAGCTGCTTGGGGCCGATGCCCTGTTCGATGGAGAGGCTGGCGAAAGCGTGTCGCAGCTGATGCGGCGTGAAGGCTGGGATCGCCTTTTCCTTTCCGGTCTTCTTTTCGATCACGGCGGCGCCTGTTTTGGGATCGTGCACGAGAGCGGCCAGCCCCGCCTTTCTCATCATCGGCGCCCACCAGCGATAATACAGGTTCTGATAGGAATCGGCCTTGCCGATTTTTGTTCCAAACACCAACGCGTCGGGATCATCTTTAACGCCACCAGCCAAAATCCATTTCTTCAGTGCAAGCACATCCTCTGGCGATAGCGCGAGCGTACGGAACGAGGTGTGCGATTTGGGAGGGCCAATCTTGCAATAATCGTCGGCGCGCTGGAAGATTTTCATGTTAGGCGCTTTGCCGGATATGCCACCGGTGCCAGCGTGCATCTGGCTACAGGCAAGACCGTGATCGTATGTTTCGACGCAGGAAATATAGAACCGGTAGTCGCCAACCTCCGCACAACCTATCCGACCAAAACCTTTATCATCGCCGCTGATAATGACGCGCATGGCAAAGAAAATGTCGGAAAATGCAAGGCAGAAAAGACTGCGGCGCAATTTGGGTGCGCTGTCATTCTGCCTCGCTTTCTCGCAAAAGATTCCTTGGCTACAGATTTTAATGATCTGCATGTCACGGAAGGTCTGGAGGAAGTTATCAAGCAGCTTAATGTGGAGATCGCAACACCCGCTGTTAAATCTCCCGACCCTTGGCCGGAACCCGACATGTCGCTGGTGGATGCCGATCAGGCCATGCCACCACTTTTCGATCCGGCGCTATTGCCCTCGCCATGGTCGGCATGGGCTTTTGAACAGGCCGAGGCGGTCGGGTGCCCTGTCGATTATGTTGCTGCCGCTCTTTTGGCCTCTGCCTCGGCATGGATCGGTAACGCCCGCCGCATTGCAGCTACCCCTGACTGGATTGAAGCGCCGCACCTTTGGTTTGCGCTAATTGGCATGCCCAGCACGGGCAAGACCCCAGCACAACGACCGTTTGTCGACGTCTGCAAAACGTTGGAAACGGACGAGCGCCCAGCATGGCAAGAACGTATGGCGGAGCATGCAAAAGAAACAGATATCTCCACCGTTCGCCGCGATCAATGGAAAATTGAAGTCAGGACAGCGATCAAAAGCGGCACAACACCTCCAGAACAGCCGGAAGATTCTATACCGTCCGATCCGCCGGGCATGCCGCGCATCATCATCAACGACAGCACCATTGAAGAAGCCACCAATATTTTAGCGCACAATCCAAAAGGCTTGTTGATGTTACGCGATGAGTTGGCGGGATGGATCGGCAGCTTTGATCGTTATGGCGGCGAAGGATCGGACCGCGCTTTTTATCTCGAGTGCTGGAACGGCGGATCGCACACCGTGGATCGCGTCAAGAAAACCGGACAGCCGGTTGAGGTGGCCTATGCCTCTATGGCCATTCTGGGCGGTATCCAACCGGACAGGCTGCGCGAGGCGCTCGCTGGATCCGATGACGGATTCACGGCGCGGTTTTTTTATGTGTGGCCGACACCGTGCGCCTTTCGCCCCCTCAGTGCCATCAATCAAGAGGGAAGCGAAGCCAGAAAGGAAATGCTGGTATCGGCGGCCTGCAAACTGCGCCAGCTTCAAATGGAAAAAACCGAACAGGGCGTGAAGGCTCGTCTGGTGCCGTTGGCCAGCACACAGTCTTTTGATGACCTTCGGCAGCAAGCGATGGAAAATGCCCGCTCGACCCATGGGCTAATTTCCGGCTGGCACGGCAAGACCCCCGCGCGTGCGTTGCGGCTTGCTCTGATTATCGAATATCTGGTCTGGGCGGCGACGCCAGATGCGCCGGAGCCAGAGGCCATCACGCCCACATCCATCGCCTATGCCGGTGCGTATCTGGCCTATGCTGAAAAGATGTTCGAGCGCTCGATCAGCGGCCTTGGCATCAGCCGTCAGGAAACCGACGCCGCCTTGATAGCGCGACACATACTAAAATCCGCCATCACACATCTGAACGAGAGGCAGCTTTATCAGACGCAGGGTTTCGCCCATCTGCGCGACACGCCACGGCGCAAGGAGGCCTTCACCGCGCTGGAGCGCATGGGGTGGATAATGCCTGCCAGCAAAGAAACCAAAGGTCGCCCGCGCGGTGATTGGAAAGTGAATCCGAAACTCGCCCCCAATGTTCAGAATGTGCAAAACGTTCAAAACTGATGGCGTGTCCCTTGTACTGAAGATAGGCGGTTCCTTTTGGACGTTTTGAACAATTTGAACAGTGCCTAGCAATCGGCGGAATGCGCTGTACGGATATGACGTCACCATCATTATTGAACATTATGAACGCCCACCCTCAAATTATAGGGTCCTTCCTGTCGAAAATCATATACGGGCGGGCAAGGCGCGGGATTTCGCTAGCGTCAGACATGAAAATCTGGTTACAGGTTACAGGTGCGGTTACAACGGCTGGGGCGGCGGATATTTTGATTCATGCCTGCGCACGCGGGCTTGAGCGTGTGGATTCTTTCCCCCAAAAGGAATCCACCCTCCATATTATCCCTCCCGCCGCATAACGCCTTGTTCTTGCCCCGTTTTTGCTGGAACCCCGCACAGGCGCCGGATTCATGACCACGGGGCTGGCTTCCCGCCTTTGTGCCCTGTGTGTGGCCATCTCCCGCGCTCTTGCCGCCAGCATACGAAAACCCGCAGGGAGGACCCGTGGCCGGTTTGTAGATGACAGTTTCGGTCATAAAAGCGTGCGATTTGGCTGATTTTGGGCAGAAAATCGATTAATACGCACAACAAGCCCTTCGCATACACCAAATATCTGGATAACCGTTCGTGCGGCGCGGGGCTTACGTTTTTATGTTCCGCATTGGCACTCGTCAAAGGTGTTTTGGCCCGACAATATGTTCCGTTTTGGATATGCTAATATTACCATGGGCTGGGGGATAGAAGGGGGAGTGATGGGAGGAAGAGGCCAAGAGACAGATTGTTTTTCGCTGAGCGCAGCGGCGTATCCACGGCGCAAGCAAGCGAAGTGAAAAACCTTCCTTGATAAAAAGACGGCACGGCGAAGCCGTGCTTGCTTATCATCGAAGGAAAGAAAACAACTTTGGTTTATTTTGAGGTGGCGGTTCTTGGGAGAACAACTTAGAATCACTTTGGTGTATGAGTTTCTTTATGGCTTTATAAAAGAGGTGGTGCGATGAAGCGTTTCGTTTTTGCCTTTGTATTACTCCTGTCTTTTGCCGTAGCAGGTTGTGATGACGAAAAAAATGAAGAACTTCAGAATCGGGTTTATCAGTTACAGTCCAAGCTCGAAGATATTCAATCTAAGCTAAATGATGCTGAATCTGAGGTGACTGACTTAAAAGAAAAAGTGGATGGACTTATTTTTGTGGTCAGTGAATTTGATAACATGGACTGGAGGCGAGTTGTTTCTGATGTCAAAGATGTTACAGATGAAGTCCAAGAATCCACAAACAAAGTTAATGAGGCGGTGGAAGATGCCATTAACACCGCACGGGATGATTAAAAACATTTTCTATATTTTTCAATCCGTGTTTTGCCAGTTGCCTATTGATTTCGTATTCTACGGAGGAGCATGAGAGGCGGAGATAGATACGGGGCGGGGCGGCCAGCTTCGCATAACAAGGCTGAATCCTTTCGCAGCATAGACGTGCGACGCTGGGCACGAGAAGGTAAACTAAGGCAAGGTAATTATTTCGGATGGCGATGGACGTTGGGCGAAGAGGAAGTCGGTTCAATAGGCGTTCATGTAGAAAGCTCTTATTCGCTGACCCTCAAATATAGCTGCTCGGTCGATGGTGGCGAGCGGCAAAGCGTTTCATTTCCTATCACGTTGACCTATACCACGTGCCCGTTTGGCGGGGAGCGCGTTTGGTTTATCTGCCCCCATTCCGGTCGCCGCGTGGCCAAGCTCTATTCCTATCGGGGGCGATGGTATTGCCGGAAAGCCCTGCGCCTTACATACCAAAGCCAAAGCGATGACTTTATGACCCGCATGCATCGGGGCATTGAGAGACTTGAAAGCAAGCTATGGATTGAAAACTTCAAGCCCAAGGGCATGCATTGGACAACCTATAACCGTATCATGGAGAAAAGAGACAGGTACGAGGAACGCTTGGATTGCGCCTTCATGCAAAGGATTGCCCCCTTGCTGGGGAACCACTATCCACCGTTTCCCATCGGATAACCCGATTCTTCTTTCGGTTTTGCTTTGGTTTCAGGGGTTGGCGTCGTCGTTGCGGGTTGATCTGGCTTTGACGTTGTGGGGGCAGCAACAGGTTTAGATTCCTTTTTTGTTGGTGCAATGTTTGCTGTAACGGGCTGAACGGGAACAAGCGTTAAATTCACGGGGCTATCATATTTATTGTCAGACCCCGACGCGGAGTCGATTGCCCAACCGATGCCCCCACCTAAAACGATGTTTCCAAAGGTTGCTCCTGCCGCCCCAGACTTATTGAAATAGGTTGCCTCTTGATAACCATCCAAATTGCACTTGATGATAATGTCATATTTTGTTTTCTGAATGAGGATTGAGCTTGGCGTCGGTGAAACGGTTCCTATTGGCGCTCCACTCCGTTCAAGAACACACGTTGCCCCAGATGGATTTGTGTTTACCAATAATTCTTGTGAGCGGCCTTCGATGATAGAGGCGCAACCGCTAAGGGTGAACGCCCCCAAAAGAAGGCAAAGAGCTTTAGAGGACATGATGGGGGGGCTTTCTGTAAGGGGTGGGGCAAAAGTGCATCATGAACTTATGGGCTTTTAGGAGGGTTGTCACGCGGTCTTTATTCCCCGACAAACCGCCTTGTTTCCCACCGCTTATTACCCAAAACTTACCCAAAAACGACAAAGGCCACCGCGAGGGTGGCCTTAAGTGTTTATTTTATATGGCGTCTCCTACGGGATTCGAACCCGTGTTACCGCCGTGAAAGGGCAAATATTGGCACTTTCTGAGACTACCAGAAACCATGTAACTCTCTGAAAACCAATAAAACACGTCATTTTATGAACCCTCTTGCCTCCTAAAGTCCAACACCGTATATTAGGCAAAAATTAGGCAAAAATCTTTTTCTCAAAAAACGAGGAAAAACATGGCTCGGCGCGTTAGGGACACAAACTTAGATACTCGCAACGCTAGGCGTGCCCTCAAAATATGCACCAAGCCTTATTGGCGCGCTCTGAACAAAGGGCTGCATTTAGGCTACCGTAAGGGGACCAAGGGCGGCACATGGATTGCGCGACGACTTACAGAGGCGGGACGCTATGAAGAAGCAAGAATTGGCCTTGCCGATGATTTTCAGGACGCCGATGACAACAAGACACTCTCTTTCAATCAAGCCCAAGAGGCTGCCCGTGCATGGTGCAGCAAAGCCGAGCGCATCGAGTCCGGACAAGAGGAAGCGCACAAGGGCGTTTATACCGTTTCTGATGTTATTGAAGATTACATGAAGCACTACAAAAACGTGGGGAAGGGGATTCAGGAAACAGAGGCGCGTATCAATGCCCACATCGCCCCCGCGCTGGGTTATTTGGATGTTATAAAGCTTTCACCAAAGCGCATTACCGAATGGCACCATGCTCTTGCCACAGCCCCTGCGCGGTTGCGCACGGGAAAGGCTGCCGAAAAGCAAAACACGCGCAAACAAAGCAAAGATGCCGATGCAATTCGCGGACGTCGTGCAACGGCCAATCGTACACTTACGGTATTGAAGGCTGCCCTTAACTTTGGGTGGAAGCAAGGCAGGATTCCAACCGATGCCGGATGGCGGCGCGTGACGCCTTTCAAGAACGTAGACGCGCCCGTTATCCGTTATCTCACCGAGGCCGAGAGCCTGCGCCTGATAAATGCCTGCCCCCATGATCTGCGCCAGATTGTGCAGGGGGCTTTGTTCACGGGATGTCGTTATGGGGAGCTAGGGAGTCTCACGGCGCGTGATTACAACCCCGACGCTGGCACAGTGGCTGTGCGTATCAGCAAGAGCGGTAAGCCCCGCCACGCGGTTCTAAACGATGAGGGCAAGCGGTTCTTTGAATCCGTCACACTGGGCAAGAAAGGCTCTGACCTGATATTCACGCGAGGCGAGGGGAATGCATGGGGAAAATCCCATCAAAGCCGCCCACTGGCTGAGGCTTGCAAACACGCCGAGATTGCCCCCGCTATATCGTTTCACATTCTGCGCCACACGCACGGGAGCTTTCTGGCAATGCGAGGCGTCCCCATGCCCGTGATAGCGCAACAGCTTGGGCACAAGGACACGCGCATGACAGAAAAGCATTATGCCCATTTGTCCCCGTCCTATGTCGCCGACACCATCCGCCAGAATCTTCCGACGCTGGGCGTGACCGAGGAAAAGACAATTGTGCGGATGGAAAAACGAGGAAAAAGCTAAATCACTTTGTTTCGAGACGCTTATGGACTTCAACCGTGCTGCCCATGAAGTGTTTTTTGCAAAGAGCTCGCCAGAATGGAAACAAGTTTACGAAAAAGCGAGATCGCGGTATAATGAAGCGCGTAACAGGGTGGCCGAGAAACCAATTGAAGGGCCACATAAGCGCGTAAAATATGGGATACGCCCGAAATGACAACGCATAAAGAAGTGCAATATCTTGAGGTCGATGAGCGACTTTATAAGGTTGTAGAAACAGAAGAGTTCTACAAGGCTTTTGCTTTGACCAAAGAGGGCACTCTGAAAGAGGTTCCCCCCAGTAGAATTCTTGCTGTCGGCTATCCGATAAGCAGGGGAGATTTCTGTACGGAAGCCAGAGACCTAAGAGTCGCATCGGGAAGATCGTCTGGAAAGGCTTGCAGCCGAGGTGTTCCAAAACGAGGCGGTCCTTCAAGAACGATGTATAGCCTCTAATCAAAAAATCAAAAGACAAACCAATCTTTCAGTACCGCACTGCATTTAGCATGAATGCAGGAAATAGCGGAACAGGAGGCGTGCGTTCGTGCGACTTTTCGCCATTCATTTGCATCGGTAGGGGCAGGAAGTGGGCATAGCCCGTTAATGATAGGCGCGTTGCTAGGGCATAAGGACGCGAAGACGACAGCGCGTTATGCACACTTGGCTGCCGATCCGGTGAAGCTGGCTGCGGATACGATCTCAAAGAAGATTGCGGAAGTGTTGGGGTAGTATGTACCGATACAATAGTAATACAGCAAGCCGATTTGCAGTTACGGAGATTCTAGGGTATAATCCACACCCATGGCAGGTGCATTTACACATATCATGGTTTGCATAAAAGCGATGGAGCAGAAAAAATCTCCCCTCGACAGGGAGCTATTCCGCATTCTGCGCAAACACGCCAACTTTGTATATCTCGGTTCAGTAAGCCCAGACCTTCCTTACCTGTGTATTGGGGGATCAACGTGGGCGAACCTTATGCATCACGAAAACACAAATGGCACAGTCATACATGGACTGCGGGAGCTAAAACAATTATGGCCCAACCGGACTGATACGCATGAAGCTATACTAGCTTGGTTGATGGGATATGCCTCGCATCTTGTCACAGACGCAACAATCCATCCTATCGTCACAGCGATAGTCGGCGAATATGACAGCAATAAAGAGCCTCACCGTCTTTGCGAAATGACGCAGGACTCAATCATATATAAAAGAACCGTTACCAACAATATTCGAGACTCGCACTTTATTGACATACTGTTTGGATGCAAAGATTCCCCGTTCAAAGATGCGCTGGTTGACTTTTGGAAACGCCAGATAGAGCACAGCTACCCAAATACTAAGAAGAAGCCCAATCCATCTAAATGGCTTACTTTTTACACTACGGCTCTTGACATTGCCGATGGAGACTCAGCTTTGGTCCGCTTGTCCAGACATATAAAAGCAGTAGACAGCATAATTTATGAAACAGAAGACGAGATCATCCAGAAATACCCAGAAGATTACGAAAAATATTTTGCACAGGTGTGTTTACCAAAAGGTGGCGCAGGCTCGTTTTATGAGCATGGTTTCACAAGAGCTGTTCAGAACGTCCAACAAGCATGGACAAAACTGTACCAAGGATTGAACGAAAATCTTCAGGCTGCCGACACCATTAGAAACTGGGACCTCGACAGTGGAGTAGACTTGGACAGGCCAGCTGAAGGAGCAACATACTATGCGTAATGTACGGTTCGCCCGCAGTATTCTGTCCATTTTCTTTTTGCTGTTCATTCTGCCAAGCTGCACAAGCATTGTTTCACGCGATGAGACAAATTACGGCCTTTTGAAAACAGCTGTGTGGAGATCGACGGACTTCGCCTACGGAGAGTACGTGGACTATTTTCCGGACAGCTTCGATCAAAAAGCCTTTGATCGCACAATCAAGGGCAAGCTTGAAAAATCATATTATGACGAGCTTATGAAGCACTCGGTAGGCGTTTTCCCCAAGGGATCATATTATCTGCTAGTAGTAAGAGACCAACCAGACGGCTCGGTGATACTCTTTGACTATAGCTGCAGCACAGAGATTGACGGGCCAGTTCAAGAAGAGCCACGCAAGTATGACGTTGCCCACGTTGAAAAATATAACCCTTGTGAGGCGTATTGAGAGTCTAGAAACGACCTTCTAAGCTTACGAGAAGTTAGCTCTGAGGAAAATTGATATTTATGTTTAGGCAACGGATGAGCCTAGACAACGCGCCCTCTCGCGGACGGAATTTTACATTAGCACGTGCTTTTGTGCCCGCTTCGGTAATCTCAATCCCTAGGTCTCCTTCAACAACAAAGCCTCGCCCCCCTAAGTCATCGATCAGATTCTGAAGGGTAACGGTTCCTCCCAGTAGTTCTGCAGGCCCCAATGGATGACCCTTCGTCGGGGCTAGCTCAATAGTTTCTTGTAATCGGATTGCTGATGTTAATCCCTTATCAATGAAACCTAGCGCGAGATGATCTGGCGAAGGGAAAAAGTAGTGATAAACACCCAGTTCGGTCAGACGTTCACAAATTCGGTCAGGAGAGGTTCCGCTTAAAAATAACTCCCAATCTTGTTCATTAAACTCGTACAGGGGAATGGGACACAATCCATACTCTCTGTCTACTTTCATATTGTCCAGAACAGCCAAACTTTCAAGGGAAATAGTCCCCGATGAAAGTGCCTTTAACTCGTTCTGGACTTTCAACTCTTCAAAAGTGCCTTTCCAATCAAAGTAGGCCGCCTGATGTACTACTGAAACAATCTGAGATAATGTTGGAAGAGTTACGTGCTTAAACGCTGTTCTAATAGGGTCTATAAAAGGCGCTATATTGGTTTCCAATATTTGTTTCTTGGCATCCTCATTCGCCGCTTCAAAAGCTTTGTAAAGACCCTCAATGTGCTGAATTTTAACAACTGGCCCGCCGAGCATTGAGATAACTTTTCGTGCAATCACTCCAAGATCAACCACAAGGGGGCGTACAACAAGTACAGAGGTATCAGGCATAGTTGTCTGAACATCTATTTGCATCATAGCCGCGATCCTTGGGTCTGGATCAGAAGACACAAGAACTATGCGTTTATTCTTGTCATCAACGCCTAACGACAAAAGCCTGTGATCCAGTCCAGATGAACCACGAATTATTGGGTAGTCTCTAACTTCAAATCCAAGAGAGGTAATGATACCATTCCAAGCTATTTGTTTGCTATCTGTCATAGATGCTCCATAAACGCAGTAGTGACGTTAATGTTCACACTATCTTTATATAGTATCAAGTTAAAGTATCAGGGCGCGGGACTGGCCGATCAACCCGCGCCGCGCTCGCGCGCCGGCGCGGGGCCCATCGGCTGCACCCCTTGCCCTGAACCCTTGCTGACACTCACCCAATAACCCGTCGGTAAAGCTTCAAAATTGGCCCTGTAGGGGGTCTTTGCCGACTCCCTAGGCAAACCCCAGCCACCCTAAGCGGAAAGACCGTTCCTGACCCCCTGCAAGGTCACAAGGAGCGCGGCTCAGGCAGCCGCGCAGGTTATGTGGCCGTTTCTGCCAGCGTGGGAAAGGAAACCGTCCAGCGGCACCGATAGCCCTCCCACCTGAGCATTTGAGCTATCTCCTCATGCTAACGCCGCGCCTGTCTTGTCTTCTTCGAACATCGCTCACCTTCAAGTCTACAACATGCACATTCCCACGTGACGCTGGTTGATACTTCATCATTCGCCAAGAAAAACGGCACAGTTATGCCCACACAGTGCCCTTTCTGATCCGGTTGCCTCAAAGATAGCGATGTTGCCGTGCGTCATCGTAGGTAAGGGGACATAAAGGCTATAAGAGGTTTTCGGGTTTCAAAGGATGATCTCTCGGACGTTTTCAACATCCGGAGGGATCATGACCAGCACAAAAACACGCCATGAGTTTCTGCTTGAGTCCGACTTGAGCGCACAACTTAATGCGCTTGCCCAAGACCCGAGCACGACTAAAACCGACATCATTGTTCAGGCCATTAAGGTCTTCCTCGAGCGCGGCACCGAGAGCGAATTCGCCCAGCTTACCGCCAAGCGTTTCGATACCCTCGCGCGTGATCTGGATGGTGTCCGTAGCGATCTTGAAACCGCACTGCACGAGTTCGAGCGAGTGCGGTCTGACGTTACGATCATCCTTGAAAGCCTCACGCTTTTCATCCGCTTTAGCATCATGCTTAACGCTAAAGTGCCGCAGCCTGACGCGGACACGCAGGCTATCGGACAGGAACGCTTTCTCAAATTTGCCGATCAAGTGGGACGCCGCGTTGCGCGCCTCAAAGCGTCGTCCCGCTCCAAGGATGAAACGGGGAAAGCATGAACGGTTCCTCACATTTGTTTCCTTGTGCGCCATCGGCAGCGACTCTGCCGCTGTGTAGAACTTCCTCTTTCACCCGCACATTGGCCATCGTAGGCACCACTGAAGTTGATCTTCAGCATTTGTCTCCCAACGTCCAGAGCCGGATTTTCAAACCTGTTCATATGCTCATCGGGAAGCCCGTGATCCGTAGAATTCTGTCACGACGAGCAGCTCTTTCAGGGGCTCGCTCGACCTTGAAAACGGATTTGGCGATGACATTCTGGAATGAATCTTTGGAGCCTTTTCCACCCGAACTTTTCCTCCTTTTCGCACCATCGACAAGTTCTTTCACGCGTAGAATTTTGCCCCGCTGGGCGAACTTTTTCGTCAAACATTCGGCCCCGAACGGAGGTGGCAGCGGCTTTGGGGGACGAGCCTATGGGGTGTTTCTTGATGGGGTTCCTCCTGCGTTTTGTACCTTCATTCAGGTGTTTTCGCGCAACAAAACCTATCCGCCGAGGAGCCTTTTGGGTGGTCAGGCCAGAGCAAAGAAGTGGTCTCAAAGTGACTTTCTGTGCGCTTGGTCGGTGGGCTTTTTGACAAACTTTTGGTCCGGTTTTGTGTCGCTTGGCGGGTGGGATTGTAGGCTTGGGTTTGTGTGTTGGTCGGGGTTGGGTTGCCTCCATTTGCGTTGAGGTGTGAGGACCCGGATGAAGGGGGGAGCGTAAGGCAAGATAAAGCGCTCCCACATGGGAGCGACTATCGCCTTGTCTGCACATCTCTTTTTTGAGGTTTTGTATGTGGGTAGCCGGATCACCGGAGATTGTTTTGTTCAACCTGCTGATTTTGTTTCTTCTTTGAGGAGGCGGTTATGATAGAAGACGATTTTAAGCCAAAGCTTGGTAAACCACGCAACCGTGGCTTGAAGGCACGCAGACGGTACGCCCATGAGGTGCTTGCCGCGGTCAATCGGGCGGGGGGAACGCGTGGTCACAAGAGCAAGTTTACGGGAAGCCGTATTGGACGCGGCGGAGCCATGGGGGCGTGGCTTGCTGGCCGTGAGCAGTTCGGTGCCCTTCGCGGGCGGCGCGTGATTGTTAAGGCCCGCGTCGTCAAGCTTGGCGGGAAAGGGTTGGCCGGAGCGCAGGCACACCTTCGATATATCCAACGCGATGGCGTAACCCGTGAGGGGGAGCATGGTCAGCTTTACAGTGCCGAGCAAGACCGGACAGACAGCAAGACCTTCCTTGATCGGGCAGAGGGAGACAGGCATCAGTTCCGCTTCATCGTGGCCCCCGAGGACGGCATCGAGTACGACGACCTTAAGCTGTTCACGCGCCGCCTGATGGCTCAAATGGAAAAGGATCTCGGCACACGCCTCGACTGGGTGGCCACCGACCATTTCAACACCGGACACCCCCATGTTCACATCATTGTCCGAGGCAAGGACGCCTTGGGCAAAGACCTTATACTCGCCAAGAACTATATGACCATGGGCATCCGTGAACGAGCCGCCGAACTGGTTACCTTCGACCTCGGCCCACGCTCGGATCGGGAGATACAGTTGCAGCTCAGGGTCGAGATGACGGCAGAGAGATTTACCAGCCTCGATAGGCAGCTCTTGAGCCTAGAGAAGGACAACAATGGAAGCCTATCGCCGTTGGTCAAGGACGCCGCCCGACAAACACTATTAACGGGCAGGCTCAAGCATCTCGAGCGCCTCGGTCTTGCCGAAGAATGCAGCCATGGAAAGTGGCGGCTTGCCGACGACCTACAGGCCTCCTTACAACGCATGGGAGAGAGGGGCGACATCCTCAAGACCATGCACCGAGAAATGACCGAGAGGAACATCGCCCACAGCCCCGCCGATTACGTCATCTATGACCCCGCAGAGGCGCACACAAAACCCGTCACGGGGCGCGTCGTGGCGCGAGGATTGGCCGATGAACACAACGACCGCCATTACCTAATCGTCGATGGCGTGGATGGATGCGCTCATTACATCGACATTGGCCGAGGCGACGCGACCGAGCCGACGCCGCAAGGCAGCATCGTGCGCGTGACGCCCAAGAGCGTCGAGCCAAGGCCTGTTGATCGCGCCGTTGTTGAGATCGCCGCCGCCAACGATGGGCGCTATAACATCGACCTGCACCTGAAGCATGATCCCCGTGCCACGGAAGACTTCGCCCAAACCCACGTCCGGCGTCTGGAGGCGATCCGCCGCGTAACCGGCGGCGTGACTCGCGAGCCGTATGGAACATGGATCATCGCCCCCGACCATCTTGCCCGCGCAGCCGAATACGAACAAGCTCTAGCCAAGTCAACGCCCATCCTTGTGGACAAGCTCTCTACCCTCACGCTCGATAAGCAAGTCGGAACAAACGGCGCGACATGGCTAGACCGTGAACTCGTCTCCGGCCACACCGAGGCAACGCGCGACTCCGGCTTTGGCCGCGAGCTGCGCGAGGCTATGAAAAGCCGTCGGCAATGGCTCATCGAGCAAGGTCTGGCGCAGGAAGATCAGGGGCGCATCATCTACCGCTCTGACATGCTCGCCACATTAAAAAGACGCGAGTTGACCCGTGTTGCCGGACAGCTTTCCAAAGAGCTTGGGCTTGGCTATGTCGAAACGTTTTCCGGAGACCATGTGGAAGGCCGTATGAGCCGAACCATCGAGCTCGCGAGCGGCAAGTTTGCCCTGATCCAGAAAAGCCGCGAGTTCACGCTTGTACCATGGCGTCCTGTTCTCGACCACCACATTGGCAAACAAGTATCTGGCATCATGCGCAGCGACGGCATCTCATGGACAATCGGCAGGCAGAGAGGGTTGGGGATTTCGTGAGCCAAGGGGGATCGAATGGGTCTCATATTTTGGCTGTTTCGCTTGGTTTTATTGGTGCCAATAAAACCAGATGCTCCCAAAGTCACCCACACACGGCATCCACTGCCCTAATTGAAGCTTGTTCCTCTGCCTCTGATTATGACGGCCAATAGATTTTAGTTAAAGGAAGAAGCGCGCGGGCTTCTAAATCCATTTCCTCGTAATTTTCAATGACCAAATCCACAAAGTCATCGATGTCCATCAAGGTCAACGGAATCGAAGCGCGGTCGGCTTCATACTTGGCATCCTTTGAAAAGCCACCAGTGCTTACATAAAGCCCTCGATCATCCTTATGGCGCCCCCCAAGGAAGCTGCGTATTTCAGGCGACCCCATTTGTTGATTGCGACGGTGTTTGACCTCGACAACGATGCGAGGTTGTTCAAGACCAAGACCGTCTGGAGAGGCCACAATGTCTTTCCCCCTGTCAGCACCTTGGGGCGAGATACGAGTCTTGTATCCCATCGCCCTTAATACGCCGGCGACTAACCGCTGCATCTCTTCCCAATCAAGGTCAAAGATTTTGTCTTTGATAAACTCCTTGGCTCTCGCCTTGGAATCATCCATGAGGTTGTGTGTGTCAACTTCCGCCTCATTTACAGCATACTCTTCTGGAACCTCTATTTTATCCACGCGCCCTGCTAACAGGTCAGCGATTTCATGTTCTGCTTTTTCCGGAACCTCAAAAATGGTTAGGGTTGATCCTAACGAGTTCTTTGTTGGCACAGACAGTTTGTCCCGTTCGATTAAAGCACCCCACGTCACTGCACGCCTATGCGCCATATTCTCCTCAGCTTGGGGATCAAACTTATACTCGCCAGTGATTTTGCCAATATGATAAACCCGTTTAGAGGGGTCGTACGAAATAACGCCATCTCCGGCCTTCATAACACTGGCCATTTTGTAGAGCTGGCTTCCAGAAACAACAGCCTTCATTCTTTTGAAACCGGGCCATGTTTTCTTGACCAAATTAATGACAGCCTCACGACTTGGCTCTCCTGTCAGTGGCCCAACTTCTTTCCAGCTAATTGCTACAAGTCCTTGCTCAACAAACTCTTCGGCATATTGCCCGCCATCACTCCGAACCATCCACATAAAAGACTCCTTTGTTAAGCTAGGTCAATTTTCAAGCAAACACAGAGAAACCGCTCTAAGGTTTCCCACATCTGCCGTAGAGGACGCACATCTGGAACAAGGTCTTGAGAATGAACCCACTGGTGAGCAGCTGCAACTGAAACGAGTTTTTCGGAGTCTGCGTAGGATATAATTACCTTCAAGTAGGGTTGATCAATTAACTCCTTTTGCAACATGTCTTGAGCCACAGCCTTAACCCTTCCCTTCAATTCTTGTGGCGGGCTCTTTACGCCTCTTGATGAAATGTAATGTTCAACCGAAAACCAAATTAAGCAACGAAACATGACTCCCACAGCGCAGGGAGAACGGTTTATATAGAGCTTTGTTTGCAACTCATCCCAAACGCGCCATATTTTCGAAAGCCCTGGTTTTTTTTCAGCATTATCAAAATTGATGCCCTTAGGGATTAGTGTTTGCCTTATGTCCAAAGGACATTGGGGCTTATTTTTCCCGGCCTCTGCGGCTTGCTTTCCTTTTTTTGTTTGACCTTTGGCTCCCTTGCGCACGGGAAGAACAGCGAACCCTTCTTTAAAAAGCTTATCAAGATAAGCATTTTTTCCAGCAACATCCCACAAGTCGCGCAACGTCACTTCTCTATTAATAAGGTCTTGAATCACTTGTTTTAGAATCTGCCGCGCGGCTCGGTCATCTTGGGAAAAGGAGACCTCGTTCCCAGATATAACCAAACCCATTCTTTCTCGGATATCTTTGGAAGAAAGAAGACGTTTTAGTGTTGAGGAAGGGACCGTCTTAGGGTCATCAATAATCCCTATTTGCGCAGCATAGTTTGCTACCGCTACTCCTATGCTGGAAGAGTCTGTCTTGCCAATTCGATTGAGATGATTTTCTTTAGCAAAAGCATCCCATTTTACTTGTCCTACACCACTCGCACCGCCCGTGTGCCGCCTGTGAACAATCTCATTAATCGTTTCTTCGTCATCTTCTACACGACAAAGAATGTTCTTAAAGTCCTTCTTGTTAATGCGTTCTGACAATTGTTCAAAAACTTTTCTGTAATGTGAATCTAAAACGATAGATGGATTAAGAAGTGATTTTAAACAGGTCATGCGGCGGTTGCCGTCTCGCACAATATATTTAGAGCCGCTTTTACTTACCAAGGGCTGCTCATAGATTTGACCTGCCTTAGCAATATCAGAGGCAAGTGTGATGGCAAGTTTTCCTAGATTATCGAAGTGCCAAGAAATTGCTTCTGCCTCATTCGATACGGGGCCATGTCTGTCGTTGTCGGTATTCACGACAAGTTTTTCTATCGGTATCTCTTGGTATGACATCAGACCTCCAAAAGGAAAACTATTCCATCTCATCCGCCCAGACAGACGACAACGTCTTGGCCTGCTCAAGCACAAGGTCAATGGCGCGTTGTTCGAGGTCTGGTGGGTATTTGTATTTGCGCAGGATACGTTTTACGAGGATACGAAGCCGTGCCCGCACTGTCTCACGGACAGACCAGTCAACCGATACATTCTTTCGCAGCTGGTCTGTAAGCTCTGTAGCGATCTGCCGTAGGACATTATCCCCCAACTCACGCACGGAGGCTTCGTTGCTCTCCAGCGCGTCATAGAAGGCCATTTCTTCGGGGGTCAGTCCCTTGTCGTCGCCACGATTGAGCGCAGCATTGAAGTCTCTGGCCATATCGATCAGTTCTTCAATGACCTGCGCTGTTTCGATGGCTCGGTTACGGTATTTGTTCAAAGCCTTTTGCAGCAAATCCGTAAACTTTTGGTTTTGGATGATGTTATTTTTGAAACGAGACTTAACCTCATTGCGAAGCAACCGCTCCAACAGCTCAACAGCAAGGTTTCGCTGGGGCATCATGCGGATTTCGTTTAGGAAGTCTTCGGATAGAAGGCCAATATTAGGCTTTTTAATCCCAGCAACAGCAAAAATATCTACCACCTCTGCCGATGACAGGGCACGGCTCACAATCTGACGCAGGGCATGTTCACGCTCTTCATCACTGATCTTGCCTGTAGCAACCTCATGCTTGGTCAAGGCAGCCTTGATAGCTTGAAGGAAGGCCACTTCCTCGCGGTATTCCAAAGCATCGTCATAGGTGCTGCAAAGGCAGTACGCGCTCGACAATGCCATGATGCAGTCAGCAAAGCGTTTCTTCCCATCCTTAAGCCCCAGAATATAATCTGCCGCGCCGGGGAGAAGCTCAAACGCTTCAGCTTCAAAGTCGCTGTAATCGAAACCGTGCAGGATACCGCGTGCGATGTGCAGCTTTTCCATAAACACGTCGAACGCCTGCTCGATTTTCTCTGTTAGGTCGCCCTTACCGCCAGAAGAGGTGTATTCGCGCAAGGCTTCCTTTAGCTCGTTGGCGATGCCGATATAATCGACGACCAACCCACCCGGCTTGTCCTTAAACACACGGTTCACACGAGCGATGGCCTGCATCAGGCTATGGCCGCGCATAGGTTTGTCAACATACAGGGTGTGCAGACAGGGGGCATCAAAGCCCGTGAGCCACATATCGCGCACGATGACGATCTTGAAAGGATCGTCAGGCTTCTTGAACCGCTTTTCCAAATCCTTCTTGATCTTCTTGGAATAAATATGGGGGCGTAATAGAGGCTTGTCACTGGACGAGCCAGTCATCACGATTTTGATTGCCCCTTTTTCTGGGTCGGTATTATGCCATTCAGGGCGCAACTTAACGAGCTCATCATAGAGCCGCACACAAATCTCACGGCTCATGCAAACGATCATGGCTTTGCCTGCCAGCACATCTTGCCGTTGTTCAAAATGTTCAATGAGGTCAGAAGCAATTTTTTCGATGCGCGGCTCAGCCCCTGCGAGCTTTTCCAAGGCCGCCCAACGGGACTTGATCTTGGCGGCGGCACCTTCTTCTTCGTCCTCGGTTAGCTCTTCCACTTCGCTGTCAATGCGGGGGCGGTCTTCATCCTTCATTTCCAACTTGGCAAGACGGCTTTCGTAATTGATAGGCACGGTTGCCTTGTCAGCCTGCGCTTGCTGCATATCGTAAACATGAATGTCTGGCCCAAACACAGCGCGGGTGTCGCGGTCAGAGAGGGAAACAGGTGTCCCCGTAAAAGCGATAAAGGTAGCGCAAGGCAAAGCGTCACGCAGATGGTGCGCGTAGCCATAAACAAACTTGCCAGCGTTCTTGCCTTGAGTGACCAGCTTGGCCTCAAGGCCGTATTGCGTGCGGTGAGCTTCATCACAAATCACCACGACATTGTCGCGGCTGGACAGGACGGGGAAAGAATCTTCGCCATCTTCAAGACTGAACTTTTGAATGGTGGTGAAGATAATGCCCCCAGATGGACGGTTGGAAAGGAGAGAGCGGAGCTCATCCCGTCCTTCAGCTTGTATAGGCTCCTCACGCAGCAAGTCTTTAGCCGCACTGAAGGTTTCATAAAGCTGACCATCAAGATCGTTGCGATCTGTGACAACGACAATGGTTGGGTTCTTCATCGCTGGTGAGGTCATCACCTTGCCAGCATAACACGCCATGGAAATACTTTTGCCAGAGCCTTGGGTGTGCCAGACAACGCCTGCCTTCTTGTCTCCTTCCGGAGCCGAAGCTGATAGTGTTTTAGCCAACGCCAAGCGCACAGCATGGAACTGGTGATAAGCCGCGATCTTTTTGATAATTTCGCCTTCATCATCTTCGAAAAGGACAAAATCGCGCAGAAACTCCAGCATATACTCACGGCGGAATAGGCCACGGATCAATGTTTCAAGTTCACGGTGAACACCCAGTGGATCGAGCTCTTGCCCTTCAATCGTGCGCCAAACACTAAAGCGTTCCTTGTCGGCAGTGAGCGATCCCGCCCGTGCATTCGTGCCGTCTGCGATAATCAGAATCTCGTTGGTGTTGAACAGGTCGGGGATTTGTTCTTTATAGGTTTGAAGCTGATCAAACGCTTTCCAAATATCGGCTTCTTCATCCGCTGGGTTCTTAAGCTCTAAAACCGAGATAGGCAGACCATTAATAAAAACAATAATATCGGGACGGCGTGTGTGGCGTGGCCCCTTGATCGTGAATTGGTTGATGGCAGCCCAGTCGTTGTTGTGGACGTTTTCGAAATCAATCAAATGGACAAAGTCGCCAACCGTTTCCCCATCGCGTTGATAGCGAACCCTTACGCCATTACGCAGCCATTGTTGAAACTGGCGGTTGGTCTGGATTAAGGTTGGTAGATTGGGCGACAAAACCTGTTGCAAGGCATCGTCAATCGCGCTGGCGGGGACGTTGGGGTTGATGATCTCAAGGCGAGCCCGTAGCCGATCCACCAAAATGACTTGGCCATAGTCGTCGCGCTCTGGCATTTCCCCATCGGGCGCAGGCGCAATGTCGGGGCCATAAATACATTGGAAGCCTAATTTGGCAAACCATTCCAATGCCTTTTGCTCAAGTTGGTCTTCAGTGATCCTCATGCCGTGCCTCATTGGTTAACGCCGCCTTAATAACAGACTAATCGCTTTAAGATGAAAATTGACGAATCTTAAACAAATCGGCTATACAATTAGGTGTTCTCTACCGTGTGTAGGGAACCTACAAAGGCTTCTGCCGCTGAGCCCTTAATCAGCGGCATAATCATATCTACTTCCATTTCGGCCCCCTTTTAATTTTGTCGATACTTTCTCCGGCATGGTAGGCAGTGACAAACTCTGCTTTTTTATCGTCGACAAAACGGATTACGACTACAAAGTTTTCATAGATGATTGCTGCTCGTCTATCAGCGACGTGTCGTTTCTTATCACGATCCCAACCTTGATAAAGCTCGGCATCAGGGTGTTCCAAAGTTGCTTTAATCCAATCAATGCGTAGAGCCCGATCCATAGAAAACTTATCTTTTATGCGATCTCGTGCTGTGCTTTCGAACATACAGTGATTGAAGTGATGGCGGCGAAACTTGACACAAATAGCATCAAAAGTAAAAATTGAGCCAAGGCAATACACGCGCTCAAAATGCGTACGATACTCAACTTCCGTCCCATATTTCACCAAAGGGGGCGTCATGACTACCAGCCCCCAGATAAGTTGATTTTAAAAATATTGAACTTTTGCTCCGCACGCTGTGTTGGCTCGATGGTGTGATCAAGCAATTGTTCCAAATAGGCGCAGAGTCTGTCCTTCACAGAGCCAGCAGCTATAGATTCGTTCATTCTACTCGACGCAATACCAAGAAGAAAATCGCAGAACTGCAAAAGAACAACCTCATGTGAAGGCAACGCTTGAACATCATGGATGTTTGAGCTGATGTTGGCGTTTTGAAGAACTGTCTTGAGTGTCTTGAGCCGATCTCCGAAACGGCTGGTCTTTTCATCACAGAAAAATACATAATCGTTGAAGTTGAGTATCCAGTGTTGAAGCACCTGATAGTAGAACTTATAGAAGCCCAGCTCTTGATCGTTGTTGTGATACTTGGGCATATTTACTTTGTCAGCTTCAACAGCAATGCAGCGGAACCGAAGCTGCAATCCTTTGGACATAAATAGTTGGATCAATTCCCGATAAAAGGCTTCATGATTCTTATGAACTTTGTGCCACTTTATTTCATATAAAAACTTGTGTTTCTTTCTTAGATCCGAAAGTTCGGACTTTAATTCGCTCCGCATCTCGGCAGGAAGCCACAGGCTGCCGATCATCAAGTATTTTGCTTTGTTTGAGGCTTGAGACGAGAAAACATCAGGGTTGCTTTCATCGCAGTAGACTTCGTACTTCATGCCACATCCTTTATAATTTGCTTATCGTCCCCCACGCGCAGCTTGCCGGAGATAAGGCGGGGAAGAAGGGCATCGCGTGTACTTGAGAGGACGTTAATCTGCGCTTGGTTAAAATCTATTTTTCTTAGTAATTCGGTGATAATGGCATCAAACTGAATCAGGCTTTCTTGAGTCGGTGTCGGCAGCTCTAGGCGATAAACGTTATTTCGATTAAGTCCAGGGACTGCGGCATCTGTGTTCATGTTTTCCAGTCCAAGGGTTTTTAAGAGATAGAAAATGTATCCCAGCGAAAACCCTTTTTTCGGAATGACATAAAACACTGTGTCGATTGGAAAGAAGGCGTTTCTTTCCCAATGCAAACTCCCAACCGTGCCTTTTCTTCCGACCACAATGCCTGGCCCTTCAACGAGGTGTTCAGAATGAAACCCTGTGATGCCACCGGAGCCATAAACTGGCACATTGCCTTCTAAGCGGTCAGTACTTTTTAGTGCCTTCCCATAAGCCAGATCTAGGATATCTGATACCTTTGATATGCTCCATCCCTCTGGTATCTGTCCATGGGGGGAGTCGATGAAGCTGGAGGAGAACAGGGCGGCGGTGGCGGCGTCCATGCCTTCGGGTCGGCGGCCCTCGGCCTTGGCTTTCACAGGATCAAAATCCACAAACCACGATTTGAATATCGCCTGCGCCATCATCTCAAATGTCGCGTTCTGCTTGTGAATTAGATGTATTTTTTTATCGAGGCCAAGCAAAACATCAACGATTTTGTTCTGCTCCTCCCTTTCGGGAAGATTGATCCTAACTTTCTTAATAGAAGTAAGAGCCTGAGCTAGAGCTGGAACGCCAACTTGAGAAGCGTTTGCAAGTAATTTTGCTTGCCCGTCTTTTGTTTTGAAAAAATAATAGATGAAATACGGATTTACTTTCTGACGATCAAAACTAAGTTTCAGTTGGCTTTGTGATACGATGTAGCCATCAAATTTTGACCATTCAGGAATGAGCCCTACCTGTCCTATTGTCCCCCTGTGTGTAACGACCAAATCTCCTCTAGCAGCCCTTGAGCTTTTCAGTTCTTCAGCCTTTTCTTCAGTTAAGAAATCAAAGTTTTCTTCATTTATAAAACTGCCATTCAAATTCCCGCCTTTAAGGATGGGCACGCCAGAAGAGACAAAGTTCTCTGCTTTGATTCTCGACCCAAAGGGACCCATTGCGAAGGCACTTTTTTGGTCTCCCTTCAGCTCATCTAACGAAAGGTCTTGCCACTTCGCCACCATCAGAAACCAACCTTCTTCAACTGTTTCCGAATGGAGGTATCGAGGCGCGTGCCTTCTTCCATTTGTTCATAAAGCTGTTTGGTCAGGCGTTCCATTTTTTCGGCAAAGACTTCGTCGTCATCCTCTACCGCTTCACTGCCAACATACCGCCCTGGGGTAAGGACGTAATCATGCTTTTGGATTTCGGCCAGTTTTACGGCTTTGCAAAATCCGGGTTCGTCGGCATAGGGTGTTTTGTCGTCCGCATCCCCGCGCCAGCGATGATAGGCGTTCGTGATTTTGGCAATATCTTTTTCATCATCAAAATCGCGGTTCACGCGATCAACCAAATAGCCCAGCTTGCGGGCATCGATAAACAGAACCTCTCCCTTTCGGTTGCGGCCATTTGCTTTTTTATCCTTGGTCAGAAACCACAAGCAAGCTGGAATCTGGGTGTTGAGGAAAAGCTGAGGCGGCAAGGCCACCATGCAATCAACCACGTCCCCATCCACCATCGCTTTGCGGATGGTGCCTTCACTATTTTGATTTGATGACATAGAGCCATTGGCCAACACCACACCCGCAATACCCGAAGGCTTAAGGTGATAGAGGATATGTTGAAGCCACGCATAGTTTGCGTTGCCCTGTGGCGGCGTGCCGAAAGCCCAGCGTGCATCACCAGCCAGCTTCTCGCTCCACCAATCCGAGATATTGAACGGCGGGTTCGCCATGATGAAGTCAGCCCGCAAATCGGGATGCTGATTGCGCGTAAAGGTGTCGGTAGGCTCCTTGCCCAGATTGAAATCCATGCCACGAATGGCAAGGTTCATGGCAACCAGCCGCCATGTGGTGGGGTTGGCTTCCTGTCCATAGATGCTGATATCCCCAAAGCGTCCGCCGTGAGATTCCAAAAACTTTTCCGATTGAACAAACATGCCGCCAGAACCGCAGCACGGATCATAGACCTTGCCCTTATGCGGCGCGATGACACCAACAATCGTTTTAACAACGGCGGCGGGGGTATAGAACTGTCCACCCTTCTTGCCTTCTGCGCTGGCAAACTGACCAAGGAAGTATTCGTAAACCTCGCCTAGGACGTCTTTTGCTTTCTCGCCGCCACCAAAGCCGATGGTGGAAACAAGATCAACAAGACGAGCGAGCTTGCTTTGCTCCAGCTCAGTGCGCGCAAAGCGTTTGTCGAGGATGTTTTTAAGGCGATAATTTTCTTTCTCAATAGCCTCTAGCGCATTGTCGATGTTTTTGCCAAGACCCGGCTGTTTCGCTGCGTTTTGGATTCGCTCCCACCGCGCCTCTGCCGGAAGCCAGAAGACGTTAGCTTCGGTGTAATAGTCGCGATCTTCAAGCTCGGTTTCAATCGTGGCGGTATTTGACAGGGCATAGCTATCGTTAGGGTCAGCAAAACGACGGCGCAGCTCGGCGCGCCGCTCCTCAAATGTATCGGATACATATTTCAGGAAAATCAGCCCGAGAACGATGTGCTTGTACTCTGCTGCATCCATATTGGCGCGAAGCTGATCTGCCGCTGCCCACAGTTTTTTCTTAAGCTCGATACTGACCACTTTTGCATCCCCTGTATCATGTCCGGTAACGTCCCGGGAAACCCATATAGGATAGCGGGTAAAAGCAGTTTTGAACAGAAAGCAAATTTGCCCCGTTATATGGATAACTGCCCGTTTATGACCTCCCCATGCCGTGGCGTGCTCAATCCGAAGAATTTCGTCGCATCAGGTCGTACATAAAGGCTGTAAGAGTTTTCGATGTTATGCGCGATGCTTAAGCTCGTTCGTGCTGACCCAGGGATGTGTGTTTGTGTTCCTTGGATTGGCATTGGTTCATTTTCTCGCGCAAAGGAGTTGTCCATGGAAGAACCCGTTGCTTATCGCGTTTCGGAATTTTGTCGGGTTTACGCTATCTCACGAGCCTCGTTTTACCGAGAGGTTCGAGCTGAACGGCTGCGGCTGTTAAAACGCGGCAGACGCAGCTTGGTGGAACGAAGCGAGGCCGAAAGATGGTTTGCCAATCTCAAAAAACTATCTGGTTCCTAACGAAGCGGCATCTTACGCTATGGCAAAAAGCTGCAGTATCAGTTCACCAAGGACAGGACGGGACGGGACGGGACGGGACAGGACGGGACAGGGCAGAACTGGCTGCTTGATTATAAACGGGGACGCCCGCTCGCTTCGGCGCACCCTGACGGCGCGCTCGCGAGCGTCCCCTAGGTGCATCGTCGCCAACGCCCAGAATAGGGCAATAACAATGACTGAGTTTGTCTCTGGAAAATGGGCAGAAATGTTCTCACTCAAATCATCCTGTATCGCACCGTATATTAGGCAAAAGTTAGGCAAAAACGACAAAGGCCACCGCGAGGGTGGCCTTAAGTCGTTGATTTATATGGCGTCTCCTACGGGATTCGAACCCGTGTTACCGCCGTGAAAGGGCGATGTCCTAGGCCTCTAGACGAAGGAGACATTATGGTCGCGCGGCTAAGCAAAAAACGACGCGAGGCCGCAGAGTTAGACGAGAGCTGCGCTTAAATCAACAAAAATCGATACTTTCATTTATAAAATATCAAATGATGCGAAAAAACAGCGTCAAAAGAGGGTCAAAGGCACCCTTTTTTATGCAGAAAAACGACATTTTCAGCCCTTTTTTAATACAAAAAAGAGACGTACGGAGCCTAAAAAACGCTTCCTCATTTACTTCCTTTTATCCTCATTTGCTTCCTTTTAAAGGAGCGTATAATAACGAAAAGAAATCACGCTCCAAGACTATGAAACATTTGAAACAGAGGACACAAGTGCCCGACCTAACGCACGAAATCCTGCATGGCCAAAACGAAGGCAAAATTATCTGCGGCGTGGATGAAGTTGGACGCGGGCCTTTGGCGGGGCCTGTTGTGGCGGCGGCGGCGATTTTGCCGCGCGAAGGTTTGCCGCCAGAGATCGCGTGCAAAATAAACGACAGTAAGAAGCTGTCCGATCGGCAGCGCGAATATCTTTTCCCTCACCTCACCCAGCTTTGCACCTATGCCGTGGCGCAGAGCAGCGTGGAGGAGATCGATAGCCTCAACATCCTGCACGCCTCGCTGCTCGCCATGACGCGGGCGGTGCGCGGCCTATCGGTAACGCCCAACCATGCGCTGATCGATGGCAACAAGCTGCCCAAAGACCTGCCCTGCCCCGCCACAACGATCATCAAGGGCGACAGCAAGAGCCTGTCCATCGCGGCGGCCTCGATCATCGCCAAGGTCACGCGCGACAGGATGATGCGCGAATTGGCATTAGAGCATCCTGCCTATGGCTGGGAACATAATGCGGGCTATGGCACCGCGATCCACCTCGCCGCCCTGCAGAAGCATGGCGTTACCATCTGGCACCGAAATTCGTTTGCCCCTGTGACTGCGGCAAAAAAGAAGGGCTAACGCCGAGATCCAAGGCAATGACAATGTTTGACAATGTTTGACAATTTCAATAGAATAACAAACTAAGGAGAAAGTCATGCCTATAAATGTCAATTTAACACCCCATCTCGAATCTTTGGTTAAGCAAAAGGTGTCCTCTGGACTCTATAACTCCGCAAGCGAAGTTGTAAGAGAGGCCTTGCGCCTCATGGAACAACAAGATCGTATGAGGGCTATCAAGCTCGAACAGTTGCGCCAAGATATTCATGAAGGCCTGAACAGCGGCGAAGCCACAGTGTGGGACGCCGAAGAGATAAAACGCAAAGGGAGAGCGCGACGAAAAATGCGACAGGCCACTAAGCGTGAGGTCTAAATGGCGGCCATTTTTAAACGTCCTCGCGCCGAGGCTGACCTTGCTGAAATTTGGGATTATATCGCAGAAGATAGCGAGAGCCGCGCGGACGCCTTTATTGATACCATCAGCAAGAAAATGGCTCTTTTAGCTAAAAAACCAAACATAGGGCGGCCTCGTGACGAATTAGGAGAGAACATGAGGAGCTTTCCTGTGGGACGATATGTCCTCTATTTCCTACCCGTTCCTGATGGGATAGATGTCGTTCGTGTCCTCCATGGGGCACGTGATCTGCAACCAGCCTTTGGCAGCGAAGAGGGTGAAGCGTGATAGGAAACATCAAGACAATGCCTTCGCGCCGGCAATTGCGGCAAAATTGCTAAACAAATGATTCCACTGACTCTTTGGGTCAGTTTTCGCTTGCCTTTGGGGGCGATTGTGGATAACTCTACCATGCCATGACAGCCCGAAAAACACAACCGCCCAAGGCCGTAAAAGCCAAAACACCGCTCGCCAAAAAGGGCGCGGCGAAGAAGGTTGTAAAAAGCAAAAGCGAACCATCCATCACCGCGCTGCCGCTCAACACCATCTTGCTGGGCGAGTGCATTGAGCTGATGCGCGGGCTGCCCGATGGCTGCCTTGATGCGGTGTTTGCCGATCCGCCCTATTTCCTGCAACTGGGCGGCGAGCTGCATCGCCCCGATCATTCGCTGGTTGATGCATGCGATGATGAGTGGGACAAGTTCAGCGATTTTGCCGAATATGACACGTTCACGTACGATTGGCTAAAAGAGGCCAAACGCCTCCTTAAACCCGATGGCGCTTTATGGGTCATCGGCAGCTATCACAACATTTTCCGCGTTGGCGCGATCTTGCAGAATCTGGGCTTCTGGATATTGAACGACATCATTTGGTGCAAGACAAACCCGATGCCGAACTTTCGCGGCAAGCGCTTTACCAACGCGCATGAAACGCTGATCTGGGCGGCGAAATCGCAAACCGCCAAGCCGTGCTTCAACTATGAAGCCATGAAGAACATGAACGACGAAAAGCAGATGCGCAGCGATTGGAACCTGCCCATTTGCTCTGGCCATGAACGCCGCCGCGACGACGCGGGCGAAAAACTACACCCCACGCAAAAACCGGAATCGCTTTTGTACCGCGTCATCACCTCATCCACCAAAGTGGGCGATGTGATCCTTGATCCTTTTTTTGGCAGCGGCACGACGGGCGCGGTGGCCAAGAAACTGGGGCGCAACTTTATCGGCCTTGAGCGCGACCCGCGCTATGCCAAATATGCAAAGAAGCGTATCGCGGAAATCCCCGCCGCGCCGCAGCCTGAGTTCCTGCTCACCAACGCCAAGCGCGATGAACCACGCGTTCCGTTCGGCGCGGTGTTGGAGCGCGGCCTTCTCAACGCGGGCGATACATTGTTTGATGAGCGCCATCGCCACCGCGCTCGCGTGAAGTCGGATGCCACACTGATTTCCTCCATCGCCACAACGGGCGAGGAAGTGCGCGGCTCCATCCACAAAGTCGGCGCGAGTGTCCAAGGCCTTCCCGCCTGCAACGGCTGGACGTTCTGGTGCTTTGAAGCCGAAGGCGGCAAGCTGATCCCCATCGATCTTCTGCGCCAAAAAATCCGCGCCGAGACGGTTGGGCCAGTTCTCTGAGCCGCCCTAATTTCTGCGCGTATGGCTTGGTTCTTTGGCCTTCGTTAAAGGAGAAAACCTGATTTCATTTTGAATATCTTCTCCGTGGTCGCGCGCTAAAACTGACAAGTCATGCTGACTTTGCAGACCGAGCCAAAGGTCTCCCCCCGTCCCCAGATAAAGGCCAAGACGATAGGCCGTGTCAGCGGTAACAGAACGCCGCCCCCGCAACACCTCGGCAATCCGGCTTTGGGGCACGCCAATATCAGACGCGAGACGCATCGCCGATAGGCCGCGCGCCTCAATCTCATGACGCAGGATTGTGCCCGGATGAATTGTTGGAATACTCATTTTTCTACCTCATCGCCTTCTAGTGATAATTGACATATTTTAAGAAAAAAGAAAATGGGATCCCCGCCTTCGCGGGCATGACGGGTTGTGTGTTTAGTTTTACCCCATATTCGTCATCCCCGCGAAGGCGGGGATCCAGCGCCGAGCGTCCGCGAGGCGTATGAGTCAAAAACAGCGTGTTTCCCGCATTTTTTTGACTCATGTGCGCGGCTAGCCTGCCCCGTGCTTGACACGGGGCCGCGCAGCTGGATTCCCGCCTTCGCGGGAATGACGAATGGATTTTTATCCCCGTTATCCACAGGTCATTTATCCACAAGCGTTTTTTCGTTTAGGCGGGCGGTTAAACCTTTGCTATGACAGTGCCCATGACCGACACCATCACCTCTCTTCCCGCTTTGCGCTCTGTTTCAACGGACATCGCGCAGCCACGCGCCCTGCCCCACAACATCGAGGCTGAACAAGCCCTGTTGGGCGCGATCCTTGTCAATAATAACGTCTATGAAAAAGTCGGTGAGCTTTTGGCGCCCGATCAATTTTATGATCCCGTTCATCAACGCATCTTTGAGGCTATCGCCACGCTGATCCAGCGCGGACAAATTGCCGACCCCAAAACGCTGCGCGGATTGTTTGAAAACGATCCTGCTTTGGCCAACGTCGGCGGGGCGCATTATCTGGGCGATTTGGCAGCCAGCATTATCTCGGTCATCAACGCACACGACTACGCGCAGTTGATCCACGACCTGCACCTTCGTCGTCAGTTGATTACGCTGGGCGAGGACATCGTCAACAACGCGTTTCAACAAGATCTTGAAGATACAGCGCCCAAGCAGATTGAACGCGCTGAGCACAGTTTGTTTGAGCTGGCGCAAACGGGCGAGCTTGATCGCGGTTTTGTCAAATTGGAAAAGTCGCTGACCGTTTCCTTGCGCCTTGCCGACGAAGCCTTTAAACGCGACAGCCATGTGACGGGCGTCACCACAGGCCTGCGCGATATGGATCGCAAGCTTGGCGGTTTTCAAAAATCCGATCTTATCATTCTTGCCGGACGGCCTTCGATGGGCAAAACGGCCCTCGCCACCAACATCGCGATTAACGCCGCAAAGGCGCATCACGACACCAATGGCAAGGAAGGCTCCGCCGTCGCGTTCTTCTCCCTTGAAATGTCCAGCGAGCAACTTTCCACCCGCTTGCTGGGCGATTACTCCAGCGTGCCTTCCGACAAAATCCGGCGCGGCGAGATTAAGCAAGACGACTTCAATAAATTTCTTGAGGCGACGAAGTTCCTCTCGCGTGCGCCTCTTTATATCGACGACACACCGGGCCTCACCGTCGCAGCGTTACGCACCCGCGCGCGCCGTCTGAAGCGCCTTGTCCCCGCGCTGGGCCTTATCGTCATCGATTATCTTCAACTGCTTCACGGCATGGCCAAAGGAAGCGACAACCGCGTGCAGGAAGTCTCGGAAATCACGCGCGGCCTGAAAGGCCTTGCCAAAGAATTGGAAGTGCCGGTCCTCGCGCTCTCACAGCTTTCCCGCGCCGTGGAATCGCGTGAAGACAAACACCCACAACTGTCAGACTTGCGCGAGTCAGGCTCTATCGAGCAAGACGCCGACGTCGTTATGTTCGTGTACCGCGAGGAATACTACCACGCGCGTAGCGAGCCCGCACGCCGCGCTGACGAAGGCGAAGACAAGTTCAACACGCGCTATCAACGATGGATGGAGCGCGGCGAGGAAGTCCGCAACATCGCCGAAGTGCTGATTGCCAAACAGCGCCACGGCCCCATCGGAACCGTGCCCTTGCACTTCGATGGTCAGTTCACGCGCTTTAGCAATTTGGAGCGCCAATTCAACGCGGTTGAATCGTAAGCCCTATATAGCCCATTCTCCGTCATCCCGCACGGAGCGTTTGACAGCGTCAAACGCGCAGATGCGGGACCCAGTTGAAAGCTTTGTCTTTAAACAATCCCGATCCTTGTTTTTTGCGAAACAAAGAGAATTCAACTGGGTCCCGCATCTTCATCCCGCTCTACGCGGGACTTCGTGCGGGATGACGAAGAATGGGATAGGAGTAAATCCCATCAAGGTTTTATGAGTAAGTTCATAGGGTCGTTGATATTATACCAACCGCCCAATGAACCCACCCCTATCGTCATTGCGAGCGAGCGCATGCGAGCGCGGCAATCCATCTCCCACACTTTCCACAAAAGCCCCTATTCGCCACTTCAGGTGATGGATCGCCACGCTCCGCCTTCGGCTCCGCTCGCGATGACGGATTCTATTTGAGAGTCGTTTCATAGGGTCGTTGGTATTACTTGTGCCTGATTTCCATGACGCCCAGCAAAAAAGCCGAAAATCCTAACTGCAAGCTGGCAACAATACACGTCACAGCGACAATCAACGTACGCATTGCATCGCGATAATCAAGAGCGCCAAAGTTGACCGCCGACCAACGATGCGCCGCCCACAAAGCCGCGCCCAAGCCACAAGCCAGCAAAACGCCCGACAAGCCCAAAAGATGCTCCAACTTTAAGTCCATCAGGATTTTGTCATACCGCGAACGATCCGGCAAAATGCCGTTGCGCCGCGCATAGGCGCGTGCCAAAACGCCAAACGTGATTGTTTGAACCCCGACAAGAATGCTCATCGCGCCAACAAGCAGCGTATGAACGTCCAGCCCCACGCCCTCGGCAATCATCAAAGGGCCGGGTAAAAGCAACGCGGCAATCATCAACCCCACCACGATCATCGCCAAACCGGAATACAGGTACAGCCAGCGCGGCGAGTAAAGCAGCAAGAATCTTAAATGCCGCCAACCATCGCGCCACGGGTGCAAATGCGGCTTTCTATCCCTTCCATCGGGATAAAGCGTCACGGGAACCTCGGTCATCGTCAGGCCATGCAAAGCAGCACGGACGATCATCTCACTAGCATATTCCATCCCTACCGTTTTCAAATCAAGGGCAAGGATCGCTTCACGATCAAAACCGCGCAGACCACAATGAAAATCACCCAAGGGTATTTTAAAAAACAGCCGCCCGATAAAGCTAAGAACAGGATTACCCACCCAGCGGTTCAGCCAAGGCATCGCACCGCGTTTGATCCCACCCTTAAAACGATGCCCCACAACAAGCTGAGAGCCAGAGCGCAAAACCTCTAACAACGGCATAAGCGCCCCGAAATCATAGCTATCATCCGCATCGGCCATGATCACAAAGCGACCTCGCGCTGCGGCAATACCGCCCGCCAGCGCCGCGCCATAGCCGCGCTCAGCCACACTCACAACGCGCGCGCCTGCCCCTTGGGCAAGGACGATAGAGCCATCCTCGCTGCCATTATCAGCCACGATAATCTCGCCACGCACGCCATGCGCCGCTAAAAATGTTTGGGCTTTTTTAAGACAAACGGGCAACGTCCGCGCCTCATTAAGGCACGGCATCACGATGGACAGTTCTAAAGAATTTTCGAAAAACGAATCGAACATAGGAGAAAGAATACCCTCTTGCCCCACGCAGGGCAAAAAACTCAGGTAAAAGATAAAGGAGAGTGCCATAAACATCGCCCTCCCCTTGCGGGAGGGTGATGAGGGTGCGTTTGCAAATCCCCGTTTGCCGCCTCTTAGCCCACATTCAAAGCTGGAGGATCCTCGTCAAGGACTTCACTTTTATGCCCCAACAGTCGCCTGACAATGTCTTCTGTCCAGTTTTTGTCATAAGCGTGAAGAAGCTCTCTCTGTTCTGGCGTATAGTCCGCCTGACGGCGACCATAATACTTACGGAAAGAACGAAGCTCCTTTATCTCATAACGAACATCATCGGATAACGCGGCACGCAGCATCTTTCTGCGATCAACCGTCTTCTCCATTTCATCAACGACCTCATCAAGGTCTTTTTCCTCTGGGGACATCAGCGCCGTGAAAAGCCCTTGCATAAACGCAGGCCCGCTATCCGCGCTAAAGGCTTTTTCAAAAAAATCCGCCTTACCTCCAAAACCACGAAAACTGTTCATGGACGTTTTCCTCCTCTCGTAAGGGCGCATAACAAACGCGCCATGATAAAAACGAAGAATAAAACAGGCTCCAACAAACGATCCTTATTGTACCGCAAAGAGCCCCTTAGACCAACCCCTTTCAACATAAGCTCATGAGCCCGCGCCTTATGATTTCCTTATTAAAATCAATTTATTGCCCGCAACCTTTACTTTAGGGGGCAAGCTCATTACATTCGGCGGCTGACAGATAATAAAGGATGACCCTATGAAAGTACTTTTGGCGCAACCTCGCGGTATTTGCGCAGGCGTTGAACGCGCGATTGAAATCGTTGAGCTCTCTTTGGCGAAGTTTGGCCCTCCCATCTATGTGCGGCATGAAATCGTTCATAACCGCCATGTCGTCAATCGCTTGGCGGCCAAAGGAGTCGTGTTTGTCGAAGAAACGGACGAAGTCCCCGAAGGCGCGGTCATTATCTTTAGCGCTCACGGCGTTTCAGAAGGCGTTGAAAAGCATGCCACAGAACGTGGCCTGACCGTGATCGATGCGACCTGCCCCCTCGTATCCAAGGTTCACACCGAAGGCCAGCGTTATGCCCGCACAGGTTTTGAGATCATCATGGTCGGCCATGAAGGCCACCCTGAAATTGAAGGCACGCTGGGACGCATTCCCGCGCACGTTCACCTTATTTCCACGGTTGAAGATGTTGCCACGCTTAATGTCACAAACCCCGAAAAGCTGGCCTACATCACGCAAACAACGCTTAGCGTCGATGATACCAAAGCCGTGATCGATGCGCTTAAAGCGCGTTTTCCGAACATCGTTGGCCCGACGATCCGCGACATTTGCTATGCCACGCAAAACCGCCAAGGCGCGGTGCGCGAGCTGGCCAAGCATGTCGATGTCGTCCTTGTGATCGGGGCGCATAACAGCTCAAACTCATCACGCCTGCGCGAACGCGCAGAGGAAGTTGGCGTTCCAGCCTATCTGATCGAAGATGCAAGCCAGCTTGATCCCGCATGGATCAAGGACAAAAACGTCGTCGGCATTACGGCGGGCGCCTCTGCCCCCGAAGATTTAATCGAAGGCCTCATTGAGCGCATCAAAGAAATCGCCCCCGTCACCGAAGTCGCCGTCCATCCGGGCGTTGAAGAAAACGTCCATTTCCGCCTCCCCCTTTCGCTTACCAAAGCAAACGGCGCAGAGGAAGAAACAAAAGAAGAAGAAGAATAAACCAAACCCCGTTATAAAAAAGGAAAGTGCCCCCGTGTCCGTACCTCTTCGCCAGCAGTTCGATGTTGCCCTCTATATCCTTAAGCAAAAGCTCAAAGGCAATAAACGCTATCCGCTTGTTTTGATGTTGGAGCCATTGTTCCGTTGCAACCTTTCCTGTCCGGGCTGTGGTAAGATCGATTATCCGTCGGAAATCCTCAACCAGCGTCTCTCGGTAACAGACTGCCTTGCGGCAGCGAATGAGTGCGGCGCGCCCATCGTTTCCATTCCAGGCGGTGAGCCTTTGGTTCACCGCGATATGCCCGCGATTGTCGAAGGCCTGATCGCGCAAAAACGGCACATCTACCTTTGCACCAACGCGCTTCTTTTGGAAAAGAAGATCGATGAATACAAACCCTCGCCCTACCTGACTTTATCCATCCATCTGGATGGCAGCAACGATGACCACAACCGCTCGGTCAATCGCGATGGCGTTTATGCCATCGCTGAACGCGCGATCAAGCTGGCGCTGTCCAAGGGCTTTCGCGTTAACATCAACTCAACGCTCTTCAACAACGCCTCGCCAGAGCGCATGGCCGACTTCTTTGACCACATGATGACCCTCGGCCTTCACGGCGTTATGCTTTCGCCGGGTTACGCCTATGAACGCGCAGCGGATCAGCAGCATTTCCTCAACCGCACCGCGACCAAGAATCTGTTCCGCGAGATTTTTCGCATTGGCCGCGCAAGGCGCAAACAGGGTCTGCCGAAGTGGCGCTTTACGCAATCCTCGCTGTTCCTTGACTATCTGTGCGGCAATCAAACGTATGAATGCACACCATGGGGCACGCCGACCTATAACATCTTTGGCTGGCAAAAACCTTGCTACCTGATCGGCGAAGGCTTCGTCAAAACCTTCAAAGAGTTGATGGAAACGACGCCTTGGGATCAATACGGCACAGGGCGCTATGAAAAATGCGCGGACTGTATGGTGCATTGCGGGTATGAACCAACGGCAGCGCAAGACGCTTTGCAAAATCCGCTGAAGTCCCTGATCGTGGCTCTGCGCGGCCCGCGCACCGAAGGCCCCATGGCGCCAGAGCTGGACACCACGAACCAGCGCCCCGCCGAGTACGTCTTTTCCCAGCATGTGCAGGAAACGATGGACGCGATTGCCGCAGGCAAAGCCCACACGATCACGGATGATGGCAGCACAACGCCAGACGAGGGCTGTTGCGATGGTCATGGCGGCGGCAAAGGTCATGGCGACGGCCACGGCGCTTGCTGTTGCGGATGCGGGTGCGACGGAAAGAGGTAATCGGTATAACAAAAGCGCTTATGCCAAGAGGTCTACGCTTGCCTCTTTACTTTTCTAAAGCATCCAACCGACGCGTCAGGTCAGCGATTTTGTCAACCAACCCTTGAATACGCGCCAGATTATGCATGTCCTTGATCATTTTCTTGCGTGGTTTGGCGGGCATGCCCACGACAAGGCTTTGGGGCGGCAGATTGCTTGCGACGCCGCTCATCGCCATCACAACGCTGTCATCACCGATTTTGATATGGTCCGCCACGCCAACCGCGCCACCCAACACCACGCGATTGCCAACAACGGCGCTGCCCGCGATTCCTGCGCGGCCACACAATAGACAATTATCGCCAACCTGAACGTTATGGCCGATTTGAACCTGATTATCGATCTTCGTCCCATGACCAATGCGTGTTGAGATAATCGTGCCGCGATCAATGGAGCTGTTCGCGCCGACCTCAACATCGTCGCCAAGGATCACAGAGCCAAGCGAAGCAATGCGCAGCAATGTTGTATTAGACGCGCCGCCCCCCTCGCCCGTCGCCTTGGCGCTTTCAACGCTGCCCATTTGCGGCGTGACAAAACTAAACCCATCCGCGCCGATAGACGCGTTAAAGTGAATGATCGCCCGCGCCCCAATCTCAACCCGCGCCCCGATCCGCACGCCGGAATAAAAACAGCCGCTCGCGCCTATCTTGGCCTTAGGGCCTATGTAAACTTGGGGATGCAGCGTCGTGCCTGCGCCGATTTCCGCGCCTGACGCCACAAAGCATTGTGCGCCGATCCGCGCATCGGGTGCGATGATGGCCCCTTCTTCGATAACAGCCGTCGGATGAATGCCCACGGGCAGGGTCACAACCTCTTCAAACAAACGTGTCAGCTTAGACAGTGCCACACGCGAACGCCCCACAGCAATGGAGGCAAGGATAGAAGGCGGCACTTCGCTTTCATCCGCCACAATAGCGGCCTTGGCGGCGCTTTGCTCCAGCATAGGCAAAAGCGTCTTGTCCATCGCCAAAACCAAAGCGTCCGGCCTAAGAAGAGAGGTTGGATGGGCCACATGAGAGACAACAAGAGAACCATCGCCAATCAGCTTGCCCTCCAGAATATCGGCAATTTCTGCCATCGTATAAGATTTTGTCATAGCCATGCTTTCTAATACCTTCCACTTCAAGAGTTTGTTTTTGACGCGCTGTTTTTGTAAGGACAGTGGTGTCCCTCCCCCCTTGCGGGGGAGGTTAGGAGGGGGGGAGGGCGACTGGGGCTAACGAATGGATTTATTCCTGACCGCATAGCCTTCAGCCAAGCAGCACTCCCCCCACCCTATCCCTCCCCGCGAGGGGGAGGGGACGCCAGCGTCCTTGCGGATAAAGCAACGCCAACTCTTCAACTATTTTGGATATACCATCCCGCGCCCAGAAACACAAAAACTTAAGATTAGCGTACTGAAGGTTTTTTGTATAGAATAGGCATCATGCGCGTCCTTTTATCCTTGCTTATTCTTTGCCTGACGGCGCCCCCCGCTCTTGCGGCCAGCAAGACGCCCAAAACCGCGCCGCCGCTCCCTCGCTCTGCTCCATCGGTTGAGGCGCATCCCGTGTTTGAGCCTGATGGCCGTTTTGGCTTTTGCCTCATCGCCCATACCTATGATGATGGACGAAAGATGACTTTTGCGCAATCACCGGAAAACCAGCTTAACCTAGGCATCACCATCCCCGAAGGCCATTTCGAAATTGGTGCGCGGTACGACATCACGCTCACCTTGGACAGCCAAGAGGGGCGCAAAAACCGCGCTCAAGCCATCGATGACAGCACGCTTTTATTGCAACTGGGGGCGAGTCCCAAATTTCCTAAACAACTGGCCTCCTCCAAAACGCTTTCGGTGGGCACAGCCACAAAGGCCGTTGCCTTTGCCCTGCCCGCCATGAAACCTCTTTTTGACTCGCTACAAACGTGCCTTAAAGAAAACAAGGGGCAGAAAAATGAGACGGCGGCTCAAAACGAAAACGCCCTACCCGAAACGCTTAAAGCTCTTTTGATAACCGCAGGCTTTACCGATATTGTCCCCATGAAAATGGAAGGCGTCCCACCCGAAGAACGCCCCGCCGATTACATTTGGAAAACGGGAGATGTTTTAGGCGGCATTCGAGAACGCAAAGCGCCGAAAGGCAAATCGCTTAGCGATCTGATCGGCCTTTATATGAGCGGCCTGAAAGACCAGTGCGAGGGAACCTTTAAAGTCGATATCGAACGCGAGCAAAAAGCAGGCGGATTGATCTTGCGCCGCGCCAGCGCCGTTTGCGCTCCTCAATCTAAGGAAAAAGAATCCACGATCACCGTGGCTCTCCTTTTTTACCTGACCCCCAAAGGCGGCTTTACCGTTTTCACGCATGAAGGCCAAAACGACGCCAAAACCGAGGCTCTGGCCGCTAGAGATAAAATGGGCAAAGCCATCCTTGCCTTAGCCAAAACGCACGCAAACGAGGGGCGATAGCCTCTCCTTTCCCGTTATTTGTTAACAAAAAGACGCGCCCCGACGAAAAATGCGCCTTTTAAGGCGATTCCTGCATTATCCCGATTGCATCGCGTGAATTTGCTGCTAACACAATAGGGATGCTGATGTGATTCTACCTTATTCTTTTCAGCTCACATTCAAACCTTAGGAGAGTCTTATGGCCAAAAAAGCAACCGTCAAAACAGCAACAGCCGTTCGTCCTGTCAAGGAAACGCTGACCAAATCAGCCTTGATCGGCCTGATCGCTGAACAAAACGAAGTTTCGCGTAAAGTCGCGACAGGTATGTTTGATACACTGGTCAACACCATGATGGGATCGATTCATCCCAAGGGTGTTGGTGAGTTCACGCTTCCTGGCGTTTTGAAAATCTCGTTGCGTAAAGTTCCTGCTCGCAAGGCTGGCACACTGATCCGCAACCCCGCTACAGGCGAAATGATGAAGGCCGATGCCAAGCCCGCGAGCGTTCGCGTCAAGGTTCGCGCTTTGTCAAAGTTGAAGAACACAGCCAAGGGCGAATAAGCTTTTAACGGCTTATTATTCTTGTTTGCGATAAAAGGGCTTGGAGAAATCCAAGCCCTTTTTTTTGGCCGTTAGGCTCATACCAACGATAACAGCACGACGACAAAAAAGCCCGATGTTTCCATCGGGCTTTTTCTTCAAAGCAAGAAAAGAAACCTTATTTCTTTTCTTCTGCTTTCTTTTCTTCTTTTTTCACAGGCGCCTTTTCCTTCAACGGCGTGCCGTCAAAGTTAAAGCGTTCAACCTTCGCCTTGGCTTGCATATCTTTGACAAGCTGGCCGACCAGTTCCTGCCCGACTTGGTTCATGATCTGATCCTTCACTTCAGCCAGAGGCGGAGGTGAAGACTTGCGACGGTCTTCCAACTTGATAATGTGATAGCCGAAATCCGTCTTGACGGGCTTCTCAACCAAATCACCCACCTTCATGGCAAAAGCGGCCTCGGCAAAAGGCTTGACCATCGCGCTGCGCGGGAAATAGCCAAGATCCCCGCCCTGTTTGGCCGAGCCTGAGTCCTTTGACTTTTCGGTGGCAAGCTTGGCAATGTCCGCGCCGTCTTTAATCTGCTTCAGCAAGTCATTCGCTTCGGCTTCGGTCGGCACAAGGATATGACGCGCACGCACTTCGTCTTCAGGTTTAAACTTGGCTGAAAGCTCGTCATAACGCGCCTTGACCTTTTCATCCGTAATTTTAGGCTGAACCGCCTTACGCACATAAATGTCAGCCACAATCTGCGCTTCGGCATCCTTCACGCGATCCTTGACTTCCTTATCGTTCTGCACCTTTTCATCATAGCCCTTTTTGGCAATAAGCTTGGTCACGATCGCTTTTTCAAGAAGCTGCGGATAAAGGACTTGGGGAGGCATTTGTGAAGCCTGAGCGCCCAGCCCTTGCAATTCGCGCACAATTTCCGAACGCATGATGGGATCGCCATTCACACGCGCAACAACAGGATCATCGCCAGAGACAGGCGCTTTATCCGCAGCAACAACTGGCAGCGCCACAGCGCCAAGAGCCAGAGCCAACGCAGCCATACGAAGCATTTTCGACATAGATAGAGTCCCTTCCTTTTAAGACAAACCGGATAATTCCGTAGATCGAATCTAACGACCAAATTGTGGCATGATTAGGGAAAGGCAGCAACCATGAAAAACGGAAAGGCGCGGGCTGGATTATACCCGCCGAAACACTAAGCTCGCGTTGGTTCCACCAAAACCAAAAGAATTGGAAAGAACGATATTCATCGTTTTTTCTTTGGCCTTAAGCGGGACAAGATCGATGCCCTCGCACGCCTCGGAACGATTTTCCAGATTCAGAGTCGGCGGCACGATGCCGCTTTGCATCGCCTTAAGGCAATAGATGGCCTCAACCGCGCCCGCAGCGCCAAGCAAATGGCCAATGGCGGATTTGGTGGACGACATCGTCGCCTTCTCCACAGCAGAGCCAAGGAGACGTTTAACCGCCCGCACTTCAATCTCATCGCCAAGCGGCGTTGATGTGCCATGCGCGTTGATGTAATCGATTTGGTCAGGCGTAATGCCCGCGCGCGCCACGGCGGCCTTCATCGCGCGATAACCGCCATTGCCATCTTCAGCAGGCGCCGACATGTGATAGGCATCGCCCGAAAGGCCATAGCCAATCACTTCGCCATAAATCTTCGCGCCGCGCTTTTTAGCATGTTCATATTCTTCTAAAACAACGACGCCCGCGCCCTCGCCCATCACAAAACCATCGCGCCCCGTATCATACGGACGCGATGCCTTTTCCGGCGTATCGTTATAAGACGTGGACAGCGCACGCATAGCACAAAAGCCCGCCATGCCAATACGGCAAACAGCCGCCTCAGCCCCGCCCGCCACCATCACATCAGCATCGCCCATCATGATGAACCGCGCCGCATCACCGATAGAGTGCGAGCCTGTGGCGCATGCCGTCACAACGGAATGGTTGGGGCCACGCAAGCCATGCTTAATGGAAACTTGCCCCGACGCTAGATTGATCAGACTGCGAGGAATGAAAAAGGGCGACACGCGACGCGCGCCCTTTTCTTTTAAAACAATCGATGTTTCATAAATCTCATTCAACCCGCCGATACCCGACCCGATAAGGACGCCCGCGCGTTCACGCGCTTCGTCGCTTTCGGGAACATAGCCAGAATCCGCCATCGCCTCATCGGCCGCCGCCATCGCAAAATGGATAAAGATATCCATTTTCTTCTGGTCTTTCGGCTCGATAAAGCGATTGGGATTAAACTGATCAGCCTCATCGCCACGCGGAACCTGCCCCGCCACTTGGCTGGGCAAATCCGCCGTATCAAAGCTTGTGATTTTGCGAATACCCGTTTCTCCCGCGATAAGGCGAGACCAATTGATATCCACGCCAACGCCAAGCGGCGAAAGCATCCCAAGACCTGTTACGACGACTCGTCTCATGTTTATACTGTCCTACGGCAGGGCAGAAAGCCGACTTAATCGACTTTTTTCTGATTGATGAACGCGACCACATCCTTGACGGTCACAATCTTCTCGGTGGCGTCATCGGGAATCTCAACGCCGAACTCTTCCTCAAAGGCCATAACAAGCTCTACGGTATCCAAGCTGTCAGCGCCCAGATCATCGATGAAGCTGGCATTGTCCGTGACTTTGGCCGCATCGACGCCCAAATGTTCGATGACAATCTTCTTCACGCGTTCTGCAATATCACTCATGATCTGTTCAACCTTCTTTTGTTGATAAAACGATGGCAAGGCACAAGAACCCAAAACACGTCAAAGCACAGCCCGACATACCGAAAAGGATTCGCCCTTACTCAGGAGGCTCTTTCTCTATGCCGTGATCATGCGGCTGTCCAGAAAATTAACGCGAAAAAGAGCAAATTTTTTATTAACGCATACAGAGTCATTAACCTTCTTTACAAATCAGGCTGAACGCTTAAAAAACAGCCCCAAAAGGACGGCTAAAAACCAAACAAAAAAACCAATAGAATCAACGAATCTTGTGTTTTTCGAGGCCGTACGTCGAGCAGAAGGCTACTAAGAGACGCTTTTGAGTCTGTTTGTACCGGATTAACCATTTATGTCTATGAAATAGAACGATTTTGTCAAAATCGAAGACCCCATGCATCCCCTTGAAAACAAACACTTTTCTGAATCATCTTTTTGCGGAAGCTAAATTCCGTAAAGTTGAGCGCTTTTCATCAAGGCGTAGGGGTTATTTCGTCCCTTTTTTCTTTTTGCATTTGGCGCCGCGCATAAAAAACGCGCAAGCCGATAATAAACACAAAAACGATCAGACACGCGATCATAAAGCCACGCACCTCAAAATTGACGGAGGCCTCATCGCCCATTCCCATGCGCTGCATCATATCGCCGAAGAGGTAACCACCGCCACAAAACACCAAAGACCAAAGAGCCGAGGCCAAAGAGTTCAACACAAAAAACCGCCGCCACGATAAGTGGCTCATCCCAATCGCAAGGGCGCTAATGTTACGCACGCCGTACATAAAGCGATAGGAGAGGATAAAAGAAACAGAGTACTTCTCAAGGATAAGAAAAATTTTATCCAGCTTGGGTTGAAGCTTTGGAAAACGCACCACAACCCGCCGCCCATAATAACGCCCGATAAAAAACATCACTTGATCGCCGATTAAGCTTCCCAGTGCTGCCGCTAAAAACAGAAGACGTATGTCCAGAAGGTCATGACTGGCCGCAAGGCCAGCGAAAATGACAAAGGTTTCCCCCTCCAACGCCGTCCAGATAAGAGTGACCAGATAAAACAGATCGCCCTGCTCGCGGATCAAATCAAGGATGTGATTCATTCAGAAAAACCCTAAGGAGAAAAGACAAGTGCGCCCTGTCTAGCAGAAGGAGCCCCCGCCGTCACGAAGATAGGCGGAGAAAAGAGCCCTACCTAAACACAACCTTGGTTATCTCATAATTTTTAAGGCCTTTAGGGGTATTGACCTCAACGCTTTCTCCCATTTTTTTGCCGATCAAGGCGCGCGCAAGCGGCGAGGAGATGGAAAGGAACCCCTTTTTAATGTCGGACTCTTCGTCGCCGACAATCTGATAGGTCATTTCTTCTTCCGTATTCTCATCAATCACGACGATCGTCGCACCGAAAAGTACAGTCGTGCCCGATAATTTGGAAACATCGATGATTTCGGCACGACCTATCTTGTCATCAAGATCAAGGATGCGCCCTTCCACAAAGCTTTGGCGTTCACGCGCAGCATGGTACTCGGCATTTTCCTTAAGGTCGCCATGCTCACGCGCCTCGGCAATCGCCTTGATAATAGCGTGACGCTCAACATTCTTCAGGTGTTTTAGCTCTTCTTCAATACGCTGATAGCCCTGCGCCGTCATGGGAACTTTGTCTGTCATCACTGACCCTCACCTTTCACAAGGGGGTTAAAAAAGCAAAACGCGCCACCTCCTCTTGTCTGCCTATCCGCAGGTAAGAGAAGACGCGTTTTTCCGAATCGTTAACGATTAGCTTCCTGAAGATACGACTGAAGCGATTCAACTTCAAGAGAATCGGCGCGAAGAGCCGCAATGGCCTCCACCGCCGCTTTGGCTCCCGCCATCGTGGTATAATGCGGGATTCCTTGCATCAGCGCGGTACGCCGCAAGCTAAAGCTATCCTCCAGCGTCTGCGCTCCTTCCGCCGTCGTATTGATCATCAGCTGAACTTCGCCGTTAATCATAGCGTCCACAATATGGGGCTGACCTTCATAGACCTTGTTGATCCGCGTGACAGCAACATCCGCCGCCGCCAAGGCTTTGGCCGTACCGCCCGTCGCAATCAACGAAAAGCCCATCGAGGAAAGTCGCCGCGCAAGCCCAATGGTAATCGCCTTATCGTGATCCTTGACCGATATAAAGCACACGCCGCTTTTCGGCAGCTTAAGCCCCGCGCCCAATTGCGCCTTGGCATAGGCATGGGCAAAATCGCGATCAAGCCCCATGACCTCGCCCGTCGATTTCATCTCTGGCCCCAAGACGATATCCACGCCCGCGAACCGCGCAAAAGGAAACACGGGCGTTTTGACCGCCATACGGTGCGGCGCACGGAACGTAATCTTTTCATTGGCAACGATAGCCGCAAGACTCTCACCCGCCATCACACGCGCGGCAAGTTTAGCAATCGGCACGCCGATGGCCTTGGCCACAAAAGGAACCGTTCGGCTGGCGCGAGGGTTGACCTCTAGAATAAACACCTCGTCATCCCTAACGGCAAACTGCACGTTCATGAGGCCCACAACGCCGATGCCCCGCGCGAGCGCTTCCGCTTGGCGCGTGATCTCAGCCACCGTTGCAAGCGACAAGGAATAGGGCGGCAAAGCGCACGAACTATCGCCCGAATGGATGCCCGCTTCCTCGATATGTTCCATGATGCCTGCGACAAAGACCGAGTCCTTGTCGGCCACAACATCAACGTCCACCTCAATCGCGTTTTGCAGATAATGATCGATCAAAACGGGATTGTTGCCCGACACGCGCACAGCTTGCCCGATATAACGGCGCAGTCCCTCAACGCCATAGACGATTTCCATCGCCCGCCCGCCCAGCACATAAGAGGGGCGAATGACCACGGGATAGCCAACCTTCTCGGCCACAATCTCTGCCTCTTCCGCACTGCGCGAAAGGCCATTGGCGGGTTGCTTAAGCTTCAAGTCTTTCAGCAAAACTTGGAAGCGCTCACGATCCTCCGCCAAATCAATGGCGTCAGGCGTCGTGCCAAGAATGGGAATGCCCTCTTCTTGCAGCGCATGGGCAAGACGTAGCGGCGTTTGCCCGCCGAACTGCACCATAACGCCAAGGAGCGTGCCTCGCGATTGCTCTACGCGCACGATCTCGATCACGTCTTCGGCGGTGAGCGATTCAAAGTACAAGCGATCCGACGTGTCGTAATCGGTTGAAACGGTTTCGGGGTTGCAGTTGACCATGATGGCCTCAAGCCCCGCGCTACGAAGCGCCATCACGGCATGAACGCAGCAATAATCAAATTCAATCCCCTGCCCGATGCGGTTCGGCCCGCCGCCAAGGATCATCACCTTCTTTTTATCGGAAGGTTTAGCTTCGCAGAAGGGCAAAGAGTCCCCTTCTCTCCCCCCGTCATCGCGAGCGGAGCCGCAGGCGGAGCGTGGCGATCCAGCTGCCGCGCGTCCGCGCGGCATATGACTCTCTTGCGCTGCTAGCCTGCCCCGGACTTGATCCGGGGCAGCGCAGCTGGATTGCTTCGCTTCGCTCGCAATGACGGCAGGAAAACATCCATAAGATGGCTCATACGTCGAATAAAGGTACGACGTGTCCGAAGCAAACTCAGCGGCGCAAGTATCGATGCGTTTGAACACAGGCGCGATGCCAAGAGCACGACGCGCCGCCGCCATGTCGCTTTCCGTTTTACCCGTCAGTTGCGCAAGGCGCATATCGCTAAAGCCCATGGCTTTCAGGTTCATCAACCCGCGCTTGTCGGTTGGCAGGCCACCATCACGCACCTGCGCCTCAGCCTGAATGATCCCCTCAACCTGCCGCACGAACCACGGATCGTATTTGCAAATCGCGCAAATATCCTCCACAGCCATGCCGTGACGCAGCGCCTGCGCGATGACAAGGAGGCGATCAGGCGAAGGCTTAGCCAGCGCCGCGTGAAGGGCTGGCGCGCCGTCATTCTCGCCTTCGATCACGATTTCATTCAAACCCGTCAGGCCTGTCTCCAACCCGCGCAAAGCTTTTTGCAAAGACTCTTGGAAGGTGCGGCCAATGGCCATCACCTCGCCCACCGACTTCATCGCCGTGGTCAAAAGAGGCTCTGTTCCGGGAAACTTTTCAAACGTGAAGCGCGGGATCTTGGTGACAACATAATCAATCGTCGGCTCAAACGCCGCAGGGGTCACGCCCGTGATGTCGTTCATCAACTCATCCAGCGTGTAGCCCACGGCCAACTTCGCCGCGATCTTGGCAATCGGAAAACCCGTCGCCTTACTGGCCAACGCCGACGAGCGGCTCACACGCGGGTTCATCTCAATCACCACAAGGCGGCCATCAACGGGATTGAGCGCGAATTGCACGTTCGATCCGCCCGTGTCCACGCCGATCTCGCGCAGAACGGCAATCGAGGCGTTACGCATGATCTGATATTCTTTATCGGTGAGCGTCAGCGCAGGCGCGACGGTGATGCTGTCGCCCGTGTGAATACCCATGGGATCGACATTTTCAATCGAGCAAATGATGATGCAGTTGTCCTTGGTATCGCGGACAACCTCCATCTCATATTCTTTCCAGCCGAGAACGGATTCCTCCACCAGAACTTCACTGGTCGGGCTGGCGTCAAGGCCGCTGGCCACGATCTCGTTAAACTCGGTGCGATTATAAGCAATGCCGCCGCCTGTTCCGGCGAGCGTAAAGCTGGGCCGAATGATCGCGGGCAACCCGATTTCCGCAAGCGCCGCAAGCCCCTCATCCATCGTATGCACAATCTGGCTTTTGGGACTGGTCAGGCCAATCTTGTCCATCGCGTTACGGAACAGCAAACGATCCTCGGCCTTTTCAATGGCCTCGCGCTTCGCGCCGACCAGCTCAATGCCAAGCCGCTCCAGCGTGCCGTCCTTGGCGAGCGCCATCGCGGTGTTGAGCGCCGTCTGCCCGCCCATGGTGGGCAGGATCGCATCGGGGTGCTCTTTCTCCAAAACCTTGGTCACCATCTCTGGCGTGATCGGCTCAATATACGTCGCATCCGCCACATCGGGATCCGTCATGATCGTGGCAGGATTGGAGTTGATCAAAATGATGCGGTAACCTTCGCTGCGCAGCGCCTTACACGCCTGCACGCCGGAATAATCAAATTCGCACGCTTGGCCAATCACGATAGGGCCAGCGCCGATGATACAAATAGATTTGAGGTCAGTTCTTTTTGGCATTTTTCATCATCTCCACAAATCTCTCAAACAGGTAATGCGAGTCATGCGGGCCCGGAGACGCTTCGGGATGGTACTGCACCGAAAAGGCAGGCTTGTCCTTTAAACGAAGGCCTTCATTGCTGCCATCAAACAAGCTGACATGCGTGACTTCGGCATTCGCGGGCAGCGTTTCGGGGATGACCATAAAGCCGTGGTTTTGGCTGGTGATCTCCACCTTGCCTGTTTGCAAATCCTTCACCGGATGGTTCGCGCCGCGATGCCCGCGCGGCATTTTGGTCGTGCGTCCACCAAGGGCAAGCCCCAACATCTGATGGCCAAGGCAAATCCCGAACAGCGGAATCCCCACCTCCAAAACCTTGCGGATCACAGGCACGGCATAAACGCCCGTCGCCGCCGGATCACCCGGCCCGTTGGACAGGAACACGCCATCGGGCTTCAGCGCCGCAATAGCATCAAAAGAGGTTTGCGCCGGAACCACCGTCACGCGGCAACCCGCGCTGACAAGGCAGCGCAAAATGTTCTGCTTCGCACCATAGTCGATGGCGATAACGTGAAGGGAGGGACTAGGGATTTGGGACTGGGGACTAGAAAGAGGATTGATATTTGCCCAAACCCCAAGTCCCTCGTCCCAAGTCCCTATTCCCTCTCTTGTCACTTCCAGCGCCAGATCCATCCCATCCAGCCCCGCCCATGAGGCAGCTTCGCGCTTCAACGCGTCCAGATCAAACACGCCATCAGGCGCATGGCAAATCACGCCGTTCGGCGCACCGCCATCACGAATGCGGGCGGTGAGCGCCCGCGTATCGATGCCAGAAATACCGATCACATTATTTTTTTTCAGCCACGCATCAAACCCTTCTAACGCCCGCCAATTCGAAGGCGCGGTCACATCCGTGCGCACGATAAGACCCCGTGCCGCCACGCGGCCCGCCTCAACATCCTCCTCATTCGTACCGACATTGCCGATATGGGGGAACGTAAAGGTGATAATCTGCCCCGCATAGCTGGGGTCGGTCAGGATTTCCTGATACCCCGTCATTGAGGTGTTAAAGCAAACCTCGCCCACCGCTTTGCCGCTTGCGCCAAAGCCAGAGCCAAAAAAAACCGTCCCATCGGAAAGAACGAGGACGGCGGACGGGAAAACTTCTTTTGAATCACGCGGGGGCGTGCTATTTCGGTGCTGCAAGGGCAACGGCGTGGTCATAAGGCTCCAACTTTTTATGGGGTTTAGGTCAAACGACCAGACCGTAGGCCACCCCCCGCCCTTTTGCAAGGGTGAAGTGAAAGAATTTCGAAAGGAAAGACCATGCTGCGCGAAGAACTGACCGAAGCCATGAAAACCGCCATGCGGGCCAAGGATGAAAAGGCGCTGGGAACCATTCGCATGGTGCTGGCCAAGCTTAAGGATCAAGATATTGCGGCGCGGCCTTCGGGCAATACCACGGGCATCACCGATGATCAGATTCTGTCCATGATGCAAGGCATGATCAAGCAACGCCGCGAATCGATTACCCTTTACCAAAAAGGGGGGCGCCAAGACCTTGTCGATCAGGAATCGGCTGAAATCATCGTCATCGAAAAATTCTTGCCGCAGCAAATGGACGAAACCGCCACCAAGGACGCGGTGGCCAAAGCCATCGCCGCCGTCGGCGCCACGACCATCAAGGACATGGGCAAGGTGATGGGCGAACTAAAGAAAACCTATACAGGCCAGATGGACTTCGCCGCCGCAGGTGTGGTCGTAAAGGGCTTGCTGGGGGGCTAAGCTCTACAGCCTTATTCCCTGTGCTCTTCCAAATACTGGCGCAGAGCGTCGGCCTTGGCGAAAAACGTCTGGCTTACTTCATGCACATAGGGATTCTCGCACTCAATGGCCAAAAACAGTTCAGGCGAACAAAACCGAACCATGTTGACGGATTCGATGAGCAGTTCATAACTCTTCGTGGTCATGCTGGTGGGAAAGGGCTCAAAATCTTGAACCAGCATTTTCGATACAAGATGGGTGAGGCCGAAAACGACAGCGGCCTCGCGGTCATGTTCATCGGGCGTCGCCATGATGACTTTTAGCGCGAGCGCGGATTCAAGAAACCCTTTGAGCTTTTCGACTCTCTCTGGAGGACAACGCAACGGGCAAAGGACAATCTTTTGCCCTGCTATGCCATTCTTACCGCTTTGTGGGCCAAAAAGCGGATGCGTCGCGATAAGATCAACATGAGGCGGCAAATCGCGCAGCATCAAAGCGGCAGGCTTCACCTTGACCGAGCCGACATCCAGCACCAACGCCCCCTCACGCAAGTGATCCTTGATTGAGGCAATCGCTTCCTCCATACGCGGAACAGGAGCGCCGATAATCACGATATCAGCCTTAGCCACCTGATCGGGCGGCAGCATCGCAATGCCGTTAGCCTTGGCAAAAGCCACCGCCTCTGGCGCGGGGTCATAGGCTTGCAAGGTAAAATGCGGCAAAAGATGGTGCGCCATCAACTGCCCAAAAGAACCAAGTCCCAAAATACCCACAGTCTTTTTTTGATTATCTATCATCGTCATCACCTGAAAAAAACAACAAAACCCCGCTTCGCTTTTTTAGCGAACGGGGAAAGGGTCGATTGTTAAAAAGAAAAACTACGCCGTTCGCCGCCCGCCTTTGAGAGGCGAGGGATAACCGCCAAGCGGCATCAGTTGTTGCATACGGCTGCCCATCATGGCCTTGATGCGGCTAAGGCGCGTGTCGCTGCGCCCGACAAAGCCTTCAACTTCCGCCAAAAAGGCCATAGGAGACGACGCGCCACGCCCCATGCTATGCGTCAACATTTGGCGAACTTTATAGCCAGCCTTGCCAAGAAGACGCTTCATCTCGGCCTCTGGCACATGCGTGCATTGCAAGGCTAAAAAGCTGCGGTCATCGCCCGTTAGCTCAGGATAAAGCTTTCCGACAATCAGCCCCATAGGCATAGCGCGCCGCGCATTGCTGCGTCCCACCTTTAAGACTTCTGTTGGCATGGATTGAAAAACCGTCAACACGTTGGCTTTATCCGCCGTTAAAAGAGGCCACCACGCATCCTTTTCGCCCTGCGCAGGCGGAGGCACGACGGCCACGGTAATTTTATTTTCCTTAAGCGCCTTAATCGCGGCAACAGCCGTGGGGTATTCCACAAGCGGCGTGAACGCGCCGTAATGATCACGGGCGACATCCCACAGGTCAGGCCCTTTTTCAGGCGCATAAACGCCAACCTTAAGACCGCCTTCAAGCAGCGTGAAGGTCGAGATCATTTGCCGCCACAGGCTAACCACAAGACCTTCAGGAATCTTGCCCTGAGGCCCGCCCGTCAGCGCACGCAGCATCTGAGCCTCACGCCCCGGACGGATATAAATATGCTGCTTGCCCTTGATTTTACGAACATTATCGATGACTTCCGCCCGTTCACGCAACATGTCGTGAAGGACGCCATCAATTTGATCGATCCGCGCGCGCAGATCCGCCAAAGCTTGCTTGTCGGGGCTTATCGCTGCATTCTTCATAATCATGATCTCGTCCAGTCCCTATTCTTTCAAAAGGTTAGCAAGCTAACTTACACCACTTTATTCAGAAAGCCAAATGCGTTGTTTTCAAGGTGTTACGGCCCGTGGGCACAGGTGTAGGCGGAAAAGGCATGGGTATCACGAAGCGGCGAGGCATAACGCTGCACTTTATCATGGCGGGGGCATAAACCTGCTTGCTTGCATGAGCCACCAACACGCCCCCAAAGCCTAAAAGCAGCGCCGAAGCCGCCCGCTCCATCCACGGCGCGGTCATCATGGACAGACGGGAAGAACTGGGCGGCATAAAAAGCGCATGGCCAATCTTTTCAAGAAAGAAATGCTCACGCAAAAGAACCCTTAATTGCGAGGCGGAATAAGGTTGCCCCACGCCAAAGGGTGTTTGATCGCTAAGCGCCCACAAACCGCGCCTGTTAGGCACAATGATAACAATCTGGCCATTAGGCTTTAAAATACGCCACGCCTCTTCCAAAACGGCAGAGGGATCAACGGTTGTCTCCAACCCATGCATCAATAAAACACGGCTGACAGACTCATCCTCCAGCGGCACCTTTGTCAACGAGGCCAAACAAGAAATGTTTGGGCCCTCCTTAGGCCAAAAAGCCACGCCTTGCGAATCGGGCATCACGGCGATCATCGCTTTGGCCTGCCCCAGCCATGGCCGAAGAAGCGGCGTGGCATAGCCTAGCGCTGCCACCGTCTCACCCGCCACCGAAGGCCAAAGGTTTGCCATACGCTTGCGGAGAAGCTGGCTGACCAGCCGCCCTAAAGGGGAAATGTAAAATTCTCGTAAATCAACAACATCCATGGTCATGACAGTGCTCCGAACTCAGGTTAACAAGCGCTATGAAATCACCCTCCCCTTGCGGGAGGGTCGAAAACACTTCGTGTTTTCGGGGAGGGGTCAAGAATTATTGAAGAAAAACGCCCCTTCGTTCTGATTTTTCCTATCGCTGAACCCCTCCCCGAAATTTCTTCTCGCTCCGCGATCAGAAATTTCGACCCTCCCGCAAGGGGAGGGTGATGTTTGTTTCTTTTTCATATTTTCTTAACCCAATTTGCAGGCGGGAAGATCATTGTTTTTTTCTTCCTTTCATTAACCCCATGTTAGCACCCTTTTGGCATTCTTGGGATATGGGATTTTCAATTGATCTTTTGCCGGCCTCTGCCGACAACTACATCTATCTGGTCAGCGATGTTGCGCTGGGACTAGCCATGGTCGTTGATCCGGGAGATGCCGATGTTGTAAAACGCGCTTTGCAAAAGAAAGACTTGCATTTAGCGCTGATCCTCAACACCCATCATCACAGCGACCATACGGCGGGCAACGCCAAGTTGCAGCACGATTACGGCGCACCGATCATAGGGCCTTCAAAAGAAGCCCACAGGATCGATGGGATTTCGCGCAGTGTGGATGAGGGGGACTTTGTAACTTTTTCCGATCTGCGCGGCCACGTTATTGAAACGCCCGGACACACGATGGGCAGCTTATCCTATTACTTCCCTGAATTGAAGGCACTGTTTAGCGGCGACACGCTGTTCTCCCTTGGCTGCGGGCGTTTGTTCGAAGGCAACGGGGCCGAGATGTGGACCTCGCTGCTTAAACTCCGCGCCCTGCCCGACGACACGCAAATCTATTGCGGCCATGAATACACCGAGCGCAATGTTGGCTTTGCCTTGATGTTGGACAAAGACAATGAGGCGCTCAAAGTACGCGCCGAGGAAGTCGCCGCCCTACGCAAAAAAGGCTTGCCGACCCTGCCCGTTTCTCTGGCACAGGAAAAAACGACCAACCCGTTCTTGCGCGTGGATGATCCGGCTTTCCAAAAGATGCTGCAGAAAAACGGCTTTCCGACCGATGTCGATCCCGCCGCCATCTTTGGCTCTCTTCGCGCCGCCAAGGATCGATTTACGAAGTGAAGCCAATCCGCCTGTGAACTACCCATTAAAAAACAAGAAAACGGGATCCCCGCTTTCGCGGGGATGACGCTAAAGGTAAATGCGCCCACAAAAAACACCGTCATTCCCGCGTAAACGGGAATCCCGTTTAGTTTCTTTTTCAATAGAGCTCTTGCATAACCTTCAAGTTTCCAACAAACCTCTCGTCATTCCGGAAGTTTTGCGGCGCGTGAGCGCCGAAAAACTATCCGGAATCCGATTTGGTTTAAAATGACGCCAGAAAACAAATCGGATTTCCGCCTC
>DYDA01000001.1:62833-92360 GCA_020718105.1 Micavibrio sp. | reverse complement strand
CTCTACGCGGGACTTCGCCTGCCCCGCGAAGCCCGACTTGTCCGGCGTAGTCCGAAGGATGAAGACGGAAGGGCGTAGAGGGGTGCGGAATGACGATGGGTTAGGCAAGAGGTCTAATAAGTCACTTCATTGACTCGCGAGTATAAGCCCTACTCCCCTTCCCCATCAATATCCGCATTCAAAACCTTGCGGATCACGTCAAAAGAGAATCCGGCGCGAGCCATCACGGCGACCTCTTTATTCTTGCGCTTGGCCACAAGGGCTGACTCTGTGGCAGGCGGGGGCGGCGGCGCAAAACGCCCCATCTTTTTTTTCTTGGCAAATTGTATGGCGGCCTTCATCTCTTGATCATCGCCTTCATCCTGTTCATACGAATCCAACGCGCGCTGCGTCGCCTCGACCTTGATGCCCTTCACGGCCAGCGTTTGCGTGATGCGCCTTGCGCTGCGTCCTGCGCGACGCAGGCTCCCCACCTTCATTGCGGCAAAGGCTTCGTCATTGATCACACCACTGGCTTTGTGCTGCTCAACAAGGCGGTCAATGGCTTGAGCAAGGGCGTCTTGAGCCTCCCTATCCACCGCAAAGGTCGCATCCTGCATCGCGGCGCGGCGCACGCGGTTTTCCAGAACGCGCCGCAAAGAGCTTTCCGTCGCGGCGTAGCGCGCCAGATAATACAGCGCAATGTTGGCCAGACGCTCTGGCGTTGGCTTTTTCAAAGGACGGCGAGGGGATCGGGGCGGGCGTGGGGCGGGCAAAAAACAAGACTCCTGTTGCGGATCAAGAGAGTCTCGCCCCTGCCCCTAAGGAAGTCAAGAAGGGGGCTTGGCTTAAAGCGGCCTGCAAAGCCTTTCGCCATTTCCACCATCGCGCTGATAGCAACGATAATACTGTCTCGTCGCCCTATCCACACAAAGAAGGGAGCCATCGTCTTGATCTTGACGGCAAGCATAACGATCGCCCGTAGGAGCAGAGCGACGGCCATACTGATAATGAAGTCTTTCTTTGGCTTCTTCCCATGAATCTCTGGAGGCATCCACGGGGTTATGAAACTCACCGATCCAAACATTGCCAAGGAAAACATTCTTGCCGTGAGGCGCATCGGTTGGCGTCGTCGCGCATCCCGCCTGCATCATCGATGTTGCAAGAGCCAACCCCACCAGTGCCCTTTGGGCGGGTTGCGTCAAACTTGCGGCAACTTTTTTAAAAAAATTTCTGCCCATGATAAATCTCCTTAAACTATAAAGTGAAAAAATAAGCTTTAGCGTTCATAACGATTTTCGCGATGATGGTGATGATAGTCTCGATCAATTCTTATACAATTAACTTCCCCCAGAATGTTTGCCTCAAGATCATAGCCCTGCGGACAAACCAAACGCCCCCATGTGTCTTCCCGCGGGGCAACCGCTTCCGGCGCATCGCCGTTGCGTAGGTTTCGGTTGCGCCCATAATAACCTTCGCGTTCCTCCCTATAGACCTGGCCATCATAGGGGTTGACGCGAATATCCGTTCTCTCGCGCCAGCCATCAGAATCGCGGCGCTCTACGGTTGCGCCATGGGGCCCAATATGCATTTCAATGCGCGTGTTCTCGCCCGCAAAAGCGGGCACAGCCATAAGAGCGGAAAGACCCACAGCAACAAACAGTTTTTTGCTCTTTGCGGTAATTTCTTTTTGTGCCTGTGAAAATGGGCTCATGCGCTTTCTCCTGTTACAAAACGATTATGATTACAATGAAAGTTGATAGTGATGATAACGAGGACGGGGATTGTGATGAGGGTGATAGTGGTGACGAGGCGCCCGAATATCCAAATGATAATGTGACCCACCATTATAATAGGGATAACTGTTACGATAGGGATACACGTTATAAGGACGCGGCGCAGCGTCGTGAAAAGTGGGGTTATTAAACATAGCATGAGGCGGAATGGGGCCAACGCATCCGGCGCTGAGAATCCCGACCGCGGAAAGGCTAACACCCAGCGCTATCGCTCGTTTAGGCAAATGATTTAAAACAGCACGCGCCGCTTTCGCAAAAGAACCCTTCATGAAAATCCCCCTTAAAGGAAACTATTTTCCTTTTGTTTGCCACGGCATTCTATCAATTTTTAGGGCAGGAGTCTATGAAAGGGTATTGTTTTCAGGACGAGACGTGGAATACGCGTTTCATTTCAATGCGTTAGCCGATTTCGGCGAGTTCAAAAAGGAAGTCGCGGACAGCCTCAATCCCCTGCCCTTTTTCCGCGCTGGTCATGATAACGGTTGGCCGCGCAGCGGGATGCTTTTGCAATTGCTCTTCGGTCTGCGCTATCATGGCGGCGGGATCGCCCCCCCTGATCTGATCGGCTTTTGTCATCACCACCTGATAATTAACGGCGGCACGATCCATAAACGCCATCATCTCGTGATCTTTGACCATAAGGCCATGCCGCCCATCGACAAGCAGCAAAACACACCGCAAGTGCGGACGTTTCTTAAGGTAATAACGAATAAAAGCGTTCCACTTGTGAATCTCTTCTTTGGGCGCTTTGGCATGGCCATAACCGGGCAAATCCGCAAACAGAAGGCGATCCCCCATGTTGAAGAAAACGATCTGCTGCGTTCGCCCTGGTGTGTTCGACGCTCTTGCCAATCCTTTGCGTCCCGTCACCGCGTTAATCAGCGACGACTTGCCGACATTCGAGCGCCCCCAAAAGGCGATCTCTGGCCCCTCAACTTCCAGCGCATCGAAATGCTCTGGCTGCGCGGCCGCAATTAAAAAATCGCAAGGCTGAGCAAAAAAGCGGCGGGCGTCTTCATTCACGACTCACCGCCCGCCCATGGTTTTATGACCCATGACTTTGTTATTGACGTACCATTGCTGCCCAATGCCAAGGATGTTGCTGATCGTCCAATAAAAGATAAGACCCGCCGCAACGCTGCCCATCATAAAGGTGAAAAGCAGAGGCATCAAAAGGAACATATTGGCCTGTGTTTTATCCGTCGGCGCGGGCGACATTTTTTGCTGCGCAAACATGCTGATGCCCATCAAAATCGGCCACACACCAAGATGCGGGATAAACGACCAGTCCAACAAACCAAACAACGTCAACACCGATGTGGGGTCGGGCGCGGACATATCATGCACCCAACCGAACAGCGGCGCATGACGCATCTCGATGCCGACATAAAGAACCTTATACAACGCAAAGAAGATTGGTATTTGAATCAAAATCGGCATGCACCCCGACATGGGGTTGACCTTTTCGCGTTGATAAAGTTCCATCGTCGCGACGCTCATCTTTTGTCTGTCGTCCTTGTAACGCTCTTGCAGCGCCTTCATCTCTGGCTGCAAGGTTTTCATCTTCGCCATCGAGCGGCTTGATTTCAGCGAAAGCGGCAACGTGATAAGCTTCAGCATGATCGTGAAAATAAAAATCGCGATGCCCATATTACCAAACAGCGTGTTCAAGCTATCCAGCAGATAAAGGAAAGGCTTGGTCAGATAATAGTACCAGCCGAAATCAATCGCGCGATCAAACAGCGGCAACCCCAGTTGCTTTTCGTACTGATCCAAAAGGCTGACGCGCTTGGCGCCTGCGAACAGGCGGCTTGTGCGCTCAGTGCTGGCCCCCGCCGCAAGGCTAACGGGCGTACCACGGAAATCGGTTTGATAAGTTCCAAGTTCTGGAACCTGCGCATCCCCTGCCGAAGAAAAACTAAAGCTTGCCGTAATCTTTTCATCCTGCGCAGGCAAGAGGGTCACAAGCCAATATTTGTCCGTGATCCCCAGCCAGCCACCTTGGCTTTCCGTCGTGATTTTGGGCTCTTCCAGCAGCTTTTTGTATTTGATTTCTTGCAGCGTGCCGCCCAGAACGCCCAGAAGGCCTTCGTGCAAAACATAGGTTCCCTCCACCTTCGGATGGCCATGGCGTGCGACAAGACCGAAAGGATACAACGTCACCAACCCGTTGCTTGTATTCTTGACGCGATCGGTGATGGTGAAAAGGAAATGCTCATCGATGGCGATTTGGCGCTCAAACAGCAATCCTTTGCCGTTGTCCCAGCTCATCAAAACAGGTTTGCCAACGTCAAGGTTTTTGCGATCCGCCTTCCATTCCGTCTGATCATCGGGAACGGCAACGCCCGCATCGGCCAACCAGCCAAACGCTGTGTAATAAGCGCTGTACGGCGCAGCCGATCCCGCCGGAGAAAGCAACGTAATCTGCGGCGAGTCTTTGGCTACCGTTTCACGATACTTAACAAGCGCAAGATCATCGATCCGTCCGCCCTTTAAATTGATCGAGCCGCGAAGCTCTGGTGTTTCAATTTTCACACGCGGAGTCTCAGCCAGAATAACGGCGCGATCCTTGGGCGGAAGCGCGGCCAAAGGCGCCGCCTCAGGCTTCGTCACAGTCGCTTCTTTTTGAAGAAGAGCGATCCGTTGCGCTTTCTCTAGTTGAGGCTTTTCATACAAGTAATGAAAGCCAACGAGAATAGCGATCGACAGAACGACGGCAGCGATGAAATTGTTGTTATCCATGGTCTTCCAAACAAACGATGAAGGGGGTCAAAAAGGTTCTTGCGGTATCCCATTTTTTGCTTCGGCAATCAACGCCTAATCAAAGGGGCTTATCAGGAGGCGGAACGGGGTCATACCCTTCCCCGCCCCACGGATGGCAGCGCGTAAGCCGCCTAATGGCAAGCCACCCACCGCGCCAAAGCCCATGCACGCGCAAAGCTTCATCGGCATAGGCCGAGCATGTGGGCTCAAACCGGCAATGCCGCCCCATAAAGGACGACAGCGTATGCCGGTAAAGCCATATCAGGGCGCGGAGAATAGAAACCATGGCCCCCAAAAATTTGAAGAGTCAGCACTAAAATCGCCCTCCCCTTGCGGGAGGGCACGAAATTTCTAATCGCGGAGCGAGAAGAAATTTCGGGGAGGGGTCAGAAACACGATGAAAAACGACCCCTCCCCGAAAAACGCATAAGCGTTTTTCGACCCTCCCGCAAGGGGAGGGTGATTTATTGTGACTACCACTTACCTACGCTTAAGCTACTTTTGGCATCTACTCCAACTTAAGCCTTCCAAGCGCTTTTTCAAGGTCGCGGCGCAAGGTTTCATAAGGCAGCGTCAAAATGTCTTTTTTAGCCAGAAAAACATAGTTGGCGTGCGCAAGCCCCAGTGCAGGCAAGAACGCCTGCGCCAAAGCCCGAAGGCGACGACGAGCGCGATTGCGATCAACGGCCAAGGCGCTGACCATCTTTTTGCTGGCGGTCAAGCCATAGGCAATGGAAGGACTTAAAGCCGCCTCACGCGGCGCAATTTGCACAATAAAACCCGCGCTCACCCATCTTTTACGATGCGCGGCAACGGCGAGAAACTCGCTTCTTTTTTTAAGAACGCTGATAGTCTTGGGCTGGGGCATTCATCCCCCGCTTCATTAAGCCGTAAGCTTCTTGCGACCCTGAGCGCGACGGCGAGCCACAATCTTGCGGCCATTTTGAGTCGCCATACGGGCGCGATAGCCATGACGGCGCGCGCGAACCAGCTTGCTGGGTTGATAGGTACGTTTCACTTAAACTCACTCCACTACTAAACTTCTAAAGGAAGGCCAGTGTATAGGGGCTGGCTCGCCCAGAGTCAAACGTGAAATCTATGCCTTTCTTTTATTCGGGCTGTCTTTTTTTTAGGCAATCACCCGCCAACTTTTGAAGCCCTTTTCGCTTTGGAAAAAAACCAATAGAATCAACGAATCTTGTGTTTTTTGAGGCCGTACGTCGAGCAGAAGGCTACTGAGAGACGCTTTTGAGTCTGTTTGTACCGGATTAACCATTTATGTCTATGAAATAGAACGATTTTGTCAAAATCGAAGACCCCATGTATCCCCTTGAAAACAAACGCTTTTCTGAATCATCTTTTTGCGGAAGCTAAATTGGGCGAAGTTTTGGAGGAAAGCCCCTTTTCTGCCCCCTCCATCATCCAAACAGTGGGCTTTTGAGCAAGAACGCCAGCTCCTTGGCCATCAGCGTTGCGATCTTTTGCCGCTGCAACGGTTTGGAGAGAAGCGCTTCATCTTTTTTATTCGATAGAAAGCCCGTCTCCACCAGCATCGATGGTACTTCAGGTGAGCGCAAAACCGCAAAGTTGGCCGAGCGCATCGGCTGTTCCAACAATTCCCAGCGCCGCCCCATGCCTTTGATAAAACCAACCTTCACCCTTTGCGCCGTGTTGCGCGTGTGCCGCGCCGCCAAATCGAACAGGATGGCGGCCACCTCTTTATCATCGACGGGAACATTCAGCCCCCCCGCCACATCGGCATGATTTTCCTTATCGGCGAGTTGACTGGCAAACTGATCCGATGCTTTTTCAGAAAGCGTATAAACCGACAGGCCTCGCGCGCCATGATTGGGCGCGCTGTCCGCATGGATGGAAAGGAATAAATCCGCCCGCGCAGCGCAACCAATTTCAACGCGCTCGCTTAAGGGCAAAAAAACATCTCTCTCTCTCGTCAACTGCACCTTAATGCTTGGCTCACCCGCGAACGCCGCCGCCATGCGTCGCGCAATATCAAGCGTAATGTCTTTTTCATAAGTGCCGGAAAGGCCGATCGCGCCGGGATCATGCCCCCCATGCCCCGGATCAAGCATAAGCAAGCGCGGCGGACGAGGCTTGTTATCAGGCACAGGGGCCGAGGCCGCTTTTCCTTTTTGGGGGATAACAGGCGCTGCCCAAAGCGCAGAAGGCAACAACAGCGATGCCGATAAAAAAGGAAGCGCCGCAAGGCCAAGGCGCAAGACGCGCCGACGCGCCGGATCCACTAAGGGCGCCCCTTGTTCTTCCTCATGATCAAGAAAAAAAGCCATCAACGCTCCACCCTTCGCAAGGACCGCGAATCAGGCGTGATTTTATCACAAAAAGGAAGGCTTAAGAAAGGAAAGGTTCTTCTTTAAGGAGTGTTTCAAGAAAATGAGAAGCCTTGCGATAAAGGCGATCAGACGGATGAAACGAAGAGGTTGGGAAAAATTGCGCGCCATCAAGAGAAACCAAACAAGCAGGATAATGAACGCGGCAAGCAACATGGGACGAGGCCGAAATCATAAGAGGCTGGGACGCCGCTTCAACGGCGGCCAACGCCCCCGCAATCAACGGATGATGAACCCAATCAGGGGCATGAAGAGGAATGACATGATCTGACATAACTATGATCCTTGCTTAAAAATGCGGCTTAATTGAATGACAAATTATGGCGTTGTCATGAAATCTGTTATACACGACAATCATGAAACCAAAAAACCTTTTATGACATTAACCAATTAAATCATCGCGTTATTAATTTGTCTTAAGACAAAACCTTCTCGATGATGGGGGCTTTTCTTCTGCCGAAGAAAGGCAGAAGGAACGAAAGCTTCTTTACCCTTTTTAGATATATACTCCTCGTACTTCAAGGGTTGGGATTGCTTTATCCGCAAGGACGCTGGTGTCCCCTCCCCCTCGCGGGGAGGGCGATTTTAGTGCCAACTCTTTAACTGTATTGGATATAACGTAGCGGCCATGTTTTTTATATTTCCCCTTCTGGCAACTTTCCTTTTGATGGCCGCGCCTGCGCTGGCCGATCAACCCAATGGCTGTCCTGATTTCTCAGCACCGCTTATCACCCTTAACAAAGTGATCGCGCCGCCGCGTTTGGATCAGTCCTTGGGGCTTACGAGGTTGAGACAAATGGCCATGGATACGCAAAAAGAGTTTTCCAGCCAGCGCCATGAAACACCCGTTGGTCTGACCTCTGCCAGCTTAAAGCTGGAGACTCAATTTGAGATTAAGGTCAGGACAACCTCTAACGATCCGATGGTCTGCGCCCAAATAAGCGCGCTCACGCTTCATTTTGGTTTTGACGACACGACTGTTTATATGGCTCGTGAACTGCCCCACCACACGTGCAGTTATGCCGAGGTTTTAGCCCATGAACAAAAGCATATCGCCGTCGATCAAGAGCTTGTCGATGCCCTAACGCCCGCTCTACAAACCCTTTTGCAGCAGGCTGTTGCCTCTATCGGTGTTATCCGCGCCAGCTCATCAAAAGTGGCGGAACAACAAATAGCCTCGCTCATCCATCAATACATGGGGGATCTGGGCGCGCACCTTTCCGAGATAAGAAAAAAGAAACAAGCCCAAATCGATACGCCCACAGAATATGACCGCCTTAGCCGCAGTTGTCAGGGCGCGTTATCACAAATTATCTTGGACGCTTCAACGCCTTAAGCGTTGACAGAAGGACAATTAATCGTCCATCTCGCCATCGCCACCATTCAAACGGTCGCGTAATTGTTTGCCCGTTTTAAAGAAAGGGACAAACTTTTCGTCAACCGCAACGGGTTCGCCTGTGCGAGGGTTGCGTCCCTGTCGCGCTTCGCGTTGCTTGACGGAAAAGGCGCCAAACCCACGAAGCTCAACGCGATTACCACGCGCCAACGCGTTGGTAATTTCATCAAACACAGTACCAACAATGCGTTCGATATCCCGTTGAAGGAGATGCGGGTACAATTCCGCCAGACGTAAAATGAGATCAGATTTTGTCATCGCTTTAATCCCCACGAGACGTTGATAAGTGAGTCGTTGACTAAAGTTGCCAAAGTAAGGGCTGTAAGTCAAGCAAGGTTATCATAACCCCTTGGGGGGCAATCTTTTTTTTGGCTTTTTTTTAGCTTTCTCATCCTTTTTTTAAAATTCACCTTATAAAAAACCCTCACTCCTCTTGACAAACGAATGTCATTGTAGTACTGTACTATTACAATAAAGCCAATGAGACAACGAGGATAATCATCATGCCAACCGAGAGAATCCGCATCGCCCTTCAAAAATCTGGCCGCATGGCCGATGATAGCCTTGCCCTTTTGAAGGCTTGTGGCCTTCACATCGCCAAAAGCCGTGAACAGCTTCTATGCCGCATTAAAGAACTGCCCATCGATCTCCTTCTTGTGCGTGATGACGATATTCCGCGCTTTGTCAGCAGCGGGATTTGCGATCTGGGCATTGTCGGAGAAAATGTTTTTGCCGAGGAACAATGCGCGCCGCAACCGCTTAGCGCCCGCATCGTTGAGCGGCTGGGCTTTTCGCGCTGCCGCCTGTCCATTGCCGTTCCGGAAGGCGGCACGATAGCGTCCATCGACGCCTTGAATCAAAAGACCATCGCGACAACCTACCCTGCCCTTTTGCAACGCTTTGCCAAAGACAACAACATCAGCGTCACGATCCTTGAAATGACAGGCTCGGTAGAAGTCGCACCACGCCTGAAAATCGCGGACGCGATTTGCGACATTGTTGCCTCTGGCGCGACGCTGGCCGCCAACAACCTGAGCGAAATGACAACCGTTCTCTCTAGCGAGGCGCTGCTTATCCGCTCAACCGCGACGCTTTCCGCCACCAAAGAAGCCATCGTGACTCGCCTTCTGTCGCGTCTGCGCGGCGTCATCAATGCCGACGACAGCAAATACATCATGTTGCACGCGCCCCAAGAGCATTTGAGCGACATCATTGCCCTGCTTCCGGGATCGGAATCGCCAACCATTCTTCCCCTGCAGGGGATTAAGGATAAGGTGGCCGTTCACGCTGTATGCCGCGAGTCCGTATTTTGGGAAACGATGGAAAGCCTGAAAGCCGCTGGCGCTTCATCGATCCTTGTTCTGCCAATCGAAAAAATGATGGGGTAAATCATGATCACCAAACTAAACTGGAGCGCCCTTACCGAAGCCGAAAGAATGGCGGCGCTATCACGCAGCGCAGGAGAAAAAAAAGACGTTACGGCCTATGTCAACGCCATCGTGCAAGAGGTGCGCGAGGGCGGCAACGACGCCGTTGCAAGGTATGCATCAAAGTTTGATGGCTATACAAAAGATATGGCGCCCGTTCCTGCCGAGCAGCTGAAACAGGCCGCCGATAACCTAACACCCGCTCTCCGCGCGGCGCTAGAGCAAGCCATCGCCAACATCACAGCCTTTCACGCCGCGCAAAAACCCGCGTCGATAAAAATCGAAACCATGGCGGGCGTGCAATGTGAAATGGTCTGGAGGCCCATTGAAAAGGTCGGGCTTTACGTTCCGGCGGGTACGGCCCCCCTTTTCTCCGCCGTGCTGATGCTGGCTCTTCCGGCTAAGCTGGCGGGATGCGAGCGACGCATCCTTTGCACGCCGCCGCGCAAGGATGGCACGATAGACCCCTCTACCCTTGCCGCCGCTTATTTGTGCGGCATCACCGAGGTCTTTCCTGTCGGAGGCCCGTGGTCAATCGCGGCGCTGGCCTATGGCACACAAACAATTCCCAAGGTTGATAAAATCTTTGGGCCTGGCAATGGGTATGTCACCGCCGCCAAGATGATCGTGGCACAGGATGCGATGGGCGCAGCCATCGATATGCCCGCAGGGCCATCAGAGATCATGGTCATCGCAGACGGCGAAGCCAACCCCGCATGGGTCGCCGCCGACTTACTGGCACAAGCCGAGCACGCGGGCGATTCACAAGCCATCTTACTGTCGGACTCTCAGGCGTTGATCGACGCGGTAGCGATAGAGATCGACAAGCAAATGGCCACGCTATCCCGCGCCGCCATGATTGAAGAATCGCTAAAACTCTGCCGCCTCATTCTTGTGCGCGACTTGGGTGAGGCCGCGCAAGTGGCCAACCGCTATGCGCCCGAACATTTGATTTTGCAGGGAGCGCCAGAGGCCGCGTGGCCCACGTCGCTGGTGGCCTCCATCCAAAACGCTGGGTCAGTTTTCGTGGGCGCGTTCTCACCGGAAACAGCGGGCGATTACGCCAGCGGCACAAACCACATTCTCCCAACGTATGGGCTGGCACGCGCTTATGGCGGGCTGAACCTGATGAGCTTTATGCGGAGCATGACGGTGCAGACGCTAACCCGCGAAGGCCTTACCGCCCTTGCGCCGACGCTCATCACGATGGCCAGCGCCGAAGGCCTTGACGCCCACGCTGGCGCAGTGACGGTGCGGATTAACCTTGAGCCAAATCCTTGTTCTTTTTCTTAAACAGCTTAAAGCCACCCGAGAACGAAGCGCGGATAACCCGAATAGCAACCCAGAACCCAAACAGGATAACGGGAATCCAAGGTAAAGCTGTTCCGACGAACACAATCACCTCATCAAGGCTTTGGACAAGGCCACGCCAAGCGCGTGAGAAGCTGGTCTTAAGCCGTTCATAGTGATCTTGACGCGCAAAATAGGGAACATCATAAGAAACGTTAACGGTCGCCATGGAGGTGCGCGTCTCCAAAGCCTTCATCTGCCCTGTGGCGGAGTCAATTTGCTGCTGAACGCGGGTCATTTCACGCTCAATCTCCAACACATCTCGAACGGATTTAACGCTTTCCTTTTGTAAAAGAGCACTAAGGCGATCACGCAAAGCCATCTGGTTTTTCAAACGCGCCGCCGTGTCTACATAATTGTTCGTTTCATCATAAACAGAAACCTGATGCTCTTTAACTTCGCCTGAGCCGGACTCAATGGCTTTAAAAAACGCAGCCAGCTTATCCGGCGGCACATGGGCAGAAAGCGTAGCAGAGCGTTTTGATCGCACCTGCGAGTTCATGATCTCGCAACCCAAAGAAAGACAGGTTTGGTAATCGGTCATCATTCTGGCTTGAAGCTGATCGGCTTGTAATTCGATCTTAAAGGAATGGTTCTCGGCAACCTTGCGATCCCCCAGTTTAGAACGATCCACAATAGTAGCCTCAGCACCACTATCACTTTCAGCCATAGCATCGTTCGACACACTCGACGCTGTGGCAAGCTGAAATGAGCTTTTAGAAACCCCGTCAGAAAACGATTGGATATTTTCTTCGTTCTCATCATTACAGGCTGACAAAAACAAGAAAGAACAAAGAATGATTAATGAGATGAGCGGCCGATGATTGCGCATGAACGTGTTCCTTTATAAAAGCAACAGGAAACCCAAGGATGGCCGTGTCTATCACGGAAACATTAATATCCACCTAATCCCGCATAAACTGTGTGGAAATCGCCGCGTCCCATAACGAAGAACAAAAAAAAGGGGGGAAATCGCTATAGCGCCCCCCCCCCTAATCTCCGAAAGCTGATCTCTGAACACTTACTTCGGCGCGATGATCATCACGATCTGGCGGCCTTCAAAGCTAGGCTCGGACACGACCTTACCCACATCGTCCAAAAGCTCCCTCACGCGCTTAAGGAGCGCTTGCGCGATATCTTGGTGAGCCATTTCGCGGCCACGAAAGCGTAAGGTGATCTTGACCTTGTCGCCCTCTTCCAAAAAAGTGCGCGAGTTCTTCATCTTGATGTTGAAGTCGTGATCGTCGATGCCAGGACGAAGCTTGATTTCCTTCAGCTCAACGACCTTTTGCTTTTTGCGCGCTTCGGCGGCCTTCTTTTGCAATTCAAAACGGTATTTCCCGTAATCAAGGATTTTGCAAACAGGCGGCTCGGCTCCGGGCGAAATCTCAACAAGGTCTAACCCTGTCTCTTCCGCTTTAGCCATGGCATCGCGCACGCTCATAAGACCGAGCATTTCTCCTTCGCTATCGATGACACGAATTTGTTTGGCAATAATGGCTCCATTGACGCGGGGGCCTTCTTCTTTGTCGCGCCGGACGGGCCCTTCGGGGCGTGTTCCGGATAAAGGTGGACGAGCGATGGACGTATCTCCTCTTTTGTTGATAATAGAAAGCAAGACAAAGTTTTGACGTCTCCATCCATCTAAACCTGTCATCCCCGCGCAGGCGGGGATCCAGAGGAATAAAAAATCAAGCTGATCACCCAGCCCCCTGGACTCCCGCCTTCGCGGGAGTGACACGTTTTTGTAAATGAACAAAAACCAAGCCTTAGGCCGCGCATGATGGTCAAAAAAAAGGGGGCTGGCAAGCCCCCTTTCCTTTAAAATCAACTTAAAGCCCATTATTTTCGCAATAAATCAGGAGGTGTGGCTTCTTTAACGGCCTTACGGCAGCATCCCAGCTATCTTCTTTAATCCAGGAAGAGCTTGCTGTCCGTTCTTTTCCTTGCATTCCACAAGCTCTTTCGCAGCAGAACGCGCCTCAGGACTCCCTGTATCAAATACGGGGCCCTTGCTTGTCACCTGATTAAAATGATTCAGTTCTTTCTGGCACGAGTTTTTATCGGCCGAATGGGCTACAGACGGCGAAAAAACACCGCAAAATGGAGAAAGCGCGGCCACCAACGCAACACCAGCTGCAGCCTTTTTAAATGAAGACGAAATGTTCATGCTCATAATAAATTCCTTTCAAAGGCGTCCACCATAGGGTTTACTTTAACAGAAAAAGCTTACAAAAAACAAAACTTTCGTGTCTGTGTCCGACTTTTTGGGGCACGCTTTTCTATCGAAAACCCATTGAACCCCAACAAGAATCCAGTCGATAGCCTTAACGACAGGTAAAAGCTCAGCGCATCTATTACTTCTTTCGCAATAAGTCCGGAGGTGTGGCTTCTTTGACCAATCTTTCGATGGCTTCATCAAGACCCACGACCTCTTGGCTTTGACCATCAAGGCGGCGAATGGCCACACTTTGACCCTCGGCTTCCTTCTTACCAACAACCAGCAAAGCAGGGATTTTCTGCAAGGAATGATCGCGCACTTTGGCGTTGATCTTCTCGCCGCGCAAATCAATCTGAGCGCGAAGCCCCGCCCCCACCAGCTTTTGATAGACCGTTTCCGCATAGGCATCGGCATCATTGGTGATGGTGCAAACAACCGCCTGAACGGGTGCCAGCCAAAGAGGGAACTTGCCCGCATAATGTTCGATCATCACACCGATAAAGCGTTCAATAGAACCCAAGATGGCGCGATGGATCATATGCGGCACATGCTTGCCGCCGTCCTCACCGATATAGCTAAGTCCCAGACGACGCGGCATGTTCATATCCACCTGAATCGTGCCGCATTGCCATTCGCGGCCAATCGCATCCTTGATAACAAAATCAAGCTTAGGCGCATAAAACGCCCCATCGCCTTCGTTGAGAACCCATTTCATATTAATGCGGTCGCACACGGCACGCAAAGCGGCCTCAGCTTTATCCCAATCTTCCTCCGTCCCGATATGCTCTGGCGGACGGGTAGAGAAATGAACCGTAATGCTATCGGCAAGGCCAACGTCGGTATACACGTCCCTAATCAAATCACACATCTTGATGACTTCGCCTTCCAGCTGCTCTGGCGTGCAATAAATATGCGCATCATCCTGCGTGAAAGCCTGCACGCGCATCAACCCATGCCGCGCCCCCGAAGCCTCGCGCCGGAACACATGCCCGAACTCGGCCATCAACAAAGGAAGCTGGCGATAGCTGCGCGAGGCGCTCATGTACACCTGCGCGCCACCGGGGCAGCTCATCGGCTTGATGGCATAGGGATGCTCATGCCCCTCTTCGTTGATCACAAACATGTTGGGGCGATATTTATCCCAATGCCCTGACGCCTTCCAAAAGGTCGCCTCCATCATCTGCGGCGTGTTGATTTCGGTATACCCATAGGCCTTAATCTTGCGCCGCATGTATTCCATCAGCGTCAAGTAAAGGGTCCAACCGTTCGGATGCCAAAACACCTGCCCCGGCGCTTCATCTTGAAAATGGAAGAGGTCAAGCTCGCGCCCCAACTTGCGATGGTCACGTCGTTCGGCTTCTTCAATCATCGCCAGATAATCGGCCAGCTCCTTCTCATCGCGCCATGCCGTGCCATAGATACGTTGCAGCATCGCATTCTTGCTGTCCCCGCGCCAGTATGCGCCCGCCAACTTGGTCAGCTTAAACGCGCCCCCCACCGCACCCGTGGAAGGCAAATGCGGCCCGCGACATAAATCGCACCACGCGCCTTGATGATAGAGGGTGATGGTTTGATCTTCTGGCAAATCGCGGATCAATTCAACCTTGTACGCCTCGCCCTTCTCTTCGAAATGCACAACCGCGTCGGCGCGGCTCATCACCTTGCGCGACAGCGGCGCATTACGCTTGATGATCTCGCGCATCTTTTCTTCGATCTTGGGGAAATCCTCGGTCGAGAAAGGCTGCTCTCGTGCAAAGTCATAGTAAAAGCCATTTTCAATCGATGGCCCGATGGTGACTTGCGTATCAGGAAAAAGCTCCTGCACCGCTTCGGCCATCACATGCGCCGCATCATGGCGGATCAGCTCTAAAGCTTCTGGCGACTTGCGTGTGATAATCTCAACCTTCGCATCGCCCTTGATGGGCAAGGATAAATCGCACAACGCACCATCAATCTTGACAGCCAGCGCGGCCTTGGCAAGGCCCGCACCGATAGAAGCCGCCAGCGCCGCGCCCGTCACGGCACCCTCAAAGCTTTTGACACTGCCATCAGGCAAAGTAATGTTCACAGACTTCTTTTCAGAGTCGTTAGCGTTCGACATAGGATTCTCCATAAAAATAAAAGGCAGGTGAGGAAGGCACTCCATTGCTTAGGCCTTGCAGGGATTCAAGCAACAAAAACCCCAGTCAGGCCGCACGTTCGCGTGGCCTTGTGAAAAGAGGCGCAGAGGGAGCAAAAAAGCGGCGCAGGGGCAAGATGATGGCTCATACCTTTATTATCAACATAGTGCGAGGGTCGTTGGCAAGAGGCGATTAGCGCCTGACGAGTCACTATTTATTGTATATACAATAATCAACGAAGTTTGAGTCTTCATTCCTTGAATGGGAGACAGCCATGACGGCTTGCGATGAGCGCCCCCTTTAAACGGCAGAAAACGCGCCGCATCATTAGCCTTAGATAAGGCCAATCCTTAAACTGTTTCGGTTCTATAAATTTTATTCCGCTCTTTTTTTAGCTTCTATGGATCGACCTAAATCAAGAAGCACGCTCCTTAGCTCGCTGTCTTCAACGTCTTTTGTTTTATCAAGAAGGTCTTCTTGTTGATGGGGCGAGAGGGCTGGCGGTTCGGCAGGCGTAGCTAAAATGGGTTTTTCCTCATAACGACCTTGCAGCGTAATCTTTTCAATGGCTGGATAGCCAAAGAAGCTGTTGATGCGCGACAATATGGTTTCTGTGAGAAAGGCGAACTCCATGGTAAGTCCATGGGGAAGGGCGATGGTTAGGACGCCCCCCGTTCTGTTGCCATTGGCCCATTTGTCGCCCTCTTTTTTGCCATGAGGAAAGACAATTTTGACGGGGGTCGTTACCTTGGCGTATTCTTGACCAACTATTTCGCTCCAGTGATTTAAAAGGGTGGCGTAAAGCGCCCAGTCCTTGCCCATCGCTGTGCGAGCGATTGAGTGAATGGTTGAGGCAATGGTTTGGGGTAAGCGCATGGGGAGGCAGTTTGACTGAAAAAATGAATCAAGACAATCCTATAAACCCGCATAAAAAACCATCAGCGGCTAAGCTTTTGGCGTGGTACGACAAAAATCGGCGCGGTTTACCATGGCGAGCTTTGGCGGGAGAGACGCCGGATCCTTATCGCGTTTGGTTATCCGAAATGATGTTGCAACAAACAACGGTTGCAACGGTGGCTCCTTATTTCAACAAATTTATCAAGCGTTGGCCCACTGTGCAGACGTTGGCAAGGGCGCGTCTAGCGAGTGTTTTAAAAATGTGGGCGGGGCTTGGTTATTATCGTCGCGCTCGCGCTTTGCATGAAACGGCGCGTGTTATTGCGCGTGAGTATGGGGGTGTTTTTCCGCGTGATGAAGCTGGCCTTAAGGCTTTGGCGGGGATTGGTGATTATACGGCGGCAGCGCTTGGCGCGATTGCCTTTGATCAAAAAACGAATGTTGTCGATGGCAATGTTGAACGTGTGATGGCGCGGATCTTTGCTGTTGAAGAACCTTTGCCCAAGGCAAAAAAGATTCTCAACGCCTTGGCCGCCCATTGTTTGCCACGCGCGCGTTTTGGTGATTATGCGCAAAGCTTGATGGATTTAGGCGCGACCCTTTGTTCTCCACGCTCTCCGCGTTGTGATCTTTGTCCGTGGGCAAAAGACTGTTTGGCGCGACAAAAAGGCGGTGCAGAAGGGTTTCCCAAACGCGCAAAACGCGTCAAAAAACCGCAAAAGAAGGCCATTGCTTTCGTCCTGTTTGACAGAAAAGGTCGCGTTTTTCTGCAAAAAAGACCGGAAAAGGGACTTTTGGCGGGGATGATGGGCGTGCCAACAACACCGCTTAAGGCAAGAAAGCCTCTTTCATGGGAAGAGGCTCTGGCTTATGCTCCTGCTTTAGGGGCGTGGACATCTTTAAAAACGGGCGTTCATCATACCTTTACACATTTTGATCTTGAATTGTCCGTTGTGATAAGCAGGGCGGATCATTCGGTTTTTGAAGGTGTTTGGATCGCTCCTGAAAAAGTGTTTGCGCAAGCTTTGCCAAGCGTTATGAAAAAAGTCCTGAAGGGTGCGCTCCAGTCTTAAGAGGTTTTTATGAAGCGAGTTGGTTTTTTATTGATCGTTGCGATTCTCTGTCTCGCTCATCGTAGCGTCGCGGCGCAGGAATATGCCAAACCTAGTTTTGACAACATTGTCAAAACGCTTATTCGCATGGGCGCTGTTGATATCAATCGGGATGAAATCATCGATCTTTACGCACGCGTTACCGGTTGCCAGCATTATACGGCGTATTTTAAAGATGACTTTGTCTGGGAGAAAAAGCGACATGAACTGCGCGAGGAAATTAGAAAAAACATTTCAACGTATCCCACGGGCTACGCGTATGAAACAGCGGTTAAATTGGGTCGCTATAATTTTGAAGAGCGGCTCTATCCCTTTATAGGAGAGGGTAATAAAGAAATTAATGTCAACACCTTCTCCATGATTGTGGAGAACAAGAATTTTTGTTTTGACGGTAAAAGTTATTGGCTGCCTTCTGTCTACAAGCTTGTTTTGAACAGGCCTATAAAAATGGCGGGGCTTTATTTAAATGAAGAAGATGGCCGCGCTTTGCTGCAACGTATGGATGCGGCGAAAAATCCAACCCATGTTCTCTTTCTGCGCGTTAATGTGAGGGTTCTTTTTGTGGCGGCTATAGCCAATGAAGAGGAGGCTTCAAGACAGAAAAAAGCGGTGCACAGGAAAGAAAGAGCGAAGAACGCGGCTGTTTTACAAGCTATAGACGGAGGCAGCATTCAGTTAGACAGCCGTTTGGATTCCATCGAGTATTTTGAGGATGAGGCGCATACCAAACTGATTTATACTTATAGGCCAACAACTTTCTCTTCTTATCAATAGGACGTTAGATATTGATCGTGATGACTTTGTGATCGCGAAGGGTGAGCGCGAGTTTGCCTTGTTTTAAGGCCAGCGCCGTTTCTCCGTAAAGCTGATAACGCCAGCCTTGCAGGGTTTTAATGTCTGGCTTTTCCTCGCTGGCAAGACGTTCCAAATCATCGCTCGAGGCGATAAGCTTGGCCGCCACGCCCGCTTCATCACTCATCCCGCGAAGGAGAACCTTAAGAAGCTCCAGCGTACCTGCCGCGCCGCTCGGCATAATCCGTTTCTTTTCCCCGTGGGGGCAATCTTGCAAGGGAAGCGCATTCGCGCGCGCAATAGCCTTGATGATGGCCGTGCCATAGCGCCCTTCGGCCAAGCCGTTTGGCAGTCCGCGCAACCGCGCCAAGGCGGCTTGTGTTTCCGGCGCGTGCGTGGCGATATCGATCACTTGTTCGTCTTTTAAAATGCGTGAGCGCGGCAAATTGGCGCTTTTAGCTTCTTCTTCGCGCCATGCTGCGATTTCGCGTAGAACAGCAATTTTTCTTGGCTTGTCAAAACGAAATTTCAAACGCTTCCAAGCTTCTTGAGGGTTTGCGCTATAGGTGGCGGGATCGTTGAGAATGGCCATCTCTTCGCGCACCCAATCGCCGCGCTGACTAGCGGCTAGTTTAGCTGCCAGTTTTTCATAGATGATGCGAAGGTGAGTAACATCGCCCAGCGCATAATCGATTTGTTTATCCGAAAGCGGGCGCCCTGACCAATCCGTAAAGCGGCTTGATTTATCAACTTTAGCTTTTGCCAAAGAGGCCGCCAGCGCTTCATAACTGATGGAATCGCCAAAGCCACACACCATGGCCGCAACCTGCGTGTCGAAAAGTGGTGTTGGCACGCGGCCCGTTGCCTGCACAAAAATCTCGATATCTTGCCGCGCGGCATGAAAGACTTTTAAAATGGTTGGATTGTCCAAAAGGTCATAAAGGGGCTTAAGGTCAATTCCCTCGGCCAAAGGATCGATGGCCGCCGTTTTTTCCGCGCCCCCGCTAAGCTGCACAAGGCATAGCTTGGCGTAATAGGTGCGCTCCCGCATGAACTCGGTGTCGATGGTGACATAGGGGCAGCCTGACAAAGATGCGCAAAACGAAGTCAACGCTTCGGTCGTTGTGATAAGAGACATGCCCTTTGTCTTAAGCCATTCACATGACGGGGGCAAGAGGCGTTGCCATCGAGGCCGCCGCGGTGCGAAGCGGCGCGGTTGGATTCGCGGCATGAACCTTGATGGCGTCGATCATTTCTGGGGTCAATGTGGCTTTGGCTTCTGCAAATTCTTGCGGGTGTTTGGTTTCTGCTAAAGCCAAGAATTTCTTGACCATCGAATCATTTTGATCAGCAAGCATAAGTTGACCGATGCCTTTTGAAATGTCTTTTTCCATGCCATTTTGACCGTTCAAAAGCATGATTCCGACATCGCGGCTTAACCGCGCGCCATCTTTTGAATCAAGAAGACCGTATTCTCCCGCGCGACGAAAACCTTCAACGGCAATGCCTGCGCCTTGCTTTGATGCGGCTGGATCTTGGACTTCGTTCATCAGGTGATACGAGATTTCCTTGCACGCATGTACGATGGATTTAGGATTGCCCGATTTAAAGGCGGCCATGGCTTCGCGTTGCATTGTGGTGGGCAATTTCTCAAAAGCCTCTTGGGACACGATGGACTCAAGAGCCATGGGAACAGGCAGATGAAGAACTTTTGCGTGCTCAACGGTCAATTGAACAGGCTCGGCAGGGACAGCCACCACAGCAGGCATAGGCTCTGTCGGCGCGGTGAGGGGAACGGCGGCAACAGGCGCCTGCTGCTTCATGTCAAGAAACGTCTCGGCATCGCTGCAAACGCTTTGCGTATCTGGTGCACTCCCGCTTGGCTCGGCCACGGCGGCGAGGGTGCGGAAGGAAGGCGTGGCAGCTTCTGGAACAACAGGCGGAGCCGAAACCTCGGTCAAACCTTGGGCGGCATCCTTAACGGTTGCCGCAACGGGTTTGACGGCGTCAACGATGGCAGGGGCGTGAAGAAGGGCGCTTATAGCAGAAAAGCCTTCGCGCAACGCGCCGCCAACGATGCCACCAACAGCGCCAAAAGCTGCGCCTTTAAGAGCGGCGTTTATGATCCAATGACCCGTCTTTTCCTTTTTGCTGACGGCTTCGCGGGCAACGCTGCTGACGGCGCCGACAACCGCGCCAACGGCCATGAGGGTTGCCGCGCCTGTGAGGGTTGCGGGGGCGGTCATGGCGGCAGCCGCGCCGCTGAAGCTTGCCAGAATAACCGAGCGCGTCACAAAGCCAGCGCCCATACCGGCGATAAGAGAAACCTTATTGTCTTTGACCTGCGACCACATCGCTTTGGCGATAAGTTTTTTGTTGGTCAAAACATAGGTGACCGTTTGACGAAGAGTGTTTTTGATATTTTTGACTTTTGTCGTTGTGGTTAGAAAAAAGTCGCCTACATCCTCAACGGCGTTTTGAAGAGGTTCATGGGTCGCCACAAAAAGGGAAGCAGAAACCATCGTCTTTTTAAACCATGAGACCGTGTTCTTTTTTTGATTTTGAGGCGCAGGTGGCTCCACTTCGCCTATTTTAATTTCAATTTCTCTTAAGCGATCAGAAAAATTTTCTCCCACTGTGCGAAGGCGTTCAAGAATCTTGGCGCGGCGCAAGGTCATGCGTTCCGCAACTTTGCCAAGGCGGCCACGTACTTTGGCTTGTCGTTCTTGTTCTGTGCGATCGATGGCAACGCGCAAACGGGCGCGCCTGTTGATGCGGCTTTGCTCCAATTGTTCACGAAAAGGAAGAGGAGCATCCTCTTGGGGAATCGTGATGTCGCCGAAAAAATTGTGATGAACAGAGTGTGTCATAATGGGCAACCTTTTTAAAAAGGGTTTGGTGGTCTGTGGCTGTTTTTATAGCATGAAAGCAGGCTTTTTTACAAACAATCCCAATAGTTTCATGGGAACCTCACTCCCCTCCACGTCAAGGGTTGTTAAGGCTAGGGCAACTCAAAGAAACCAAACGCCCCCCCCGTTTTCCGCCTTTTTCGCCTCCCCCCTTGCGGGGGAGGAAAGTTTTTCTTGGGTTTACGTCAGTAAGCCCTAGAAAAACTAGGTGGGGGGTTATCTCTTTGCATCATGTGTGACCCCCCACCTATGAAAACTAAGACTTGCTATCGCAAGCCTAAGTTTTCATTTCCTCCCCCGCAAGGGGGGAGGTCAAGAGAGGGGAACAGAATGATCCGCTTACCAACACCCGAGCTGTTTAGGGCATAGCGTCTTTAAAAAAAGAGGCGGGCGTTTGACGGCCCGCCTCCCTATTAACTCATACGAACCCGTTATTAGCAGGGGACGTATAAAGGTTTAGTGTTAGGCCATCGTCAAGCTTGGGAAAGCAACACGGACACCCTTTGCAGCCATCGTGCGGATGACATTGTTTTGAACTTCAAAGGTTGAGCAATCATGGCATCCACCGCCATGATGACCGCCGCCGTTATTTTGGCCCTGACCTTGCCCCTGACCTTGACCTTGGCCCTGACCTTGTTCTTGGCCCTGCTGCTGGCCTTGAGCTTGTCCTTGACCCTGCCCTTGGCCTTGCTGCTGCGTAGCAGAAGATTCAGATGAGCTGTTAGAGCTTGATGCTCCACCTGTGGCAGAACCACCTGTGGCTACTGAGCTTGATGAACCACCAGCACCACCAGCGCCACCAGCACCACCTTGCGCAGAGTTGTTGTTGTAGGTTGTTTCTTGATCGGGTTTATAGTTCTTGCCATAGAGATAATTGCCATAACCTGACGCGGCTGCACCAGCGCCAACGCCAACGCTGCCAATGGCGCCGCCAACCTGCTGAAGATCCGAAGCGGCTGTAACTGGAATACCGTTAAAATTTGTGGTCAATTCTGAAACAGGAACGGGTGTCTGGCCAACATTGACAACATTCGGATTGGTTGCGCCTTGACCATCAAGGACGAGCGCACCAACAATTTTTTCGTTATTAACGAGGATGGGGTTACCGTCAGAGTCCACAAGGTGGGCTGTCTTCATGACGGGATTGCTACCGCAAGCGGTCATGGCAAGACCAACAGCAACAGAAGCAAAAGCAGTTTTCATATTCTTATTCATCTTATCATTCCTTTCGAAAGGTTGAGGGACAGTGAGCGAAGTTCCTTAGCTGTTTATAGCGCTTTTTTATGTTTTTATTCAAGAATGAAAGTAAAGAGCGCATCTTGTTACAGAATAAAGGCCCTTTATGGTTAATGTTCTCAAAAACAGTTCAAGAGTTGGCGTTGATTTATCCGTAAGGACGCGGGCGTTCCCTCCCCCTCGCGGGGAGGGATAGGGTGGGGGGAGGGACAACCATTGTCCTTGCTAAAACAGCATGCCCAAAACCAACCCTTGAACTGGTTTGGTTATAAACGATTGCTTTCGCCCTTGAAGTTGGGGATAAAGCACCCCCTGCCGTCTCTGAGGCTCGTTTAAGCCCTTCCATCCAAGGAAACCACAGTTTTATGCTTTCGATACAGAACCTAACCTACCGGATCGCCGGACGCACTTTATTGGATAACGTCTCCGTGAATATCCCCGCAGGGCATCGCGTTGGCTTTGTCGGCCCCAATGGCGCTGGGAAATCGACGTTGTTTAAACTTATTTCCGGTGAGCTGGCGGCCGATGATGGGGCGATCTCGTTGATCAAGAATTCAACGCTTGGTCTTGTGCGACAGGATTTTCCTGAAGATGGCCTTTCGCTTATCGATATTGTTTTGAATGCCGATACCGAGCGTGCCTCTTTATTGATCGAGGCTGAAACCACGCAAGACATAGACCGCATCGGCTATATCTATGAACGCCTAACAGAAATCAACGCCTATGAAGCGCCGTCGCGGGCGGCTTATATCTTGGCGGGCTTGGGCTTTGATGAAGACGCGCAGGCTTTGCCGATCACAAGCTTTTCCGGCGGATGGCGCGCGCGCGTGGCTTTGGCGTGCGTTTTATTCTCGCAGCCTAACGTCCTGCTGCTTGATGAACCGACAAACCATTTGGATTTTGAATCGATGGTGTGGCTGGAAAATTTCCTTATGCGTTATCGCGATACGATGATCATCATCAGTCATGATCGCGACATTTTGAACAAAACCGTGGATCATATCATCCATTTGGATAACAAAAAGCTGGTGTCTTATACCGGAACCTATGACCAGTTTGAAAAAGCCCGCGCTGAGAAGCAAATGAACCAGCAGGCCTTGCACGAAAAGCAATCGGCGCAAAAAGCGCAGATGATGAAGTTTGTGGATCGTTTCCGCGCTTCGGCCAGTAAGGCGCGGCAAGCGCAAAGTCGTCTGAAAGCCATTCAAAAGATGGACATTGTGGACGCTGTGATGGCCGAGCGCGTGACGGCTTTCACCTTCCCCGATCCGCAGGAAATTAAATCGCCCTTGATGCGTTTGGAAAATGTTGAGGCGGGCTATACCGTCGGCAAACCTGTTTTGCGAAAAATGAATCTCACCATCAATCAAAGCGACCGCATCGCTCTTTTGGGTGCTAACGGTAATGGCAAATCGACGTTGATCAAACTGATTTCGGACAGGCTTCCCCCCATGGGCGGCGAGGTTCATAAATCCGCCAAGCTGAAGATCGGCTATTTTGCCCAGTTTCAAACGGATGAGCTTGATACCGCTTTGACCCCCTTCGAAACGATGAAGGAGGCGATGCAAGAGCCATCCGAGGTTAAGGTGCGCTCGGCCTTGTTCCGCTTTGGCTTTGATAAGCATAAAGCGGATACCAAAGTGGGCGAGCTTTCAGGCGGAGAAAAAGCGCGTTTGCTCTTTTGCTTGATGAGTTTTGATGCGCCGCATATTTTGCTGCTTGATGAGCCAACCAACCATTTGGATATGGATGCGCGTGAGGCGTTGATGCAGGCGCTCAACAATTACACGGGCGCGGTTATTCTGGTTAGTCATGATCCCCATTTGGTTTCTTGCGTGGCCGATGAATTGTGGCTTGTGGCCGATGGCGGGTGTCACCCGTTTGATGGCGATTTGGATGATTACCGGAAGCTGGTGATCCAACAGCGCAAGCAAGAGCGTAAGGAAGGCAAGGCATCGGAAAAGCGGGCAGAAAAAACGCCTGTGGCCGTTGATCATGAAAAAGAAGCAGCCCGTCTTGAGGCTTTGATCGCTGATATTGAGGAACAGAAAGCAGGGGTAGAGCACGAGATCGCGACTTGTTATGCCAAAAGCAATGAGCCCAAGCAGCTTAAGCGTCTTGAACATGCCGCCGATAAATTGTGCAAAGAACAAGAGAGTCTTGAAACAGAATTGGCGCGTGTGATCGCGCAGTTGTAAGGGGAGTGGTTTATTAATAATAACGAAAGTAAGTTCATGAAGAATAGCCTTGTCCTTTTGTGTCATTCCCGCGAAAGCGGGGATGGCAACGGGATTACTCGTCTCTTTGTGAACCAATTCATGGTCGGATTAATAGCCTAAATGCCCGTTTCAAAATATGATGCTGTTATCCTTGGCGCGGGGGCTTCTGGCCTTATGTGCGCTTTGCGTGCTGGGCAACGGGGGCTTAAGGTTCTTCTTCTGGATCGCGCAGAGCAGGCGGGCGCTAAGATCCTTGTTTCCGGTGGCGGACGCTGTAATTTCACAAATCGGCACATTGCGCCTGATCGCTATATTTCGGACAATCCTCATTTTTGCTTGTCTGCGTTAAAAAGGTACACGCAGAACGATTTCATTGCGTTGGTTGAAAAACATAAAATTCCTTATCACGAAAAGACTCTGGGGCAATTATTTTGTGACACGTCATCACGGGATATTGTCGCGATGTTGCTGGCGGAATGTCATGCTGCCCACGTTGACATACGCCTTGGGCAAGAGATTAAGGCGGTAGAGAAGCCCGATGGCTTTCAAGTTCAGACAGAGCAGGCAGCTTTTCAAGCGCCTTCCCTTGTTCTGGCGACGGGCGGTTTGTCTATTCCTAAAATGGGCGCGACAAACTTCACGCATAAAATTGCGACGCAATGGGGTCTTGCCTTAACGCCCACGCGGCCTGCTTTGGTTCCGTTAGTTTTTGACGGCGAGGCGCTTGCGTTGATGCGCTCTCTTAGTGGTGTTTCTGTTGAGGTTATGGTGACGTGCGGTAAGCGTTCCTTTCGTGAAAGTATGCTTTTTACGCATCGCGGTCTTTCGGGGCCTGCGGTTTTACAAATCTCCTCCTATTGGCGTGAAGGGCAATCCCTTTCTATTAATTTTCTGCCAGAGTGTGCGGCTGAATCTTTCCTCCTTGATCGTAAGAAGACGCACCCTCAAACTAGCCTTAAAACTGTTTTGGGAGAGGTTTTGCCTAAACGCTTGGTGCAAGGGTTGGTGGCAGAGCGGTTCCTTTCCTCCACCCTTGGCGCATTGTCTCATAAGAACATAAAAGAGGTCGCGGCGCTTTTGATGACATGGATCGTTCTCCCCGTAAAAACAGAAGGTTATGCCAAGGCTGAGGTTACGCTGGGCGGCGTTTCAACCCATGAGCTTAATTCAAAAACGATGGAGGCCAAGAAGGTTCGCGGTCTTTATATTATCGGAGAGGCTCTTGATGTTACAGGTTGGTTGGGCGGTTATAACCTTCAGTGGGCGTGGTCAAGCGGTTATGCGGCTGGCTCGGCGTTGGAGCCTCTCCCCTTAAGGGGGACAACATAAGGTTGTAAAAACCGTAGTCTTTTGCATTCCCCCCCCCTTTACAAACGCCACCGTTCTGGTACGGTATATCGGTCTTCTCTTTTATAATACGTCAATTTGAAACCCTGAAAAAAAAGCCGCTTTTATAAAGGAGCGTAAGGCTCTTAATGGATGGGCGAAGATTCTTTTTTTCGGGTTTTCAAGTAGACGAGACACACAAGAGTTTTTTTGACGGGTTTTCCTATGACGCTTGCCTATAAAACAAATGCTCGTTGGTTTTGCCAGCCGTTTTTGCGCGGACGGAGTGACGTTGCGAGTGATGGCGATGAAGGCCCCGATGATGGCAGCGGCCATCTGCATCCAGAGCATGTCTTTAGTCAAGATTTACATTCCAGCGGTTTTCCCGGCCTTCATTTTCATTGAGGCTAGGGGCCCTTTCGTCGCGCTTTATCGTGCTCCCTCCACGAAGGCGCGCAGGTTTTTAGACCGTTACTGATACGCTTTTTGTCGCAACATGGCATCGGCCAGAACACAAGCCATCATGGCCTCGCCCACGGGGACGGCGCGAAGGCCAACGCAAGGATCATGGCGGCCCTTGGTCACAATTTCCGTATTCTCGCCGTTCACATCGATGGTCTGGCGCGGCGTGAGGATAGAGCTGGTCGGCTTGAGCGCAAACCGCGCCACAATATCCTGCCCCGTCGAGATGCCGCCCAAGATTCCGCCCGCATGGTTGGAAAGGAAAACAGGCTTGCCGTCCTTACCCTTGCGCATTTCATCGGCGTTCATCGAGCCCATCAGCGCGGCGGCGGCAAAGCCGCTGCCGATCTCCACGCCCTTGACGGCATTGATGGACATCAACGCCCGCGCCAGCTCGCTGTCCAGCTTGTCATAGACAGGCTCGCCCCAACCGGCAGGCACGCCGCTGGCATGAACCTCAACCACCGCGCCGACGGATTGGCCGCCCTTGCGAATCTCTTCCAAATAGTTTTGCCAAAAAACCGCCGCCTTGGCGTTGGGACTGAACACCGGATTGCGATCAACCTCGCCCCAGTTCCATTCGCTGCGATCCACGATATGCTCGCCGATTTGCACAATCGCGCCGCGCACTGTGATGCCGTCGCCAAGTATCTTACGCGCCACCGCGCCCGCCGCGACGCGGCAAGCCGTCTCACGCGCTGACGCGCGCCCGCCGCCGCGATAATCGCGGATGCCGTACTTGGCCTGATAGGTGTAATCCGCATGACCCGGACGAAATTTATCTTTGATCTCGCTGTAGTCTTTTGAGCGTTGATCCGTGTTTTCGATCATGAGGCTGATGGGCGTTCCCGTCGTCAGACCCTCAAACGTGCCGGAAAGAATCTTGACCGTATCGGCCTCTTGCCGCTGCGTGGTCAGCGACGACTGGCCCGGTTTGCGCTTGTCCAAAAAGGGCTGGATATCCGCCTCGGTCAACGGAATCCGCGAGGGGCAGCCATCAATCACAACACCAATCGCGGGGCCGTGGCTTTCCCCCCATGTCGTAAAACGAAAAAGGGAACCAAAAGAATTACCAGCCATCACTTATCCGATCATTTCGCCAGAAAGCCGCTGAGAAGCTCGGTCACGGGCGCGGCCTGCTCAACCGCCATCATGCCGATGTTGTGATAGCCGCTATCGACGTGCATGACCTCGCCCGTCACGCCCGACCCCAAATCGCTCAGCAAATAAAGAGCCGAATGCCCCACTTCAATCGTCGTGACGTTACGGCGCATCGGCGCGTTGATTTCGTTCCAGCGCATGATATAGCGAAAATCACCAATGCCGCTGGCGGCCAGCGTCTTAATGGGTCCTGCCGAAATCGCGTTCACACGAATGTTCTGCGCACCCAAATCTGCCGATAGATAACGCACGCTGGCTTCCAAAGCGGCCTTGGCCACGCCCATCACATTGTAATGCGGCATGACGCGCTCAGCGCCAATATAGCTCAGCGTCAAAAGGCTTCCGCCTTCCTTCATCAAAGGCACAGCCCGCTGCGCGACGGCTGTGAAGGAATAGCACGAGATATCCATCGTCTTCAAAAAATTGGCGCGGGTTGTGTTGACGTAGAGGCCGTCCAGCTCACTCTTATCGGAATAGGCGATGCCATGAACAACAAAATCCAACCGCCCCCACTTTTCCTTGATCACATCAAAAAGATGGTCAAGGCTGGCTTCATCCGTCACGTCGCAAGGCTCGATGATCGGCGCGTTCAAAGAAGTCGCCAGCGGCACAACACGCTTTTGTAAAGCTTCGCCCTGATAGGTAAAGGCAAGTTCAGCGCCATGCGCCGCGCACACCTGTGCGATGCCCCAAGCAATTGAACGATCATTGGCCACGCCCATGATAAGGCCGCGCTTGCCTTCCATCATCCGCCCCACGAGCGGCGCGTTGATTCCTTTGTTCTCCATAAGTTTATCCTCTTGATTTTTTGGCGCGAGGCGGACTTAGCTTAATATCCATTTGAGTGGAAACCCCCATCCCCTTATTCGTCATGCCAGCGCCCTCGTCCCGCCGCCCTTGCGGCGGGCGAAAAAAAGGGGGGCTGGCATCCCATTTGTTTTTAAAAGAAAATGGGATCCCCGCCTTCGCGGGGATGACGGAAGAGTCTAATTCCATCTCACTGGATATTACTCTAACCCCGTCTGCTGGGACAATTTACACGATTGTTCCTTTTCGTCAAACGACTTAACGATTTTGTGTGGTTTTTCTGGGGCAACTAGGTTAATGAGCCATCACACCACAACAGTAAGGCCATCAATCAATGATCGAAAACTGGATCAACGCCGTTATCATGGGTCTCATCGAAGGCCTCACCGAGTTTTTACCCATTTCCTCAACGGGTCATTTGCTGCTGATGAACGAGATTCTGGGCTTTCAAGGCCCTGCGGGCAACGTCTTTGAAATTGTCATCCAGTCGGGCGCGATTTTGGCCGTTGTCGTCGTGTATTTCCAGCGCCTATGGCAAGTCGCCATCACCGCGCCGCGTGATCCGGCGGCGCAGCGTTTTATCGGCGCTGTTTTATTGGCCTTTCTGCCCGCGATGGTCATCGGCTTTTTCGCGCATGATTTCATCAAGGCCGTTTTATTCAACCCCTTCATTATCGCCGTTTCCTTTATCATCGGCGGCATCGCCATTCTGGTGATCGAGAAAAAAGCGCCAGCGCCCACCATCGATCAGATTGAAACCATGCCGCTGAAAACCGCGTTGTGGATTGGCTTTGCGCAATGCCTTGCCATGATTCCGGGCGTGTCACGTTCTGGCGCGACGATCATGGGCTCACTTTTGCTGAAGGTCGAGAGAAAAACCGCCGCCGAGTTTTCCTTTTTCCTTGCCATCCCCACGATGGTCGCGGCCACGGCCTATGATCTTTACAAAAACTTCGGCTCTCTCTCACTGGATGACGGCGCGATAATCGGCATTGGGTTTGTCGTCGCGTTTCTCTCGGCGCTTGTGGTCGTTAAAACCTTTGTCGGGTTTGTAGGCCGCCACGGTTTCGCGCCGTTCGCATGGTATCGCATCGGCGCGGGCCTTGTGGCACTTGCGGCCTTATGGCTTCTTTAGCCCCGCTACCAGCGCCTTTTTAACCGCCTCTTTCAAGCCGATATCGGCGGGCG
>DYDA01000001.1:0-62757 GCA_020718105.1 Micavibrio sp. | reverse complement strand
CCATACGCGGCACAGAAAAAGGGGCATGAACAAATGAAACGCCTCATACGCGTGGCTGGCAAACGTCAACGGGATTAAATCTTCCTCCCTTACACTGATGCCCAGCTCCTCGCGCAATTCACGCACCAGAGCGCTTTCGGACGTTTCTTGCGGGCCTATTTTGCCACCCGAAAACTCCCACAGGCCCGCCATATCCTTACCCGCCGGACGCTGCGCCAAAAGCACGCGCCCGTGCGGATCCACCAGCGCCACCGCCGCAACAAACAAAAAAGGAAGTGTCATAAAGTTATACCCAAAACAGTTTACACGTTGGCCTTAAAAGCGCCCTCCCCTTGCGGAATTCTTAATACTCGCCGCCTTCAGGAAGCCAGCTGCTGTTTCCCCCCAAGGGATACGTCACGCGCGTTAGCTCTTTCCCGCTCCAGGCCGAGCCGACCACAATGGTCACGGCTAGTTTTCTGCTTGCAGGATTAAAGGGAAGCGTGATTTTAAACGCGGGATCTTTGATGGGATCGCGCCGCGCCAAAAGCTCACCATCAAGCATGATGTCATACCCCAACGTCACTTGATCATCAGGCGAAAAGCCCATGGGGTTCGAATCCATGATGATGTCCCACATTTCCCTGCTCTTCTGCTCAACTCTGGCCTGCATGATGATATAATTTGATTCTTCAGGGTATTTTTTTTCTATCCCGTGGCCTACGGCAAAAACGGCCTCACGGCCAATGGCGCGCACCGAACCAAGATAGGTTGGCCCCACGGTTTTTTTGTCCGGAATCTTGACGGGCATATAGCCATACATAGAAAGGCCGGAGATAGGGAGTATCTGGAGAACATCTTGATAATTGGGAATCGAAGAGGGATCTTTGATTTGGAACGGCGAATAATAAGTAGCCTTGGGGTTCCAATGCATATAACCGAAATACGGCATTTTCTCATGCGTCATGACAACGCGGATTCTGTCCGCTGCGCGAATTTCATCGATAACGCGATCTTCGGCAAGAAGCCAATCATAAGGGATTTTGCGCGCAAAAACCAAATCCGGCAAGGCGCGAAAGCCGCTGTACATCACCAAATTGTGAGAGATAATCAGGTTGGAGAATACGACGAAAACAAGCGCGACCCAACGAAGCTCATGCCACACGGTTTTCTTGATCGGCGTAAAAATCATGATGGCGGCGGGCGCGGCGCAGACCAAATAAAAGGTGAAATAGGTTGCCGTTCCTTCCATATAAAGCGTCGAAAACGACCACAACAGCAACCATAACGGCGGCGTCATCGCAAAAAGGAAGAAGAGGATACGCAAGGGAAATTTTTGCCTTAAGGCCAAAACGCCCTGCCATGGCCAAAGAAGCCACACGAAAGCCGACCACAGGGAAAACTCAACAAAGCGCACCGAAACGGGAAGGGTCACGCCGACAAAGCGATAGTTTAAATGATAGTGCGCCGGATCTTGCGTGAGCAACGGTTTGATCAGCGGATTAAATAAATTGTTCAGCGCCGTGTTAAACCCCTGTCTGTCATTGGCGATGGGCCACATATTCATGTCCGCAATCGGCGAAAGGATCATCTGGCTTAGGTATATCAGAAGATTTTGAAGGCCTACCTGAAAGCTGGCCGACAAATTGAAAACGTCTTTTTTGAAATCATCGAAAAAATAAAAACGTCCCACCGACGCATAATTGTAAAACAAAAACGGGGCGAACATGACGGCCACCATCAACGTCGTCACAAGCGCTGTTTTCCAGCCTATGGCCTTGCCCCACGCCTGAAGGCGCTGCGGGATTTGGCGTGGCGGCCACAACGCAACCAGAACCGCGACAAACGCGATAGGCAGCAAAAAGACAATATGCAGCTTAGTCCCCGCGCTGAGCCCAAGTGCCAGCCCCGCCATCAAGAAATAGACGTGCCTGCCTGTCACCAGCCAACGCCACCCCATGTAAAAAGAGCACAGCAAAATGGCAGCGGTTATAATCTCATCATTTGTTGAAGTCGCCTGCGCCAAAATGCTGGGCGTTAGCCCTACAAGCCATGCGGAGAGAAGCGCCAGCAGCCGATCACCGCCAAGGGCGCGCCCAAAGCGATAGGTTGTATAGAGGATCATGAGCCACGCCAAAAAGGACGGCATCGCGTGCCATGTTCCGGGCAGGTTATAAAGAACAAGCGGAATATAAAGGGCTACGCCATCAAGCGGGTAATACAAAATGCGATTATCGGGCGCGTCAAAGGGATGCAATAAGTTGCCATGGCTAACATACCAAATGGCGCGAGGCAGGCGATAGATCATCGAGTCCGCGTTGTCAGGATAAACACCTTGCCCTAAGACAAGGCTGATAAGCGCAAACAGCGTCAGCGTCACAATTAAAAACCAAAACACGATCCGACGCGTTTTCTTATGTTCAATCGTCGAAAAAGGCAGCGCTGGCTTAGCCAGAAGCGGCACCGCGCAAGGAATCCGCCAAAGGAAAGAAGCGATGGCCACCATAAGCCCCAGCGCGGCAAAGCTCATGGGGACATAAACCGCCAGCTGGCCCAACGCTTGAAACGCGCCAGCAAAGTGCGCCGCCAAAACCAAGGTTGCCCATAAAAGAATAACAACAAAAAAGGGCGCATCACGCCACGGCAACCGCTTTTTCTGGCCGGTCCAAAGAAGAAGGCCGATAAGAACCAGCGCGTGTAAAAAAGCGGCGGGCGTTAAAAGAAGATCAAGCATGGTCTGCCCCTTGGCCTTCCTGTTCTTGAACGGGATCGTTTTGTTCGATGATGGTATCAAGCCGCTGTTCTTCAACGCCTGCAGGATCCTGATGAATCAAAATATCGGCTTTAGGGTATTTCTTTTCAATCTTCGCCATCACGGCCTCAGCAATGTCGTGCGATTCAATAAGGGAAAGCGTTTTCTTCATCTCGATATGGGCTTCGATGATGGGGCTCTCACCGCTAGAGCGCGTACGCAGATCATGAACGCCCAAGACGCCTTTAACGGCCATCGCTAACGCCACAATGGCCTCACGCTCTTTTTCTGGCAATTCGGCATCCATAAGGACAAGCAATGTCTGCCGCAAGATTTTCGCCGCGCCAACACACATGGAAGCCGCAATCAACACCGCGAAAAGGGGATCAAGCCAAAGAACGTCCGCAACTTCGCTTAGCGCAAAAGAACCCATGACCGCGAGGTTGATGAGAATATCCCCGACGTAATGCAAGCGATCCGAAACAATGGCCAAGGATTGCGTGCGCCGGATCGTATAGGTTTGCAGCACCAAAAGGGCACCCGTTAAAACCACCGCCAGGCCCATCACCTCATAACCCAAGTCCAGCCGTTGAAGCGGGGCAGGATTCCAAAAACGATGGAGCGCTTCTTTGATCAAAAGGCCGGAGGATAAAAAGATAAAGATCGCCTGCGCCAACGCCGCCAGCGCTTCGGCCTTGCCGTGACCAAAACGGTGGTCACGGTCAGGGGGTTGCATGGCCACAAAAACGCCATACGCCGTTATCAGCGAGGCGAGCAAATCAACACCAGAATCAACCAAAGAAGATAAAAGAGCCACGGAATCCGTGGCTAAATAGGCAAACCACTTGGCCGCGATCAAAGAAAGCGCCACCGTCACGCTGGCATAGGCTGTCGCTTGACGAAGTTGATTGGCAGAAAGAAAGACGCGCGACGATTTCTTTATCAAGATCCTATTCCTTAACGATTGCCCCAAGGCGAATCAGGGACAAGGCTGCGATGAGGCTCTACATTAACGGCCTTCCCTTTTTTTGACAGCCTTTTTTGGTCACAGTTGCGCCTTGATTATGGAATAGGCTATGCTTCTCTTCAGAATTTTTATGCAACCATCTTGGATGAGGTTTCCCCATGTTTCATCGTTCTTTACTTGGCATTCTCTCTATCGCTCTTCTTCTTTCTGCCTGTCAGGCGGAAAATATGGGCACAAAAGAAGGTGTTGGAACTCTTGGCGGCGCAGCTGTTGGCGGCCTGTTGGGCAGCAACATCGGTAAAGGCTCTGGCCGTTTGGCAGCCACAGCGGCGGGCGTTGTTTTGGGCGGCTGGCTTGGCAATGAGATAGGCTCCTCACTGGATAACGCCGACCGTTCCGCTATGGGTGGGGCAACGTCTCGCGCCTATACAGCGCCAGTCGGGCAGCAAATTACTTGGAACAATCCTCAAAGCGGGAACGCCGGAACCATCACCCCTGTGCGCGATGGCTATGCCAATGACGGCGCGTATTGCCGCGAGTTCCAGCAAACCATAACGGTAGGCGGACAAAAGCAACAAGGCTATGGCCGCGCTTGCCAACAACGTGATGGCTCATGGAAGATTGTGCAATAAGCCGTTTTTGTTCTATAGTTAGGGCATGAGCGATCCTTATCAAACCCTTGGCGTGACGCGTTCGGCAACCGCTGCCGAAATCAAAAGCGCGTACCGCAAGCTTGCAAAAAAATATCACCCTGACCTTAATCAGGGCGGCAGCAAGGGCGTTGAGCAAAAGTTTAAGGAAATCACCGCCGCCTATGACCTTGTCAGCGATCCCGCCAAACGCGCAAAGTATGATCGCGGCGAGATTGATGAACAGGGGCAAGAACGCGGCTTTCACCCACGCGGCGGAGCGCGGTATGGAACGCGCAGCAGCAGCAACGGAAACGGTGGCAGCAGCCCCTTTGGTTTTGGCGGCGGCATGGGGATGGACGACATCCTGTCCGAGTTTTTTCGTGGGACAACAAGGCAAAGCGGCGAGGCTGCCCCTGCGGAAAAAGGCGCGGACGTTGCCTATACCATGACGGTTCCTTTTGTTGAGGCTTGTTTGGGGGGCACCAAACGCCTGACTCTGGACAGTAAAAAAACCATCGACGTCACCATTCCAGCAGGAACCGAGGACGGCCATAAGCTGCGCTTGCGCGGGCTTGGCCATGCAGGCGTGGGTGGTTCAGGCGCTGCGATCATCGAGATCAAGGTTGCGCCGCATCCCTTCTTTCGGCGTGAAGGCAATGCTTTACACCTTGATGTTCCCATTAGCTTGCCAGAAGCTCTTTTAGGCGAAAAAGTAACGATCCCAACATTGGATGGTTCGGTGGCCTTGCGCGTGCATAAAGGCGCGAATACGGGCAGCGTTATGCGTTTGAAGGGCAAGGGCATTCCCAATCCTAAGGGCGAGGCGGGCGATATGTTCGCGACGCTTAAAATCATGTTGCCCGATGGCGAGGATGCCGACCTTGCAACGCTTATCGAAAAATGGGCAAAAAAGAAGGCGTATAACCCTCGTAAAAAGCTGGGGTGGGCATGAAGCCTCACCCCAAAGAAAAAAAGGAACAGCGCGGGTTAACAGCCTATAAGCGCGGCCACGGAGCCGAAGCCCTTTGCCGCGTCGCGCTGTGGCTTAAGGGGTATCGCATCATCGCTTCGCGCTATAAAACGCATCAAGGTGAAATAGACCTGATCGCTATACGCGGCGGAACGCTGGCGTTTATCGAGGTGAAAGCGCGCCCCGATGTGCGGCAAGCAAGTGAGGCTGTCTCAGAGCATCAAAAGGCGCGTCTTGCGCGGACAGGGTCATTGTTTTTAGCGCGACAACGCGGGTTTTCACGTTTTGACATTCGCTTTGATGTGATGCTGGTTCTGCCATGGCGCTGGCCCATCCACATTCAAAACGCCTTTGAGCCACAGCTTTAAAAAACTCATTTTCTCGCACGCCGCAAGGGCGGCGTGAGCGCTTTGTCTTTTCGCACGCCGCAAGGGCGGCGTGACGGGGGGGCTTCTCTAAACAAAGCGCAAGGAATCCGCAGGATTGCCTTGGAACTGAAAATTACCGATATGCATAAGTTTTGTTTCACGATCCAGCCAAATCTTGCCACCGATTTTACGCCAACGATGACAAAAGGTGAAGTCCTCGCTTAAATACGTGCCTGTTTCTGGATCCACCACGCAATCAAATAAATTATAATTATTTTGGCTAGGATTCTTCGGGATAGGATACGTTTGCGCCATTTTGTATTTCGTTTCAGGATAAGCGGCCACCATCTTCTCCGCCGCGCTGCGCTTGATCAACATAAAGCCCGTCCCCGCATAACTCCCCGTCACGAACCCGTTCGTTTCCTCTAGCTCTTCGCCTTTGCAAGGAATACCGACGTAATTCAATCCCGCATGGGGAAGATCCTCTTCGCTGGTTGTGGCCGCATGTTTGGCAACCTGAGGCCAATGGACAACTTTCAAAGGATACATGCCCGCCACGACCTCTTGATCCATGTCCAGCATGCGAGACAACGCCTCTGGTGGAAAGCCAATATCGGCATCGATAAAGAAAAGATGGGTCAAACTGGGCGTATCCAAAAACTTGGCCATAAGCGTATTGCGCGCGCGTGGCACAAGAGAGTCGTGCGCCAGCAGACCAAGCGTGAACATAATGTTACGCGAGGCGCCATAGGCCAATAACCTTAGAACAGATTCCATATAAACATGGGTTACAAGACCGCCATAGCAAGGCGTTCCGATCAAAACATTGGAGTAGGACATGGGCAATTCCTTTAAAACGATTCACGCGTGGGTAAGATTAAGCCATTCGTAACCGGATTCAAAGGATTTGCTAACCATAACCAAAGGAATTCGTAACTTTTTACAAAAAGATAAGGGCCCGCTTTCGCGGGCCCTTATCGAAAGCTGCAAAAAGCTGCAGCCGAAACTCGATGAAGGAGGCCGGTTCTTAAACCGCGCGCTGATGCGCTGGCAGGGTCAATCCCACCTCGTGCACCGCACGGACCATACGTTCACCAATGCTGCCCACACGGGCGGCAGCGGCGGCGTAGCTTCCGGTTGAGCGACGAATGGCGGACAGAGTCTTGTCAAGCGCAACCAGATTGGTCTGGTTGGTCATCGCGATGAGCCTCTCTAAGGTTTCATCGGTTGACGGAGCAAGATACTGATAGTCAAATTCCTGTGCCATGGTAGTTCTCTTTGGTTTGAGTTCACCCGCTTTTAGCGGCTCCTTATCAAAAGCGACTCAGTTGAGTGCGTCCCTCTTGATATATTCACCTTAGCGCGCATTGCTGAATCTGAAGTTAATAGGAAGCACTTTTTTTGAAGAAAAAGTACGAATTTTTGGCTGAAACCTTAGTGTTTTCGAAGGTTTTATTGACAAACTATTAACCGTAATCGTGTATAATAAGTAAACGTGAAAAGGTGATCGGACCAATTGTGTAAGGAAAACAAATATGTCCAGTATTTTTTCTAGCGCTATTTCCGGCATGAACGCGGCGGCCACTCGTTTTTCAAATGCGGTGACGAATATCGTTAATGCTTCGTCAACAGGACGCTTGCCGAATTCTTCCGAAGAAAAGGCAACATCGTATCAACCAACCGATGTCATCACGCTTTCCAACGATGTTGGCGATCATCATTTGGGCGTTACCACAACCACTGTTCTGCGTGATCATCCTTATGTTGTTGCGCGTGACGAAACATCGCCCCACGCCAACGCGGATGGGTTGATCGCTGCGCCTAACGTGGATATCACAAAAGAGATTGTCGATACGATGATGGCGGAGCTTGCCTATAAGGCGAATGCCAAAGTGATCGCGGCAGAAAAACGCAACGAAGAAACGCTGCTCAACACGATGGTATAAAAGCCATTGGCACGCTCTCGTTTCTTTTCTTATTTATGGCAAGAGCCAAAGCGCGTCAGGGAAGCAGAGCGACCAGCCGTGTCGCATACCCACGGTTTTTCTGGCGAGGCGTTCATGACCAAATAAACAATAACAAATAAAACCGCCGCGATGAAAATCATACCAAAAACAAAGGATGGCCATTCAGGTTCTTTTTTCTTGTTCTGCTTTTGCATGGGGGCATGACACTCTACCCCCTTCTTTTTGTCAAGAGGGTCTAAGCGCTAGGCCGCCTCAGCCGTCGAAGTCTTGCAAAGAAGAGAAGAGAGAGCCTCAACATTTTTAGCCGTGCGCAACTTTTCACAAAGGCTTTCATCACGCAAAACGCGTGAGACAGCGGCCAAGGCATGAAGGTGGTCAGCCCCCGCCGATTCTGGCGCTAACAAAAGAAACACCAAATCAACGGGGCGCTGATCAACGGAATCAAAATCAACAGGAGCCCTCAACCGAACAAAAAAGCCGCAAACCTTCTCAAGCCCCGCCACCCGTCCATGAGGGATGGCGATGCCCTGCCCAACCCCTGTCGTGCCCAATTTTTCGCGTTCCCACAAAACATCAAACACAACATGCTCTTCCAAGCCCAGTTGCGCAGCCGCATGCTGCGCGAGGGCTTGGATGGTTTGTTTTTTGTCCGTTGCTTCAACGTCGATCAAAACAGCCCTAGAGCCGAGCAAATCACAAAACGAGGCGGGCTTGTTCATCGCCTGCGCCCTTACGCTTTAGAACGATCGCTAGGGTCAACCCAGCCAATGTTGTTGTCGGCGCGACGATAGATCATGTTAAGGCCACCATGCGCCTTGTTCCTGAACATCAAAGCGGGCAGATCGCCAAAATCCAACCGCATCACAGCCTGACTGACGGTGAGCATTTCAATCGGCGTTGTCATTTCAGCCACGACAAGCGGGTTATCATGCCCCGCATCCATGTCATCAGCCTGTTCAGCGTTCAACACAAAAGCTTGGGCAATAACGGCCTGGTCAGCGGGCTGTTCTTGATGATGCTTTTTCAAGCGGTTTTTGTGACGACGAAGACGCTCGGCAATTCTTTCAGCCGCTTGGTCAAAGGCGGGATAAGGTTCTGCCGCGCTGGCGTTGCTTTGCAAGACAAGGCCGCGCCCCGCATGAACGGTGATATCGGCGCGGAACATATGGGCTTCGCGTGAAAAAGAAACATTGGCATCAAGCGATTCACTAAAGAATTTACCAATGATGTCACCGAGCTGTGTTTCAACATGTTGACGCAAAGCGTCGCCAACATCAATTTGCTTGCCTTTAACGGAAAGTTGCATGAAAGAACCTGAAAAGTTGATCGTTACGAAAAAGCCCTGTTTTTAAGAGACGCTCCCTTATGACAAGAAGAGGTCTTGAGTGGGCTCACCTGCGCCAAGGAAACGTATCCTTAGCAAGGGAACCAAGATAGCCGCTTGCCCCAAGGAGTCAAGCGTTGTCAGCGACAAGGGGCGACATCCTTTGATTCTATTGAAAAATCAAAGGCGTTTTTGAAGAGCGTCCCGTATTTCTGTCAACAGGACTTGATCTGTCGTCAACGTTGTGGCGGCCTCTTCTTTCTTTTGCAGCCGATTAACTTGCTTCACCAAAATAAACACAGCAAACGCAACAATCAGAAACTTAATAATGGCATTGATAAAAAGACCATAATTGAGAGTCGCCGCACCAACATCCTTAGCCGCCTTTAAAGTGGCATAATGGGTGCCATTCAAGCTAACAAAGAAATCCGAGAAATCAATGCCTCCCAATAAAAGACCAAGGGGAGGCATAATAACATCGCTTACCAACGAAGAAACAATAGCCGTAAAAGCCGACCCCATAATAATGCCAACAGCGAGGTCAACAACGTTCCCCCTTGCAATAAAAGCTTTGAATTCTTGAAACATGGTCACTCCTTTAGAATGAAGAGTTGAGCAGAGAGCTTATTTTTTGAAGAACGACACCCAGCGATTCCCCCCCCAGAACAAGGCCTGCGAAGGCAAAAAGACACAACACAACAAGGGACTTCCCTAAAGCAGACAACGGTTTTCCAGTAAGCTTCTCGCGGTAAGACAAACCCGTGCCTGGAATGCCCGCGTTACCTGTAATGCCGCCCTTACCTATATTGATGCCAGCGCCCTTTTGCCCCACCGTCACTGACGCGCCCCCCTTGCTTAAGTTCAGCGTTAGACCTCGCATGAGTTTAAACCGTTTTTGAAAGCGAAAAGGCATGAAGGGCGCTCCATCATTGGTAAAAATATTCTTAACAAGGCCCCACCCCTTTGTCAGCACTTTTTTCACGCCCCCTTAAAAAGGGTCCCTTGCTACGGGCAGAACAAGCTTTTCTCAATTATTTTGTGATACTCTACACTAAGCCAACTTGAAAAAGGGCTTTATTCATGAAGTGTTTTTTTAAAGCAACCGCGAAAGAAATCATTAGTTCTTCGCCTTTTCAAAAGGCGCTTAAGCGCGTTCTTCCCTTTGTTGTGATTTCCTCAGCCGTTGCGTGTACCGGCTGCGCAAAACATCATGCCGCCCCTCCCAATGCACAAAGCCTTATCGATCTCTCAGGCGATGAAAAGCAATGGGTGATGCAACAAGCCGAAGTGATTACAGAGGGCACGCCCACCATTGTTGTTTCATCAAGGGACTTTCTTGAGCTTATGACCTCTGTTCAATACGTCATCAATAGCCAAAGAAAGCAGGAACGACCCCTTTCAAAAGAAGAGCTTGAGGAAAACGCAACGGCTCTTTTTGAAGACGGGTTGAAAAAGATGTCCAAAGAACACATCAACAATGCGCCTGCGTTTTTAGAGAAAGTAGAGGATACGAATGGATGCCATCTTCTCGCCCTTGCGGCGATTCTTGAGTTAGAAGAGCGAGGATCGGAGCCAATCACTTATGCTATTTCTACCAATCAACAAGGGCCTTATTCGATCATCTCTTTACCATCGGGACGCGTTGGAAGTGTTTCCGTTTTTGATGCCACGCTGTTTGATAACATCCTTAACCTGCCAGGCCTTCAGTCTGCCTTAGGCTTTAGCCCAGAGACCATCCATGAGTTTATTTTACTTCATGAGGCAGGACATGCCGGATCGACGATGTTTGTTGAGCAAGAGGTTAAAAAAATCATCCTAGACTCAAAGAAGTTTACTGTTTCCTCTCCCCCCACAGAGGAATATCTTCAAGCCAAACAAAAACAAATAACCGCGTTTATCAATGGCGAAGAGTCCAAAGCGGATCACGGTGCCATCAAGGCGTTGCATCAACTGCCTGATCACATGCGCAACGAAGACACAAAAGAGAAGCTTTCTTATGAGCTCGCCCTACTAAGAACCGCTGGCACAGTTTTTCAAGGAGACCCTGCCCATGCGACACAAAAAGCCGTTTCTGAATTTTATGGAACGATAGTCCCCTCCGCCGCCACCTCTCCTTTTCATGATCTTTCGGAAAAAGAAATTCTTCAAGCGTATAAAGATGTCAGCGTCCTTTTTGAAGGCAACCTTGAGATAGGCCGCACCGATGGGCGAGAAGCGATACTGCGCACCTTTGTTGAAAAAGGCGAAGCAGCCAATCCCCATGCGCTCACCCTTGCCAAGGCAGCCATTGACGCCATGGATCATTTTCGTCAAGCCGTAGGAAAACCGTGGCCCCCAACACCAGAGCCGCCACGACCAGAGGCCTCCCCCATTCTAGGCGTTCGTACCACGCCCTATGCCCCAACGAAGTGATGGCCTAAACATCCCGCTTCTCTCGCCGCCGCTGCGCCGATGTGGGGATATGCAGGCTCTCGCGGTATTTGGCAACGGTGCGCCGCGCAATATCAATGCCTTCGGCGCGGAGCAATTCCATCAAACGATCATCCGATAAAATCGCCGTTGTCTCTTCAGCATCGATCAACGCCTTGATCCGCTCGCGCACCGCAAGGGTCGAAACGCCCTCAACGCCGCCCGTTGTCGGCAAAGAACCTGTGAAAAAGTACTTTAGCTCAAACAGACCACGCGGCGTGGCGATGTATTTGTTTTGCGTCACGCGTGAGACGGTGGATTCGTGCATTTCGATCACATCGGCGATATCGCGCAAGATCAGCGGCTTAAGATGTTGAACTCCGTAAATAAAGAATTTGTCTTGTTGCTTGACGATTTCCGAAGCGACTTTCAAAATCGTGGTGGCACGTTGGTGCAAGGCTTTGACAAGCCAGTTGGCTTGTTGCCACTTTTCGGAAAAGTAGGCCTTATCCACAGGCACGCGCGCGCCCCCGATGATTTTTTCATAAAAAGGTTCATTGACCAAAACACGAGGCAGCGTGTCATTGTTCAACTCAACATGCCAGCCGCCGCCTGCGATTGGCGTAAGCAAAACATCGGGTGTAATGGGCGGCGCAACATCCGCCGTAAAGGCCAAAGCGGGCTTGGGCATCAAGGCGCGGATTTCCGTCATCATATCGGAAAGGTCTTCGCCATCAACACCACACAGGCGCATCAACGCAGCGCGTTCGCGCTTGGCTAAAAGGTCAAGATGATCCAACAATGTCGCCATGGCGGGATCCAACCTATTTTTTTCGCGCAACTGAATGGTCAAGCATTCCTTCAGCGATCGCGCAAAAATGCCCAAGGGGTCAAGGCGCTGTAAGCGCGTAATGATCGATTCAAAAAAGGCAGGCGTCACGCCAAGCTGCGCACGGATAACGTCAAGATCGGCAGGCAAATAACCCGCATCGTCTAGCAATTCAACCATCGCGGCGGCCATCATGCATTCCGCCGGATCGGGAAAATCCATATGAATCTGGCTGAGCAAATGATTCCGCAAGCTGGGAGCCTCGGCCACATTTTCCGCCCAATCACGATGCGGGGCGGAAGGATCATACGCGCCGCCGCCAGGCCCTTGCTGGTCATAGGTATCAAAGGTGTTTTCGTCTCGCGCCTCGCCCTCGGTCTTCTTGTCATCATCGCCCGATGACGCAGCGCCAAGAGGGGCGCTCCCCTCTTGCTTAAAGGGCACCATCGTATCAGCAGCAAAATCGCCGCCCTCGCCGCTTTCCAAAAACGGATTGTTCTCAATCTCGCTGGTAACAAAATCACATAAGTCCTGATTGGATAGTTGCAACAGTTTAATCGCCTGCTGCAACTGCGGCGTCATCACAAGGGTTTGAGCGGTGCGAAGATCAAGGCGAGGAGAGGAAGTCATCGCGCCTTACATCCGGAACTCGTCGCCAAGATAAACGCGGCGAACATCGGCATGCGCGACGATCTCATCAGGCACGCCCTCCATCAAAACGCGCCCATCGTGAATGATCGAAGCGCGATCCACAATTTCCAGCGTTGCGCGAACATTGTGATCGGTAATAAGAACGCCAAGCCCGCGATCACGCAGGTGAACAACCAAATCGCGAATATCCCCAAGAGCAATAGGATCAATGCCCGCAAACGGTTCGTCGAGCAGCAAGAAATGCGGTTGTGAGGCCAGCGCCCGCGCAATTTCAACGCGCCTGCGCTCACCGCCCGATAAAGCCATGGCAGGGGCGCGGCGCAGATGCGTGATGCCGAACTCAACCAAAAGGTCATCCAACATCGCCTCACGCGTATCACGATCCGGCTCGATCACTTCCAAAATGGCGCGGATATTGTCCTCCACATTAAGGCCGCGAAAGATCGAGGCCTCCTGCGGTAAATAGCTAAGGCCAAGGCGAGCGCGGCGATACATGGGCAAAGAGGAAACGTCCATCCCATCAATAGCAATCGTGCCCATATCGGGCGTAATCAGCCCCGTCAGTAAATAAAAGCACGTTGTTTTTCCCGCGCCGTTTGGCCCCAGAAGACCAACGACCTCGCCTCGTCGCAAGGTCAGGCTGACATCATGCAAAACCGGACGGCCACGATATTGTTTGCCCAAATGCGCCGCAGCAAGACCCGTCCCCAAATCAGAAGAAGGCTTGGCCTCTACGGCAGAGGCTCCCGCAAACGGAATAATCTTTCCAACAGGTTTTGTTTTCATGGTGCGGCCTTTTTTTTCTTCTCGTTTGATGCGGGAAGAAGGGCGCGCACGCGACCCGATCCGCTGTTGATCAAACGGCTTTGCCCGCTTGTAAAATCGACAAGAGCCTTATCACCCGCCAGTTGCGTTTGCCCGCGTGTGATACGCACATGACCGGATAAAACAGCGCTGTTCTTTTGGGTGTCATACACGCCATCATCCCCGCGAGAAATGCCGCCATCCTTGGTCACAATGATGACGTTACCTTTAGCCACCATATCCGTCATCGCCAAGGAACCTTGCAAAGACGGCGCAAAGTGCGCGGTTAAAACATCGGCCTCAACGCGGCTGCCTCCCTGTTCGCCAATGGCATGGCCTCGTGCAACAGCCGTTTTCTTATTCTCGTCATATTCCAACGATTCTTTGGCCGTCACGACGTTCTTTTCCGTGATCAACTTAAGATTATCGCCCGTTACTTTGATAAGGCCGTTATCCACATCATACACGGCCTTTTGGCCAAAAACCTGATTTTTGGAATCATAAAAATGGACGTTGCCTTCGGCCGTCATGCGATCAATGTCGCCGCTGGTTTGTTGCGTCTTGTTTTGTCCTGTGCCTTTAGAGAGGGGCGTCTTCGTATCACGTTGATGCGCCGTTAAAACATCGGCCTCAATCGTCTTATCGCCACGCACAGCTTTGGCCCGTCCACGAGCCACATAAAGCTGCGTGTCTTGATACCACTCAAGACTTTCCTCAGCTGAAATCTCAAGAGGGCCTTCTTGCGCGGCGCAAGGCAGCACAGCCCCAAGAAATAAGCCAAGAGAAACGACAAGAAAAAAAGGTATGTGCAAAACCATAAAGCCTATCGTGATCGGGAATGATTGATATTCGGTTTATCAGAGCGGGGAGATTCCTGCAAATGAAGCGTGGCTGTGGCTGGCCCTGTGATTACAATCGTGCGTCCCGAATCCAACGCCCGAAAGCCAGCCCCCCGAATAATTCCAAAGTTGCCATTAATTACAACTGGTTGATATCCCCACGCGAGGCCTTTGGGAATATCCGCATTCATTTCACTAGAAAAAAAGCGATACCCCTTATCATGAAAAAACTCAACATTACCGCCAAGCCATAATTGCTTTGTGCTTTGATCAAGGCGACCACGATCCGCCCGACCATCCAGCCATGCGCCGTTATCCAAGGCTAATTCCCCCTTAGGCCCTTCTAAATCAATCATGTTTTTGTTGTTTGCTGCTTGAAGCGCCCTGTCTGCCGTAAGCGTATAAGGATGGTTTTTAGCGTCCAGTCCATTGAGATTAAGCTTTTCGATCATCAAGTTAGGAACATTATCAACGACAGTCAGAGAAACAATGTTGGCACTCCACAAGGGCCACAAAAAAAGCAAAGCCAACCCCAACAACACCATCACTGGTAAAAGCCACCGAAAAAGGCTGACAAAACGACTATAGCCACGGCTATCGGCTCTGGCCCGCGTCGTATCACGCGGACGAAGCATCGCAAGCGCGTCCCTTTTCTCTTCGAAAGGTTCCATCGCAGAGGGTGGCTGTGTCATGTCGTTCCCTATAAACTTTAAGCCCTTATCCCGTCCATCGCCGTTTGAAGAGAGACATATTCCGGATCATTCGGAGCAATCATAGTGTGGCGCAAAAAGAAGTCAATTAACACCAGATTGCAATTAAACTTAAACCGATCCGTTTCTCGTACCAAAGCAAGAACTTCTTGTGCAGGCATCAAGGTAAAGCGTTCCACTTCACCATCTGTATTGCTGGGGATAACACCCTCTTCCATCTCTAAATCAAAAATAAAGAGCGTATCGTTACGCAACCCCTTCATCTTTTCAACCTTATAGCTCAACGCGCCAACAGCGCAGGCGCTTTTAACAATCGCTGCGGATAGCCCCGCTTCTTCCCAAGCCTCTTTGGCCAAATTGGCCTCTATGCTAAGGCCAAGGGGCAACCCGCCGCCAATCATGTTATCAAGTTTACCGGGATCAACCCGCCTATCCTTAGCGCGTTCGGCAATCCACAAATGGAGGCCGTCAGCACGACGAACATAGCCGTTTACATGAACACCATGCCCCCTGACTCCAAACCAAGGAATAGCGGCGCGGTCGATCCGTGCCAGCGGCTCATCCCCCCATTTCTGAAGAACGGGGTAAATCTCACCGTGAAGGGGCACGCCATGAAAATCCGAAAGGAGGCAGCTGGCCTTCCACAAAGCAACGGTACGCGGCTCTAACGCATCATGAGGCGGCGCAAGGATCAAGCGATCATCCTGTAGGACAAAGCCTTCCTCTTGCCCTAAAAACAAGCCGATCTCACGCCGCACCCAGCCCACAGAAAGACCACCCACGACAAAGGGCATCAACAACGATAAATTGTGATGCGTGCAAGCGCGGACATGCCGCATAAAACCGGAAGGATCAGTCATAACAAAATTCCTATATCATCCACGTTAAGGGCGCCTCACCCCCCCCAAAAAAGCATGCCAGAAAACCAATAAAAAATCCTTTAGAATCAACGAATCTTGTCAAAAAAGGCCTCTGTGGTGCGATTCATGCCTACTAAGAGACGCTTTTCGAGTCTGCTTGAGAGCTTTAACCATATAAGTCCATGAAATATAAGGATAGTTAACAAATCGATGACCCCAGGCATCCAATTGAAAACAAACGATTTTCTGAATCATCGTTTTGCGGAAGCTAATTGGGACGAAGTTTTGGGAAAGCCCCAATAAAAACGGCCTCCGCACCATCCGCGCGAAGGCCGCCTCTTCCCTGTTCCTACCTATACCTTTAGATCATGCGCTTACATCAACTGTCGCGCCACGCCCCGATTCAACAGGTGGAGGGGGCGGTGGGGGCGAAGCCGCCGCAACAACGGGAGCCGCGACAACAACAGGAGCACTGCTGGCAGCACTGGCAACTTGCGTCGATATAGCGCCCTGCTGGGCAATGGCTCCTATACTGGTCATGATTATCTCCACAAACTATGAATCCTCTTATAATTACTATTATGCCTTATAATGATTTCGAAATGAATAAGATTGCGTCCTGCCTGCAATAAAATGGTTAACAATTCATGAAGGGACTGAAGATGTCCCTCTAACAATCAGTTTTTCTTGTCTTTTCTGTAGGAATCCAAAACGCTGTGAAACATATCAACATCGGATAAACGGCCTTGAACCGCATAAATATCCTTCATGCCCGTCATTTTTTCGGGACTTGTTAGGACGCGAAACACGCCTGCCTTGCTGGTTTTATCCATAGCCGCCCCGTATTCGGCTGCCACACGATCAAGCCCCGTTATATCTCCACCTTGCGCCATAGCCACCGCCGCATGAACAAGCCACGTCGCCTTTTCTTCGCTCAAACCTTCTCCCCCTTTAGGTGAGCCAACAAGAGCCAACAACGCCTTTGTCGCATCGCCCCATTGCTTAGCGCGAAGAGCCATATCGGCGCGAAGCAACAAGGCGGGCTGCCCCCCACTCTCTGGCAGCGCGGCCAAAGCTTCTTGATATTTTCCCAATTCTGATAAGGCACGGGCACGCAAAAGGGACCGCTCATCCTTTGTTTTCTGAGACAAAGCCGCCGCATCGCCTTGGCTTTGATCCAACAAAGCGAGGGCGGCCTCAGCCTTGTGATCCAAAAGCCTGACCCCCGCAAGGCGGGTCAGCGTTTTCGCTTTTTCTTCTGGCTTGGTGCTGTTCTTAATCAACGTCTCAAGAAGTTTGGCAGCCTGATCCAGCAAATCTATATCAACAAGACGCTCCGCCAAATTAAGACGCACAGCGTTGCCTTCCTCCCCCGCCGGAATTAAATCCTGATGATTGGTATAAAGAGACAGCGCATCAATGGGCGATAAATCATGACCGAGATCAGTCATATAAACATCATGAAATGTCTTGATCATATCTGTTCGCAACGCTGTTGTTTGGGGCGACGAAGGGAAGAGGCGCAAAGCCTGCGCTAAAACAGCAAAACCCGCCTGAAAATCTTTGGCTTCCATATAATACCCACCAAGGCGCTTTAAAACATCAAGCTCAAGATCATCGCCGCGCCAAGCATAGCGCAAACCTTCCAAACGATCGACGGCTTGCTTGGGGGTTAAAGATTTCGTCGCAACGCCCAGATCAATAAGAGCCAGCTCCGCACGAATTTTATAAAGGCGATCCGCGCCACGAACAACCTGCCGCCAAAGCATCTCGGCCTTATCGGCGTGTCCCGTTTTGCTGTACAGGACGCCGCGCAAATACCTCATCGCTGCCAAGGCTGCCGGAGAAAGACCTTTCCTGTCCCCTAGGCGCGAGAGCCATTCTGAAGCCTCCTTGTCTTGATCAACGGCAATCGCCGCCTCAGCCGCCAGAATTGTAAAGCGCGAAAACAACGGATCGGGGTATTGATCAAGCACACCGCGTGATAAATTAAACAGCTCCCTTGCCGCTGTAAAATCACGCGCAAGCCCAGCGCCATAAGCGCGCCAAAGGACAACATCGACCTGATCCTTTAAAAAGGGCTGCGATAAATCAGTTGTTCCCTCCTGGACACGTCCCGTCAGCAAACGAACCGCGCCACGCAACGCAAGATATTCGGGATAAACCTCAATTTCCGGCAAGGTTTTACGAAGCAAGTCAAGAGTGGCCAAAGCCTCATGCCCCATGCCATGCGAGAAATAAAGGCGCGCCATATCAAGGCGAGGCAGAGCCCGTTCTTCTTCGGAAACAGCAATAATCGTCTGCATTAGTTTTTGTCGCGTTTGCGTGAAGGTCTCCCCCACTTGGCCTGCCCATCTTTCAAAATCAAACAACGGCTTTTCGTTAGCGCCGCCTCTACGTCCTGCGCGAGGATCCCGTCCCATATCCTGCAACGGCGAAAGTTTTAGCCCGCCTTCCGCCGAAATCTCAATTCCATCGGGGACAATGCGCGCTGTGACTTTTTCATGCCACGGCTTGATCACCAAACCTTGCGCGGCGGGAATAATCAGGAAATCAGACAGCCTTCTTTTCAACGTAAAAGCGCCCGTCTCTTTAAACGGAATCACGATTAAATCATCCCCAACGACGGGATCACGGATCATCACGGGCTCTGGCGGATTGGAGGAAGGGAGCAACAGACGCGCCCCTAAGGCAAAATTAGGTTGAGAGAGAAACTCGGTTGAAAGAGGCGTCGTGTCGCCGAGTGGAACCAAAAAAACCTCCCACGCCGTGCCTTTGCGCGTGGCACGAACGCCAACTTGATCAGGAACGGCAATCCGAAACCCCGTTTGTCGCAGCAGCGCCATAGGCTCTAGCTTAACGCGAGGCGACGGCGATGTCACAAGAGCATCCCCCACCAGCTTGCGATCAAAGACAATGTTCACATAGCCCGCACGCACAAAAATGGCTGTCCCAATTTCGATTTTAGGATCCAAAACGGCAACAGGCATCGGCGGCTGCTCTTGCGCTATAGCCATAATTTCACGCTCAGTCTTAACGTCCAGCCTGACCGTTGCGGCGGGCGGCCAATTAAGGACGGGCTGCTCTGGCAAGGGGAGGGCTTCTGATTTTTCTTCAACAACAGGGGACGGCACAGGCGAAGGAACAGCCATCTCTTCAGGCTGCTGGTTGGCTGTCGCTTCCGGTTCTGGCAAGGCAGCCTCCGGCTTTTCCGTAGCCTGCTGCTGGCTTACCGAAGGCGGCACAGGCTCACTGGCTTCTGGCGGGGCAACAGGCGGCGGGGCGGCAACCACTGGAGGCGAAGATAAAACAGGCGTGGAAGGGGGGGCAGAGGGCGGCGCGGAAGGGGGAGCGGCATTGGCCTGTGGCCCTGTTATATCGATCACAATGGATCGATCGCTCATAAAGTCTTTTAAGATCGCACGCTGCGCAACAGAAAAGGAAACAGCAAGAGGTGCAGCGCCATCACCATCGGTTGCGACTTGAAAACCTTTGGCTCGCAATAAGTTGGAAGGAGGCAGAACGGCCTTCGCCGCCTTTGAAAAACGAACGATCACACGCTCTCCTGCGCGCTCGATCTTATAGCTCATGCCTGCGGGCGCATCAAAAACGACACGATCAAACGATGGATGCTGCCCCGTCCTTAAAACAACGGATGCGCCCCCCCCCTCCGCTTGCCCTGTTTTTTCAACGGCAGCCAACGACAAAGACGCCCCAAAGAGGGCGACAACAAAACACGCAATAACAAGGATAGCTCGCGACATAGCGAAAAACATGGTTAAGAGAGACCTTAACCATTTAGCCCATGCGCAAGAAAAAAAACAGCAATAATTCTTATCGCTCATCAAAAAGCGCTCAGGTTCAATCCTCTTAATCCGATCATTGCTTTTTTTCTGTATGCGCCTCATTTAAGAATTATTAACCAATGCCGCTTTAACCATAAAGACTCCCCCCCCTTATTGAAGGAGAATCTCATGCTATTCTTAAAAACCAAGCGTTTTTTGTCTTTGTCTATGTTGGCCTTCATGGCGCTATGCTCCATGAGCGCCCCTCAAGCAGCCCAAGCAGAAGAATTATCGGTTGAATCTGTAGCAGGCGTTGAAACAATCGATGTCAAAAAAGCCAAAGAGCTTTTTGATGCCGGTGTCCTTTTTGTTGATTCACGCAGCAAGGCGGCGTTTGATTCAGGCCGCATTTCTGGTGCCGAAAATGTTCCCCTCTCCAAAACGCCTACGGATGCCGATTTCGCCGTTGTTAAGGCGAGCCTTGAAAAACTGACAACAGCGGATAAGCCTGTTGTGATGTATTGTCAGGGCATTAAGTGTCCGTTAAGTGCAGCGATGGCCGCCAAAGCCATCGAATGGGGCTACAAGAAGGTTTACTATTTCCGTGTGGGCTATCCCGCATGGAAAGAAGCTGGTTATGCCGTCGAATAAGGAATTAAGGCTTGTGCTTTACCCCCGCCCACGCACCAAAGAAGGCTCAAGATGACAGCTAATACCGTATCGTTGAAAACGCGTATTATCCTTCTTTCTGTGTCCTCCACGCTTATCGTGGCGGGGGTTCTCATTGGGGCGGCCTTGTTTTTATATCAAAGCGTGCAAACGCGGTGTAGCGAAACAAGTCTGATTAATATAGCCACGTTATGGCAGAAAACGATCTCTGCCAACATGGATCATGTCGAATTTAATGCCTCTGCCATTAATCGGGATCGCGATTTTCTCGATTCAGTGAGCATCAATGATAAGCCCAAGATGACAGAGTTTCTTGAAAACTCAGCACGCTTCATGCTTTCTTCTGGGCTTATCAGCAATCTGTATATTGTGAATGACGGCGGCTCTATTCTTTATGCCACATCCGGTCAATACGAAGGGACAAAGCATCCTGTCAATCTTATAGAGCTTGCCTTTAAGACAGGAAAATTACAGCGCGGCATGGGGATGGATGCCGATGGCAAGATCAAAACCTTTGTCGTTTTTCCGCTTTATAAACGAGGGAAACTTGTAGGTGCTTCTGTTTTTGCTGCCTCACCCCTTAATGCCATGACAGCCTTAAAAGGTGAGACAGGCGCTGATTTTATGATGGCCGATTCAGGTGGCCGCCCTCTTTATGATACAAACAAAGAAATCTTTTCCGTGTTTTCTTTAGATATACCAACCCTTGGAAAGCAAATTTCCGCTATCGTTCCTTCAGGACAGAAACTGTTTACGACGAGCCTTGTTCCTGTTTTAAGTTTTGATAAAACGCCCTTAGCCCATCTCGTTATGGCAACGGATCAGACGGACAGCCATCTTTATGAAAAAAACATGCGTCTGTTGACGTTTGGCGGAGCGCTAATCGTCTTTCTTTTATCCATGGGCGTTCTAACGCGGATGCTGATGGGCTCTTTTGCTGCATTGTCCCGTGTTGTCAGGACGTTAGAATCTTTGGCCGCTGGCGATACAAATGTAACAATAGACGTAAAATCGAACGATGAGATTGGTGAGATAGCCAAAATGGCTCAGGTGTTTAAAGAGAGTTTGATTAAAGCAAAAGAGCTTGAGGATGCGCAGTCGCAAGAAGACGCGGTGAAACAGCGCCAGAAAAAAGTTGATGCCGCGACGGAACAATTCAAACGTGCGATGATGGAAATTGTGACATCTATCTCTCATGCAGCGGCAGAGCTTCAAACCGCCGCCCAATCGCTTGCTTCTACGGCAGAAGATACGCTTAATCGCTCAACGATTGTCGCCACCGCTTCAGAAGCGGCCACCGCCAATGTCCAGACAGTTGCCAGCGCAAGTGAGGAGCTGACGGCATCCATTAATGAAATCGCGGGACAAGTTGCAAGGTCGTCTCAAGTTTCCATCAAAGCGGTTGAAGATGCCACAAAGGCAGGCGCGCGCGTGGGAGCGTTGATCGATGCGGCCAAGAAAATCGGCGAAGTTACCAGCATGATTTCTGGCATCGCGGCACAGACAAACCTTTTAGCGCTTAATGCGACGATAGAAGCGGCAAGAGCCGGAGACGCAGGCAAAGGCTTTGCTGTCGTTGCCGCTGAAGTCAAAAACCTTGCCAATAGCTCGGCTAAAGCAACGGAAGAAATTTCTACCCAAATCGCTTCTGTCCAACAAGTAAGCCAAGCCTCTGCTGAGGCGATCAAGGATATATGTCGCATCATTGAGGAGATGAGCTGCATATCAGGTTCTATTTCGGCCTCTGTGCAACAACAGACAGCGGCCACACAAGAAATTGCGCGCAGCGCAACAGATGCAAGCCAAGGGACGCAGGAAGTCACGCGTAACATTGCCTCTGTCACGGAAGCGGCAGGCAACACGGGTGCGTCCTCTCATCGTGTTTTGGTCGCGGCTCAAGATTTGACGCAACAAGCCAGCCAACTGAAGACTGAATTTGAAACTTTCCTTACGGCATTAAAGACAGCCTAACGCTGGTTCGCTTCATTGGGGCAGCCTTACGCAAGGCGCCGGTTATCCCCGTTTTGATGGCAGGGTTGTTTTTCCTGTTAAGGGTGCGGCTTTGCGATGCAAGCTAACGGCACGGGCTGTCGCTTTGGCCTTAGGTTTAGCCGCGCTCTCGCCCGTTTGTTTTTTGCGATTAAGAACAGGGTGCGTGGCGCTAAGGCTTGGCGTCTTGCGCTTCATGACCCGCGCCGCTGTTGGTAAGGTGGCCCGCTTTGCTTGATGAAGAGGAACGGTAGCCGAGGTTTGTTGCGTGAGCTTCAGGCTTTTCAAGCCCAATTCCCATGCGCGCAAAACCAGTGAAGCGCGAGCCTTCGCATCCAGCGTGGCTGGCAAAGCAAGCGTCAACGTAACATCGTCCGTGATAAAGCTTTGCATGGCCGCTGCCATAGCAAGGGGGGCATCAAGCGGAATGGTTTTCACCGTTTCAAAGAGCGTGCGATGTTCCTCTTTAAGCTCACTCACGCCATCAAGGGTATTATGGCCACAACAAAAGGCGTTGGCGATTTTGATTTCTTGCGTCGAAAACCCTAGATGATGCAGCATATCAAAAGCGGGATTTTGAAGCTCTTGCTCACTCAGGCCAAGGTTGATGCGGCATAAATCAAGGCCGATCACCCATGGCGTAACGGCAAGGCGTAGCTGGCTCACGAAGGGCAACGCGGCTTCGATGCGCTCCAACGCCTCATCGGGCAACCCTCTGTCGCTCAGCGTCGTAAGGCTGATAGCGGGCGCAGCTTTCAAGGTGCGATAGCCCGTGATGTGATCAAGAATGGCCTTTTGATCCTCTGGCGCATAGCCTAGCTCTTCCAGCGCTATCCTCAACGCAGGGCGTGCGCGGCGCTCAAACAACTCTTCGCCAAGGGCATAGTCGCAAACCAAGGCTGTTTCGGGCATCACGCCTACGCTTGCGCTGTCCAGCAATGACGCAAGAGAGGGAACAGGCGTGATCGTGGTGAGGTGAAGATGCCGAAGGCCATGCTGCCTGACGAGGTGCAAGGCTTCCTCGCTGGCATAACGCGCCGTGGCGATAAGAACCAAATCCGCGCCAGAGTCGATCCGGATTGTTTGAGGCAAAACCGCAAGGCGGTCATAATCGGTCTTTTCATTAAAAGTTGCCCGCAGCCTGTTACTCATGGCGCGTAAAGTTGTCTCGCGGTCACCGGCAAAAGCGGCACAGCTTCCAACTTTTTGGGCGATCCGCGCCGAGGTTGAGGCCGCCGTCGCCGTGACGATGGCCGCCAAAGAAGCCGCCGTGCCCCGCGCAGAAGCGCTATCATAAGGCAAGGCGAGGCTCATCAGCATAGCGGCTAGATTGCCCATATTAATCGCAAGCGGCCGTTCGGCAGAGACCGTTACGACCATCTCGTTATAGAAAAGCTCACACAAAAGAACGGCCAACTTCGTGGCGTGGCGAAGGCCTGTCGCATCAATCCCTCCATCGTCTTGTCGGAAAGCCAGCAGATTAAGGGTTGCGCTGGGGGCTTCCGTTGAAGCGCTTGGCCCCGATCCCCACTGCGCCATGGTATCGGCAAAGGCCAGCGTGCTCGTGGTATGGCTTAGGCTTTTTTCAAAGAAGCTTTGCCATTTTTCACGTGTGGCGGGTTGCTCTTCGCGCAGCAGGGCATCAATGGTTTCGTTTTGCACGATAAGTGTTTGGGGTAAGGAAGCGCTAGGCGCTGCTGTTTTGGTTGTTACTGCCGCTTGGCCATAGGCCCAATCAAGGCCAAGGGTTTTCAGTATGCGCGGATCGATCACAAGGCGGCCCGTAAGCATCGCGGCGCGGGTTTCATCATAAAAGACGCTGGCTGTCGCTTCGTCCGGCCAAAAGCCTTGTTGCCAGCCACGATAAGTTGCCGCGCCCACCACGCGGTTCAAAACATCCATAACCGATCGTTCGGGGGCCATGGCGTGCCCATTGGCGCGATGCTGCCACAACCATGAAGGGATCGTATTTTCCTCAACCACGCGGCGTGTGGTGGGCGCCGCAAGGCACAAAGCTTCTTGAAAAGACTGAGCCGCTTCAAGGCTCCAAGTCGCGGGCACTTGAAGAGGGGGATTAAGAACGGCGTCCTTACTGCCTGCCGTGACAAAATGCATGGCATTCCAAGGAAGGAGCGCGCCCGTCGTGAAAAGTCGTTCCAAGTACATGGGGGAAACCTTTGTTTTTCAGCAAAATCAAAGTTATCCACAAGATGATGTGGTGCAATCATTTTATGGCACAAAATATAGTGAATTTAAAGAAAAAGATACTCACAGGGGGCGGTTGCGGCAGACCTTGGTAAATCCTTGATAAAACCCTTTTTAAGGGAAGCTTTGTTAAAAGTTGTTCACATCTTTTTTAGGAATTGGGTGGCAGAAGAAAAGTAAAGAAAGACAGAAACAAAATGAACGAAGCATTTTCATGGATAAGGCGACTGGCTCAAATCGGGACTGTGCTAACGGTGGCGCTGTTCGGGCGATTGGCTTTCACGGATGCCTATGGCAACCGTTACTATGTTGTGCGCAAATCGTGGCGCGGGCCAAAGAAAACCGAAAAAAGATGGGTTTTGTACGCGGGAGAGCCTGAAGCGACCAAGGTTCCGCCAGAAAATTTCGCGTGGCTTCATCATCTGTGCGATCAACCCTTGCCGAAAGGTGGGGGAAGCCGTTATGGTAAAGATAAGAAGCATCATCCGAATCTTACAGGAACTGTGGCGGCTTCTTTTCCGTCGGGGCGCGTGATGGGGCTTTGGCTGAAAAAAGAGGCAGAGCCTTGCCCTCAAAAGGTTGAAGCGTGGCAACCGCCTGCGTGAACAAAAATAAAATGAAGGAGTTGGTTATGGGACGCAATGCAATTGAAACCGTGCTGGGAGCCGTCGTTCTTATCGTGGCCGGTTTTTTTCTGGTTTTTGCCTATTCCAGCGCGGATTTGCGTAAGGTTGAGGGTTACACCGTTTCAGCGAATTTCCCGATGGTGGATGGCCTGAAAGAGGGCGGCGACGTCAAGATCAACGGCGTGAAGGTTGGCTCGATTGCTGAAATGAAGTTGATCACCGAACCAGGCCCTGCGCAATATCTTGTTCGTATGAAAATGACCCTTTTGCCTTCTGTGGAATTGCCGACCGATACCATTGCGATGGTGGCCAGTGAAAGCCTTTTGGGGGGCAAGTATCTGTCGCTTGAGATTGGCGTCGAAGAAGACATAATTCCAACGGACGGTAGTGGCAAGCTCACCCGCACACAAGCGCCGATGCGCCTTGATGATTTAATTGGCCAACTCATCTACAGCAAAAAGGCTGAGGCTGCGCCTGCCGCTCCAGCCGCTCCTGCAACGCCTTCTGTCCCTGCCATCGCGCCCATCGCTGCGCCCGTGGCTGAGCCGACATTGCCGTGAGGGTGCGCTTGCTTGTTTGTGGCGTGATGGGGGCTTTGGCAACTTTGCTTTCTCTGCCCGTCCTGGCGGCTGTGCCTAGCGTGGAAAAACCCATGGCGGTTTTGCGCGTTTTGGATAAGGTGACGGCACGGGTTGAAGAAATCGATGTTCAAACGGAAACGCCCTATAAGTTCGGCACGCTTTTCGTTACGGCGCATAGCTGCCGCGAAACGACACCCGATGAAACACCCGAATCGGCGGCTTTTTTGGAAGTCAGCGAAATAAAGGCAGGCCAAACGGAAGCAGGGGTTTTTAAGGGCTGGATGTTCGCCTCTAGCCCCGCTTTATCAGCGATGGAGCATCCCGTTTATGATTTATGGCTGATGGGCTGCAAGGGCGGCGCAACGGCAGCTGCCCCCTGAAAAAAGGGAATCATGGCGCAAGGCGTTCTTTTTTGCTATAATGCTGCTCCTTTTCCAATCAGGTATTGAAGAACCCTTATGAGCCAGCAAGAAAAACTCCTCGAACGATTAGAAATCCTTAAGGCCGAGCATCGCGATCTTGACGATGCCATTTTGGCGCTGGCACAACGGTCGGTTCCCGACATGGTGCAATTGGCGCGGCTGAAAAAGCGAAAATTGGCGCTTAGGGACGATATTTTGCGCCTTGAAAGCGAGCTTTTGCCCGATATTATTGCATAGAAAGACGGGTTAAATGGCTTCACTGTTTCCTGTTTTGATTTTTCTTTGCGGTGCGGCTCTTGGATGCGCGATCGCTTACGCTTTATTGCGCGGACGCGGCGCGACGCAAGCCGATCTTCTTGATACATTCAAAGCCTTGGCCGCCGACACGCTGCACCAAAACAGCGCCGCTTTCCTGCAATTGGCAGAAGGCAAGCTGACGCAGCGTGAGCAAGCAGCCAGCGCGACGTTGGATAAAAAGACGGTGGCGATTGATGCGATGATTAAACCTGTGCAGGAAACCTTGCACAAAATGGATAAGCAGTTGCAAGCGATGGAGGTCAAGCGCGAAGGCGCTTATCGTGAGCTGGCGGAAATGGTGACGGCGTCTCGCGAAACGCAAATCCAGTTGAGGCAAGAAACCAGCCAATTGTTGCAAGCGCTGCGCGCGCCCACAGGGCGTGGGCGGTGGGGGGAGCTTCAGCTGCAACGTCTTTTAGAGATGACGGGCATGTCCGCGCACGCCCGTGATTTCACGACGCAGGAAACCGTAGTGGGCGAGGATACCGCTATCCGCCCCGATGTGATTGTCGCGCTGCCGGGTCAGCGTTGCGTGATTATTGACAGCAAGGTTCCTCTATCGGCGTACTTGGATTTTGTGCAGTCGGGCGATGAGGGCGCGCGCGCTGGCGCCATTCGTCAGCATGCGCGGCAATTGAAAGACCATATCAAGCGCCTGAGTAACAAGGCATATTGGGACAAGATTGAAGGCACGCCTGAATTCGTCGTCTTGTTTTTACCAGGGGAGCATTTTCTGTCAGCGGCTTTGGATGGCGATCCTGATTTGATGGAATACAGCGCAGCTAACCAAGTCGTTCTGGCCACGCCCATGACGCTCATCGCCTTGCTGCGCACCGTGGCTTATGGCTGGCGGCAGGAAGCGATGCACCAGAATGTGCGCGAGGTGGCAGATTTGGGCCGCGCTCTTCATGCCGCTTTAGGTGTGTTTGCCGAGCAAATGGACACCGTGGGCTCGAAGCTAGGCGGCGCGGTTGAGGCGTATAACAAAACCGTTCGCTCGTTGGAAAAGAACGTGCTGGCCAAGGCGCGGCAGCTGGCTGTCTTTGGCGCTGGCTCTAGCGAAAAAGAAATCGAAGCGCCAGCGGTGATCGAGCGCGAGCCTCGCCTGATCGTGATAGAGCCAACGCCTAAAAAGATTTTAGCCAGTAACGAATAAAAGGATAACGATAATGACCAAACTCCTTGTGCGAACTGTTCCTGATCCTGTGCTGCGTGAAAAAGCGCTGCCTGTCCTCGCCGTGGATGCCGCGACCATCACATTGATGAAAGATATGCTGGAGACGATGTATGCCGACGATGGCATTGGTCTTGCCGCCAATCAGGTTGGGGTTTTGACCCGCGTGATCGTGATCGATGTATCGGACAGCCGCGATGGCAACGAAGCTTTGATGATGGCGAACCCTGAAATAACATGGGCCAGCGATGAGACATTCACGTACCGCGAAGGCTGCCTTTCGGTGAGACCTTGCTCTTCGGAATCCTCGGCGGATTTGTACGCGAATGTGACGCGGCCTAAGGCTATTCGCGTGCGCTATCTCGATGAAAAGGGCGCCGTGCGCGAGTTGGAAGCACAAGAGCTGTTTAGCCAGTGTATCCAGCACGAGATTGATCATCTTGACGGCATTTTATTTGTGGATCATCTCTCGGCGCTTAAGCGCGGGATGATTATGAAGAAGATTGAAAAACTCCGCCGCGCTATGGGTGACGGAAAGCCGTTATAAGGGGTATTCTTTCCTATGCCTAAGCTTCGTATCGTTTTTATGGGAACGCCTGATTTCGCCGTGCCCGCTTTGCTGGCGCTGCAGAGAGCGGGGCATAATCTTGTGGCCATTTATTGCCAGCCGCCCAAGCCAGCGGGACGCGGCCAAGCCGTTCGCAAAACGCCGGTTCATGAAGCGGCTGAGGCGCTGGGGCTTGACGTGCGAACGCCTGCGACATTGCGCGATCCGGCAGAACAAGAAACGCTTAAGGCGCTCCATCCCGACGTGATCGTTGTGGCGGCCTATGGCCTTATTCTGCCGCAAGCGGTTTTGGACATACCGCCCATGGGCTGTTTGAACATTCATGGCTCGCTGTTACCGCGCTGGCGCGGCGCGGCTCCCCTTCATCGCGCTTTACTGGCGGGGGATAGGGAAACGGGCATCACTATCATGCAAATGGATGCGGGGCTGGATACGGGGCCAATGCTGATGAAGGAAGCCTTGTCCATTACGGAGGAGACAACCGCGCAAAGCCTGCACGATGCGATGGCGGCGATGGGCGCGAGGATGATTGTAACGGCACTGGAGTCTTTGTCGGCCGGGACGTTGCAGGCCACAACGCAACCGTCCGATGGCGTGACCTATGCCGCCAAACTTTCCCGCGAAGAAGGCCGTATTGATTGGAAAAAACCAGCGCAAGACTTGGCGCGGCAGGTGAGAGCCTTTCACCCGTGGCCCAGCAGTTTCTTTTTGTGCGAGAAGGAAAAGATCAAAGTGCTGAAGGCATCTTTGATTGATAACGCAATGGGCGCGGCGGGCGAACTTCTTGACGATCAAATGACGGTGGCGTGCGGCGGTGGTGGCTCTTTGCGGCTGGAGCTTGTGCAGCGCGAGGGCAAAAAACCCGCCAGCGGCGCGGACGCTTTGCGCGGCCTGCGCCTTGCCGTGGGGACGCGTTTTTCATGACGACGCGCTGGAAAATAACGGTGGAATATGACGGCGCTGGTTTTTGCGGATGGCAAAGACAGGCTGAGGACGTGACGGTGCAGGCAATCATCGAAACGGCCATTCATGCTTTTTCTGGGGAAGCTGCAAGGCTGCATGTCGCGGGGCGAACCGACGCGGGCGTGCATGCGCTAGCGCAAGTCGCGCACTTTGATTTGGAAAAAGGGGTCAAAGCGGTAGAGGTGTTGGGCGGGATCAATTATCATGCCCGCCCCCATCGGGTTGTGGTCGTGAAGGCCGAGGAAGCGCCGATGGATTTTCATGCGCGGTTTTCGGCACTCTCGCGGCGCTATCGCTATCAGATTATCAATCGCTCGGCGCCGCTTGCGTTGATGGAGGGGAAAGCGTGGCATGTTGTGCGCCCCCTATCGCTAGAGCCAATGCAAAAAGCGGCAACGCTTTTGATAGGGACGCACGATTTCTCCACCTTTCGCGCTCAAAGGTGTCAGGCAACATCGCCTGTGCGCACGCTGGATGAGCTTACCATTACACAGATCAATGAGACTTTCTTTTTCGACGTGAAAGCACGTTCTTTTTTGTATCATCAGGTGCGTAATATGGTCGGCACATTGGCCAAGGTTGGAACGGGGCAATGGAGTGTGGACGAATTCGCCGCCGCTTTTGCCGCTGCCGAACGTGTTAAGGGCGGCCCCACCGCTCCGTCCGATGGTCTTTATTTTGTCAGTGTAGAGTATTGAAAGGCATGGCCGCCTGTCCGTTTTTCTGCCTATAACCATTTGATGTTGCATACGGTTGCGTTCGCTGCCCTTCTGTTATCTTCCTTTTCATACTTTAGGCCTAAAAAGAATAAAGGTGAAAAATAACAGCGGGGCAGAAACATGGCCAAATCGACGATCATCGGGTTCCCTCGTATTGGAGCTTATCGTGAGCTGAAGTTTGCGACAGAGCGTTACTGGCGCGAAGAAATCTCAGCCGAGGGCTTAAAGCAAGTCGGCGTTGAGCAACGCGCGGCGCACCGCGCCATGCAAAAAGACGCAGGGATCGAGAGTTTAATCTCTGGCGATTTTTCTTTTTATGATCAGGTTTTGGATATGTCCGCTTTGCTGGGCGCTATCCCTGTGCGCTATGGCTGGGGCGGGGGGATGGTGTGTTTTCAAACCTATTTTGCGATAGCGCGAGGCGAGCAGCGCGGCGGCGTTGACGTGCCTGCCGCTGAAATGACGAAATGGTTTGATACGAACTATCATTACATCGTGCCAGAGTTTGAAAAAGGACAAAAATTTAAAGTTTCCTGCGAAAAACTTTTCAGAGAGTATCGTGAGGCTGCGGACGCTGGCGTTGAAACGCGCCCTGTCTTGATTGGCCCTGTTAGTTATTTGTTGTTGGGAAAAGACCATGAAAACGGCACGCCGTTGGATCATCTGGATTCACTGCTGGAAGCGTATGCCGAAGTGCTACGCCGTTTAGAGGAAGAGGGAGCTCAATGGGTTCAGTTGGATGAGCCGTTTTTGGTGACCGATTTGGATGATCGCGCCAAGGCCGCCTATGTTAAAGCTTATGCGGCTTTGCGCGCCGCTTCTTCGTTAAAACTGTTTGTGACAACGCCTTTTGGAGAGCTTGGCGACAATCTGGATATGGTGGTCGCCCTGCCTATTGACGCCCTTCATATTGATGCGGTGCGTGGGGCAAACCAAGTGGAGGCCGTCCTTGCCGCCTTGCCAGAGACCATGATTTTGGCGCTTGGCGTCGTCAATGGCCGCAATGTTTGGCGCAATAATCTTGAAGCATCGCTCCAACTTTTGGAACGCGCCGCCATGAAAATCGGAAACAACCGCCTTTGGGTGACCTCTTCTTGCTCCCTGCTTCATGTTCCTTATAATGTTTCAAGCGAAAAGAATATCCCCTCTTCGTTACGAAAATGGTTGGCGTTTGCATATCAAAAGATGGAAGAAATCACGACACTAACGCGTGGTTTGAACGAAGGGCGTGACGCTATTGCCCCTGCTTTGGTGGCCAGCTCACAAGCGATGGAGAGCCGCAAAGTCGCGCAGGCGCTTCATGAACCTGCTGTGCATGAGCGCATGGTTGAACAACCGTTAATAAGCGCGGGAAGAGCCTCGCCCTTTGCCAAACGCCGCGAAGTTCAGCAAAAAGCATTGGAGCTACCGTTGTTTCCGACAACGACCATCGGCTCCTTTCCGCAAACGGCGGAAGTGCGGAAAAAAAGGGCGGCTGTTCACACTGGCTCAATCACGCAAGAAAGCTATGATCACTTTGTCAAAGAGCAAATTGCCAGCTGCATCAAATTCCAAGAAAGTGTTGGGTTGGACGTTTTGGTGCATGGTGAGTTTGAACGCAACGACATGGTTGAATTTTTTGCAAGCAAGCTGAAAGGCTTTGCCTTCACAGAGCACGGATGGGTGCAATCTTATGGCACGCGTGTGGTCAAACCCCCTCTTATCTATGGCGATGTTTTGCGCCCTGCGCCTATGACGGTTGAGTTGTCGCATTACGCGCAAAGCCTGACGCCCAAACCTGTTAAAGGTATGCTCACGGGGCCTTTGACAATTACGCAATGGTCGTTTGTGCGCGATGATCAGCCGCGCCATGAGACAGCGCATCAAATTGCTCTTGCCTTACAAGACGAGGTTTTGGAATTAGAGGCGGCGGGTTTAAAAGTGATACAAATTGATGAACCCGCTTTTAGGGAAGGCATGCCTTTGCGACGCAGCGCGTGGGGTGCTTATTTTGCGTGGGCAGTGCAAGCTTTCCGGCTTGTTTCATCGGGCGTTCGTGATGAGACGCAAATTCACACGCATATGTGCTATTCCGATTTCAACAACATTATCGCATCGATCAAGGATTTGGATGCGGATGTTTTGTCGATCGAAACCAGCCGTTCACAAATGGAACTTTTGGACGCTTTTGCGACGTTCCACTACCCAAACCAAATCGGGCCGGGCGTTTATGACATTCATAGCCCGCGCGTGCCACCGGAAGAGGAAATCGTGACCCTTATTGATAAAGCGTGCGAGAAGTTAGAACCGTGGCAGGTTTGGATCAACCCCGATTGCGGCCTTAAAACACGCGATTGGCCAGAAACGCGGCTGTCCTTAAGCCGCATGGTTGTCGCGGCCAAAGCTTTGCGCGGCAAGTACGGGGGCTTATGATCGAGAGGTTTATCCCATCCGATATTTCCTTTTCGTTAGAGGTTTATCCGCCCAAAACGTCGCAAGGGGTGGAACATCTTTTGCAGGCTGTGGATTCTTTTGCGGCAACGAAGCCTGCAGCGATCACGCTGACGTTTGGGGCAGCGGGCGGCGTGGATGAAGACTTAAATGTTCGCGCCGTGATTGCGCGGATCAGGCAGCATACCGATGTTCCCGTGGTGGCGCATGTAACCTGCGCTGGACGTTCTCGCGATGAAGTGGATGCCCTTGTTGAGGAAAGAATTGTTGATGGCGTGTCGCATTTTGTAGCACTGCGGGGCGATATGTTTGGTCATGGCGCCCCCTATACGCCGCATCCCGATGGCTATGCCATGACGTATGATTTCGTCGCGGCGCTTAAACGCAATCATCCTGACCGATTGGTTTATGTCGCAGGCTATCCCGAAACGCATCCTGAATCGCCATCGGAATCGTTTGATCTTGATCATCTCAAGCATAAGGTTGATGCAGGCGCTGATGCGGTCTTGACGCAATTTTTCTTTGATCCCGAACTTTTTTTGCGTTGGCGCGATAAGGTTGAAAAGCGCGGCATCCATGTCCCGCTTATTCCGGGTTTGCTGCCCATCCTTGATTTTCCTCACACCTGCGCCATGGCGCAACGTTGCAAGGCTTCTCTTCCGGCCTTTCTTCACACCATGTTTAAAGACGCGGCAGCGGGAAGTCTGGATCATGATTTGCTGGCGATGAATGTTCTTTCTCATCAAATCACAAGGTTGGTGGAGCATGGTGTCACGCACTTTCATTTTTATACGATGAACGAAACGCGCCTCACGCGGCATTTATGCGCTTGGCTCCGCGCTGGGTTCTAACAAGGAAAAACCGCCATGCCGGATTATTGCGCCATAGCCAAGGGACATCCTTTGCACGAGCCGTATCACGATACGGAATATGGCTTTCCGTCCCGCGATGAGCGCGTGCTGTTTGAGCGCTTGGCGCTTGAGATTATGCAAGCGGGCCTTTCATGGGAGATCGTGTTAAAAAAACGCGACGCGCTTAACAAAGCTTTCAATGGGTTTAAGGTTGCCAAAGTTGCTGCCTATAGTGAAGCGGATATTCAACGGCTTTTGGCTGACCCTTCCCTTATCCGCAATCGCCGCAAGATTGAGGCGATCATTGCCAATGCGGGGATCATTTTGCAAATCCGCAAAGAACATGGGGGCTTTGCGCGTTGGCTGGACGCGCACCATCCCCAACCCAAGGCCGCGTGGGTCACTTTATTTAAAAAAACCTTTCGCTTTACAGGCAGCGAGATCGTTGGCGAGTTTTTGATGAGCCTTGGCTATTTGGAAGGGGCCCATACGCCGCAGTGCTGGGTGTATAAGAAGCTTAAAAAGGCGAGGAAGGCCGGTCTTTGTGGCCATTGACCGTTTTTTCCTTTAATGTCTGCTTGCGCCGTCGTTCAACCTCTGCTATCTCCCCTCGTGACTTAGGAATCGAGCTTTTGGAGACGAATCGTGCCCTCATCAGACATGCCCAAGATTATAGCTGGAGAGCAAGCTGTTTTGGCACGCCGCTATGCGGCGGCGGTGTTTGAATTGGCGCAGGAACAGGACGTTATGGAGCCTGTTGAAGCCGATTTGCGCGCTTTGCAAGAAGCCATTGATACAACCCCTCTTTTTCGCGTCATGGCCACGCATCCACGCCTTCCCCACCACGCCATTCAAAAAGCCATCAAAAACATCATTGACGGTTCTCATTTTCATGCGCTGACGGCTTCGTTTTTAACGCAGGTCGTGCGGGGGCGTCGCCTTGCTTATCTTAGCCTGATAATCGAAGTCTTTAAAAACAAGTTGGCCGCTCTGCGCCGTGAGCAAGTCGCTGTGGTGACTGTGGCGCAGAAAATGACCCCCGCGCAAGAAGCGCAATTGGCGTCTCAGTTGGGGCAGATGACGGGCGGATCGGTTCGTTTGATTGTTGAAGAAGATGCCGCGTTGATCGGCGGCATCACCATCAAGTTAGGGTCGCGTCTGATCGACGCATCCATTCAAGGAAAGCTGGCGCGCCTAGAGCGTCAACTCAAATCGCAACAGGAGGCAGCGTAAATGGATATTCGCGCATCGGAGATTTCTTCGGTTCTAAAACAACAGATTTCGTCGCTTGGTCTTGAGACCGAGATGGCCGAAGTTGGGCAAGTTCTGTCCATCGGTGATGGTGTGGCCTTGATTTATGGTCTGAACAATGTGCGTGCCGGTGAAATGGTTGAATTTCAAAACGGCATTAAAGGCATGGCCCTCAACCTTGAAACCGATTGCGTTGGCGCTGTGATTTTTGGCGATGACCGCTCGATCCGCGAAGGCGATACCGTCAAACGCACTGCTGCGATTGTAGAAGTTCCCGTAGGCGCTGGCCTTTTGGGGCGCGTTGTAGACGCGCTTGGCAACCCTATCGATGGCAAGGGGCCTTTGAAAAATGTCGCGATGAAGCGCATGGAAGTCAAAGCGCCCGGTATCATTCCCCGCCAATCGGTCAGTGAGCCGATGCAAACGGGTCTGAAGGCTATTGATTCTTTGGTTCCTGTCGGGCGCGGCCAACGTGAGCTGATCATCGGTGATCGTCAAACGGGCAAGACGGCCGTGGCCATTGATACTTTTATCAACCAGAAGGTCATCAACGATAGCAGCGATGATAAGAAAAAGTTGCACTGCATCTATGTCGCCATTGGACAAAAGCGCTCAACCGTGGCGCAAATTGTCAAGACGCTGGAAGATGCTGGCGCGATGGAATACTCCATCGTGGTCGCCGCTACCGCGTCTGAACCCGCGCCTTTACAGTTTATCGCGCCTTATACCGGTTGTGCGATGGGCGAGTTCTTCCGCGACAATGGGCAACACGCTGTCATCGTGTATGACGATTTGTCGAAGCAAGCTGTGGCGTATCGCCAGATGTCCTTGCTTTTGCGTCGTCCTCCTGGTCGTGAGGCTTATCCGGGCGATGTATTCTATCTTCACTCGCGCTTGTTGGAACGCGCCGCGAAGATGAACGATACGCTGGGCGGCGGTTCTTTGACGGCGCTGCCGATCATCGAAACGCAAGCGGGCGACGTATCGGCGTACATTCCTACCAACGTGATTTCGATCACGGATGGGCAGATTTTCCTTGAAACCGCCTTGTTCTATAAGGGCGTGCGTCCTGCCATCAACGTTGGTTTATCGGTCAGCCGCGTTGGCTCAGCCGCACAGATCAAAGCGATGAAGCAGGTCGCGGGTTCGATCAAGTTAGACTTAGCGCAGTTCCGTGAGATGGAGTCTTTCTCGCAGTTCGCATCCGATTTGGACGCGACGACGAAACAGCTTCTTAGCCGTGGGCAACGCCTGACAGAGCTTTTAAAGCAGCCCCAATATAGGCCTATGCCTGTTGAAGAACAGGTTGTGTCTATTTATTCTGGCGTTAAGGGGTATTTGGATACCATCAAGGTCAATGACATTGCGCGGTTTGAACAAAGCTTGCTGATCGCTTTGCGTAGCCATGGCGCGGCGATCCTTGCCGCGATCAAGGCGGACAAGCAAATCAAGCCAGAGACCGAAGAAAAGTTGAAAGCCTTTATGGAGCAGCAAGTCCGCGAATTCGCGTAAGGCCTGCGATTCAAGAAGGCCAGCCAACTTGTAGGATTGGTCAGGCTCCCAAAAGCTATTTCTCACGCGTCATCGGTTCTACGGCAAAGCGAACGTAGGTCATGCCGTCATTATTGGCGCAGCTGGCATCAACATGCAAACGCTCCCCCGCCCGCTCATAAAGACGCGCCGTGATTTCGCTCCACCCCATCTGGGGAAGGCTTTGCTGATAGAAATAATAAACGCTATCAATATCGACGCGCCCCTTGGCCGTTGTTTGAGCGATGCGCTCAGACCCAAAAATGAAAAGGACATCTTTATCTTCAACAACCTCTAAACCGTCCATTAACGGCAAATCTTCGATTGATTTGGCAAAACGCGCCTCTGGCGCTTGCGCCCCCACGACAGAGGGGCGCTGTTTCTTGACGTTCAGGACAGCCGCAAAAACGAAAGACGTCATAAAAAACGACGTTCCAAGAGAAAGGGAGACAAGCAAAAGAAGACAGATTTTCTTTTTCATAAGCTACACCTATACAATCACGGCATGAGTCACAAGCTTCATCATCGGCAAATCGTGCGGCGCGTTGCCATAAGCCCAGCTTTCATCAACGGGGCCAAAGGCCTTCATTGTGGCCGCGACGCGCTCGGCCTTTGTCTCACGCACACAATTGCCGTTTTTCATTCGCCCCGTTAGAACGCCGTTTTCGCTTTCCATCTCGGTGCAAAGAAGGGCGTTATGCGGCACGTCAGCCAAAAGAGATTCCAGATAGATATCAAGGCTGCCTGAGGCAATCACTATATGGTGACCTGCGTCAGCGTGACGTTGCAGAGCCTTCCTCGATTCCAACCAACAGGGCCAAAGGCGCAAGCGATCAACGGCGGGCGCAAGGCTTTTGAGGCTGCGCCCTTTTAAAGCTTTTTCAAGAAGAACCGCTTTGATCAAGGTGCGCCGATCCGTTGTTTGAGGCGTCAAAACATAAACAATCAACGCGGCGGCCATAGCATAAAGACAACGCCTTGCACCAACGGCTTTGATCAAAAAAGGCCACAAACTATCGCCCTTGACCAAGGTTCCATCAAAATCAAAAAAGACAATCACACGAGGCTGATGATCCATCATGATAGAAACTCTAAAGCCAAAGGACGGCTACGACCAGAAGCGCGGGCTTGTCCCGCCATGCCCCATTCAAGACGATTGAACGCCTCGCAATGAGAACACGTTGCCTCCCATGTTTCATGAATCTCACCACAGGCGGCGCACTGCCAACGCGCCTCAGCGGGTGCGCTTATAGCCTTGGCCAGCCATGCGGCGGCTGCTTTTTCATCGTTTTTTTCTTTTTGCTCTAACCGCGCCAAAGTTTGATACGTCTGCGCCGTTGCCCTCCCCTGCCCCACAAGCGCCATCAAATGCCGCCGCGCCTCGCCCCATAAATCGGCCTTAAGCGCCACTTCGGCCATCGCACGGCGGCTTTCCACCGTTTCGCGCGTGTGGCGCGTCAACCGCTCCACCACCTTAACCGCATCCATTGGCTTTTGCGCGCCCGCCGCCCAAAGAACCAAGGGCACAAGTTGTCCATTGGGCTTACGCTCCCACGCTCTTTCAAGGCCGCGCAGCGCTGTGCGAGCCTGCCCTGCCACGATTTGCGCCTCGGCCAGAATAAGCATCACCGGCAACCAATCGGGCCTGAGCCTCTTGGCCTTTTCTGCAAACTTTAATGCTTTTTTTGGCAATGACTCTCGCAGCGCGTTCTTAGCTTCCGCCAACAGTAAGGCGGCTTGCTGCTCATCGGCCACGAGAGCCGGAAGAGCTTTTCCCTTACGCGCCTTTTCCAAAGAGCCTTGCGCCGCGCCCCAGTTTTCCACCTTCGCCGCCGCCTCAAAACGCACCAGATGCAACCACGGCACATCTTTTTTAAGCCCCTCCAACAACTGCACATGGCGCGTGGCTTCATCATAATCACCAGCGCGAAGCGCCGCCGTAATCAGTCCGCGATAGCCTAAAACCGCCGTGTTGGGATCGTGCGTCATCGCCTGAAATAGCCTTTGCGCCGTTTGATGATCGCCCGCTAATTGCGCCGCCTGTGCCAGCAAAAGCTGCGTCACTGGAGTCTCGCCCAGACGCTTACGCGCTTTAACAGCATGCTGCCCCGCCTGTGCCGCTTGCCCCGCCGCCAACGAAGCGAAGCCTTTGGCAAGCTCGCTCTGTCCCTCTTCCATCGCGCTCATCTTGCGTTTTAATCGCCAAAAGCGAGGGCCTTCCACGATCATGCGCCACAAACGATATAGCAAGAGCAGCACATAAAGAACCGCCACCACGATCACAGCCAAAACAGCGGCTGAAGTTTCAATCACCGTATCATGCCACACAATTTGTGCCGTTCCCGGACGCTCGGCCAGCCATACGACCAAGCCGATGACAAGAAGGAGACGAAAAAGAAACCCAATTGTCTTCATGGAGAAACCATAGCGCGTTCAATCAAACGCGTTGCAAGCGTTGAGAGCAGCGCCTGCCCCCCTGCCCTTGCCGCCGCGCGTGACTTCCAATCGGCCACAACCGTTTGTACGACGGCAGGCATGGCGGCAACTTTTTCTAAAGCAGCGACCAGATGACCTTGCTCAAGATCACGGTCAACTTCAGCAAAAGCCAAATCATCGCCAAGCGGATTTTTCAGGGATTTGATGGACACCACGCCTTCAAGCGCCACGATAAGGCGATCCAGCCACGTTTGCGCCGCTTCCTGCCGCAACGCCGCCCGTGCTGGCGCGGCAAGGTCACGCCACTGCGCACGAAGAAGAGTGAGCGGCGTTGCGCCGCTTTGCGCCAAAGGCTCTAACGCCGTGAGTGTTTCGACAAGCTTGGCATCAGATGCGATTGTTTTAAGCATAAGCTGACGCTCGGCCTCAAACGGCAGACCAGAAAGAGCCGCCCCTTGCAACTGAACATACGCGATGGCCGAAGCCGCATCGATGCTGGCCGCCATGCGCCCAGCATCAACAAGCTGAACCGATTGATCCAACTTCGCTTGTATCGCCGCAAGAGCCGCCGCAAGCGCGCTTATTTCCTCTTTTAGTTTTTGTCCTTCTTGAAACCCAGAGGCCTGCGGCTTTTCTTCTTCCACGGGCATAAGCTTTGGCGCCACCGGCTCAGGCAAGGCGCGATCCACAATAGGCGGAGCAGAAACAACAGAAGCAACAGGCAAGATAGATGTCATCCCCCTTTGTATTAAAGCGCCCGCGCACAAAGCCACCAGCGCGATCAGAATCATTATAAGACCCCGCGCCATGGACGAGGGCGTGGCGCTCACACCTTCTTTTTCTGTTTCGGTCGTTTCCGTCATCATAAACCTCAAAGAGGAACGTGCGTTGTAAGGCAGGTCATAAGATCCGTTTCCGTCGGCACGCTTGCCGCAAGCAACGCCTTAAAGGAAAGCGGCGTCAGCGATAAAAGAACCGATGGACTTAAGCCTATCGCGGTTAGGCTAGAGCAGCAAGACTCTACCTTGTTTTGGCGGATAAGCTCTGAAAAAACGCATGCGGTGCGCGAGGAATAAAAAAGCGCCGCATCAATCTTGTTATGAAAAAGAAGCGAGAGAAGCTCCTGCGACAACACTTTTGCCGCTTCGGCTTTATAGACGCGCCACACGCGAATCTCTGGCCATCCAGCTTCGCGCAGTTTGTCATAAAAAGTTTCCTTACGATCCTCGCCGCCGATATGAAGGATAGGGAGGTTCTTTGACTCTTGCCTTATCAAACAACGGGCCAATTCTTCGCTATCGCTTACCGCACGGCGAATATCCGTAAAACCGAAAGAACGCGCCGCCTGCGCGGTCTTTTCCCCTACGCAATAACAAGGAGCATCAAGAAAAACGTCAACATCCTCTTTACGCGAAGCTAAGACGTCAAACACGACACGGCTTGTTATGATAACCACAGGCCGCGTCGTAAAAGATGGGCGTGGCGCGGCCAAAGGCCGAATTGTCAAAAGCGGTTCATGAAAAACGCCATAGCCAAGTTGGCGAAGCCTTGCCATCGATGGCGAAGAAAGAAGCAAAGGGCGTGTGAGGAGAACGACCCGCATAAAGCTGCCTTATGCCTCGTCGCCAAAAAAGTCAGGCGGCATTTCCGTTTTGATGCTTTGGCCCAGATCATACCCTATCGATTCAAAATCCGTCGCCACGCCTTCTTTTTCACGGCGGATGACGCATGTGCCATCGGGCCGCGCCACAAGCGCCTCAAGATGCAGGCGGCCATTCTCTTTGATCGTGGCTAAAGCGGCAATCGGCACGCGGCAAGAACCATCCAAAACGCCCAGAACAAACCGTTCGCAAAGAGCGCATGTCTCGCTGGGCGCATGATTGATTTGACGCGCCCATGCGTACATCTCGGCATCATCAGCGCGTGTTTGAAGTCCCAAACAGCCTTGCGCTGCCGAAGGAAGCATAACCTTTGTATCAAAAATAGACGCCGCACGCTCTAAAACGCCAAGGCGCATGAGTCCGGCAACCGCCAACACCGTGGCGTCTGCCTCATCCGCCGCCAATTTACGAAGGCGCGTATCAACATTGCCGCGCAACGGCACAATGGTCAGGTCAGGCCTCACAGCCAAAAGCTGAGCGCGACGCCGCAAGCTTGACGTGCCAATGCGCGCCCCCTTGGGTAAATCTTCAAGGCGCGGCGCAATCGGTGAAAGCAGCGCATCACGCGGATCGGCACGTTCCAAAATCGCCGCAAACGCCAACCCATCAGGCCCCTGAATCGCAACATCTTTCATCGAATGAACGGCGCAATCGATCATTCCACTAAAAAGAGCCTCTTCAATCTCTTTGGTAAAAAGCCCCTTGGTTCCGCCTAGCTCTAAAAAGCTTTGCTCTTTATCACTTGGCTTCCAATCCCCTGTCGTTCGAATAGGAACAATCTCAATATCACACTCTTGGTGCGCTGAATCGCGCACGCGTATGAGTTCTTCACGCACAATTTGTGCTTGAATAAGAGCCAAAGGACTCCCACGCGTTCCCAGTCGAAAAATTTTTTTCATCTCACCCTACCAAAAAACAGGAAGTTCTTACCCATAGGGGGCAGAATCGATCTCAAAAACAGGCAAAATAACATTAACAATTTTTTTACCATAGAATCAACGAATTAGTTTCATGAAAATCGTGTATAATCCTTCATGTGCCCACAAAAAGAACATTGCACAAAAAAAAGACCCCTAAAAGGGTCATAATGTTTTTAAAAAAAGGAGCCTTATTGAATGTCAAACGCTGATATTTACAAAATCTCCACGACCTTCTTGAGCTTGGGGTTGTTCCTTTTCCCGCTCTTTATCACCGCTGCGCCGACGCGCCTTTTGCCCTCTATCAAGCTTGTCCATGGGGGCAATGGCCTTCTGGCTTATGGGCGCAACAGCTTGCGTCAAAACTTGAGGCAGCGTGTTGGTCAGCGTCTGTGGCTGCGTCACGACGTTTGAGGTTGGTGGAATAGGGATCTGAGCGATTTGCATAGGGAACCCCCTTTGGGGAGACTCAAAAGACAAAGGAACCTTACCACAATATTACGCCTTCGCAATGAACATTTTCTTAACCCTTCTATGATTAAATATAATTGGGGATATTTTAAACAAATGATACACAATCACATCATCATACACGAGAGCGAGATGGACAGCAGCCTTCATAAAGAATTACCCGCCCTTCTTGCTATGGCTCATGACCGCAGCGAAGAAGGCCGCCTTTTGCTTGCCGGTAAACTCTCTGAGGTTTTTATAAATCCCCTCGCATCACTCACGCACAAAGAAGAAACCCTTGTCGCAAAGCTGATCGAAGATTTGATCACGCACGAGAACGTTTCTGTTCGTCAGGCGCTTATTAGCGAGTTTGCCAAAGCCGTTCAAGCGCCACGCGAAATCGCCGTGCGCATTGCGCAAGGCCCCATCGAAATCGCGCGCGATATTTTGATGATCAACGAAAATCTTAGTGATGACGATTTGATCATGATCACGAAAACAAAACCTAGTGATCACGCGCTCGCCATCGCATCAAGGGCGAGTATTAGTGAAGCCGTTGCGGATGCCTTGATGACAACGGGCAGCCTTCAGATTATGTCTTTGGTGGCTGAGAATCTAGGCGCCCACTTATCACCTCATGCAGTTGAAGTGATGGTCGAAGCGGCAAGACTTTCCTCCGTTTTGCAAAAACCTATCCTTGCAAGACCAGAACTCACCGCCGATAGCGCCATGCGCCTTTTCTGGTGGGTTGAAAAAGACCTGCGCCGCGCAACCATGGAACGCTTTGGGTATGGGCCGGGACGTCTTGAAGCCGCTTTAGATCAAGCCGTCGAAGAAAAACTGAAAGCCCATATCTTCGAAAGCGGGAGCGATGAAGCCATGTTGGTTCTTGCCGATTGGCTTGAGGAAAGAGACGCGCTCACAACCAAACTCATCCCCCCTATGCTGCGCATGGGGCATTATCGGTTGTTTAACATCACGCTCAGCCGTTTGAATAGGCTTGACCTCTCCCTTATCGATGTTATGACCGAGAAGGCAGAAAGCCGGATGCTGGTGGCGCTTTGTCGCGCGTTGGCTATTGATAAAGGGGCTTTTATCTCTATCTTCTTAATGGCCAGAGGCGGCCGCCCCGACGAACAAGTCGTCCATCCCCGCGAATTAAGTGTCGCCGTCCAGACCTTTGACCGCCTAACCCCTGTCATGGCCGAGGCGATGGTGCAAAGCTGGCGGGTTGACCCCAGTGATGTTTATAGAATAGCCGATGCGGCGCAAGCGACAGTAGATCAAGCCTAATACCAACGGATCACATCCTTTTAGGCCACAAGAACCTTATCGCGGGGGCCGTTGGCAAGAATACGGCCATCACCGACAACAATAATGCGATCACAAGCGGACAAAAGCGCACGGCTATGCGTACAGACAAGAATGGTATGTTTCTTTTTCAGTGCTAAAAGAACCTTAGCCAAATGAGTCTCCAAATTAACATCAAGGCCATTCGTTGGTTCATCAAGAAGCAAAATGGGACGCTCACGCAACAGCGCCCGCGCAAGCGCAACCATCTGTCGCTGCCCACCGGACAAACACTGTCCCCGCGCACCGACTTCGCTATGCCAATTCAAATCCCCCTGCTGAAACACCCAGCCAAGGCCAGAGAGATCGAGGCTCCGAGCCCGCTCCTCCGGTGTCAACGGGGCACCGCCTGCACGGACATTATCCTCAATCGTTCCTTCCATCAGACAAAGATCCTGCGGCTTATAGCCCACCGTACGCGCAAGATCGTCCGCCGAAAGCGTGGAGACGGGATAATGATCAATCAGCACATTCCCCGATTCCGGCACGAAAAGACCGGCCACTAAACGAAGCAGTGTCGTTTTACCAGACCCCGGAATCCCCGCGATCCCGATCATCTCGCCATGCTCAACCTTAAAACTAACACCGGAAAGAACAGGTTTTTTGCCCTCCCCCAACATGCAAGTGACATTGTTGAACAAGATCGTCCCACGTAGCGCAGCGGGCGCAGAAGCACTGTTTTCTGCATCCACGCGCGGTGGTGGCAACAAAGCGTTCATCTCGCGTAGCGCTACCTTAAAATCATGATAACGCATAACAACGGTCACGACCGAGGAAAAACTGGCAATGGCACGCGAGGAAAGCATACTCACAGCCAACAGCCCCCCAGAGGTGAGCATGCGCTCATCAACCATATAAACGCCTGCCGTGATCACAAAAACATAGCTTAAGAATGAACCACTGGCCGAAAGCGATTGTCCAAGGCCGCGCCAATAGCGTGAGAGGCTCAGGCGATTTGTGGCTTGGGCACAAGAAGCGCCCCACCTCGCGGCAAGCTCGAGGCCAAGCGCACTGCTAACAGCAGCCTCGTGCCCCGTCAGCATGTCCATCAGAACACGGAAGCGTTGTTCATCGTGTTTTCGTTGCTCACGGTCATACGCAAACGCAGGGATTGAAGCGAGCCCATTGGCGGCTAGGATTAACGCGCCAAGCAGCAGCGGGATAAAAACGATCGCGCCACCAACGGCGGCCACCACAATCAAAAAGAGCGCCAGAAACGGCAAATCCACCAACGAAAGAAGATAAGTGGAGGACAGCAGATCGCGATTGGATAAAAGCCGCTTATAACGATCAAGAAAACGCCCCGCCGATGGCACGTTTTGCAGTCGCGCCACCAAAAGACCTTGAAAAATATGATGGTCAATCTCGGCTTCACTCGATTGGGCAAACCTCTCGGCCAGTAAAAGGCGAAGGGCGCGGATCGATAACTCAAGCGCCGCCACGATCATAAGGCCAATCACAAGCGCCCACAAAGTTTCGTGGATATTATTCCCCAACACCTTGTCATATACAAAGCTTGCGAAGATCGGCAAGCAGAGCGCGAACAGGTTGAGAAGCAAGCCACAAGCCAGTATTTGCAAAACAGGCTTTTTATAACGGCGATAGAACGCCCAAACGCTTTCGCTTAAGCCTTGCATCGGCTCATGCTCCATAATGCACGTTCAAAATGGCGACAAGGTTTGTGGCGTTGTCCACCACATGCCCTGCATCCGAATAAAACTTGTAAACATCGTCGGTTGCCGTGTCCGTTGTTTGCAAACAAGTCAACGCGCCAGACCCCGAATCCGCAACGCAAGACAACACATCCCCGCTGTCCAAAGAAAGTTGCAACACAGAGGAATTGCCCGCATCAACAAGCGCACGAATATCATTCGCGTTGATACCATAAGCGCCGCCCGCCGTTGAATTGCGGACATCGAGCGCCTCTATATTGGTATATTTAGCGTTATCCGTGTGAAAGCTTCCGGCGGCAAAGGTATAGCCTGCGCTTTTGATCGTGTCGGTGTTCGATCCGCCGCTAAAAAGAGTCACGCCAGCCATATGCGCCGAATTGATAACAAAGGTATCGTTACCATTATCGCCATAAAGTGAATCCGCCCCACCATTACCACTGATGAGGTCGTCCCCACTGTAACCGCGAATGATGTTAGCGTTGCCATCGCCCGCCAGCTTGTCGGCATTGATGGTGCCAACAATGTTTTCTACGTTTGAAACTGAACTATAAGAATAAGCGCTCGACAGCAAGGTTCTGGCGTTGTAGCCAGCATTAATACCCCACGTTCCCGCACGATCCAAGGCCCCGTTGCCGTCTAAATCCGTATCAACCAGATAGATTTCAGCGGCAATCGATGAATTATAGCCCCAGCCCCCCGCCATGGTGCCAGACAGGCTGGCGTTCACACTGCTAAAGCTGATTGTGTCCGTTCCAATGCCGCCATCAACGGTATTGTTTCCCAATTGAGCATGAATAATATCGTTGCCCGCTAAACCATAAAGAGCATTGTTGCCTGTTTGTCCGTTAATCTCATTATCAGAAGCATTACCGGCCAGATAATCTGATCCATTGCCCCCGACGATATTTTCTACATTATTTAAAAGAGACGTACCGCTCCAGCCGTTCGCAAATCCCGTAAAGCCTGAACCCAAAAAGCCAACGGCGTTCTTTTCGATGTAATCCGCTGTGCCGTTGCCGTTTGCATCCGCCGTTCCGTCCAAGCAAACCGTGATGTTATTACCAGTATAGCCTGTGTAAAATAAATCACTGCCTACGCCACCGTCCCAGCGATCACTGCCTGCGCTAAAATAAAGGTAGTCATTACCGCTACCGGCGTAGACTTCATCATTACCTCCGCCAAGATAGAAGTATTCCCTGACATCGCCGCCAAAGACGACATCATTATAATTGGAGCCGATAACATAATCGACCCCATCTGCGGCATAACTATCCCCCACGGACCAGGCGTTCGCATCAGCCGCCGTTTCTTGCCTGTTGCCGCCGCTAAGCGCATCAACCGATATCGTCGTGCCAAGCAAATTCACAAAGGAATTGACGACCGAAGCAAGGTTGACAACAACCCCTCTCGTCGCCGCGCTATAATTAACCTCATCCCAATTCGTCGTATTATTAGCTTGGATAAAATCAGCGCCGGTTCCCATATAATAATAGTTATTCCCTGTGCCACCGATCAGCGTATTGCTCCCCGCACCACCCCGCAAAGTATCATTCCCCACGCCGCCATCCAGCGTTTCATCAGCACTTCCACCCGTCAGCGTGTCATTTCCATTGCCACCAACAATCCATTCAACGGACGAATAGTTTGCAATGCGCGTTGTTCCGACATTGCCTGATCCGGTAGACAAATCAATTGTAAGAGCTGATCCATACCCCGTATAATCAACCTTATCGAACCCCTCACCACCATCATAAGTAGCCATGACACCATGATTGGTGAAGATATCGTCGCCATCGCCTCCGTAAAGATAATCCGTCCCCGCGCCGCCACCTGCGTTGATCGTATCAACGCCCGCACCGCCATATATCGTATCATTGCCAATGTTTCCCGTCAGGATGTCATCACCATCGCCGCCATATAAAGTGTCATCACCGCCTCCACCAACAATTGTATCATTTCCCTCTTCACCAGAAAGGACGTTGTTGTTGGAATCGCCCGTAAGAATGTCAGCCAAGGCGCTTCCCGTAAGATTCTCTATCTGAATAAGCGTATCAGTGACCCCCGCGCCTGTCGCGGCTCCGGCAACAAGAGAGGCTGTCATGGCAACGCCGATTCCCGTATAGTCCGCCGTGTTCGTGCCCGCGCCGCCCGTCAGCGTATTGGTGCCAAGACCACCGCGCAAAAGATCGTCGCCATCGCCGCCATCAAGCGAGTCATCTCCATCGCCACCATAAAGGCTATCGTCACCATCGCCAGCCACAACGGTATCATTTCCTTCGCCTGCATCGATCGTGTCGTTGCCATCACCCGTCGTTATCTGGTCGTTACCAAGACCGCCGGTTACGTTGTTATCGCCGCCATAGGCCCAAACCTCATCATCGCCATCACCCGCATCAATCGTGTCGTGATTGCGTCCTCCATAAACGATATCATCGCCTGCGCCCGCATTGATGGTGTTAGGCTGATCTTGCGTTTGCAGCACATAAATATGTTTGTTTTGTCCTTCATCCCAATAGGTCAAATAGGGATTGGTGACCTGACTGGCATCGGTCACATCCATAAACTGGAATCTAAAATTTTCTGAATTGCTAAAGGTCGTACCGCGCATCGTGCCGCTGACTTCAACAGCCATATCGACAATAGCGTCACCACCTGCGCGCCATGCGTCCTTATCATAAATGATTTCGAAAGCTTGCTGCGAAACGACATACGCCGAGGGCAAAACCCATGAACCGTCACCTTGTAAAGTCGCCCCCGTTATCGTCATATAGGAAGGAAGGCCGCGAATAACAATGTCGTTCAACTCTGTAAAATAACCAGCCACGCGCAAAAGGAACTGCTTGGCATAAAGACTGGTATCAACAGCAGGATTGGTATTCCCAACTAAAGGCCCTTCTGCATAAATCACATCATCACCAGCGGTTCCCTCAATCGTCGTTGCGGAAAACTGCAAAGCATCACGAGGCCCAAGTTTAGCCGTCGCGTCAGAACCAACAACCCCGCCGCCGCCGTAAATATCGGCGCCCGATGTTGTTGTCCCGACGACATTGCCCATTGTCAGAAGAACAAGCGGCGTCATGCTGATAGGCGCAGGAACGCCTGCAGGCCCCGAAAAGGGCGCAGGCGGCGGCTTATATTCCTGAGGCGGCACATAATCATAATCTTTTGAGTGCAGCTGCTCGACGACTTTTTCTATTTTTTCCGCAAAAGCTTCGGCTGTTTTTTCTTCGCTTTGCTGAACTTCTTTTTCTTGAGCCTGATGGTCTTGCGTTTCAATTTGCTCTTTGGCTTCTTCAAGCTTTTGAGCTTGCTCTTTAATTTTTTCTTCTTGTTCTTTTTGTTCTTCAAGCTTCTTTTCAAGCGCTTCCAATTGATGGGCTTGCTCTTCTACAGTCTCCGCCTGTTCTTGAGCCTTCGTTTTTATGCTTTGCAGTTCTTTTTGAAGCTTATCTGTATCTACCTTTTCAGTCTCAAGGGTTCTTTCATCAATCGGTAAAAGACTCGTGATCGTATGCGTGTTCAAAGAAGGATCGGACACAATGCCAACGATGGAAAGGAGCTTATCCGCCGAGGTCGCGGCATCCAAAAACTGGATCTTAGGCGGCGCATTTTCCATGGCGGCCAACGCGGCCCCCGGAAGGACGAATCTTTGGTTGTCTTTTGTAATGATGATGAGATCAACATCGGCAAAATGAACTTCCGCCACTTGCTCACGCGCAAAGCCAAGGGCATAACCCTCATTGCCTTTTTGTTGGATGATCGTACTCTGCACGGCCATAGGGCTATCTTTCTATCCCTTGATTTAACGGCTCAATTTTATTGTCAAATAGTTAAACAATCACCAAGCTCCTCCGGCTCTAAGCTTTGGGTGGCTCCTGACCTAAAGGTTGAGGTTGGGGCTTCTCTAAAACATGACGCAAATCTTCCGTCATGGCACGCAACTCCTTCTGGAAAGTCGTAATCATCACCTTTTGAGTCGTACGCTCTTCAGCCAAAGACGCTTCAATCAAGGTTGCCTGTCTGCTGACCGTCTCTGTAATCAAATCAACCGAAGAAAAGGAGGCCAAAGCCTTGCCAAGGGCTTCTTTGATCTCACGGATGTGATCAGAGGTCGCGGCGCTAATTTCGTCCTGCTTTTTCATCCGATCCTGTATAAGCTTAAGAGCATTCACAAGTTCGTGGCTTCCCTCGCGCTGCGCCTCGATCATTTCACTGTTCATTCGGGTGTGCGTTTGCGAGTTATTGAACATCTCGCTAAGCGTCGCTATCACCTCGCGCTGCCCCAACACGATATCTTTGGTGTTAATGGCATAAAGAGATTGATCAATCTGGATCATGCTGCTGATAATCTTTTGAACCAGTTTTTGTCCATCAGATTGGGATGTCGCGAGGCTTTTGACTTCTTCGATTAACTGATCTTGCGCCTCTGTCATGCGGGGGCCAAAACTGAGCAGCGCATTCGTCTTTTGCGTCACCTCAATACCTGACTCGATCGCCTTTGAAACCGATTCCAGCCGTTTGCTAAGCATCGTGACATTGGTCGCCATCGTCGCGATGGCGTCTTGTGATCGAAAATAGGCATCCGTAATCATATCAGCAACATTTGATCCACTGCCACCACCGCCCGCGCTGGCATATCCGCCTTCCAGCTCATGCGAGCCCATAAAGGACATATCGACGTGCGAGCCGCTGCCACCAGAACCACCGCCCTCTCCGCCAGCCAAGGTAACGCCATCTTCCTCGCTGCCTTCAGCGGCAATATGACGAACCTTGATGCGGGTAATCAGCTTGTGCATGACGCTGCGCGCTTTTTCCATCACGCGACTTGTATAGCGGCGCAAAAAGATCATCATGATCGATAACTGCAAACTGGTAATCAACCCAAACATAGAAGCCGAAAACGCAATCCCCATTCCTGAAAGAGGCTTACGCAATTCAACGATCAACTTCGAGAATTCTTTTTCAATATCGCCGCCATGCCCCATCCCATCAAGCATGCCAGAGATGCCGGTGAGCGTTTCAAGAAGACCAATAAATGTCCCAAGAAGCCCCATCGCGATCATGAAGCCGACCAAGAACTGCGGCATCTCCATCTTACTATTATATTCTTCTTGAAGCGCCCCCAACTCATTTTGAATCGCATCTTGATCAAGCTGAGAAGCCAAACGGCCTTCCGTGTGAGCAAGATGTTCAAGGTAATGCCGAATAGAACGCCCCTTAAGCCAGTCCGCCTGAAGAAGCTCTTTCATATCGCCCGTGGCGCGAGCCTCATGACTAAAACGATCCAACCCCCGCATGTCTCTTTGCACATCAAGAAGGCGGAACATGATGATGATAACGCCATAAAAAGCCGTTAGCATAATGCCGCAATTAATCGCCACGTTGGCCTTCACGGCATTGACAACGAACCCTTCAAAATGAAAGCCAACCGCCACGATAAACACCGTTGGCAAAAGCATCTTGATGATAACGGGCAAGTCATAGCGGAGAAAGGGGGGGAGTTTGATCATCGGGAATCCCTCAACGTGGTTTGAGTGAACTTAAAAAGCGGCGAAAGAAGATAGCTTAGGATCGTTCGGCGGCCTGTGACAAGATCGCCGGTTACAGTCATGCCCGGCATGATAGGCCGCCCCGCATAACTGGCAGGAACACCATCGATTAAAATTTTAGCTCTATAGTAAGCCTCACCTTGTGAGTCTTGCATCGTATCGGCGCTGATTTCTGTCAAGCGTCCTTCAAGCGAGCCAAGCATCGCAAAATCGTAAGCGGAGACGCGCACTTTAGCCACAATAGCCGAATGCAACTCACCACGATCTTGTGGCAGCACACGCGCTTCAACAAAAATCTCGCTTGAAGCGGGCGTTAATTCAATGATCGCTTCCCCCGATTTTACAACCGCCCCGACCGTGGCCACAGAAATTCGATTGATCGTTCCATCAATCGGGGCACGAATATCGGTGCGTTTCATGCGGTCTTGCGCGGCGGCAACCGTCTGATTAAGGCGATCAATTTCGGCAAGCGTCACAACCAGCTCGGTCTGCGCCGTTGACTTGAACTCTGCCAAAACAGCGGCGCGGCGCGCCTGTTCAGTGGCTAGCGCCGCCTTGATTTTTGGCTTTGTATTTTCCGCCTCGCGCAATTCTGTTTCAAGCCGCCGCTCGCGACTTTGCGCCTCAAGAAGCTCAATCTGCGAAGCCGCTTTACGTGCCGCCATGCCCTCAAGCATACTTCTGCGCTTTTGCGCGACAGCAAGTTCGGCCGTCAGATCCTTTTGCTTCATATCAATCTCGGTCAACGCCACCGTGTGCTGACTGATGGTTTGTTCATGCACATGCAAATCCGAAGAAAGCTTGCTCTTACGGGTCAAGAAAAGGCTGCGCTCTGCAAAAACAGCCCCTTCGGCAGCCAGGCCATCAGGAAAAACAAGGCTATCAAGCAACGCCGCTTCGGCTTTAAGGCGAACAGCGCGCACACGCTGCGTGATAAGCTTGACGTTTGTTTCGTTCAAACTGGCCCCCGCCGCCGTCGCATCGATGGTCAATAACAAATCGCCTTCTTTCACTTTATCCCCTTCATGCACAGCGATTGAGGAGATGATGCCGCCTTCCAAATGCTGGATCGGGCGGCTATGGCCGGTTGGAATAATCTTTCCTTCCACCCGAACAACTTTATCAATCTGAAAAACCGAGGCCCACCCAACCGTCGTCACAAGCAAAGTGATCACAGCAACGATATAGAGCGTCGGCGCTTCTAACGCACCACGCCATCGGCATAAGGCGCTATTTCTCGCCATAAACAATCTCCACACGGCCATTACCAGACTCCTTGGATTGTTCGATGCGACTTGCTATCGGCGCAGAGGAAAGTTCAGGGCGCCCCAACAACAAATTCCTAATTCCCATCGCACGATAATAAGCTAACCGTCGCGCCGCACTGAACGATTCAATGCCTGTGTGAGAATAAAGAGTAATCTTTTTTCCTTTCATCACCGCTTTTAAATTATCAAGGATGCCCACCAGCTCAACACGGGATCGTTCATCAAGATCAGAAACCGCGTTAGGATAATACACCGTGATTTTCCCAAGACTTTGAATGATCTTGACCGCACCAAAAACAACCAAACTAGGCTTATCCGATGATCTCTCGCTTTCTTCCGATGGCAGTTTTTGTTTCAAATTTTTAATTTCCGCTTCCGCTTGCGTCAATTTTTCGCGTAACGTTATGATCGTCTTTGTCGGATCACCTGCTGTCGCAGCAGCAAGCTCAGCCTTTTCATGCGCGGCCTGAACCATTTCCGCAGCCTTACGTTCCACCTTGTTTGAGGCCATCACCAAAGCGAAAACAAAAACAACCAAAACGAACACAAGCGTCAAAACAACGTTGCTGAGCGCATCCACAAAACCGGGCCAATAATTTTGTTCTCTACTGCCCTCCATTGTTCCTCGCCTGTTCGCTCAGAACGGCCTTGGCAATCTCGCCCATTTGCAAACGTATCTGATACGCGGCCAACGCCTCACTATAAAGGGTGCGCATTAAGTCAAGTTTTGTAGCAAAAAATCGATCTTGCGCATCAAGAATCTCAAACAAGGATCGCTCGCCCTGCATGAATTGTTCTTCAAGTCCTGCAAGCGAACGCGCATCAGTTTCATAAGACTCCATCAAAACCGCCTTACGGCGGCGAGCCGAACGCACAGCGTCATACGCCACAGAAAGCCCTTGCTCCAATCGCCCGCGAGCGTCCAAAGATTTTTGGCTCATCTCGCGCATCTTGGCGCTACCAGAAAGCGCGGAAGTCAGCGACGTTCCACCGGTCAAAGACCACCGCGCAACGACCATGACTCGGCTATCTTCCTGATTGGGATAAACACCATCAATGGGATTACCGTGAGCCGCACCGCCTGCGTTATAGTTATAGATATTTGAATACTCTAAAGACACCTTCGGCAAAGGAAGCGCGATGGATTTGTCCCTATCGCCACGCGCTAGATCAACCTTTTGCAAACTTGCCTGATAGGAAGGGCTCATTTTTAAAGCCACTTCCATCGCCTCGCGCAATGTTGGCGGCATAGCGGGAACAAGCGGCTCTATCGCCCGAAGCTTTGCGGGAACAACCTTCGTCAACCGCTTAAACTCGGAAAGCGTTGCGCCATATTCAGCCAAAGCCTCAAGCCTCTTGGCTTCCGCAACCGATATACGGCTTTTTACCCGATCCAAATCAGCTGCTGTCGCGCCGCCGCCATCCAAACGAGCCTGCATCCTATCAAGGACACCGCCCAACGAAACCTTATACGCCTCGGCCAACTCAATCGCCTTTTGGGATTGCAGCAACTTTAGATAGGCGCTGACGGTTCCAAAAGCCGTCGTCTCTTGCATTTCCCTTTTTTCCATATCCGTCAGGGTCAGGGCTTTTCCCGTTTTGACAATATCGGCGACAACCGCAAGATCAATCAGCGGTTGACGAACAAAAAGGCTACGATCCCGCCTGTTGTGCGTCGTTTTATCTATCCGACTTCCATCAGGGCCATTGTACGATCCCGGCGTCGATGTTTCCGCACCTTGCGCAACAGTAAACTCAATCGATGGCACATATTGGGCATAAGCGCCCGCATGATCCCAAAAAGCGCTGTCCTTACGAGCATCGAAAGCTTGAATCTCATGGTTGTTTTTCAACGCATAGGTCACGGCTTCCTGAAGGCCAAGCGTGCCCATAATATCCGGCTTGATAGCCCCATCAACCACGGGATTAACCGGCATGGCGTCGCGCTCAGAAAAATCAGCAAGAGTCTGGGACGGCGCGGGCGGATCCACACGTTTTGGCAAAACGGGCGATACGTCTTGCAGCGCCTCTTTTTTTGGCTCTATTGGACGCACTGGCTCTACGAAAGTCACAGCAGGCGGCGCAGGAGAAACAAGAGCCGCGCCTGCTCCAACCTTGCTCAAAACAGGTTGTTCTGAAACAGGGACAACAAGACTCTCTTTTTTTGCAAGCTGCGGCGCTTGAATTTTTTTCTGATCGCGCAGCATGCTGACGTCAATATCTATTTCCTCAAGAACAGGAAGACGCGTTTGTTGCGTTTCTGCAGAAGGCGTTGACGCAACAGATCCAAGCCCTGTTGCCCCGCGCGCGCCCTGCGCTATAAGCGCTTTTGTATGCTCACGCGCTTGACGCAAAATTTCGTCACACTTTTGAGCTGATGGGGTTTGAACAATCAAACCATCCGCCGCCTTGACAGACGTCATCCCCATAAAAGAAATAATCAAAACCGCCGCCGTTTTAAAAAACGCAGATTGGCCGTTTACCCTTCTGATTGGAGCGTAAAACCGCATACCAAGAGGCATCCCTTAAACCAAAGACGTCCAAAACCAATAAGCCTTATTATGACGATGGAGCCAAAAAATTCCACACAGGGCACAGAAAGCCTTATTATAATCGAATCAATCGATTATAGCCCCCACCACCCTTTCAACAGATGTGTTGCTTTCTGTCAACGCCTCATCAAATCCAGCGCCTTAGACGACGCTGGATTTGATAAAACCGTGACGGTGGAGGCGAACAAAAATTGGCTTATTCTTTTTCCTCGGTCTTGCTTTTACCAAAGCTTACCGCGACGGCATCCGCGCTGGCATTCGCACGGGATTTACGCGATACCGTTTGATAGGCGATGCGGGCATGATGCGAGCAATAGGGAAGCCCCTCTTGCGTCTCACAACCACAAAAACGAAAATCAGGCGAACGTGGATCGCCAATAGGCCAACGGCAATGACGCTCACCCGCCTTGGTGACGGGGATGCCTTCACTACGGCGAACGATTTCAATCGGCCTTAGAAGAGGATCGGGGATCACCATTGATCGCGCGGGCGCTTCGGATTGAACAGGCGGCATGGCACGCAAAGCCGCTCGTCGCTTGCTGATCTTCGTGATGGAGGCCATCACGACCCCCCTTGTCTTAGAGGTTGGTTCAACCGTGGCGCGCCCAGAAGCGGCAAGGCCAGCTGAAAGCTTAAGCCGATGAGCCTTCCCAATAACCGCATTGCGGGTTACGCTGCCACCCAGATTTTTGGCGATATCATTGGCGCTGTACCCATTGCCCCACATTTGTTTGAGTGTTTGGATTTGTTGATCGGTCCAGACCATGGTGCGTAGCTCCCCTGAAAAAAGTTCATTGGTTTGGCGGTAAGCGCCTACAAAATCCCGTTACGATTCCGAAAGCGTGCCGTCAAAGATTAACCAAACACCTCAGCAGAAGGCACAAGATGTTGTGGTTCATAAGGAAGATACATACCAGATATGCGAGGGTGATTCTAGCCTCATCACGATTTTGTGGATAACCTTTCATTAACATCTATATATAGTTTCTTAACCATTTGGAGAAAGCTCACGATTTCACCTTATGCACATGTGGACAAAGCGCGAAAATGAGCCTTGAAAGAAAAAAATTGATTCGCTTATCCACAACTTTTTACGTATAGGTCGTCTCATAATGACATCAACCATTTCCCTTTTATAGAACGCTGTGTCCCTATTTGAACTTTTTGAAGCTTACGCCTCAACAAACACGCAAAAGCATCATGCCAGCCACTAAAAAACCTCTTGGATCCTTTGCCGAGCGCTTTGGGCACAGCGACAGAAGCCGTGTGACCTATTTTGCCGCTTGTTGTCATCAACACAAAAACCAACCCCTTGAAGCTCAATTTGTCGTCTTAACCCAAAAACCTTTTAAAACCAACTTACCCACTGACCAACTCAACCATATTTTGCGAACCAACCAAACATCTCAGTTTGTGCCCCACAGCAATCATGACTGGCTCCACAATTCCAGCATCATAAAACTTCGCACTTTTACGGCACGTTATATCAACGCGACAAAAGCTTTTCGCAAATTCGGCGCGGTTCCCACTTGCACGCATTACATTGAAACCGCCGATTTGGCCGTCAACCTCAACGGCCATCTCAACCTGCCGCATGAAGTGATTGCTTTTGCCGCTTATGCCCATGACCTTGTCGAAGATTTTGCGCAAGACTCGCCAGAAATGGAAGCCGAGTTTGTGGTCAAGCGCTGCTGGAAAGGCAAAGCCCAGTGGAAGGCGCTTCTTATCGATACTCTTGAAAAGATAACAGATCCCCCTTCCTTATACGGTGCGGCGCGTCATGAAGAACAAATTCGCGTCGCCAATCACGAGGATCCCTCTGGCCTTGTGGCTCATATCCGTTTTTGTGATAAACTCAGCACGCTGAATCGCGATTACACAACATTGCTGAACGGTGAAATGCCGTTTGGCTCCGAAGAACGCTTTCGTGCGTATTTTGAAGAGCGCCTTCACGTTGTCAGCGCGTTGAACATCAATCCACGCCTCAAGCGTTGGTATAACCGCCTTATTAGCAAAGTTGAAACGGCCATCGAAACAAGGCCTCAAGGGCTAAGAAACGACTTCCTTGATCCCGTCAATTATGTTTTACATTCAACGTCGGATTACAAAAAAGCAAAACCCAAGCTACGCGCCCTCACCACCGTTCTTGCCCCTACCCCTTAATCCGATTACACTCACGCGTCCTCGATTCGCGAGGTTTTTATACGTTTTTATGAGTGTTCCCAATCCATGTCTGATTTATTTCCCTCTGCTTCTGCCTCTCCGCGCAAACAAGATTCCTATGACGCCAACGATATCGAAGTCCTAGAAGGGCTAGAGCCTGTGCGCCGCCGTCCCGGCATGTATATCGGCGGGACAGACGAAGCCGCCTTACATCACCTTGTCGCTGAAGTATTGGACAACGCGATGGATGAAGCCGTTGCCGGTTTTGCCAATAGGATTGAGCTAGAGCTGGGCGAGGACAACCGGATCATGGTGCGCGATAACGGACGCGGCATTCCCGTGGACAATCACCCGAAGTTCCCGGGCAAATCCGCGCTAGAAGTTATCCTCACCACCCTTCATTCGGGGGGTAAATTTTCCAACAAGGTTTATCAGACATCAGGCGGGCTGCACGGCGTCGGCATTTCCGTTGTCAACGCTCTGTCCGAAGAAATGACCGTTGAAGTCGCACGCGATAAACACCTTTTTGCGCAAAATTTCTCACGCGGCGCGCCACAAGGCAAACTTAAAAAACTGGGCACCGTCAATCGGCGCGGCACCACCGTTGTTTTCAGACCTGATACAGAAATTTTTGGCACGAAGTTGCGCTTTAAGCCTTCTTTGCTCTATCGCATGGCAAGGTCAAAGGCCTATTTGTTTCGAGGCGTCGAAATTCGCTGGACGTGCAAGCCTTCGTTGATCAAAGCAGAGGATCACACGCCCGCTGAAGCGACCTTGCACTTTCCCAATGGTCTTGCCGATTACTTGACCTCCGCGCTAGGGGAACGCGCCACCGTCACACCACAAATCTTTAGCGGCATGGCGGAACTGCCCGACGGCAAGGGCAAAGTCGAATGGGCCGTCGCGTGGCCAGAGGACGGCATCGGCTTTTGCCATTCCTATTGCAACACTATTCCAACGCCGCAAGGGGGCACGCATGAATCCGGTATGCGCTCTGCCCTTTTGCGAGGGGTGCGGGGTCACGGAGAACTTTTGGGCAATCGCCGCGCCGCCATCATCACGGGCGATGAAGCCTTTGGCGATGCCGCGACGCTTCTTTCGCTGTTTATTCACGATCCACAATTTCAAGGTCAAACAAAAGACAAGCTCGCCACAACCGAAGCCACGCGCCTTGTTGATCAAGTCATCAAGGATCATTTTGATCATTGGCTTTCTGCCGATCCTATCAACGGCAAGGCTCTTTTGGATTACCTTGCCCTGAAAGCCGAGGAACGAGCGCGTCTTTCACAAGCCAAAGAAATGGCGCGGAAAACCGCCACGCGCAAGCTGCGCCTTCCAGGCAAACTATCCGATTGTTCGGCCACCAGCGCAGAAAATACTGAATTGTTTTTAGTCGAAGGCGACAGCGCAGGCGGCTCCGCCAAACAAGCGCGCAACCGAGAAACGCAAGCAATCTTGCCCCTGCGCGGCAAAATCCTCAACGTAGCATCGGCCAGCGCCGATAAGCTGCGCGGCAATCAGGAAATCTCTGACTTAACGCTGGCCCTTGGCTGCGGTATGGGCGGCACGTTTGAGCTCAACAAATTACGCTACGAACGCGTTATCATCATGACCGATGCCGATGTGGACGGTGCCCATATTGCTTCACTCCTCATGACCTTTTTCTATCGCGAGATGCCCGCGCTGATCACGGGCGGAAAATTGTTTTTGGCACAGCCGCCTCTTTACCGCATCACGCAAGGCAGCAACACGGTTTATGCCCGTGACGACGCCCATAAAGAAGAATTGTTAGAGACGACCTTTAGTGGGCGCGGCAAGATTGAGATTAGCCGCTTTAAAGGCCTTGGCGAGATGATGCCCGCACAATTGCGTGAAACCACGATGGATCCGCGCTCGCGCTCTCTTTTGCGCGTGATCATCACCGAACCGGACTCACCCGACCGTCTTGACGACATCAAGGAAACGGAAGCTCTTGTCGAAAAACTGATGGGTCGCAAACCTGAATTACGTTTTCAGTTCATACAAGAAAATGCTCGCTTCGTCCGTGAAGTTGATATTTAAGGCCAGAGAATAAACCGTTAACCTTTTCCGTTCATACTTTCGCTTCCTCTCTCTTTTCCTCTTCACAAAAGGAGCGATCCCCATGACCGAGACAAAGATGACAATAACCGATAAGACGGGTAATCCCGCGCCGCTTGGGCTGCTGGGTTTTGGCATGACAACGGTGCTGTTGAACTTTCACAATGCCGGTTTTTATCCGATTGATTCCATGATTTTGGCGATGGGGCTTTTTTATGGCGGCATCGCGCAAATTATTGCGGGGATCATGGAATGGCGCAAAGGGAATACCTTCGCCACAACGGCCTTTATCAGTTATGGCTTTTTCTGGCTTATCCTTGTCACGTTAATCCTTTTGCCCAAGACAGATTTGGGCATCGCCGCGCCAGAAAAAGATGTCTCTATGGCGCTCTTTCTAGCGCTTTGGGGGTTGTTCACTTTGGGCATGTTCAAAGCCACCTTCCTGCTGAATCGCGCCCTGCAATTTGCCTTCGGCACGCTGACCCTTTTGTTCTTTCTTTTGGCCTTGGGCGATGCAACGGGTTTGGAATCGGTCACGCGTCTTGCGGGTTGGGTTGGCATTGCTTGCGGCTTTTCGGCCATTTATGCAGGCCTCGCCCAAGTTTTGAACGAGGTGATTGGCAAAGTCGTTTGGCCGTTGGGTTACTATGTCAAGAAAAGAGGGCACTAAACCGTCCCTTTAAAAGCGTGATGAAAAAGGCCGCCCGTTCGAAAGAGCCGGCGGCTTTTTTTCTTTCGCCCTTTTTTTGCTTTATTCTTCTGCCATCACCTGCCAAACAAGAAAGCCTAATCCTGTTTAGCTGAGGACATTGATGCCCCGCAGACCGCCCAAAAAGACTTTTACGCTACGCTCTTTTTTCTCATGGGAAGGAATGGGGGATTCCGCGCAAAAAACAGTGTCCTTCATCGGAAAGGCTGTTGTCCTTTTAATGATTTGGGGGACGCTTTTGGGCGGCGCGGTCGTCGCTTATTACGCCTATGATATGCCGGACATTCGCCAAATCGCGCAGCCAGAGCGCCGCCCCGCCATCACGCTTTTGGCCGATGACGGAACGGTCTTTAAACGCTATGGCGATCTGGCAGGGCAACGGGTGACGCTCAAGGACGTTCCTACCCATTTGGTCAACGCTATTTTAGCAATTGAGGATCGCCGCTTTTACAGTCATTTCGGCGTTGATGTTTTTGGCCTTCTTCGCGCCTTTGTTCAAAACGTCATCGCAGGGCGCGTGGTGCAGGGAGGCTCTACGCTTACGCAACAACTTGCCAAAAATCTATTTCTCACGCCCGAACGCACCGCACGACGCAAAGTGCAAGAAATGCTCCTTTCTCTTTGGCTGGAACATACGTATAGCAAGGATCAGATTCTGACCGCTTATCTCAATCGCGTTTATCTTGGCGCGGGCGCTTATGGCGTCGATGCGGCGGCGGAGGTGTATTTCAATAAACCCATCAGCGCTCTTAATTTACGCGAATGCGCCTTGCTTGCGGGCCTTCTTCGCGCACCGTCTCGTTATGCGCCCACGAACAATCCGGCTGAAGCCGCTGCGCGAACCCGCGTCGTATTGGGAGCCATGGCCGATGCGGGCTATATCGCCGAATCCGATAAGTCCCTTGCCGAAGCCTCTATCCCCTTGCCCCGCCGCAAACCAGGCGCGGGCGGCGATGGGCATTATTTTGCAGATTGGATTGTCGATCAAGTCAACGCTTTGCTTGAAAACGCGCCGCAAGATATCATCGTGATGACAACCATCGATCTTAAAATGCAGCGCGTGGCTGAACGTAAACTGGATGGCATTTTGGCTACCGAAGGCGCGGCCAAGAAAGTTTCCGAAGCGGCACTGATCTCTATGACTCACGATGGCGCTGTACGCACAATGGTGGGAGGCCGCGATTACGGCGAAAGCCAGTTCAATCGCGCAACGCAGGCCATGCGCCAACCCGGCTCAGCCTTTAAGCCCGTCATCTATCTCGCCGCTCTACGCCAAGGCTTATCGCCTGATGATGTTTTTGAGGACGCGCCCATCAAAATAGGCAAATGGGCACCCGCCAACTATGATGAGAAATATCGCGGCATGGTTTCTGCGCGGCAAGCTTTGGCGCAATCCATCAACACCGTCGCGGTGCGCATCTTACAAAAAGTGGGGCTGAACAACGTGCTGGATACGGCAAGAGCGTTGGGCGTCACATCGTCACTTGATCCTGATTTATCCTTAGCGCTGGGAACGAATCTTATGACGCCGCTAGAGCTGACGGGCGTTTATGCCGCCCTTGCCACGGGCGGCCGCGCCGTCACCCCTTATGGCATCAAAGAAATCCGCAGCCACGATGGCAAGGTTCTTTATCGCCGCGAAGATGTCACCCTGCCCGTCACGGTAGAGCCGCAAGCCGTTGCGTCTTTGGTGTCTATGATGGGCGATGTCGTGCGTTACGGAACAGGAACCCGCGCCGCGTTGGATCGCCCCGTGGCAGGGAAGACGGGCACAAGTTCGGATTATCGCGATGCGTGGTTTGTCGGCTTTACAGGCAATCTGGTCACGGGCGTATGGATGGGCAACGATAACAACAAGCCCATGAAAAAAGTGACAGGCGGAAGCCTTCCCGCCATCTTGTGGCACGACTATATGATCGAGGCCGAAAACGGCCAACCAGCGCGCGCTTTTGATAGCGTAGCCTCACCACAAAACGCGCCAACGGTTGAACCTTTCCACGAGGTTCCCTCTGATGGACAAGAAGAAGAAAAAACCGATTCTTTAGGCGACCTTATCCGCAATCTGACAGGAAGATAAAAATCTTTATTAGATTTTAAGGCAAGGCAGCCGTATAGTTGATTCCTCCTCCTTAATAATAACATCCCGCCCATGTCTTCTTCCTCACCCTTTATGCCGCTGCCTTCCCGTCTTTTTACAGACGCGATCGAGGCGCTGGCCTATGTCACTGAGCTTTATGCCTCAAACATCGCGGCCATTCGCGACGCTTTTGCTAATTTCGTCGAAGGCCAAACGCCGCTTACAAAGGTGGAGGCTTTTTATCCTTGCCTATCGATGAAAACAACGCAATTAACGCTCCCCGACACGCGCTTATCCTATGGCTTTGTGACAGAACCACATCGCCATACCACCACGCTGACACGCCCCGATATTTTTGCCTCTTATTATTTGGAACAGTTTCAACAGCTCCTTAAAAACCACAACGTGCCCCTAGAAATCGGGCTTAGCGCGACGCCGATTCCCATTCACTTCGCCTTTCAAAATGGCGCGCATGTCGAAGGCGGCCTGTCGCCTGAGCGCCTTACTTTATTACGAGAAATCTTCGATGTGCCTGACTTATCCGTCATCGATGATTCCATCGCGAACGGCACATGGTTTTCCGAAAAGGCTGAGGCCATGCCCTTGGCGCTTTTCACCGCGCCACGCGTCGATTATTCTTTGCAACGTCTGCGCCATTACACCGGAACGGATGCCGAGCATTTCCAAAGCTTCGTGATCTATACCAACTATCAATTCTATGTTGATGAGTTTGTCCGGCAGGGCAAAGAAATGATCGAAAACCCGCTTCCCGATCAAATCGAACACCCCACGCGCCGTTATACCGAAATGATGCAACCCACCTTGCTCACGGCCCCCAGTGGGCGCCAGACCTTGCCGCAAATGCCTGCCTATCACCTGAAACGCGCCGATGGGCGAGGCATCACAATGATCAACATAGGCGTCGGCCCCAGCAACGCGCGCACGATCTCGGATCACGTGGCCGTCTTGCGCCCCAATGCATGGATTATGCTGGGCCACTGCGCGGGGCTGCGGCGTTCACAAAAATTAGGCGACTATGTTTTGGCTCACGCCTATGTCCGCGACGATCATGTTTTGGATAGAGAACTGCCCTTATGGGTTCCCATTCCCGCGCTAGCCGAAGTGCAACGCGCCATCGAAAGCGCGGTCGCACACGTCACGGGACACGCGGGGTATGATCTGAAATCCGTCATGCGCACAGGCACGATTGTCTCCACCGACAATCGTAATTGGGAGATAGCAGGCTATACAAAACTGGTGGAGCAATTTTGCCAAAGTCGCGCCATCGCGCTGGATATGGAATCATCCGCCATTGCGGCCAACGGCTATCGCTATCGCGTGCCCTATGGCACCCTTTTATGCGTGTCGGATCGACCAATGCATGGCGAAATTAAACTGCCTGGCATGGCCACCGACTTTTATCAAAAACAAGTCAACCAGCATTTGGCCATCGGCCTTAAGGCCATCGACCTTTTGCGCGAAATCGGGTTTGAAACCCTGCACAGCCGCAAACTTCGCAGCTTTAGCGAAGTAGCGTTTCGATAAATAGACTGATCACACTTCAAGAGTTGCTTTTTAAATAACCACCCCCTCCTTCGTCACGCATTTTTGCTTTTGGCGGAAGTTAGGTTTTGACCCACTATATGTTGTGTTTTTTCGACATCGTTAACCACCGCCTATAGACGTTTTATGGTTAAAAACGGCATAATGGACAAAATTGTGTGGCTGGAAATTGTGTAAGCATATGATATA
>DYDA01000013.1 GCA_020718105.1 Micavibrio sp. | reverse complement strand
TTGCTGAAACATCATGCACGATGCCAACTCTTGAAGTGTGATCATTTTATATGAGACGGGCTATCTTTATAGCCCTTAGTCCCCGGCCCTTTACAGAAGCACCTTGCCTGTTTTGACTGTGGGGACGGCTTTTTGCAAAGCGGCCACGCCCGGCAATTCTTTGCCCTCTAACCATTCAAGAAATGCGCCGCCTGCCGTGGAAAGATAAGAAATGCCCTGCGTCACGCCTGCATGGCTAAGCGCTGAAACGGTGTCACCGCCGCCCGCCACAGAGAGAATCTTGCCGCGCTTGGTCAGATCGGAAACAGCGATGGCGACTTCGTTCGTTGCGGTATCAAACGGAGGCATTTCGAAAACACCTAAAGGCCCATTCCAAATGACGGTGCGGCAAAGCGTCAGCGTGTTTTTAATCTCGCTGACGGTTTTTGCGCCCAAATCAAAGATCATTTGCTCTGCCGGAACGGCGTTTACCAAAACGGTTTGGTGCGCCGCGCCCGCCTTCATCTCGGCCGCCACAACAACGTCTGTTGGCAACAGGATATGGCAGCCGCGCCCCTGCGCCGCGTCCATAATGGCGCGGGCGGTATCCAGCATGTCCGGCTCGTACAGCGACTTGCCGATGGCAATGCCCTTCGCCGCCAGAAACGTGTTGGCCATACCCCCGCCCAGAACCAAAACGTCTACCTTGGCGATCAGGTTGTTCAGCAAGTCCAGCTTGGTTGAGATTTTTGAGCCACCGATCAGCGCGACAAGCGGCTTTTCTGGATGATCCAACGCTTTGCCAAGGGCCGAGAGTTCCTCTTCCATCAAGCGACCAGCGGCGGCGGGTAAAAGTTCAGCGAGCGCGACGGTCGTGGCGTGCGCACGGTGCGCCGCCGAAAACGCATCGTTGATATAAACGTCGCCCAGTGATGCAATTTGCCTTGCGAAAGGCAAATCATTGGCCTCTTCCTGCGGATAAAAACGCGTGTTTTCCAAAACCAGAATCTGGCCGTTTTGCAAAGACTCCACCGCGCGCTGTGCGGGGGCGCCCACGCAGTCCTCGGCAAAGGCGACAGGCTCGCCCACGATAAGCGAAAGCTCTGCCGCTATGGGACGCAGAGAAAAAGCTTCATCGCGCTGCCCCTTGGGTCGCCCAAAGTGCGAGAGCAAAACAATCTTCGCGCCCGCCTTTTGTAAATCACGGATCGTGGGCACAAGACGCTCCAGCCGCGTGGCATCGGAGACGCGACCACCTTGCATCGGCACATTCATATCGGCGCGAACAAGGGCAACCTTGCCGCTTAAACGAAGATCATCGATGGTTTGAAAATCAGACACGTGAAAAACCCTTGAGGCTAGAGGAAACGATAGCCCCCAGTCTAAGGAGTCTCTTGCAGCGCGTCTATCTTTTATATACCCAAAACAGTTCAAGGGTTGGCAAATAAAAAGAAAACAAATGGGATCCCCGCCTACGCGGGGATGACGATAGTGGGATAAATTTAAACACAAATCCCGTCATGCCAGCGTAGGCTGGCATCCCATTTATTTTTTTCTATCTGTCAAAAACCAACTCTTGAAGTGCGAGGAGTATAGATTAAATATCCAGCGTTCTGGCTGTTCTGATAATGGGCTTGGCTGGATTGCTGGGAACAGTCATCGTTTGCTCTTCTTGGCCGTCTATAAAACCAGAATCAACAACGCGAACGGTCGCCGCATCACCCTTGGGGGAAACAATGGCGTAATGATCATCTCCCTTGATATTAAACTTTATAGCTTTATCGCCGTTATTGGTCTCAACCATGGAAAACCCCTTAACGGCCTTGCCATTAAGCGTTTGATAAATCCCGTCCGTTATATCCGCAGACAGGGCCTGATTATTATGTTTCATCAATGTCGCCGCATGGAAAGAGCCCACTGCGCTCATGGCCATGGTTGCCAAAGTCGCCGCAGAAATCACAACACCGTTAGCGGCCTTGCGCATAGCGCCTTGCGGTTTGGCGCCTTCTGGTTGCGCCGTCATTTTGTTTTTGGTGACACGATAGGCAAGATACGAGGCGGCACTGGTCATCGCCACAACGCACGCCGCATAAGGAGAGAGAAGCAAAGCCGCGCCATTCGCAGCAAGGAGGGCGGCTTTGCCGCCATGGCGGCGCAAAAAGGATTTGTTTCTTTCAAATTCTGCCTGAACGGTTTTCTTTTTCATAATGGCCATCCCCTTAAAAATTGACGTCTTCATCATACCTCAAAAATGGTATGAAAACAATTAACGCAACTATTAAAAGTTGCGATGGCCGCCAAAACTTCCGCCGTTTTTGGATTTTGAGAACGATAGATTTTGACCTACTATAGGTTGTGGTTTTTTGCCTTAAGGGGCCACAACATCTGGTAGGTTTTTTGGTTAAAACGCCCGTAGAGCGCGTTCTTGGAAAAAAAGCGGGGGAATGGACGCTCAGCTCGATCACAGAGGCCTCTTTTTTGCTAAGTCATTGAAACTTAACAATGTTGGTGGCCGCTGTTTTCCCACGCCCGCAGCGTGCGGCGAAGGGCTTTTGCGTCGGGCATTGCCGCCTCAACGCTTCGCCAAAAAGCGCGGCCATGGTTCTTGTGCGGAATGTGGCAAAGCTCATGAACGATGACGTAATCCAAAAGCTCTGGCGCGGCCATGATCAGCCGCCAGTTCAGGCGAATGTCGTTGGTGGCCGAGCAGCTGCCCCACTGCCGCAAAGGCGCGGTCACAATCAACCGTGAGGGGCGAAGCCCTAACCTTTCCGCCCAGTATGCCATCCTTTTAGCAAACACGCGGCGAGCCTGCCTCTTATACCACAAGGTAAGTTCCGTCTGCGCCTCAACCAGCCGCCCCTCATCGGACAAGCCCGCAGGCAAAGGTAAAAATATCTCATCGCTCTCTACGGCAGCGTCCTCTGCAACAAGCCGGATACGGCGGGGCTGCCCCTGATAAGGAACGAAGGCTCCCTCTTCAACAATCAGCGCGGGTCTGGCCGCTTTTTCCTGAGCGCGGGCACGCCGCCGCGCAACCCACGCGGTTTTGCTTTCGATAAATCGATTGATCCACGCCACGCTGGTTCGCAAAGGGGCTTGCACACAAAGCGTGCCATCGGGCTGAACATGCAAAGCCACGGTGCGCTTGCGTCGTGCGCTGCGAAGAATGATGGTGGACTCGCTCATGCGCTTTTTCGTCTTTTGCTTAATTCAGCCGCCAGCGAAGCTCGCGCAGCATCACATCGGTTTGCTGAGCGGGAAGGGGATCGGAGGCAAGGTCTTTGACGACTTCCAGCGCGGTAATCGCGGCGCGAAGATGGCCGCGCTCGGCCTGTAGGTAGCCCAACTCTTTCCACAAATCCTGATGGCGCGGGGCAAAAAGGATCATGCCTTGCAAGGTGGCGATGGCGGCCTCTACGCGATCTTGCGAAAGAAGGCGGCGCTTCACGGCATGTTGAAGACGCAACAAAATCTCGCGGCTGTTGAGCGGCGTAAGAAGTTCTGAGGATAAATCGAGCAATGTGGGGTGACGCCTCTCTTCTTCAAGCAAGCTTTCCTCATCGTCAATAAAATAGTCGCCTGCCTCTTCAAGTTGACAGGTTTGCCCTGCGCGAAAAGGATCAATGACAACCTGCCCATCCCGCGCTGATAGGCGCAACAAAAAATGGCCGGAAAGATCAAGCCCCGTCATGGCCCACCCCATGGCCGTTGCGACGTGAAGATAAATGATCCCCAGCATAACGGGGGAGCCGCGCCGACGATCGATGGTGTCCATCAAGTTGGTGGTGCGGGGGTCTTCGTTGTGATTGTCGTCGCCCTGATATTTATTTTGCACGACCAAAACATGGCGCAAGCGTTGCAGTTGGGTGTCAAGCGTCGTGGCTGTGCCGCCAGAGCGCACTTGTTCGATAAGCACCGCCAAATGTTGACGATAGGGGGTAAGGTCTGCGCCCTGTTTTTCCAATGAGGCTAAAGCAAGCGCGGCTTCGCCCAAAGAGAGGGAGCCTCCCTCTCTTTCTCCTGCGCGGCGCAAAATGCGAAGTGATTCTTGTTGAGAATTCATCGAATCACTTTACCCCAGTTTAAGGAAAAAAGGAATCGGGAAAGAGGCGAGGGCTTCGTGGCAGCGCGAGGCCTTTTTTGTTGGTGTTTGGGTGAGGGGTGGCGCTGGCTGCTTTTTCCGATTATCCTGATTCTCAGTTTTTGGAGACGATTTATTGAGGGTTAGGGCGCGGTATGAACGAACAGGGCGAAAGCGAAGACGGGGGCACGATCAAGTGCCATGATGCGCAGGCGTTTGAGGGCATGCGTAAGGCGGGGCGGTTGGCGGCGGAAGTCTTGGATTACATCACGCCCTTTGTGCAGCCTGATGTGACGACGGACTTTCTGAATGATTTGTGTGATGCGTTCACGCGCGATCATGGCGCAGTGTCGGCGCCTTTGGGCTATCGGGGCTATCCCAAGGCGACGTGCATTTCGCTCAACGAAGTCGTGTGCCACGGCATCCCCAGTGATCGAAAGCTGAAAAACGGCGACATTGCGAACATTGATGTGACGGTGATCCTTGACGGCTGGTATGGCGACACCAGCCGCATGTTTTACGTTGGCGATAAAATCGCGTTGAAAGCCCAGCGCCTTGTTGAAGTGACGTATGAGGCGATGATGCGCGGCATCGGCGTGGTGCGGGATGGCGCGACGCTGGGGGATATCGGCCATGCGATTCAGTCCTATGCCGAGCCTTTTGGTTTTTCCGTTGTGCGCGATTTTTGCGGGCATGGCCTTGGTCGCGTGTTTCACACCGCGCCGTCTGTGTTGCATTATGGGCGCGCAGGGCAGGGGCCGGCGCTTCGTGCAGGCATGTTTCTGACGATTGAGCCGATGATCAACGCGGGCAAGTTCGCGGTCAAGGTTCTGCCCGATGGCTGGACGGCGGTGACGAAGGATCGCTCTCTTACCGCGCAGTTTGAGCATTCTTTGGCGGTGACGGAAACGGGCTATGAGATTTTCACGGCCTCGCCCAAAGGCTGGCATTGCCCGCCGTATGAAGGGGCGTGATGGATGGAGACGGCGCCGCGCAAACCGCCTCGTGTCAAACCCCACTATGAAGGGCATCGGGATCGTTTGCGCGCGCGGCTGTTAGAGGCAGGCGCAGAGGCTCTGAAGGATTACGAATTGCTAGAGGTGCTTCTGTTTGCGGCGATTCCTCGCCGCGACGTGAAGCCCCTCGCCAAAAAACTTTTGGATGAGTTTGATGGCTTGTGGAGTCTTTTGAACGCGCCACCTGAAAGACTTCGCGCTTTTGGCCTTAGTGATAATGCGATTTGTTTGATCAAAACCGTCAGCGCTTCCTCACGGCGCGGGTTGAAATCGACCATTATGGATCGCCCTGTTTTGGACACATGGCAACGTGTCGTGGACTATTGCCGCGCCGCGATGGCGCACGAGGCGAAGGAGCAGTTTCGCCTGTTGTTTTTGGATCGCCGCAACCGCCTGATCGCCGAGGAAGTGCAGCAACGTGGCACAATTGATCACACGCCCGTGTACCCACGTGAGATTGTGCAGCGCGCTCTTGAAGTCGGCGCAGGAGCCTTGGTTTTGGCGCATAATCATCCCAGCGGCGACGTGACGCCCAGCAAGGCCGATATTCAAATGACGCGTGAGATTGTGGCGGCTTGTAAACCGCTGGACATCGCGATTCACGATCATCTTATTGTGGGACGCGATGAGGTGGCGAGTTTTAAGGCGTTGGGGTTGCTTTAATCACACGAAACAATGGACTCTGCGCGGCAGCCTGCGCCGCGCTCAAGCTGTACCTTGCATGGGTGAGTGAGTGGCTCTCGTCATCGAACCCCCGACCCTCTCGGTGTAAAAGGAAAGATGGTTCAATAGAAACAATGCTGGTAGAAGCAAGGCTTGCTAACTATATTGATACGAACCAAAATTCCGGGGTACGGTTTAGCTTCCTGATCGATTTTAGTAATTACTTTCGAACTGTTCTGATAATATTAATTCATGAAATTTTATCATTACACAAATGCAGAGCGGTTAACCAGAATTTTTGGAAACAGAGATAATGCCAAGGCAGGTCTTGTGCCTAAGAAGCGCGTCATTTCACTTTCATTGGGGTATGCAATGGGTTTGCCAGAGGCAACCGAAGGGGCAGTTTTTGGTCTTTTAGACCCCATGGATCACAGCTGGTGTGAGAATACTTTTCATTATGACGAACCGCTACTTGAAACAGTCTTACAAGATATTGGGGAAACAATCTCACTGCTTGAGATAACACTTTCTGCTAGCGATGATGTCCGCGTTGCCGATTATTCGCCAAATATAAGGGCAGAGTATCGGGGGGGGAATGAAACCGATGAAGCAACACTGATGCAGTCAAAAAGGGACTACTGGAATAGCTCAGTTCGCTTATCCTCCTACATTAAACAAAAGCTTTCCCATCATATACCGGAGGTCTTGTGTTTTACCGAGATACCACCCGAACGCATTCGACTTATAACGACAAAAAGTTGCGACGTTCTGTGCAATGAAATCCGAGCCGATGGTGGCTTTGCTCCACACGCCATTCAACCGAAGAAAAATTCTCTAGGGTTGCGAATGTGTGCCCCTAGATACCAAGCAGCATCTTCCACACTCAGTTTTTCAAAACCGTTGTTTAGCTTACGATAGTTTGCATAAATGGCAGTGAGGGTTTTGCTTGCCGCTTCCGTCTTCGCTGCTTCGCAGCTACGCCGGACTGGTCGCGGCTGCGCGGCGTCTTCGCCATGGGTTTTGTATTTTATGCGTTCGCATGCACGCCTGCGAACGCCTGATTGAATGGCTCGTCGTCGAACCCCCTTATGGGATTCAAAAACCATCACTTACCAAACAAAAAACCGACCCAAAGGGTCGGCTGTTTGTTTGGTAGGCAGTGAGGGTTTCGAACCCCCGACCCTCTCGGTGTAAACGAGATGCTCTACCGCTGAGCTAACTGCCCCTACCACGGCGTTCTTGTTAGCAAATTTTGAGAAGAAATACAGCTTTATTTCGTTCGTTTTGAGCCTTAAATCCAAAAACTTGCCCCAAGCCTCATCCCCCACCAACCAACCGCCAAAACGACCACGGATCCCGCCTGCTTTCGCAAAGGGGATCCGTGGGTAGCGTTTCTTATCTCATCTTTAAAGGCTTATTTCTTTGTGCCGTTCACGGTGTCCTTCAACTGCTTTCCTGCGCGGAACTTGGGCAGCTTTGAGGCCTTGATGGCAATAGGCTCCCCCGTGCGCGGGTTGCGTCCCTTGGACGCTGCACGTTTAGCAACATAAAAATTACCAAAGCCGACAAGGCGAACTTCGTCGCCTTTCTTCAAGGAACCCTCAATCGTATCAAGCACAGCATCGATGATGGTGGCCACGGCGGTCTTTGACAAATCCAGCTTAGCCAGCGCCTTGCTGTCAGCAACGGCGGCAATAAATTCGTTCTTGTTCACGGCGGTGTTCTCCCCTTCGTTAGAGTGCGGCTCTTGCGGCAAGATTTTTGGCCTTAACCGTTCAATCTTGCGACGAGGCCCTTCATAGAAGATAGACTCTAGGCACTGTTGGTTTTGCGTGTCAATCCTTGGAAGGGTTAAAAAACAAGCTTTTCCGCCGTTCTTTTTGTCTCCTCCTTTTTATAAGCAAGGATTAATGGCGCAGGCCCTTGCTTTCCGGTTGTTTTTCTTTTGGAACGACAAGGGCTTTGTTCGCAAGGGCACTGTCATCTTCCCACACCACGGGAACGAGAGGCCGCATAAGGGCAACCTTCAAAACCTCATCCACCGTCGCGATAAAGATGATCTTCAAACCCTTCTTCACGTTGTCGGGGATCTCGGCCAAATCGCGCTCATTCTCCTTGGGGATGCAAACGGTGGTGAGGCCGCCGCGCAAAGCGGCCAGCAGTTTTTCCTTAAGCCCGCCGATGGGCAAAACGCGCCCGCGCAGCGTGATTTCGCCCGTCATCGCGACATCCTTATGAATGGGAATGCCCGTCAGAACAGAAACGATGGAGGTCACCATCGCCACGCCTGCGCTGGGGCCATCCTTGGGCGTTGCGCCTTCAGGAACGTGAACGTGAATATCACGCTTTTCAAGAACGTTTTGCGTGATGCCAAACTGTGCCGCACGCGCCTTGACATAGCTTTCCGCCGCCTGAACGGATTCGCGCATCACGTCGCCCAACTTGCCCGTGATCGTGATCTTGCCCTTACCCGGAAGCGCGACGGCTTCGATGGAAAGAAGCTCGCCGCCCACCTCGGTCCACGCAAGACCCGTGGTCACGCCGACCAAATCGTCAGCCTCAACTTCGCCAAAGCGGAATTTTTTAACGCCCAAATACTTTTCGATATTGCGGCGCGTGATGTGGATCGTCTTGGTCGTCTTGACAAGGATTTCTTTAATCGCCTTACGCGCCAACTTCGCCATTTCACGCTCAAGGCTACGCACGCCCGCCTCGCGGGTGTAATAGCGAACGATGTCGCGAAGCGAGTCTTCAGAGATAGAGAACTCTGTTTTTTTAAGGCCGTGTTCCTTCATTACCTTTGCCAGCAAATGGCGCTGCGCAATCTCGATTTTTTCGTCCTCGGTATAACCCGACAGGCGGATGATCTCCATGCGATCAAGAAGCGGTTGCGGCATCTTGAGCGAGTTGGCTGTGCAAACGAAAAGCACATCCGACAAATCGTAATCAACCTCAAGATAGTGATCGTTGAACGTGTTGTTTTGTTCAGGATCCAGAACCTCAAGCAAAGCTGAGGACGGATCGCCGCGCCAATCAGAGCCAAGCTTGTCCACTTCATCCAAAAGGAACAGCGGGTTCGAGGCTTTGGCCTTCTTCATGCCTTGCACGATTTTACCGGGCATGGAGCCGATATAAGTGCGGCGATGGCCGCGCACTTCGGATTCGTCACGCACGCCGCCCAGCGACATGCGAACAAAGGTGCGTCCCGTCGCACGAGCAATCGATTTGCCAAGCGATGTTTTACCAACGCCCGGAGGGCCGACGAGGCAAAGGATGGGGCCTTTCAGCTTGCCTTGGCGTTGCTGCACAGCCAGATACTCAAGGATACGTTCCTTAACCTTCTCAAGGCCAAAGTGATCGATGTCCAGAATCTTTTGCGCTTCTTTGATGTTGCGGCGCGTTTTGGTGCGTTTTTGCCAAGGAATCGCCAGCATCCAATCAAGATAGTTGCGAACCACCGTGGCTTCCGCCGACATGGGCGACATAGAGCGCAGCTTTTTCAGCTCAGAGAGAGCCTTTTCGCTGGCTTCCTTGGTCATTTTTGTTTCTTTGATCTTGGCTTCCAGCTCAGAGATTTCGTCCTTGCCGTCTTCGCCATCGCCCAATTCTTTTTGAATGGCCTTCATTTGCTCATTCAAATAATACTCGCGCTGGGTTTTCTCCATCTGCTTTTTGACACGGGTGCGGATGCGTTTTTCGACCTGCAAGACGCCGATTTCGCCTTCCATATGGCCAAAGATTTTCTCCAGCCGATCATTGACAGAAGGAATTTCAAGAAGCGCCTGTTTTTCAGAGATTTTAAGCGCCAGATGCGAGGCGATGGTGTCCGCAAGCCGCGTAGGATTATCGATCTGCCCCAGCGTGACCATGACTTCGGGCGGAATCTTTTTATTCAGCTTGATGTATTGTTCAAACTGCGAAACCACGCCACGCGACAGCGCGTCTAACTCGGCCTTATCCCCCGTGTATTCCTCAACAGGTTCGGCAAACGCTTGAAAGAAATCAGGCGTTTCCGTAAAGCGTATGACGCGCGCGCGCTCCCCCCCCTCAACCAACACTTTGACCGTGCCGTCAGGCAGTTTCAAAAGTTGCAAAACGGTGCCAATCGTGCCTTGCAAATACAAGTCGTTTTGCTTGGGATCGTCCTGTGAGGCGTCTTTTTGAGTGAGAAGCAGGATATGCTTATCCTCTTGCATCACGTCTTCCAACGCGCGCACAGATTTCTCACGTCCCACAAACAGCGGGACGATCATGTGGGGAAAGACGACAATATCGCGAAGCGGCAAAACAGGGTAAAGCGCTCCAGCGGGAGAAGAAACAACCATAAGCATTATCCTTTCAAGGGGCGCAAATCACCCCAAATCACTTTTGTGATCATGCCTGAATCGGAACTGAAAAACAGTAAAAAAGGAAGCGGACAGGGCATGATTAAGATAGGAAGCCTTCCGCCTCTTTTCAAGGGGTGCGGCTTTGACGTGGGGAAGGCCTTATGCTTAACAATTTCTTAAAGGCTCTTATGCCAAACCTAGGCATGCGTGGGCACACTTTTCGTAGGGTTAAGTGATTCGTGTTCTTGCGCGATCAAATTTCTTTCTTTTTTATCCCCGTCTTTCTTTTTTTTTGGGAGTTTCCGCATGCTGTCTCGCCTTAAGATCGCCGCGCGATTAATGTTGAGTTTTGGCCTTCTCAACTTGATGATTGCCGGATTGAACGGGTATACGATTTACGAAGGACAGGGCACGCAAAAGTTGGTTGATGCGACCCTTCGTGGCGCTCAGAATGAAAACCGAATGAATGTTGCAAACGCGTCTTTTTACAAAGCGCGTATGAACTTTTGGGCTTATAGAGCCTCTGGCGACGAAGCGCGCAGTCAAAAGGCAACGGAAGCGTTGAGTGAGACGCGGACGATTCTTGATTTGCTCCTTTCCTCGACGCTTGATCCCCAACGAAAAGAACAGATTCAAAAAGCGATTGACTTGTTGACGGAATACGAAGGTGAAAGCGAAAAATTGAAAAACGTCAAGGGGCGCAATGAAGCTTTGCTGGATCCCGCCGTGGCAAATCAAATTGCGACGCTTGCCTCGATGGTTTCTAAGATTGATGCTGTAAATGCTCTTCTTCTTCAATCTTATGGCGATGCGGCAGATAAACGCGCCACCTCGGCGATGGAGCGGATCGAAAGTTTGAACGAGTGGACTTATATCATCGGCCTTTTGAGCCTTTTTGTTGGTGCGCTTTTGTGGTGGATGACTTCGCGCAGTATTGTCACGCCTATCAAAGCGCTTACAAAAGTGATGGATGGGTTGGCGGCGGGCGATTTGAGCCTTGAGGTGATGGGGTTGGATCGTCACGACGAAACGGGCGAGATGGCTCGCGCTGTTGAGGTTTTCAAAAAGAATGCCAAGCAGATGGCTGAGTTGCGCCATGATCAGGAACAAGCGGCTGTTAGATCAGCGGATCAGCGCAAAAAAGAAATCAAGGAAATGGCCGATGCGTTTGAGGCCAGCGTGATGGGCGTTGTGCGTGTTGTGTCGTCGTCTTCCACCCAAATGCAAGGCACAGCGCAAAGTATGGCCGAAATGGCGGCACAGTCCTCGCAGCAAGCGGCGCATGTTGGGGAAGCTTCAACGCAGGCGACCGATAACGTGCAGACGGTGGCCTCGGCGGCAGAAGAGTTGAGTGCGTCCATTGGCGAGATTACCCATCAGGTTGGGCAGGCGGCTTCGATTTCGAAAACAGCGGCAGAGGAAACGCAGCAAACGACGGCGCTGGTGCAGGAATTGGTGGCGGCCACGGACAAGATTGGCGGCGTCGTGCAGCTGATTAACGATATTGCCAGCCAAACCAACCTGCTTGCGCTTAACGCCACGATTGAGGCGGCGCGGGCGGGTGAAGCGGGCAAGGGCTTTGCCGTTGTGGCGGGTGAGGTCAAAAATCTGGCCAACCAAACATCAAAGGCGACCGAGGAAATCAGCGCGCAAATCAACAGTGTGCAAGCGAACACCAAACGCGCCGTGGATGCCATCAAACACATCGAAGGCATTATTGAGCAAGTGCAAGAAATCTCGGCCACGATTCAAGAATCGGTGGGACAGCAAGGCGAGGCCACGCGTGAGATTGCCCAAAACGTGCAACAAGCCGCTGCCAGCACGCGGGAGGTTTCTCAAAGCATTGCGGCGGTCACCGAGGCGGCCACGACAACAGGGGATGCGGCTGAGCAGGTTCTTATCGCCTCTACCGATTTGGCCAAGAATGCCGAAACGCTGCAAGCTGAAGTCGTGGGCTTTTTGACAAAAATTCGTGAGGAAAAGAAAGAGCTTTTGATGGAGTGGACGGAAAAATTCACGCTTGGCATCCCCTCCATCGATGCGCAGCACAGGCGTCTTGTGGATATGCTGAACGAGCTTTATGCGGGCTTTAGGGCGGGGACGGCCAAGCAAGTCATGGGGCCGATCCTTGACGAGCTTATCAACTATACGGCGACGCATTTTAAGCACGAGGAAAAGTTCTTCGACAGCACGAATTATCCCGAAACGCCGCAACATAAGCGCGAGCATGAAAAGCTGGTGAAAACCGTTTTGGATGTTCAGGCCAAGTACAAAAGCGGGCAGGCTGTTTTAAGTCAGGATGTCATGAGCTTCTTGCGAAGCTGGTTGACCGATCATATCCTTGGAACCGACAAACGCTATGTTAAGCATTTCCTTGATAAGGGCGTTCGGTAGGGTGGCGCGGTCTTTTTCTTAGGGCAGCCCCTGAAAACCTGTAAATAATGGATTTCCATGGTTGACAGAAGGGGGGCTTTTGCCCTAAAGGTTGCGGCCTGTTGTGACAGACAGGGGTCTTTTAAAGACCGTTTTTATGCGGGAGTAGCTCAGTTGGTTAGAGCGTCGGCCTGTCACGCCGAAGGTCGCGGGTTCAAGTCCCGTCTCTCGCGCCATTTTTATGGCGTTTTGGGCTTTTGCCCCCATCTCCTTCATCCTGCTTTCCCTAAGCCTAACATTTTTCTTGTGAAACCATTAAAATCGGTTCAAATGGGGGAAGCGTTTTTATGGTTAAGGAAAAAAACAGCACAAAGCGTGAAAAACCCCTTGACAAGGGAAGCTTCTTGTGCTATTGACAATGCCACGCGGAGCTATATCTAAAATAGGGCGGTATGAGAGCGCCTGCGGAACGGCTTAAAAGCCACGTTATTTATGAAGGAGGATCATTATGGTTTTAAGAACGAGCGCTCATGGGCTAACAGCAAAAGGCCTTTCGCTTCATCGTCCGGTGGTTTTGAATGCGGACAATGCGGGGGAGCCTGCCCACCAAAAAGCGATCGTTATTCATCGCGATAGGATTGATCCGACCAGTCAGAACATTTTTGATTTTTTTGAAGCGGCCGCCTTTCTGGCCTTTAGTCAAAAAACAACGAAGCTTTCTTTGCCAGCGCATCAAGCGGGGGTGGCGCCATTGACGCTTGAAACCCATGAATGGCCTGATACGCAGAACTTTTTGGGGCATCTTTCGAATTATAGAATCGTGGCGTGCCGTAATTTAGATAAGGCCCCCACCGCCGTTTTTTTGAAAGTTTTAGTGCGTGAAGGTTTGCATCTTTTTAGGAAGGAAGAGCCCTCTTCCTTTAAAACGGTTTTTCGAGCCACAATGTTTCAAGATACGCGAATGGGTGGAAAAAACGATAAAATCTCGCTGGTGCCTGTTGCAGGCCAACCTTCGGATCCGTTTCAGACCAAGTGGGGTCCTTATTTGAATCATAAAGCTGAAGCTGTTCGTGATTCGCAGCGCCACTATCAGATTCTTGCCAACAGCCATCTAACGGCTGAATAGAACGAGACAAACAGGCGCTGTTTTCTGTGGGCGCGTTTCCGGTAACGCGTTGTTTTAAATCGAATAAAGCGAACATTAACTTTGGGGGCGTATCCTTTAGGCTGTCGGAGCACCTCTTGTCTTTCATGGGGTGGTGTAACAAAAGGAGGCCTCTATGACCTGTAAAGGCGAATACGGATATCAATTGGCTGTTCGCGCTGCTCAAAAAATTGAGGATGCGGTTAAGTTTCTTACAGCGCAAGGGCTTCTTGGCGCGACACCTTATGTTGTTTCTTGCGATAAAGGGATGGGCATAACGCTGTATCGCAGTAAAAAAGGAACGAAGATTTCTTTGACGGATTCTTCGCAATCATTTGGATCCTTGCTTGGGAGTCTGGTTGTTGTTGACAATCCAGCCCTCTTGCTCACAGACCGCCTGACAAAAATTTCAGGTATGAAGATGTGGGACGTGCGCATGAACAGTCGTCCTTGGTGGATTGCCCTTGAAGGGCATTGTCTTGCGCTTGATCAATTAAACAAGACGGCTCCCGTGCGCGGGCAAAATGTCAAACCAAAGGTGCCTATGGCTGCTTTACGGCAGTCTTGATTTTTTATGGGAACCAGTGGATGTTGGGTGTCACGCCTCCTTGTGACGGACATCCCTTATGGCCGATTCTTTTCTCGTCGATTATGCCCCTATCGCCGTCTTTATGACGATCGCGACTTTTGTCGCGCTGGCGGCGGTGGCTTTGTCGTTTTTGTTGGCCAAGCATCGTCCCGATAAGCAGAAAAATGCGCCTTATGAATGCGGCTTCCCGCCCTTTGGCGATGCGCGGGCGAAGTTCGATGTGCGCTTTTACCTGATCGCCATTTTGTTTATCATTTTTGATTTGGAAATCGCCTTTCTGTTCCCGTGGGCGATTGTCCTTGGCGATATTGGCTGGCTTGGCTTTGGCTCGATGATGGTTTTTCTTGGCGTGCTTACGGTCGGCTTTATTTATGAATGGAAGAAGGGGGCGCTCGAATGGGATTGATGCCGCCAAACGAATTTGTTCTTCCCGATGATCCCGCCTTGCGTGAGCGGATGGAGGCTTCGGCGCGGCTTATCGGCGGCGAGGTGCAGAACAAGGGCTTTATGCTGGCTAAGTTGGACGATCTGATGGCGTGGGCGCGAACGGGATCGATGTGGCCCATGACGTTCGGTCTTGCCTGCTGTGGGATTGAGATGATCCACGCGTACATGAGCCGCTATGATTTGGATCGCTTTGGCATGATGCCGCGCCCCAGCCCACGGCAGTCGGATGTGATGATCGTGGCGGGAACGCTGACCAACAAGATGGCGCCTGCGCTTCGCCAGCTTTACGATCAGATGCCAGAGCCACGGTGGGTGATCTCGATGGGTTCTTGCGCGAATGGCGGCGGGTATTACCATTATTCCTATGCCGTGGTGCGCGGCTGCGATCGCATCGTGCCCGTGGATATTTATGTGCCCGGCTGTCCGCCTAGCGCTGAGGCTTTGGTGTACGGTCTGTTGCAACTGCATCGCAAAATCCGGCAAGGCGGCAAGCCCATGATGATTGATTGTCGCCAAAGCGCAGAAAGGCGAGGGGAATGATGCGGGATCGTGGGGCGCTTGCCGAAGCGGTGTGCGGCGTTTTGGGCGAGAGCGCGGCGCAGGTTCTTCTTGAGCGCGATGAGGTAACGGTTATCGTGCCGAGCGAGAAGTTGGTTGAGGTGATGACGGCTTTGCGCGACGATCCGCGCACGGCGTTTCATCAGTTGATGGATGTGGGCGGCGTGGATTATCTGGCGCGGACGCCTCGCTTTGATGTGGCCTATCAGCTTTTAAGTTTGCAGCAGAATGCGCGGTTGACAGTCATTGCGCAGACGGATGACGCCGTGCCATCCGTGGTTGGCGTTTATCCTTCTGCCGGATGGTTTGAGCGCGAGGCGTTTGATTTGTTGGGCATCATGTTTGATGGCCATCCGGACTTGCGGCGTCTTTTGACGGACTATGGCTTTGAAGGTCATCCATTGCGTCGCGATTTTCCTTTGATGGGGTTTGAGGAAAAAGTCTATGACGACTTGCACGCTCGCGTGGTGAGCCAGCCCGTAACGCTGCAACAAGATTACCGCGCCTTTGACGCGCTCTCGCCATGGCAGGGCCTGACGGATGTGCAAAAACGGGAGGGCGGGGCATGACTGAACCCGTGCAAGTTCTGGTGCGTGATAAGGACGGGAAAGAGGGTGCGCCGTTCACGCTTAACATGGGGCCGCAGCATCCCGCCGCGCATGGTGTTTTGCGTTTGATTTTAGAGATGGATGGCGAAGTGGTGGAGCGTGCCGATCCGCATATCGGTCTTTTGCATCGCGGAACGGAAAAGCTGATCGAGCATAAAACGTACACGCAAGCGCTGCCGTATTTTGATCGTTTGGATTACGTCGCGCCGATGGCCAGTGAGCAGTGCTTTTCATTGGCGATTGAAAGGTTGCTGGGCATCACGCCGCCAGAGCGGGCGCAGGTGATCCGCGTTCTTTATGCGGAAATCTCGCGGCTTCTCAACCATATTTTGGCCGTGACGACGTTCGCGCTTGATCTTGGCGCGATCACGCCCGCGCTGTGGGGCTTTGAGGAACGCGAAAAGCTGATGGGCTTTTATGAGCGCGTCAGCGGCGCACGGATGCACGCCAATTACATTCGCGCAGGCGGCGTGGCGCGTGATCTGCCTGATGGATTGTTGGAGGATATCGAGGCTTTTTGTGATCCGTTCTTAAAACTTTTGGATGATCTTGAAACGCTTTTGACAAACAACAGGATATTTAAGCAGCGCACTGTTGATATCGGAATTCTGACGAAGGAGGAGGCCATCGCGTGGGGCGCGTCGGGCGCTATGTTGCGTGCCAGCGGTGTGGCGTGGGACTTACGCAAAAGCCAGCCTTACGATGGCTATGAGATGTATGATTTCGATATTCCAGTCGGCACAACGGGCGATTGTTATGCGCGGTATTTGGTGAGGATGGCCGAGATGCGCCAGTCGGTGCGGATTATCCGCCAGTGCATCACGCGGATGCCCACGGGGCGCGTGATGGTTGATGATTTTAAGGTCGCGATGCCAGAGCGTGAGGCGATTGAAAAATCGATGGAGGCTTTGATCCATCATTTTAAGCTGGCGAGTGAGGGTTATCGCGTGCCGCAAGGCGCAACCTATACGGCCATCGAAGCGCCGAAGGGCGAGTTTGGCGTGTATCTGGTGGCCGATGGCACGAACAAGCCTTATCGCTGCAAGATTAGGCCGCCCAGCTTTGCTCATCTGCAGTTGCTGCCGCTGTTGGCCAAGGATCATATGCTGGCCGATGTCGTCGCGATTATCGGCAGCCTTGATATTGTGTTCGGGGAGATTGATCGGTGATAAGCAGGGTTCAGAGGTCAGGGGTCAGGGGTCAGAAAAAAACCAACCCGTCATTGCGAGGGAGCGTATGCGACCGAAGCAATCCAGCTTGCCGAGCGTCCGCGAGGCAGAAGACTCTCTTGCGCGGCAGATGCCGCGCAGCTGGATCGCCACGCGCCTTCGGCGCTCGCGATGACGGTTAAGGGGGGAGATTGATCGGTGAACAACATGCAACCCAAAAGCTTTTTCTTTACGCCGGAGAACGAGGCTGAGGCGAAAAAGATTATCGCGAAGTATCCTGCCGGAAAGCAGGTCAGCGCGATTTTGCCTCTGCTGGATAGGGCGCAGCGTCAGCATGGCGGGTGGTTGCCCTCTGCCGCGATTGTCTATGTGGCGGGGCTACTCAGCGTGCCAGAGGTCAAGGCGTTTGAGGTCGCGAGCTTCTATACGATGTTTAATTTAGAGCCTACCGGCAAGTATCTGATCCAGCTGTGCCGCACCACGCCTTGCTGGCTGAAGGGTGGCGAGGACATCGCGCGGACGTGCGAAACGCGCCTTGGCATCAAGGCGGGGGAGACGACTCCCGATGGGCTTTTTACGATTAAGGAAGTGGAGTGCCTTGGCGCTTGCGTGAACGCGCCCGTGATGCAGATCAACGATGATTATTATGAGAACCTCACGCCCGATAGCGTGATGAAGATTTTGGATGACCTTGCCGCTGGACGTAAGCCTAAGGTTGGTTCGCAAACCGGACGTTGCGGTGCGTGTTCGTGCGGGAAGGGGGATGAATGAGAGTTCAGAGTTCAGAGTTCAGAGCTCAGAGTTCAGGGAAAAATATTCCTGCCTCTTATGCCGCGCAGACGCGCGGCGCTGGATTGCTTCGCTGCGCTCCTCGCGATGACGGGATTACTATCGGCAGGTGCGCATGCTGAACGATAAGGACCGCATTTTCACGAACCTTTATGGAAAATCCTCATGGACGCTGGACGGCGCAAGGCAGCGCGGCGTGTGGGATGGGACGGCGGCGCTTATTCAAAAAGGTGGCGCGTGGATTATTGATGAGGTGAAGGCGTCCGGCCTGCGCGGGCGCGGCGGCGCGGGCTTTGCCACGGGCCTCAAGTGGTCGTTTATGCCGAAGCCTTCGGAGCGTGCGCATTATTTCGTGGTGAACGCCGACGAAAGCGAACCCGGAACGTGCAAGGACCGCGATATTTTGCGTTTTGATCCGCATCGGTTGATTGAGGGCGCTTTGCTGGCCGCTGTCGCGGTGAACGCTCACTTGGCGTTTATTTATATACGCGGCGAGTTCGTGAACGAAGCGCGGCATGTGCAAGCCGCGCTGGATGAAGCCTATGCGGCGGGGCTGATCGGCAAGAATGCTTGTGGCAGCGGGTGGGATTGCGAGGTCGTCCTTCATCGCGGCGCGGGCGCTTATGTGTGCGGCGAGGAAAGCGCGCTTATGGAAAGCCTTGAGGGCAAAAAGGGGCAGCCTCGTAACAAGCCGCCTTTTCCGGCGAACGCGGGACTTTATGGCTGTCCCACTACGATCAACAATGTGGAGACGGTTGCGGCGGTGGGTGCCATTTTGCGGCGCGGTGGCGCTTGGTATGCGGGGATTGGCCGTCCCAAGAACAGCGGCACGAAGCTGTTTTGTCTGTCGGGCCATGTGAACACGCCGTGCAATGTCGAAGAGGAAATGGGCATCCCCTTGCGTGAGTTGATTGAACGCCATGCGGGCGGCGTGCGTGGCGGCTGGGATAACTTGCTGGCTGTTATTCCCGGTGGCTCGTCGGTTCCTGTGTTGACCAAGGAACTTTCGGAAAAAGCGCTGATGGATTACGACGGGCTGCGTGAGGTTGGCTCGGCCCTTGGCAGTGCCGGTGTGATCGTGATGGACAAGTCTACCGACATCATTGCGGCGATTGCGCGGCTGTCGCACTTTTACTGCCATGAAAGCTGCGGTCAGTGCACGCCTTGCCGCGAGGGGACGGGCTGGATGGCGCGAATGATGGAACGCATGGTGCGTGGCGAGGCAAAGGTGGAGGACATTGATACGCTGTGGGATGTGAGTAAGGAAATTGAAGGCAAGACGATTTGCGCCCTTGGTGATGCCGCCGCGTGGCCCGTTCAAGGCCTGATCCGCCATTTCCGCCCCGAGATGGAAGCGCGGATACGCGCAGCGGGAGGTGGGAGATGAGGGGCTGTTGTCAAACCCTTTCGTCATCCCCGCGAAAGCGGGGATCCCGTTTGTTTTTTTCTTTCATAAAGGAAAGGGAATGGAAAAACATTTTTGGGTCTACATTGTTACGGATAAACCTTATGGAACGCTTTATACAGGCGTTACGAACGATCTTGCGCGGCGCGTATGGGAGCATCGCGAAGGTCTTTATAAGGGCTTTACGAGGAAATATGAACTTAAACAGCTTGTGTATTATGAGGAATACCCAACGGCCATTGAAGCAATTGCAAGAGAGAAGTGCATTAAGAAGTGGAACAGAGATTGGAAGAAACAGGTCATTGAAAAGCTCAATACGACATGGCGGGATTTATATGAAGATTTGCAAAAATAAAAAACGGGATCCCCGCTTTCGCGGGGATGACGGGGGTTTTTATGGGAAGGGTGTCTCTCTAAATGCTGAAGGCTTCTTATGGGGTGTCCCATGCCTAAACTAACCATCAATGGCCGCGAGGTGGAGGTGGCCGAGGGAACATCGGTTTTGCAAGCGTGTGAGCAATTGGGCATCGAGATCCCTCGGTTTTGTTATCATGAGCGGTTGAGCGTTGCGGGCAGTTGCCGCATGTGCCTTGTGGATGTGGAAAAAGCGCCTCGGCCTGTTGCCAGCTGCGCTATGCCGTGCAGCGAAGGCATGGTGGTACATACAGACACGCCTGCGGTGAAGGCCGAGCGCCAAGCGGTGATGGAGATGCTGCTGCTCAATCATCCGCTGGAGTGCCCCGTGTGTGATCAGGGCGGCGAGTGCGATTTGCAGGATATCGCTTTTGCGTATGGCAAGGATCGTTGCCGCTCGCGTGAGGTGCGTAGGCGTGTGAGGGATAAGGCTATGGGGCCTTTGATTGTCACCGCAATGACGCGTTGCATCCACTGCACGCGCTGCATCCGCTTTATGGACGAAATTGCGGGCACGCATGAGTTGGGCGGCTTTTATCGCGGCGAGCATTTGGAAATCGCGCCTCTTATCGAAGGCCCGTTGCTTTCGGAATTGTCAGGCAATTTGGTTGATGTTTGTCCCGTCGGCGCTTTGACGTCTAAGCCTTATGCTTTTCGCGCAAGGCCGTGGGAGCTGACAAAAACGGAAAGCATCGATGTGATGGACGCAGTGGGCAGCGCTATCCGCATCGATAGTCGCGGGGGCGAGGTCATGCGGATTGTGCCGCGCCTTCACGAAGGCATCAACGAGGAATGGATCGGCGACAAGACGCGCTTTGCGTGCGATGGCTTGCGCTTGCAGCGGTTGGATACGCCTTATGTGCGGGGCAGCGATGGGAAGTTACAGCCTGCCAGCTGGGCTGAAGCGCTGGGCGTTATTGCGGCGCGGCTTAAGAATGTTCAGCCCTCGCGCATCGCGGCTCTGGCGGGCGATTTGGTGGATTGCGAGGCTCTCTTTGCGATGGGGCAGCTTTTGGACAAGATGGACGTTGGCAACCGCGATTGTAGGCAAGACGGCGCGGTTTATGACACCAGCGTTCGCGCTGCCTATGTGATGAATACGCCCATCGCATCGATTGAAAAGGCTGACGCTGTTTTGCTGGTGGGCGTGAATCCTCGCACCGAGGCCACGATGGTGAATGCGCGGCTGTATAAGCGCTGGCGGCGTGGTGGCATGGCCGTTGGGGTGATCGGGCAGGCGGCTGATTTGGGTTATGCTTATGAGCATGTCGGCTATTCGCCCGTTGCTTTGCGCGATGTGATGGATGGTAAGCATGCTTTCGCCAGTGTTTTAAAGGCGGCCAAAAATCCCATGATCATCGTAGGCGCGGGCGCTTTGGCGCGAGGCGATGGCGAGGCTATCCATGCAGCGGCAAGGGAGCTGGCTGAAAGTTTCGGCATGATCCGCGAGGATTGGAACGGGTTTAACGTGCTGCAACAGGCGGCGGCGCGTGTTGGCGGACTGGATCTTGGCTTTGTGCCGCAAGGTCAATATGGAATGGGCGTGCGCTCTATTCTGGCGGCGGCGCAGGGCGGGCGGCTCGACGCGCTTTACCTTTTGGGCGCGGATGAAATTGACACGGCGCATCTTGGCAAGACCTTTGTGATTTACCAAGGCAGCCATGGCGATCGTGGCGCACAGCGGGCGGATGTGGTTTTGCCTGCGGCGGCTTATACGGAAAAAGACGGGACGTATGTGAATGTGGAAGGGCGGGTTCAGCGCACGCGCCGCGCTGTGCCGCCAGTGGGTGAGGCTATGGAGGATTGGGCGATCATCGCGGCTTTGTCGCGGGCGCTGGCGCGTCCATTGCCTTATGAAACAGTGAAGGCTGTGCGCGGCGCGATGATCGCCAAGCATCCTCATCTGGGGCGCGTTGATGATGTTTCTGTGAATGCGTGGCAGCCGTTTGGCAAGGGGGGGACGCTCTCACTGCAAGCGTTTGGCGCGGCTGTGCCTAATTACTACATGACCAACGCGATATGCCGCGTATCGCCCACCATGGCGGCTTGTACGGCGGCGATCTTGCCCTTGCAGCAGAAGGGGGAGGGAAAATGAGGGATGACCTGATGACAATTTATCTTCTGCCGCTTTTCTGGATGCTTTTGGGCATCGGGGGAATTTTGGGCGTGGTGCTGGGCGGGACGGCGTACCTGACCTATGCCGAGCGCAAAGTGCTGGGTGCGATTCAGTTGCGTAAAGGGCCAAACGTCGTGGGGCCTTTTGGCCTGTTGCAGCCGATGGCCGATGGCCTGAAGGTGATGTTTAAGGAAACGATTATCCCTTCAGGCGCGAACGTCGGTTTGTTTATCGCCGCGCCTGTGTTTACTTTTCTGTTGGCGCTTTCGGCGTGGGCGGTGATCCCGTTTGATGCGGGGCTTGTTCTGGCGAATATCAATGTTGGTATTTTGTATTTGCTGGCGATTTCATCGTTGGGCGTTTACGCGATTATCATCGCGGGGTGGGCGTCTAACTCAAAATACGCGCTTTTGGGTGGCCTTCGCAGCGCCGCGCAAATGGTGTCGTATGAGGTGTCGATTGGGTTGATTATCGTGACGGTGCTTTTGCAGGCGGGGACGCTTAATTTAAGCAAGATTGTCGAGGCTCAAAAGGACGGCTGGTATATTTTTTCGATTTTACTGCCGATGGCCGTTTTGTTTTTTGCCTCGGCCTTGGCCGAAACGAACCGCAGCCCCTTTGACTTGCCAGAGGGCGAGTCTGAGTTGGTTGGCGGGTTCAACACGGAATACTCGGCCATGATTTTCGCGATGTTCTTTTTGGGCGAGTACGCGAACATGATTTTGATGAGCGCGATGATGACGGTTTTGTTTTTGGGCGGGTGGTTGCCGCCTTTGGCCGCGCTGGGCTTTGTGCCGGGCTTTGTGTGGTTTGCGATGAAAATCGTGCTGTGCCTCTTTGTGTTTTTATGGGTGCGCGGCACGTTGCCACGCTATCGCTATGATCAACTGATGCGGATCGGCTGGAAGTTTTTCCTGCCGCTTTCGCTGCTGTGGGTCGTCGTTGTGGCCACGGTTAAGATGGTAGGAGAGGCCGGATGAACAAGGCGCAGATCAAACAACGGATGCGTTATTGGCTGGGGCTGGATCTTTTGGCCGGGTTGGCCTTGACCTTTCGGTATATCTTTAAGCCGAAAGTCACGATCAATTATCCGTATGAAAAGGGGTCGATCAGCCCGCGCTTTCGTGGCGAACATGCTCTGCGCCGCTATGCCGACGGGACAGAGCGGTGCATTGCGTGCAAGCTGTGCGAGGCTGTGTGCCCTGCGCTGGCCATTACGATTGAAGCGGGCGTGGCACAAGATGGCTCGCGCCGCACCACGCGCTATGACATCGATATGACGAAGTGCATCAATTGCGGCCTGTGCCAAGAGGTTTGTCCCGTGGGCGCGATTGTTGAAGGGCCCAACTTTGAATACGCGACATGGACGCATGAGGAGCTTTTGTACGACAAGGAGCGGCTTTTGGATAACGGCGATAGGTGGGAGGCCGTTTTGACCGCGAACATCGAAGCGGATAGGGGGCGGGGATGAAAAGAAGCTTTCAGGATTCAGGGTTCGGAATTCAGGGGAAACATAATCCGTCATTGCGAGGAGGCCGTAAGGCCGACGTGGCAATCCAGTCTGCCGCACGTCTGCGCGGCAAGCGATTCTCTTGCGCGGCAGACGCCGCGCAGCTGGATTGCTTCGCTCCGCTCGCAATGACGACTTTCTTTGCGGAGGTCGCATGATTGCCGGAGCGATGTTTTATGTGTTTGCGCTTGTGTTGATCGCCTCGGCGGTGGCGGTGGTGAGTGTTCGCCAGCCCGTGAATGCGGTTTTGTTTTTGATCCTGTGTTTCTTCAATGCGGCGGGGCTGTTCTTGTTGTTGGGGGCTGAGTTTTTGGCGTTCATTTTGCTGATCGTTTATGTCGGCGCGGTCGCCGTGTTGTTCTTGTTCGTTGTGATGATGCTGGACGTGCAAGGCGATGCGCCGCGCCCGCCTCTTAAGCGGTTTTTGCCTATGTCGCTTGGCGTGGGGGCCGTGCTGCTTGTTCAGGTGGTGGTGATGGCCGTGTTTTGGCCGCAGGCGCAAGCCGTCATCAGCGTTGCTACGGACATTGAAAACACAAAGGCTTTGGGGCGCGTTTTGTACACGGACTTTATCTATCCGTTTCAGGTGTCGGGCTTGGTGTTGCTGACGGCCATGATCGGCGCGATTGCTTTGACGCAGCGCGGCTCTCGCGGCACGAAGCGGCAAAACGTGCAAGCGCAGTTGGATCGTCGCGCCGAGGACGTTGTGAGCCTGCATCATGTTGAAAGCGGAAAGGGGATTTTATGATGGGAAATCTTTTCACGATTGGCCTTGGGCATTATTTGGCGTTGGCGGGGATGCTGTTTGTCGTGGGCTTGATGGGCGTTGTTATGAATCGTCGCAACGTGATCGTGTGGCTGATGTCGATTGAGCTGATGCTGTTGGCCGCGACGCTGAACCTTGTAGCGTTTTCGCATTTCGGCGGCGGGATCGCGGGGCAGGCTTTTGCGATGATCGTTTTGACTGTCGCGGCGGCAGAGTCGGCCATCGGCCTTGCCATTTTGGTTGTAGCGTTTCGTCAGCGTGGTGAGATTGCCGTGAGCGGCTTATCGGATTTAAAGGGGTAGGCGCATGAGCATGACAACCATTATCGATAGCGCTGTTGTTTTTCTGCCTTTGCTAGGCGCTGCGTTGGCGGGGGGGGTGGCTTTGTGCAACCCCCAAAACACTGTCACTCCCGCGCAAGCGGGAGTCCCGTTTTCTTTTAAATTAAACTGGATCCCCGCTTTCGCGGGGATGACGAAAGAAAAAAGAGATGTTTTTGCCGGTCTTTTAACATCCCTCCTTATGCTGATCGCGGCGGCGCTGGCGGTTTTTATTTTTGTTGATGTGGCTTTTGGCGAGGGCGGGGCGCGCACGCATGTTCTTGCGCCGTGGTTTGCGATGGGTGGGGTGAAGGCCAACTGGGCGCTGCGCTTTGATACGCTCACGGCTATTATGGTGATGGTTGTGACGGGCATCTCGGCCATGGTTCACCTTTATGCCGTGACGTATATGAAGGGCGATAAGGGCGTGGTGCGCTTTATGGCGTATCTGTCGCTGTTCACGTTTTTTATGTTGATGCTGGTCAGCGCCGACAATCTGTTGCAGATGTTTTTTGGGTGGGAGGGGGTTGGTTTGTGTTCCTATCTGCTCATTGGGTATTGGTATGAAAAGCCTGCCGCTTCTTGCGCGGGGATGAAGGCTTTTTGGGTTAACCGGATTGGCGATTTTGGATTCCTTTTGGGCATCTTTGGCTGCTACCAGTTATTTGGATCGCTTGATTTTGACGTGATTTTTAAAAACGCGCCGCAGGTCGTTGGTCAAACCTATGTTATGGGTGATCGTTCGTGCTGCGCTTTAACGGCGGTTTGCCTCCTTTTGTTCGTGGGGGCGATGGGTAAATCGGCGCAGCTTGGCCTTCATGTTTGGCTGCCCGACGCGATGGAGGGGCCAACGCCCGTGTCGGCTTTGATCCATGCGGCGACGATGGTGACGGCGGGTGTGTTTATGGTGGCGCGGCTTTCGCCTTTGTTTGAATACGCGCCTGCCGCGTTGGCGGTGATTGCCATCGTGGGCGCGGTGACGGCGGTGGTGGCGGCCTCTATCGGCCTCACGCAGTTTGATATTAAGCGCGTGATCGCTTATTCGACGATGAGCCAATTGGGCACTATGTTCTTTGCCGCTGGCGTGTCGGCCTATGGCGCATCGATCTTTCATTTGGCCACGCATGCGTTTTTTAAGGCGCTTTTGTTTCTTGCGGCGGGCAGCGTCATTCACGCGATGAGCGGTGAGCAGGACATGCGGAAAATGGGCGGCCTATGGCGTAAGATGCCCGTGACTTATGCGTTGATGTGGATCGGGTCGCTGGCTTTGGCGGGCATTGGGATCGAAGGCGTGTTTGGCTTTGCTGGGTTTTATTCCAAAGACATGATTTTAGAGGCTGCCTATGCGCATGGTTCTTGGTATGGGCGTGTGGCCTATGGCCTTGGGCTTATGGCGGCGTTTATGACGGCGTTTTATTCGTGGCGGCTTATTGTCCTGACATTCCATGGCGCGGCGCGTTACGATAAGCACACGGCGGCGCACGTCCATGAATCGTCGTGGTGGCTTTTGGGGCCGCTTGTGCCTTTGGCTTTGGGCGCGGTGTTTGCGGGCTTTGTGGGGCATGATTGGTTCGCCTCTGCGCCTGATGGCGCTTTTTGGCGCGGCGCGTTGGTTGCCTTGCATGGGCATGAGGGCGCGGTTGTTCCAGAGGTGGCCAAGCTTGCACCGTTGGCGCTCGCGCTTTTGGGGATGGGGCTGTCGGGATGGCTTTATGCGCGTAGGCCAGACATTCCGGCGGTTATGGCGGTACGGTTGGGTGCTTTGTATCGCCTCGTTTTCAATAAATACTATTTCGACGAGGTCTATGAGCGTTTGTTCGTGCGGCCTTTGCCAAAGCTGGGCGCGTTTTTCTGGCACAAGGGGGATGAGGCTGTGATCGATCGCTTTGGCCCCGATGGTGTGAGCGCTGTGGCGCAAGGGCTTGGCGCAAGGGCGCGGTGCTGGCAGACGGGTTATGCGTTTCACTATGCGTTTGTGATGGCGCTCGCTCTTGCCGCGATGGTGGCGTGGGCGATGGTGAGGGTTTGGTGAGGGGAGGCAAAAAAAGCTTCGTCATGCCAGCGAAGGCTGGCATCCCATTTGTTTTTTCTTTTGTGAGGGCAAAAGAGTGGATCGGCGTTTTTGGGTTTATATTGTTACGGACAAGCCTTATGGGACGCTTTACACGGGTGTTACGAACAATCTTGCTCGGCGCGTATGGGAACATCGCGAGGGCCTTTATAAAGGATTTACAAAAAAAATATGGCCTCAAGCAGCTGGTTTATTATGAGGAATATGGAACAGCCGAGGAAGCAATTAGGCGAGAGAAAAACATTAAGGCATGGCAACGGGAATGGAAGACAAACAGGATTAAGGAGTTTAACCTGACATGGCGGGATTTGTATGAAGATTTGCAAAAATAAAGAAAATGGGATGCCAGCCTTCGCTGGCATGACGGGAGGGGATAGATAAACGATGGTGCAAATTCCGCTTTTAAGCTTGATCACGTTCCTGCCGCTTTTGGGTGTGGTGGCGCTGGCGCTGTTGCCTCGGGGGCAGGATGAAAAGCAGGCACGCCGCGCAAGGTTGATTGCGTTGATGTTTGCTGGCGTGACGTTTGTTGCCTCGCTGGCGCTTCCCATTTTTTACGATGCGGTGGTGGGCGGTTTTCAGCTTATCGAAAAGGCCGTGTGGATGCCGTCGATGGGACTTGTGTATCATCGCGGCGTGGATGGAATCTCGCTGTGGTTCGTTTTGCTCTCGACGTTGCTGACGCCCCTTGCGATGGTGTCGGGCTTTGTGGTGAAGGAACGTGCGCGGTCTTTTATGGCGGCGCTGTTGTTGCTTGAGGCGATGATGATCGGGATGTTCACGTCGCTGGATTTCTTTTTGTTCTATGTGTTTTTTGAAGGCGTGTTGATCCCCATGTTTTTGATCATCGGCGTGTGGGGCGGTGAGCGGCGCGTTTATGCGGCGATGAAGTTTTTCCTCTACACGTTCTTGGGATCGGTTTTGATGTTGGTCGCTATCTTTGTGATGGTGATGAAGGCGGGCACGAGTGATATGACCGCGCTGATGGGCTTTGCGTTTCCCAAGGAAATGGCCGTTTGGTTGTGGCTGGCGTTCTTTGCATCGTTTGCGGTGAAGACTCCTATGTGGCCGTTCCATACGTGGCTGCCCGATGCGCATGTGCAAGCCCCGACCGCGGGCAGCGTTATTCTGGCGGGCGTTTTGTTGAAGATGGGCGGGTACGGCTTTATCCGGATTTCTTTGCAGATGTTGCCAGAGGCCAGCGCGACCTTTGCGCCGCTGGTGGTGGCTCTTAGCCTGATCGCCATCGTCTATGGCTCGTTGGTGGCGCTGGCGCAGACGGATATGAAGAAGCTGGTTGCCTATTCATCCGTCGCGCATATGGGCTACGTCACGCTGGGCATTTTTTCTGGCACGCGTGAGGGTTTGGACGGCGCGATGATGGTGATGCTCTCGCACGGGCTTGTGTCCGCTGCGTTGTTCCTTGGTGTTGGTGTGGTGTATGAGCGCCTTCACACGCGCGATATTGCGCGGTTTGGCGGCGTGGCCAGCGTGATGCCGCGTTTCGCGTCGGTGTTTATGGTCTTTACGTTGGCTGCTGTGGGGCTTCCCGGAACGTCGGGCTTTGTGGGCGAGTTTTTGGCGATGCAGGGCGCGTGGTTGATGGATCATCGTGTGGCAGCGGTGGCGGCGTTGGGCATTGTTTTAGGCGCCGTTTATATGCTGTGGCTTTATGCGCGGGTGTTCTTTGGCGTGGCTGAGAAAGCGGACGTTAAAGAGATGCGCGACCTAACGTGGCGTGAGGCTGCGCTGTTCCTTCCGCTTTTGTTTTTGGTTTTGTGGCTGGGGCTTTATCCGACGACGTTCACGAAGGTGATGGACGTGGATGTCAAGCATTTGGCCTTCAGCCTTCAGGGGGAAGATAGATGACCAGCATTCTTTTTGCTCTTCCTGAAATAACGGTGGCGCTGGCGGCGATGGCTTTACTGCTGATTGGCGCGTTTCGTGGGGATAAGGCCGGAGGCCTTGTAACAAGCGCGGCGGTGGTTTCCTTGCTGGCGGCTGCAGCGTTGGTTGCGTTGGGGCGCGAATCCGGCGTGGCGCTTTATGGCATGTTCGCGGTGGATGACTATAGGCGGTTTGTTAAAGTCATGTTGTTGATCGCGGCGGCGGGGTCGCTGGTGCTTGCGCCCGTGTTCTTTGGTGGACAGAAAAGTGGCCTCAAACCCGAATATCCCGTTTTGGTGATGCTGGCGACGCTGGGCATGATGCTGATGATCTCGGCGCATGATTGGATCGCTTTGTATGTCGCGCTGGAGCTGCAAAATCTGGGGCTTTATGTCCTGACGGCTTTTCAGCGCGAAGAGAAACGATCCAGTGAAGCGGGGCTGAAGTATTTTATGCTGTCGGCTTTTTCATCCGCGATTATGCTGTTTGGGCTATCACTGCTTTATGGCTTTGCGGGCGGCACAGGGTTCGATGTTATGGCGCATACTTTGGCGCAAGGACAGGCGATGCCTATCGGCCTTGTCGTCGGTCTTGTTTTTGTCATGGCGGGCTTTGCGTTGAAAGTATCCGCTGCGCCGTTTCATATGTGGACGCCCGATGTGTATGAGGGCGCGCCTTTGCCCGTCACCGCTTTTTTGGCGGCTGCGCCTAAAATTGCGGCATTGGCTTTGCTGGCGGTTGTGCTTGGTGTGCCTTTGATCGCTGCCGCGTCTGTCTGGCAGCCGGTTTTGATGGCTCTGGCTGTGGCCTCTATGGCGCTGGGATCGTTTGCGGGCTTGCTGCAAAAGAACATTAAGCGGCTTATGGCTTATAGCGCCATTGCGAATGTTGGCACGATGCTGGTGGGCTTGGCGGCTTTGGATCCTGTGGCCGGAGGGATGAGCGTAGAGGGGCTGCAAGGCGTGCTGATTTATTTGGCCGTTTATTTTGTTGCGACGCTGGGCGTGTTCGGTGTTGTGGCGGGGTTGCGCCAAGGCGAGGCGCTCGTGGAGTCCGTGGATGATTTGGCGGGTCTTTCGCAAGCGCATCCTTGGTTATCTCTTGTGCTGGCGGCAATGTTGTTTTCTTTGGCGGGCGTTCCGCCGTTGGCTGGCTTTTTTGGAAAATACTTTGTGTTGTTGGCGGCGGTGAAGGCGGGGCTGTGGCCTTTGGCTCTTATCGGCGTCCTCGCCAGCGTCGTAGCCGCAGGTTATTATTTACGGATCGTCAAGATCATGTATTTTGATAAAGGGAGCGGATCGGTTTTGACATCGCCTCGTTCTTATGCGCACAACTGTGGTCTTGCGTTGGCGACGTTGTTTGTTGTTTTGTTCGTCCTTTGGCCTTCGCCCGTTATCGAAGGCGCGCATCAAGCTGTGGAAAGGTTGCTCGTCCCATGACCCCTTCTTTTTTTCGTATTCAGGAACTTGATGTTACTGCAAGCACCAATGCGGTTGCCAAGCAGGCTGCCGAGGCTGGCGAGGCGGAGGGGCTTGTCGTTCGTGCGCTTCGTCAAACGGCGGGGAAGGGACGTTTAGGGCGCACGTGGGAATCGCCAGAGGGTAATTTATACGCTAGCGTTCTTTTGCGGCCTCGTTCCATTACGCTGCAATGGGCGGCTCTTTATAGTTTTGCGGCGGCCTTGGCCGTTCACGATGCGGTTTTAAAGGCCTGCCCTGAGGCGTCTTTGCAATTGAAGTGGCCAAACGATGTGTTGGTTGAAGATAAGAAAATCAGCGGCATTTTGATTGAGACGGCGCCTGTCGTTCAGAATCTGGTTGACTGGATCGTGGTGGGGGTCGGGATTAATGTGGCCAGCCATCCTCAAGAAGCCCTTTATCCAACGACATCGTTATCTGAACAGGGGGCGTCCGTGACGGTTGATGCCATTTTGACCTATTTCTTGCAAAGCCTTGAACAATGGCGGCAAACGCTTTACTACGATGGTTTTTGCCCTCTTCGTAAGGCGTGGCTGTCGGATGCCAAGATGGGACCCATGGTCGTGCGAACGCCAACAGGAGAGATTCAAGGCGACTTTGCCGGCATTGATCCCAAGGGTGGCCTTATCTTACGATTGGCAGAGGGGGCGGAAACCGTTATACAAACGGGCGATATCTTTTTCTTATAAAGTGTAAAGGGAGGCTGGTTTATGCTTCTTGCTATTGATGCCGGTAATACGAACACTGTTTTTGCTTTGTTCGATGGCCTGACGCAAATCGGCATGTGGCGCGCGGCAACAAACGCGCAGCGCACGGCGGACGAATACGCCGCTTTTTTGAAAATCCTTATGGGGCAAATAGGCGTTGAGGTTTCGACGGTGACTGATGCCATTATCGGGTCTGTTGTGCCGGATGCGAATTTTAATTTGATCAGGCTTTGTCGGCATCATTTTAATTGTGAACCGCTGATGGTGGGCGCGGCGGGCGTGACGACGGGCGTGACGGTTAAAATTGATCGTCCCGAAGAGCTGGGCGCGGATCGTTTGATGAATGCCGTGGCGGGGATCGCTCTTTATAAAACACCTCTGCTCATTATTGATTTTGGCACGGCGACGACGTTTGATGTTATCGATGGTGAAGGTGTTTATTGCGGGGGCGTGATTGCTTCTGGCGTCAACCTATCGCTTCGCGCTCTTCATATGGCGGCGGCCAAGTTACCAAGCGTTGCGGTGGCGCGGCCCCCCAAGGTTATTGCGACGGGAACGGTCACGGCCATCCAGTCGGGGATTTTTTGGGGCTATGTCGGCATGATTGAAGGGTTGATTGTGCGCATTAAGGCTGAGTTTGGCGCGCCTATGACTGTTTTGGCCACAGGCGGGCTCGCCACCCTTTTCGATGAGGCACTTCCTTCTTTGGATCATATTGATTCGGATCTAACCCTGCGCGGTCTTGCGCTTATTTTTGAAAAGAACAGAAAGTTGACAACAAACAATGACGCATAAAATAAAAAAAGACACACATCGTCCTCCTGATGACGCTTTGTGGCTCTTGCCGCTTGGAGGCTCCGGCGAGATTGGCATGAACCTCAATCTCTATGGCACGATGGGCAAGTGGTTGATGGTTGATTGCGGCATCATGTTCGGGGATGACACGACGCCTGGCATTGATATTATCACGCCCGATATTACTTTTATCGCCCAGCGTCGCGAGGACCTTATCGGGATCGTGATCACGCACGGGCATGAGGATCATTTGGGGGCGATTGAGCGTCTATGGGCGGATCTTCGCTGTCCCGTTTATGCGACGCCGTTTCCCGCTGCGATGCTTCGCGCCAAGTTCGCGCAAGCGGGCATGCAGGGCCTTGTCAACTTGATCGAGATTCCTGTTGGCGGATCGTTTGAGGCGGGACCTTTTGCCGTTGAGATGATCCCCGTCACGCATTCTGTTCCCGAAAGCCATATGGTGGCGATCAACACCGCGCATGGGCGTGTGCTTCATACGGGGGATTGGAAGTTTGATAACGAGCCTATTATTGGCCGCCTGACGGATGAGGCGCGGCTTAAAGAGTTGGGCCGCGAAGGCGTGATGGCTTTGGTGGGCGATTCAACAGGCGCAACGGTTCCTGTGGCGACGCCTTCGGAAATCACGGTGCAAAAAGGGTTGATCGATCTTTTTGGAGAATACAAGGGGCGCATCGTCGTAACTTGTTTTTCCAGCAACATTGCGCGTGTGAAATCTGTTGCGCTTGCTGCGCGTCAGTATGGGCGGCATGTCTCTCTGGTGGGGCGGTCTTTGTGGCGCAATGCCGAAATCGCGGAGTCCCTTGGCTATTTGCCGGAGTTTAGCGATTTTCTTAGTGAGCATGAAGCGATGCAAGCGCCTCGCGATAAAATCGTTATGATCTGCACGGGCTGTCAGGGTGAACGCCGCGCCGCGCTTTCGCGCATTGCCGTATTCGATCATCCCGCCGTGACGCTAGAGCGCGGTGATGTCGTTATTTTTTCATCACGCGATATCCCCGGCAATGAAAAAGCAATTGGGCGCGTGCAAAACCTTTTGCTTAGCCACCGCGTGAAGGTTGTGACGAACGAGCATATGGTTGATGGTCGAATTGTGCATGCCTCGGGTCATGCGGGTCAGCCCGATATTGCCGAGCTTTACCGCTGGGTGCATCCTTATCTGTCTGTGCCTGTGCACGGCGAACTTCGCCACCAAACGGATCATGCAGCGTTGGCGCGTTCGCTGGGCGTTGAAAATGTCGTGATCCCGAAAAATGGCCAGATTATTCGCCTTGGTCCGGGCATGCATGAGGTGGTGGGTGAGGTGCAGGCGGGACGTTGGGGCTTGGATGGAACGCGCCTTCGCCCCTTGGATCAAACAGTCACGCAACATCGCCGCAAGATGGGCTTTAACGGCGCGGCGGTTGTTACGCTCGCGCTGGATCGGCGCGGCATGGTGGCCAGCGACCCCCAAGTCACGCTTTTGGGGATTGATGACGAAAAGGCCATCCGCGTGCTCAGCGAAGATATCGTCACAATGATTTTGGACGAGGTAGAGCGGATGCCCCGCGCCACTTTGTTAGAGGACGATACGATGAAAAAAGCGATCACCAAGATTGTGCGTCGTTCCTTGCATGAGACGCAGGGAAAGAAGCCCGTGGTTGAGGTTCATTTGGTAAGGGTTTGAAATCTTGTTTTGATTTTTTGCCGTTTGCGGGTGCTTGTGCGGTGGGGGAGCATTATTGTTCCTTTAATGGTTTTTGTTGGATAATCAAGCGCTTTTCATCCCACCTTTGGCATAGGAGGCAGCTGTGAAAAAAACTGGTTTTTGCCTCATCGTGTTTTTTGCGCTTTTTGCTTCGTGCTCTCAAGCTGGAGATCTTGAAGCTATTAAAGCGCGAGGCGAACTCCGCCATCTTGGGTTTCCTTATGCTAACTTTGTGACGGGGGTGGGCGACGGGCTTGAGGTTGAGCTTATGCGTGGTTTTGCCAAGCATCTTGGGGTCGCCTATGTTTTTGTGCCCAGTCCGCATTCGACCTTGGTGCGCGATTTGTTGGGTAGAAACCTTGTTCGCAAAAAGAGTGGCGGGGTTCTTGAGGGAACCTATTCCGTGAAGGGCGATGTGATTGCGGCGGGGTTCGCCATTTTTCCATGGCGTGAGCCTTTTTTTCTTTATTCAGTGCCAACACTTCCTTCGCAAGTCTTTCTTGTTGCCCGCGCCGATGCGCCGCAGATTCCCATTAAAGGGAGTGATGATTTAGAGAAGGATATTGCGGAGACAAAGGCGCTGATCGGGAAAAGTCGTTTGATCGTTGTGAACAACACAAAACTGGATCCATGGAACTATGATCTTGAGAAGCAAGGCTCGACCTTCCTTCGCTTTGATGAAGACACCAATGCTCGCGACATTGTTCGGGCGTTGGTGAAGGGTAAGGCTGATTTAACGCTCTTGGATGTGCCGGACGTTGTTCTTGATTTAAGCGATTGGGCAGGCAAAATAAAAGTGCTGGGACCTCTATCGCGTGAACAAGCGCTGGCCGCCGCGTTCGCTCCTTCGTCGCCTGAGCTGCGGGATGCGTTCAACGATTATTTTGCCCAGATCAAAGCCGATGGAACGTATGCGTTGCTCGTTGATAAATATTTCTTGGGAATCAAAAGCTTTTTCCCCGCTTTTTTCTTGAACAAGGACTAAGGAGAGGCGACCGTGTCAACACCCCGCGTTTCTAAATGGCCCTTTCTCGTTACGCTTGTTTTTTGCGTTTATGCGTTTGTTCTTTTAAAAAACGTCTTCGACTCGCAAGAACAGTTGAGGACAGTGGCCAATGCGCGACAAGTGGCCAGCAGCGCTCGGCATGCTGCGGTCCTGGATGATTTTGCTCGCGGGCTTACGACCGATGCCGTGGATTTGGCGGGCTCTTCGGCTCTTATGGCGTATTTAATGAACAAGGATCTTGGTATGTCGCCCCGTTATGGGTTGAAGGCCAGCCTTACCTCGGTTGAAGCCTCCTTCCTTGAGGAAATAAAGCACCGTGAATCTTTGGGTGGAGGGAAGCGCAATCGTTTGCTGTATTATGCCGAGACGGGAGAGGTTCTTGTGGACACCCTTCCTCAAGCCCCCCCCTTGCCGCAGGTTGCGCAAGATTGCGTGAAGACCCATTTTGTTGTTGACCAGAAAAGCAATCAATTTATTGCCGCCGCTCCTGTTTCGTATAGAGGGACGCCCCGTGGCTGTATCGCGCTTGTTGTTGATATGAAATATGTGGCGCACTTTTTTGTGATGCCTAACGAAGAAGACACGGGCCATCTTGAGGTGCTTGTTACCAAAGAGGGACGGGCCGTGCGTTTGCCGGATCAGCCCGATTTTTTAAAGGAGGGGGTTGCGTCGTTATTATTGAACTATAAATGGAATGAAGTTTTCCCTCTAACGGGCAAGGTGCGGCGGCTTGTTCCCCATTATGATCTTGTTGTTTTGACGCCGCTTGTATGGATTCCCGGATCGTTTGTAACATTGCTCTCTGATACGCGTATTTATGGGGCGATAACGTCGCGCTCGTTCCTTTATACGCTTTCCGTTTTTCCTGTTCTTCTTTTTGGCGCCGTCTTTTTGTTTATCAGGATGCGTAATCGGACGCTCCGCCTTCAAGCCGAATTTGCCGAGTCGGACAAAAGACGATTTGAATTGCAGGATCGCAACCTTTCTTTGTCTCAAGAAATAGCCAGACGAGAGGCGATGGAACAAGAGCTTCGTGAAAAAAGCGAACAGTTAGAGCATATGGCGGCGGATCTTCGCACCAGCAGTCTGCACGCCGAAGAGGCCAACAAAGCCAAGTCAGAGTTCTTAGCCGCTATGAGCCATGAAATTAGAACGCCGATGAACGGCATCATCGGCATGACGGAATTGGTGCTGGAAACCAATTTGAACAAGGAGCAATACGAGTATATTGAAAACGTCAAGATGTCATCAGAATGGCTGTTGACGATTATCAACGATATCCTTGATTTTTCAAAAATTGAAGCGGGAAAGATGAGCCTTGAAACCATTTCGTTTCATCTTCCTTCCGTGATTGATGAAATGATTAAGCCGCTTTATCTGCGCGCCGATGAAAGCCGCGTGACGCTTGTTCGTACGATTGATCCGGATGTTCCCTGCCGAATTATGGGGGATCCCGTCCGTTTGAGGCAGATACTCCTTAACCTGCTTGGCAATGCCTTGAAGTTTACTGGGCATGGCGGTGTGACGCTTCATATTAAAACTAAAACCATGAAGGCAGGGCGCGTGGAGTTGGTTTTCGTCGTTCGGGATTCGGGGATTGGCATTCCCAAGGAAAAACAAAAGAAAATTTTTGAAGCGTTCTCGCAGGCGGATAATTCAACAACGCGGCGCTTTGGCGGAACGGGGTTGGGCTTGACGATTTCTTATAAGCTGGCGCAGCTTATGGGCGGGGCCATTGTTTTGGAAAGCGAAGAAGGAAAGGGGAGCGCTTTTTCTGTCACCATTCCTTATGAAATCGCGCCTGAAGAAAAAGACGCGCCTGTCACAAGCTCATTAAGCGGAGAGTATGAGGGGGACCCTTCGGTGGCGCTGAAAGTTCTTGTGGTTGAAGACATGGAGCTTAATCAGAAAATTATCAAAGCCATGCTGGGAAAATTGGGGCATGTGGTCACGGTGGCGGATGATGGACAGCAAGCGCTGGATATCCTGTGTCAAAATGAGTTTGATTTGATTTTAATGGATATGCAAATGCCTGTTATGGGAGGCATTGAAGCCACAACGCATATTCGTGATAAAGAAAAACACCTTGCTGATGGTAAGAGAACGCCCATTTATGCGTTGACGGCGGCGGCGCTTCCAGAGGAAAGACAAAAAGGCCTGGGCGCTGGGTTGGATGGCTATATGACCAAGCCCATTAATAAAAAAGAGTTGAACGCTTTGCTGAAGGCCATTGCGCGCAATGTGACGGAACCTAATGTTTAGGTTTTGCTTTTGATTCTTTTAGGGGGAGGCGCTTTTCCCTCTTGGCTATAATCTCATCAAGTTTTTGGGCGCTCTGTTTGGCCCATGGCTCACCGGCCAGAAGCTCATGATAAAAAGAGGACAGCCACGGCTGCTTTGATAAAGGAAGCCCCGTGGAAAGGGGGGGGCGCTTTTTCTGTTGTTTCTGTTGAGAGCCAAGGGGAAGGGGCCCTTTTTGTAAAGCGGGATCTGCTGAAACCCATACTTTGTTGGTGGCCCATTTTTCTCCTTTAAAATACTTCAGCAAGTCTTCGTGCGTGAATTCTGATTTATGAAAAGCATATTCGCAACCGCAAGCGGCGGCGGCCTCGACAAGATTTTTTTGCGTCACAATTCCGGGGAAGGGCGCTTTAATACCAGCAAGGCGGAAGGTGAGAACAACGCCGCGTCCGATAATATCAATGAGTTTGATCCGTTTTGTGTTGTGTTCGATAAGGATGGAATCGGGATCAAGGACGACTCCATGACGTATTTTAAATCTTTTGGGACAGGCAACCCCCAGTTGCGTGGCGTTGATAAGGCGGGAGAGGTGCCATGCTGCTGCAAAAATTTTTTCGGCTTCGCGACCAAGATTGCGATCAAGCGTTACTTCATAGGCCGCCAAAAATCCATCGCCTGTTCCTTTGTAAACAAGCCCCCCTGTTTCGTGGACAAGGATTGAAGAAAGGGAATAGAAACGCTTGAGAAATTCCTCAGCCTCATTGATGGAGCGCATATCGTTCAAAATAGTTGAGGATTTTTCGATATCGCAAACCCAGACCAATGTTCTTTTTCTGATAAAGGTGAGGGCTGTAGTGGTTTTCTCTTTTAGTTTTTGACGGGAGGTAGGTGAGGCCGTCTTTTTGCGATGAGGGGTTAAGTCAGAGGTTTTTGTGGGGTTTGATTTTAGAGCCATAACCTGTGTCCTTTGCGGAATCGCGTTTATCGCGATCTCAGCGTTATTTTATTCACGTAGGAAAAGGAGAACCTTTAGCCTGAAACCTTTTTACGCTACGGTCGCGGACTCGTCCTGTTCAACTTTATCTGTAGCGCGTCTTTGGGGAAGGGCGTGAGCTGGCTCAAACAACGCGCTTAGACGTTTAAGACGACGCTCTTCCTCGATGGATGGTGTGCCGCTGGCCTCAATCACGTGGCGAATGACATCAAGCGCCTGTTTTTCTGTTCCATCGGCGCGATCCAACAAAAGGGGAATGGCCGCCAATGCACGATCTTCGTCAAGGAGGAGCATCATGTATTGCTGTTTGGCCAAAGCTTTGTATTCATCGTGGCCCATGGCGGGAAAAATGGTGCTTTCGGTGCGTAGGCGTAGCAGCATTTTGTATTCGCGCTCATCCACCGCATGACCGGCGCGACTAACATAAAGAAGCCCACGGATCATGGCTTCGGCAAGGCCGCCGGATTCGATTTGGGCTATAATTTTAAGAAGATTGCGTGTGCGCTCTTGTTCGACTTCGACGTTACGCTCAACGGAACTTTTGGCATAGGGTCTGATGGTGCGTAGCCCGACCATGGCTTGCAGCAAGGGTGAGCCATAGATGTTCATAAACAACGACTCGATCATCGCGCTCTTTTTATCGTTTTGCTCTGTCAGCGCTTTGACAATTTGATCGGAAACGGCTTCCTGCATTTTCCAAAAAAGGTTGTCATGCGTAACGGGCTGGCGATTTTGGCGAACTTTTTCGGCCAACTGGGGAAGGTTTGTGAACAGGGGGTTTTTATCCGAGTAGAATGCGACTTTGGCGCGAAGCGGGTGCATTTGACGTAAAATGTCGGCCGTTTTACGCGATATCAACGAGCGGATGATCGGTGACATAAAGGTATAGTAAAGCCCCTGAAGATTTTCAGAGAGACGCGCAACGGTAGCAAAGCGCATGTCGTCTTCGTGATCGTTGCCGCCTAGGGCACGAATGTCCTGTAGGCTGCGATTTTCAAAACGCATGACATAATCGCCAGAGGCGAGCTCGGCGTTTGTCGCGTCGTCTTTTTTGGATGTGAAAACCGCCTCATAAAGACCCGGAGGCAGCGTTTCGATCATATCGATATTGCTGATAAACTTTTGATGTTCTTTGCTGGCCACCGAGGTTGAGACGAAAATACCCAAGTGCCCGATGTTTTCATGGTTGGAATAGATGATCGTCTGGCCATTCGCGATGATATCGTCATCGTTGGTGTAAAGCTCTAGAATCCAGCCCAAAGCTTGCTGGGGCGAGGTGATGTCGTCTCCGCGTGAGCAAAAAACAATGATGGGCGATTTGATGTTGCGCAAGTCGGCGCGCACGCCACCGGATGTGTGGATTTTGCCTGTTGCCAGATGGTTGCCGATGAAAAGGTCATCCACAATAAACTGGATTTCCTCGCGCCCCAAAAGAACGGGATTGCTCCACCAGCGCTCAAACTCAAGAAAGCGAGGGCCTTCCGTGTCTATTTTGGCGTAGACGCTGTACTCTTTTTTCCAATAGGTGTTGGCCGGGTTTCCTTTTTCAAAATTCTCGATGAGCGAAGCGCCGTCAAACAAGCCACCGCCAAAGTCGCTGGCCATAGCAACGATCCACGATCCGCCCGTCATGCCGCCCGTATAGCGCATGGGCTGGTTGTTGCCCTTGATGCCCGCCCAATAGGACATGGGCGTGCCAGCAAGGATCAACACACCTGGAAGATCGGGGTGTGTGGCACTCATCAAGGCGATCTGCCAACCCGCTTGACAATTGCCGATAAGACAGGGGCGTCCGGCATCGGGATGCCATTCGATAACCTTGGAAACAAAATGAGCCTCAGCCGAACAAACATCTTCAACGGTCTGACCCTTGACGGGTTCGGGCAAGAAGCTGACGAAATAAACAGGATGCCCGTTTGTTAGCGCCAGCCCGATTTCGCTTTCCCTTTTCATGCCGCCAATGCCAGGGCCGTGGCCTGCGCGAGGATCAAAAACGATAAAGGGGCGTTTTTTGGGATCGGTCACGACGCCATCAGGCGGCAAAATACGCAGCAGCATATAGTTGACGGGATCTAAAAGGTCGCGTCCATCAATCAAAATGACGGGATCGAATTGCAACACATTAGGCGCGGCTTTCGCGAGCTGCTGATACTGCATGTTGCCACGTTGGCGAAGAACATCGAGAAAAAGAATCTGCCTTTGGCACGCATCAACCCAATACTCGGCGGCTTGTTGCATGAGGGGGAAAAGCGGCAACGCCGCTGCCATAAAGGGTGGGGCAAAAGGCATGGGAGCGAGGGGGGTGCCGATGGCCTTGGTCGTTAAATCCGATGTCATGGGCTGGCTCTTTTGAAAAAGAAGGCGTGCAGGGAGGGAGGGTGGTGTTATGGTTAATGAATCTTGTATCATGAGCGCCTAGGAAGAGAAAGCCTTTTCCTTGGCCTGTTTGCGAGGTTTTTCAAAGAAGAGCTCATAGGGTTGCAGGCTCTCTTTTATGAAAGCTGAAGGCAAACGAGACCAATTCGGTTCATTCGTTATATTCTCGCATTGGGATCTGTGCGCGCGAATGGCTTGTTCTTTTTGTGATAAAAAGCCTTGTGTTGAGATTCTTCGGTTGGTGCGCCATGTGCTAGGGGAAAAGAGATGCTTTATGGCGCCACAGGGCCAAAACCACATGGGGTATTCAAAAACGGGTATTGTTATTTTTCCTTCTTGGCAAAGCCAATCGATTGCTTTGGCAATGGCGCGATGATCTTTATGGCTATCAAGGTCATAGGGAGAAAAGAGCACAGCGGGATTATGTCGCCACAGTTGATTCGCGATATCTTTGGCGATAGCGGGAATATGCTTTTCGGCCTCTCCATCGGGATAATCTAGAAAAATAAGCGCTGTTTCATCAACGCCAAGTATTTTTGCGGCGCTTTGCGCTTCGCCCCGTCTTGTCGCCGCTAAAACATGGGGGGGCATTTGCTGTGAAGGGGTGGACGTCGCCCCATCGGTAACGATGAGGACACGCACCTTTCTGCCTTCTTGCCGCGCACGGGCGATTAAGGCGCCGCTACCAAAGGTTTCATCGTCAGGGTGGGGCGCAATAATGAAAAGAGAGCCGTCTGGTAAAGTGGCATAGGCTTCTGTTGCGAGAGCATAAAAAACCCATCGCAGGACACCATTTAAGGCAGTTTTGATTTTTCTTCTAACGGAGAACATGAACCTACAACCCTTGCGCTGAACGAGGTATATATGAAATTGAATAACAAATAAAGGAAATGGAAAAAGAAGCTGTTTGTTGAGAAAGTAAAAATGAATTTCATGAAATTAATTGTTTCTCAATTTTTCCTACCCAAATAGGTGGTTTTTTGATAAGATGTAAAAAAAGGGTTAACAGACGAGAAGCTTTCTTAAAGTTAATGGGGAAACCCTCTTTCTTTATTTAAGAATAGAGAACGATTAGAACACGATAGAAAGGATACCGCTTTGTCTCCACGCGATGCTTTGAAACGGATACGTTCTCCTTTTTCCACCCCCGCCCAAACAACGGACGGGGCCTCGCTTCTTTATGGGGAGGCTCAAGCAAGATTGGCCTCTATTATGGCCGAAGTTGCGGCCACGCCCGTAGAGGCCTTTTTCCCACAGATCCGCACACTCTCGCGGCGCCAGCCTTCGGCGGCCTTACGCTGGTTTGTTCTTAGCGATTTAGGGGCCTTTCTTCTGGGGTTTGCCGTGGCTTGGATGATGGCTGCGCTGGCCAATGTTTTTGTTTTGGATCGTGGCTTTCCTCTTTTATGGAATACCGTCGAAACGATGCGTGGTGTTCAATATTTTTCTATCGTCGCGGGCGTTATGGTTTGGTTCTGGCATACGGGGCACTATCGCCAGCGTATGCCGTTTTGGCTGGAGACTCAGAAAATTGTTTCTGCTCTTGGTTTTGCGATGGTTGTTGATGGCTTTTTTCAGTTTGCGTCCAAACAAGAATTCTCACGGCTTTGGTTGGTATTAGGTTGGGTTTTGGGGGGCGTTCTTCTGCTTCTTGCCCGCGCTGTGACGCGGCGGATTATGCAACAAAAGGGCGCATGGGCTGTTCGCACTCTTTTGGTGGGCAGCGGCGCTATGGCCGATGAGGCGCGCGCCGCGCTTCGCTCTGAGCCTGGGCTTGGTTATGAAGTTGTGATGCAGGTTGAAAATCTATCCCTTTTGTTGCAACAGGTCCAATCTTCATGGCAGCGTTTATGTGACCGCTTTAACGCCGACTATGTTGTGATTGCGCTGGACGGAACGGCGTTGGCGCAGGCGGATGAGGCTATGGCGCAACTTGCGCGTTCAGGCATCCCTTTTTCTGTTTCTCCGCCTTTGCGTCATTTGCCAGTTTTGGGGATGGCACCTCAGTATTTCTTCAGCCACGATGTCATGTTGTTCTCCCCTGTCAATAATTTGGAACAGCCTTTGCCGCGTGTTTTAAAGCGTAGCTTAGACGTTATTGTCTCTGGCCTTGCGTTGCTGGTTTTATCACCTATCTTTTTGGTTTTAGCCGCGTTGGTCAAAAGAGATGGTGGCAGCATTTGTTTCGGTGATGTTCGTGTAGGCATGGGTGGCAAAGCTTTCCACTGCTTAAAGTTCCGCTCTATGGTTCTTAATGGCGATGAAATCTTGCAAAGGTATTTGGATGAAAATCCGGCGCAAGCGGCGGAATGGAAAATCTATCATAAATTGAGAGATGGCGATCCCCGCGTCACAAAGATTGGTTCTTTTATGCGGCGTTGGAGCATCGATGAATTGCCACAGCTGATTAATGTGTTGAAGGGGGACATGAGCCTTGTTGGACCCCGCCCCATCATGTTTAGGGAGCGTGCGGCTTATAGTGAAGGTCTTGCGCAGTATGCTCGCGTTCGGCCCGGATTGACGGGGCTGTGGCAGGTCAGTGGGCGCAGCAATGTTTCTTTCCAACGTCGCGTTCAGATGGATTGCTGGTACGTTCGCAATTGGTCTTTGTGGCATGATATCGCGATCTTTTGCAAAACGATCCCTGTTGTGTTGCGTAAAACCGGCGCTTGCTGATCGTTCCCGCTCATGATGACACAGCAGGTTTTAACAAGCGAACAAGAGATTGATGCGATTGCCCCTTCATGGCGCGCTTTACAGGAGCGGCTTGGGCTATCCCCCTTTACTGGCTATGATTGGGCTATGGCGTGGTGGCAAACCATCGGCAAACCATCTGGGGCGATGCTTATGGTCGTTGCCGGTTTTGACGAAGGACGGCTTGTCGGGCTTTTGCCGTTTTCAATAAGGCGTAAGAACGGTGTGCGCGTTTTGCGCTTGCTGGGACATGAGGTTTATTATTATCGCAATTTCCTGATTGAGCGCGAAGAGGATGCCCCCCTTCTATGGCAAGCGGCGTTAAGCCAGCCTTCTTTTGATTTTGCCGACATTAAGAACATCCATGAGGGGACGCCAGAAAAAGCGTTTCTTGATCGCGTTGCTGGTTTGTTTGAAAAAAGCCATGTGTATCATCAAGAACACCAAGGGGAAGATCGAGCGCTTGTTATGGCGCGCTACTCTAGGGGGTTCAGACGCAAAATAAAACAACGGACAACGTTCATTGAGGAACAGAAGAATGGGCTGGCGGTTTTTTGCACGCAGGAAAACCCGCCGCCAGAGGTCATCGATTTTATTGTCCAGCAAAAAACAGCGTGGGTTAAGGAAAAAGGAAAACGCGGCATTTTTCACGATAGCAATGTGCTTTCTTTTTATCAGGCCATGATTCAAGTCGCGTTGCGAGAGGGGGCTCTCTTGCTTTTCTGGATGGTTTATCAAGGAAAGATTGTCGGCGCGACGATTTATGTGGCCGAAAAATCTGTTGTTTATGGCCATACCGTTGCTTGGGATTACAGCGCGGCGCAGTTTATGCCTGGGATTTATTTGAATATAGAGGGGCTTGTCTGGGCTTCTGAGCATGGGTATGCAGAGAGCAATTTCATGGAAGGCGAAGAGCCTTATAAAGCGCGGCTCGCGTTTCAAAATCGCGAGATTTTTGAATATGTTTATACGCGAACAATCGCAGGCAAAAGTTACTTGTGTCTTTATCGGTTGTTAAGGGGTTTGCGTGCGATAAAAGAAAGGGTTTTAAGTCGAGGGCAAGCCAAGGAGTAGATGTCGGATCATGCGCGTATGCCAGCTTATTGAATCGGCCTCAGGTGGCAGCGTACGCGTGGCGTTGGATTTGACGCAGGGACTTGTGCGGGCTGGTGATGATGTTACTTTTATCTATTCCCCGCTTCGCGCCGATGAGGCGTTTTATAAAAAAAAGGACAGCCTTTCTTGCGTCCGTTTTGAAGCCTTGCCGATGGAACGCTCGGTCGGCTGGCGGGATATTGTTTCTCTTTTTCGCCTTTATCGGCTTTTAAAGAACGAAGGCCCTTTTGATATCCTTCATGCGCATAGCTCAAAAGCTGGAGCGCTTGCGCGATTGGTGGGGCTGTTTTTGCCGCGCCTTAAAGTCGTTTATACGCCTCATGCTTTTGTGACGATGTCACCCCATGCTTCGCGTTTGTATGGTCTTATCGAGTGGGCGCTTAGCCCTTTTGGCGCTGCAATTATGGCAGTCTCGGCCGATGAGAAACAACATGCGGTGAAGGTTTTGGGGATTGTGCCGGATAAAATCCGTGTTGTGCCTAACGGAATCGCTTTTGATTCTGTTGCCACGCGCGAGGTTGCGCGGCAGGCCATGGGGCTGGATGATTCCGTTTTTGTGGTTGGCTTTGTCGGACGGCTTGTGGAGCAAAAGAATCCCATGCGTCTTATCGAGGCGTTTGCGTTGGTAAGCCGGATGCAGCCCGCTTTGCGCCTTACGTTGATTGGGAGCGGGCCTTTGTTGCCGCAGGTTGAAGAGACGATTGGGCACGCAGGGATAAAAGACAAAGTGATTTTTTTCAAAAATCATGAAGCGCAGCCTTTGATTTCCGCGTTTGATGTTTTGCTGTGCAGCAGCGATTATGAAGGGCTTTCGTTGGTGTTTTTAGAGGCTCTGCAAGTGGGCGTTCCCATCGTCAGCACGCCCGTTGGCGGCACGCATGAGTCTGTGCTTTCTGGTCAAACGGGTTTTGTTGCTGATGCTTTTACTGCCGCGTCTTTAGCTCAAGCCTTAAAGGCTTTCGTTGCGTTGCCGCAGGATGCGCGGCAAGACATGAGCGCAGCGGCAAAGCGTCATGGGGCGCTCTTTACAGTTGACGCGATGACAAAGGCCGTTCGCGCTGTCTATCAAGATGTTCTTAGGATACAAAAATCATGACCCGCTTTTCAAAAATCATTTTTGTGCATGGGGGCAAGGAAGCCTATCCCGAAATTGCCGCCTACCGCGCGTTTTTTGATGGCCTTTATGAAACGATGGAAATGCCGTTTGCCTCCCTTGCGCAGGCCGGTGATTTAACGCACGGGATCGTTTGGATGATTATGGGCTTTTATCCCAAGAGGCCGCCTGCTGGTCTGGTGATCCACGACTATCGTTCTTTGTCGGTTGGGCGGCTCTGGCGTATTAAAGATTGGGTTAAACGTAGAGCGAACGCCAAACCCGACTTTCGTATTTTTCAAAATGAGGCCATGGAAAAGGCGATGGGGTTTGAGGATGGCGTCACAACTCTTTTTCTTCCGATGGGCGTTCCGCCGTTTGTTGCGACGCATAGAGCCAAGACGGAAGAGACTCATGATTGCGATTTTTGTTATATCGGCGTGATGTCGGCTGAACGCCGCACGCAAAGCATGATTGATAGTTTTTTAGAGCGGTTTGGTGCATCCAAAAGTTTTCATCTGTATGGTGAGCCGGAATCTTTTTTGGTAGAGCGCTATAAGGAAAAGACGAACATCGTTTTTAAAGGACGACAAAATCAACAGACTGTATTTGAGGCATTGGCGCGCGCGCGCGTTGCTGTCAATTATTTTCCCAATCATCATCCGCACAGGCTTCAAACACCCACCAAACTTTTGGAATATGCCGCGTTGGGTCTTCGCATTGCATGCAATGAGCAGCCTCAATCCCGTCAAACCAGCCAGCGTTATGGCCTGGAGTGTTGGTGGGGGGCGGCGCATGATATGTTTGCCTCCATGCCGGAAGATTTGGTCTGGGCGGATAATCGCGCTTTTGATCCTGCGCCGCTCTTGTGGCCCCGTGTGATCGAAAAAAGCGGTATCGCCGCGTTGTTAAAAGAGAAGGGGAACGTATAATGCGCGTTATCGCTCTTATGCTTTTTTTGTCGATGGCCTTGCCTGTTTTGGCGCAGGCGGCAGAAGCGGCTTGGCTCTCGCCTGTCATTGGTGACGGTTATGGGGTTCAGGTGAAAGAGGGGCGTACGACGGATAAGGAGTTAGAGAAAATCAAAGCGGCGGGGTTGTCCTATGTTCGCTTTGTGCTGCCGTGGGGTGAGGTTGAAAAAGGACAAGGCTCTTTTGTTTGGGGCTATTTTGAGACGTTTATTAAACGGCTTCGCGCCCATGGGCTTAAGGCCGTTATCGTTCTGGGCGGTGGGCATCCGAACTATACGGGGTTTATCAACGCACCTGAAGGCAATCTGGATCAGACTGACAAGTATTTGATGGCACCGTTCTCGCCCGTGGCCATTGATGCTTTCGCTCGCTATACCGCCAAAACAGTTTCCCATTTTGATGGGCCAGATATTATCTGGGAAATCTGGAACGAGCCAGACTCGGATCGTTTCTGGGCGCCTAAAGCCGATGCGCAAGCCTATAGCCGCCTTGCCGAAGCGGCGTGCTTGGCGATGCGTGAAGTGTCGCCAAACGCGCACATTATCGGCCCCGCGATGGCCGAAATGGCGGGGCAATGGGGTTTCGTCCGCGCCGGTTTCTTGGGTGAGGTGTTGCGCTCCTCTGCCGCGCAATGTTTTGACGCGCTTTCCATGCACCCTTATCGCGATGGGGAAAAACCGCCTGAGACGGTTTTGAGGGCTTATGATCGTTTTCATGCTTTTGTCCGGCATTTTGCGCCTCAAGGATCAAAGAAGTGGCCCGTGATGGCGACCGAGTGGGGCTTTACGTTGACGGACACCAGTGAGGAAGAGCAGGCGGCGTTCCTTTTGCGCTCCTATTTGCTGAATACGCTCAGCGGCGTGCCCGTATCGATTTGGTATGAGTGGCGCGATGCGCGTCGTGGCGAGAATGATCCCGAAGCGCACTTTGGCCTTTTGACGTTGCAAGGCAAAGAAAAAGAGGCCTATCGCGCTTTGCGCGAGTTTCTTCCCCCTTTGAAGGGGGCTCGGATCGAAGAGCGCGTAAGCCTTGGTCAACAGGATGATTTCTTGTTAAAAATAAAACGTGTGGACGGAAAGCCTTCTCTTGTTTTTTGGACGGCGCGTGAAAAACCTAACTCTATAATCGTCGTTCGTGGTTGCTCTTCTGATGCAGATGGACAAGAATGGGGGCTAACGCCCATGCCGCAGCGCGTCGATTGTGATGGTGATTTGTCTGCCTTTACAGTTAAGCGCGTTCAGAGAGCCCCATGATAGAAAAACTGTTTTTCTTTGCCCTGCTTTGTTTGCCTATGACCTCTATTGCGGGGCTTTCTTTCTTGGGGGAGATTCAGCATGAAGTTTCCGCTCATATTTTCTTGGTGATTTTGGCGCTTTCTTTTTTTCCGTTGATGTCGATGCGGCGCGGGTTTAGCTCTGCGCCCAGAGATAAAATTTATGGTCTTCCTTTGATTATGATGTTGATGTTCAGTGTGATTGTGATTTCTTTTGTGCCTAATTTTGTCACGATCAGGGATAGTTATTTCCTTGGGCGAACGGGTCTTGGTAAGTTTACTTCAGCCGCTGCTGTCGTTTTATACGGCTTTGGCATTGCTTTTGTGACGTACCATTTGGCGGCCAAGCGCGGTTGGGATGATTTGATCGTGAAACCTTTGGCGTGGAGCGTTTTGTTGTGCGCCCTCTTTTCCTTTTTCGAAATGATGGCGCAATGGAACGGTGCGATGAGCGGCCTGTTTAAACTCATTTCAGCCCCTTTCTACAGCGGCCTTGAGGCGATGGAGGGCGGCGACACGCGCTTGCGTTCCTTTGCGTTTGAGCCGCCAGACTTTGCCAACACGGCGGGTTATATTTGGCCTTGGCTCCTTGCGGCAATGATGACAACGCGCGGTTCGAAAAGGATTCTTTTTACTATTCTTTTTGTTCTTCTTAACGCCATGATCGTTTTGGCCGAAGCGCGTACAAGTATGGTTGTGATGTCGGGTCTTGTGGCTGTTTTTATTCTGCTGCGCGTTATCTTTCTTCCGGCGCATCGTTTGGGCAATCCTGAAAAAATGCTGGCCCCCGTCACATGGCTTTTCGTTCTTTTCTTTCCTCTTGGTATTGCGGTGATCGCTTATTTTTTCAACGATCTTGTTTTCGCCGTTGTCTCCAGCGATAACATTTCAAATCTGTCGAGGCTTGCGTCGATGACGGCGGCGTTTAGGATGTTTGAAGTAAGCCCTCTTTATGGCCTCGGCTTTGGCCAGTTTGGGTTTCATGCGGCTGAGTTTATGCCTGCTTGGGGCTATTATAGCTGGGAAATCCAACATTGGCTTTTTGGCCCTACGGGCTTTTGGCCTGCCGTTTATTCGATTTATGCGCGATTTGCGGCCGATATGGGGCTTATCGGCATCGTGTTTTGGCTTGGTCTTTGGCTTTGGCTGGCGCGAGCTGTTCTTGTGGAAACAATTCAATATCGTATAAGAACGGGGGACGTTCCTTTTGCCGCCTATCCTTTGATTCTCAGTTGCTTTGCCGTTTTACTTGCGGGCATTCCCTGTGACACTGTGCGCTCTCCTATGATTTGGGTGACGATGGGGCTGGCTTGCCGCTATTTGTTCTCCATGGCGCAATCACGCCGTATGGCGGCTCAAGCCTTGGCCTGAAAAAGGTTTGTATAGGCATCAACGGCTTTCTCAACCGAGAAAGACAGGCCTCGTTCTTTTAGTTTTGCTTTATTGGGGGGCGTTTCTAAAGCCGTCAGGATGGCTTGAGCCATTTCTTGTGGATGGCCCACGGGGACAAGCGTGCCATAAAGGCCATCTTGCAGGATTTCTCGTGGTCCGCCGCAATCTGTGCTAACAACAGGCGTTTCGCACGCCAGCGCTTCAACGAGGACGTTGCCAAAAGCTTCGCTGGTTGAGGCTAAGACGAAAAGATCGGCGGCTTTCAAGAACGGAAAGACGTTATCGCGCTCGCCCGCCAGACACACGGAATCTTGAAGTTTAAGCTCGTTCACAAGGGCGGTTAGGGCGGGTCTTTCTGTGCCTTCTCCTAAGATGAGAAGGCGCACAGGTTTTGTTGACCGGACGTGAGCCAAGGCGCGTAAAAGCGTGGGATAATCCTTGACAGGCAATAAGCGGCCTACGGCAACAAGCGTTGGATGTGTTTTGTCCGTGAGCCACGGATGGTCGGCGGGTTGTTGAACTAAGGTATCGAAATCAGAAGGAATGATGGGGTTATAGATAAGTGTAGCGCGACGATGGCTTGCCGCGCCAAGGCGACGCAGATCGTCCAGAACCGTTTGCGACACGCAAACGACGGTATCGGCAAGGCGCTGGTACAGCCATGTGAGCGCCAACTTGCAGGCTTGTTTAAGAAAGCAGGAAAGGGAAAGCGGCGGCCCAAGCCTCATATGCTCCACCACAATAAGGCGCAAAGAACCCTTGCAAAAAAGCTTGGCGATGGCCGCCGTGATATTAAGATAGGGTAATCCGCTGATAAGGATGGGGGAGGGCTGCCCTTGCAGAAACCTTACCATGGCGGGAAGCGTGGTGAGTAGGTTGAAAAACTGATAGTGGGTCGCGGTAAGCGTGGTCACGTCAAATTCTTTTTGAAGAAGGGGCAGGAGGCTGCCTTTTTTTTGAGCGATCAGGAAGCGCGGGGTCAGCCCTTTTTTATGAAGGCCACGTGCCAGCCGAAGGGCAAACCACTCTGTCCCGCCGCTTTGCGCATCCGAAAGATAAAGAATGATGGTTTGTTTCACTTGAAAAATATCCTATAAGGCTTGTTGCAGTGATAGACCAAAAACAGGTGAAGAATTGGCACTAAAATCGCCCTCCCCTTGCGGGAGGGCACAAGATTTTTAATCCCGTAGGGAGAAAAAATCTTGGGGAGGGGTCAAAAACACAATGAAAAACGACCCCTCCCCGAAAAACGCTCACGCGTTTTTCGACCCTCCCGCAAGGGGAGGGTGATTTTAGTGATTCCGCTTACCAACTCTTGAACTGTTTTGAGTCTATTTCATAAACATCGTGCTTGTTTTTGTTTTTTAGGGATCGTCGATGGAGTCCACCCCTTTTGTCAAGAAAATAGCCAACGTGCTTTTGCGTGTGGCTTCTTTGGCGGCCAAACTCCTTTTGTCGCTTTATATGGGGCGCTATTTGGGCTTGTCCGATTTAGGCGTTTATGGCCTTGTTTTTTCGGTTGTGACGATCTCAACCATCGTTTTGGGTCTTCGCGTTGATTATGTCGTCGTGCGCGATTTGGTGGGGTGTGCGCCGTTGAACGCGATGCGGAAGATACGTGATCAAACGCTCTTTTATGGATTCAATTATGTTGTTTTTGCTCTTTGTGGGATTCTTTTAGCGCTCCTTCATGTGGCAAGCTATAAACTTATCGGCATTATCTTTATCATCGCTGTTTTAGAGAATTTGACCAATATCTTCACAACCAATCTTATTTCATTAGGAAGGCCTCTTTTTGCGACAGCGCTGTTTTTTGTAAGATCGGGGTTGTGGAGTCTTGTCGTCGTTGGTTTTGGGCTGGCTTTTCCTTCGTTGCGCTGCGTGCAGGCTATCCTTGTCGCATGGGCGTGTGGAGAAGCGTTAAGTCTTGTGTTGACGTTGTGGATTTTCCATCGTTATCCGTGGCACGAGGCTTTTCGTCTTCCCATTGATTGGCCTTGGTTGATACGCGCCATTCATAAGAGTTTCCCTTTTTGGTTAAGCTCGCTTGGCGCGACTTTGGCGTGGAGCGTTGACCGTTTTGTGGTGTCTCATTATTTGGGTCTTGAATCGGTGGGGGTTATCACTTTTTATGGCTCTTTTTCTGTTGCGTTGCTTTCTTTGGTTCATAGCGGGTTTTATTCTTTTTCCTATCCTCGCCTGATTACCTATTATCGCGAAGGGCAACATCAGGCTTTTTGGAAAGAAGCGCGGTCTATGGTGGGGGAAGTCGCTCTCTTTGTTATTCTCGCGTCAACCGTTTTGGGCGTTGGAATCCCTTATTCAGCTCAGTTCTTTGGCAAGCCCGCTTTTGCCACGGAAGCCCCGACGCTTTGGCTTATGCTGTTGTCCGTTTTGATCCTTGCGATTGCCGAGGCTCTTTATTATGTCCTTTATGCAAGGCATCAGGATAAGTCCTTATGGATTGGCGGTTTTTTGATGCTTGTTCCCGCCGCGTTGGGCAATGTTCTCTTTGTTCCTCATGTGGGGTTGATAGGGGTTGGGTATAGCGCTGTTTTAGCCGCTTCTTTGCTGCTTTTTTGGCGACTCTTTTTTGTTTTTTCGCGTTCCGTGAAAAAAAGTTATGAAAATAAAGGCAGTCATGAAAGTAATCCTTTAAAAATGGCGGAATTCCTCGATCCCTAAAATTTAAGATAAAAACAATAATATCTAATTATATCAATAGTTAAGCGTGATTTAGGCTGTTTCGCGTAAAGTGAAATCATCACAAGAAAGAGTGGTGGTTTCGATGAAAACATTCCTTTATATCATTTTTGCTTTGGCCCTGCTGGCAGGGTTTCCCCAAACGGCGCACGCTGACTATGAGGACGGTGAGGTTATCCCAGCCGCTGTGATCGCGCCGTTGATGGCGTGGGTTGAGGCTCAGACGGGCGTTCGCGTTCCTGCTCTTCCCCGCGTTGTGGCCAGCCAAAGCCAGCTGAGCGAGATCGTGAGCCATATGGGGCGTTTATCGGGGCGTGCCAAGGCTCTTTATGTTGGTGGGCAGGTTGTGTTGGACCATCGTTACTTTGACCATGAGGACTCGACGCAGATGAGCCTTTTGGTGCACGAACTGGTGCATTACGCTCAAAGTTATAAGCGTAGCACCGTGTGGAGCTGCCCTCAGTCTAAAGAAGTTGAGGCCTATACGCTTCAAAACAAATGGCTTGAAGAGCGTGGGCATTCCCCCTTCGTCAGGGCTTCGTGGATCGGCCGTATGGCGGCTTGCCCCGCGACAACAAGCGCAGTGGCAGTGGCTTCGATGGAAAGATAATAGCAATATAAGAAAAAGGGGTAATGGGGCGCGCCTCGCGGAAGCGGGGCGCGTCTTTTTTGTCGCACTTATTGTGGCGGCAATGGGGTTTTAAAGAAAAACTATTGTCGTAGGGCTGTTTTTTGCCTATAAGGAGTGTGTTCACTTGTATTTGCTTATGGAGGCTTTAATGAAAAAATCTCTGGCTCAATCTTTTTTTGTAGGATTTCTATCGACCTTTTTGTTTGTTGGCATGGGGTTGTCACATGCTGCGGATTCCGTTACGGGGCAAGCTAACGCTGCCTTGGCCAACAAGAATCTTGCTGAAGTGCAAGGTCTTTTAAAGGGCGGGCCTGGTAATGTTGATTCTGTTATCCGCGCTTTGCTGAAGACAACGCAAAATGTCATGGGAACGGATCCTGATTTTTCTAATAAGATGATGGCTCTTGCAGGACAGTATGCTCCTCAAATCACGCCGCCAAGCGTTCCCGCTATTTGCGCTGATTTGCGTCGCGTTGTTGAAGCGATGACACCAGAGCAAGCGTCCACGCAACTTTATGCGACGATTGTTCAAGCTTCGCAGGACTTTTCTAAAGCACCTGTTGTTGTTGCTTCTGGTCGCCCTAACCAGTGTGAAACAGCCTTTTTGCAAATATCGGCTTTGGCTGGCGAAGGTGCCTTGTTGGCGCAGCTTCCTGGCATGCGGGGGCCTGGCTTGCCTCCTGTGACCATTGGCCCTGGGAAGGAACCCCCTTCCACACAAAAGCCTAGCGCTGATTAAGTGACGTTGGTTGAGTGTTTGAAACTGTTTTGATCGTGAAGTGAGGGAAGAATGAATAATACAAAACAATGGGGCGGATGCGCTCTTCTTACGGCAGCGGCTCTTCTGGTCAGCGCGTCCTCGGCTCAAGCTTATGGTCCTGAGGGGCTTTTCGGCGGACGGCCTCAACCGGACAGCTCCATTGTTCTTGGCAACCCTGTCGATCTTAAAAATGATCGTCCGGGTCGCGCCGAATCTGTTCTTGAGCACCCTCGTCCCGATTATGATGCTGCTCCGATTGAAATGGGGAGTTTTGAATTGTTTCCCACGCTTGAGCTTGGTGAAACCTATGACTCCAATCTCTATGCGACACCGAATGATGAGCGCGGTGATGCCATCGGCACTATTCGCCCGATCGTTAATCTGTTTTCTAACTGGGGTCGTCACGCTTTGTCGGTGACGACGTTTGGCGATATCAACTATTACAGCCAACACGCCAGCGAGGATTATAAGAATGCTGTTGTGGACGTGAATGGTCGTTATGATATTCTTGCTGAAACGTGGCTTGGTGGGCGTGCGGGCTACCAAAGACTTGCTGAGTCGCGTACGTCGCCGAATGCCGTCAATGGATCCGAACCAACGACTTTTGGCGTGGCTAAAGGCGGGCTTTCCTTTTATCGCGGCGTAGGCCTTTTAAAGGTCAATGCGGATTATGATTATAAGCGCTTTGATTATGATGATACGGCATCGACGAGCGGTCTTATCGATCAAAGCACCCGTGATCGCAATGAGCATGTCGTGGGCGGCAAGCTTGGCTATCAAGTTTCTGGTAACTTAAAGCCCTACGTGCGCGGTGCGTACAATGTGCGTGATTATGACAGTAACCCGACTCATCAATCGGATGGGTTTGAAACGGTTGTTGGTGCTACGGCTGATTTGGGCGGCATCACCTCTGTTGATCTCTTCGCGGGATGGATGGTTCAACATTATGATGACTTTGTTGTCAAAAAGACCCTCAGCACGCCTAAAATTGGCGGCCGCTTGGACTGGAACGTGACGGGCATGACTTCTGTTGTTTTAGAGGCGGATCGCACCATCGAAGAAACGACACTTGATGGGTACAACAGCTTCTATCAAACGGGCGGTTCGGCAACGGTGACGCATGAATTGCTTCGCAATGTTCTTCTTGAAGGCAATGTGGCCTATTCGCATGCTGATTTTAACGGCCTTGGCGAACGTGAAGACGATGCTCTTTCATCGGGTCTAGGTGGTCGTTATCTTATCAACCGCAATCTGTACTCTGATTTGCTTTATAGCTGGGAGCGCCGTTATTCCACAGATGATACCTCTGAGTTTACGCGCAACATGGTTACGGTACGTCTTGGCGTTCGCTTGTAAGTTGTGTATCGGTTGAGGGAGTTAGCGTATGCGTAAAAGCCAAAGGGTTTTCTTTGTATTGGTTTTTTTCTGTGCGGCGTTACTCCTTTCTTCCGCTTCTTCTTGGGCCGCGATTCCCGTTACGGCGGGGGCCTCTTCGCGGTCTCAAGCGAGAGCCTCTTCTGACGATAGCGCGGTAGAACAACCCTTAAGACAAGAGAGCAGTGGCGGCAGTCAAGAATACGTTCTTGGCACAGGTGATCGCATTAAGTTGACCGTTTATGGCGAAGCCGACTTGTCAGGTGAATATGAAGTTGGCAGCACGGGGATCGTCGCGCTGCCTTTGATTGGGGATGTGCGTGTTGCAGGCCAGCCCATTCGCTTTTTTGAACAAGCGGTTCGTAAAAAATTAGCTGAAGGCTATTTGCATGATCCGCGTGTTAGCGCTCAGGTTATCAATTACCGTCCCTTCTTTATTTTAGGCGAAGTCTCAAAACCCGGAAGTTATCCTTATGTTAACGGCATGACGGTCATTAATGCCGTGGCTTTGGCGGGCGGCTATACTTATCGCGCCGATAAAAGCGGGGCGACTATTTCTCATGCCAATGACCCTGAAAAGAAAGATTCTCCGGCGATTGAAGAGGCTGTTGTTGCCCCTGGGGATATCATCCGCGTCCCAGAACGCTTCTTTTAGTTGCTGAAACTATAGTCATTCAGTTAAATCGTTCTTAATGAAAGGGTGTGAGTTTTTTCAGCCCCCAATGTTTATGTCGTTTTAAGAATTAAAGATGTAGAATGAAGCGTGGGATCGCAAGGAGACTTTTCGATGACGTTATCAGAGCAAAAAAATGAAAGACAAGGGGGCGCGGAGGATTCCGCTTTTGCCCTTTCCGTTCCGTCTTTCTCGGGTGGTTTTATCCATGGGGTCGATTTTCGCGAGGCCGGTCGCCTTTTGCGTCGGCGGCTTTTCATTGTCTTGCGAATGGTGGCTGTTGGTGCCGTTTTAGGCCTTCTGGTTTCCTTGATTTTAACACCACAATACAAGGGGGAAGTCGTCCTTCTTCTTGATCAACGGCAAGCAAAGCTTTTTGAAATGGGAAGCAGTCTTTCTCCCATGGGAAGCGACAGCGCGACGTTGCGTAGCGAAATTGATATTATCACATCGCGTTCTGTTTTGGATCGAGTCATCAAGAAATTGAATCTTCTTCAAGATACTGAGTTCAACAAGACTGGGCGTTCTTGGTCGCGATGGCTTAACCCATCGCATTGGTTGAGCGAGCCGCCTCAAGCTGAGGAAGCCGAGCGCGAACAAGCGCAAAAGGCGGCAACGGCGAAGGCCGTTCAAAAGAAACTCTCTATCGTCAATGATGGCCGCTCAATGAGCCTTTATGTGACGTTTGAATCGCAAGATGCCCAAAAAGCCGCACAGATTGCCAACGCGGTCGCGGACGAATACCTTGTTGATCAACTTGAGGCCAAATACGAAGTCGCGGCGCGCGCCAACAAATGGTTAAGTGAACGTCTGACGACGCTTAGGCAGGATGTTGAAAGCAGTGAACGTGTTGTCGAAGATTTTCGTCAAAAAGCCAACTTGATCCAGATTGAAGGCGGCACGGTTGCCACGCGCCAGATGCAAGAAATCAACTCGCAACTGATTGCTGCGCGTGCTCTAACGGCTCAGGCTGAGGCCCGTTTGCGTAGTGCGCAAGCGATGGTGAGCGCAGGGGGGGGGATTGAGGGATCTTCGGATGTTCTTTCGGCGCCTCTTATCCAACGGTTGCGTGAGCAGGAAGCTGAAGTGCGACGCAAGGAGGCTGAGCTTTCTACGCGTTATGGTGATCGGCATCCTACGATGATCAATGCGCGTGCCGAACGTATGGATATTCAACGTAAGATTGCCGAGGAAGTTCAAAAAATATTGAAGTCTTTGGCCAGTGAAGTGGATATTGCTCATGCCAAGGATAGGCAATTGCAAGGCGAACTAACGCGTCTTGAGGGAAAAGCGGGAAGCGAGTTGAAAGATACGGTTCAACTTCGTCAATTGCAGCGTGAAGCTGACGCGAACCGCACTCTTTATGAAAACTTTTTGGCGCGCTTTAAGCAAACGTCTGAACAGCAGGAAATGCAGCTTCCTGATACGCGCATTATTGCGCGCGCTGATGTTCCTGTGCGCCCTGCGTTCCCACAGAAATGGCTTTTCTTAATCGCTGGAGCGTTTCTAGGCGGCATTTTGGGTATTGTCTTTTCCTATTTGATCGAGTTTTTTGATCGTGGATTCCGTACAGCGCCGCAGCTGGAGGAAAGCACAGGGCTTCCCGTCATTGGGCAAGTCCCAAGCCTCAAGACGATTTCGAACAGGCCGCCTGAAGATTATGTGGTGGATAAGCCTCTTTCCGCGTATAGCGAGGCGCTTCGTACGGTAAGAACGGCGATCCATTTTTCAAATGTGGATCACCCGCCCAAAACCGTGATGGTCACCAGTTCTGGTCCTGGAGAAGGTAAAACGACATTCTGTTTGTCTATGGCGCGTTCTTTGGCGGCCGCTGGAAACAAGATTCTTCTCATCGATGCTGATCTTCGTCGTCCGCGCATTGCTCGTTTGTTGGAAATTGCCGCTAATGGTAAGGACCTATCGTCTCTTTTGACAGGAACGCATGCTTTAAAGGATGTGGTCCGGCATGATTCTTTGGTGTCGGGATTGGACATTATTCCGGCCTTTGGTCGTGCGCCTAATGCGCAAGATTTGCTGGGGTCACAGCAAATGAAAAGGTTCATGACGGAGGTCGCGCCTCAGTATGATCTTGTCATCGTCGATACGCCGCCTATTTTGGCGGTTTCCGATGCGGCAATGGTAGCGCGTAGCGTTGACACCAGCCTCTTTGTCGTTAAATGGGCGGATACGTCGCGTGATGCGGTTGTTCAAGCGCTTAAGCAACTTAAGACTTTTGATTGTCGTGTTGCGGGGGCTGTCCTTAATCAGGTCAATTTGAACGAAGTTGCCTCTTATGGCGATGGCTATTACAATCATCGTTATCATGAATACTACTCGGACTAGATCCCCCCTTGTTCCTTTTTGGTGGATGGCGTGGTTAGGCCTGCTTTTGATTGTTTTCGGCAGTCCTTTCCTCGTCGGGCGTTTTATAGAAATATCTGGCGAGTCTGCGCGTCTCGCCTTATTAGAGGGAAGGGTCGTTTCGGCCAGAGAGCTTAACACGTTAGAGTCGGGACGATTGCGTGTCTCCCCTTGGATTCACACCAACTCTCTTTATAATGACTTGGCGCTTGTTTCTCTTGAACGGGCAGAAACTGTTTCAAGGGCCGAGGAAAAAGAGGCGTTCTTCCAAGAAGCAGAAGCATGGCAACGCAAAGCTTTGTGGGTTTCTCCGTCTGATCCCTATGGTTGGTTTCGTCTGGCCTATTTGCTGTATCAAAAGGGCAACCTGCAGCAGGTGGCTGAAGCATGGCGGCAATCGCTTTCCAGCGCCCCTTATGAGCCCCGCCTTCTTTTGCCGCGCCTTCAAATGGCGCTTGCCTTGGGGGAGGCGTTAGATGAAGCCTCGCGTCATCAAATTCCAAAACTTGTGCGTGAGGCGTGGGCTTATGATCCAACCGGCCTTGCTAAGGTTGCGAAGGCGGGTCGCTTTGCCTCGGTTGTTGAGGCCGCTTTGCGTGATGACATGCAAAGCCTTAAGCATTTTCAAGACCAGCTTGACCTTTTGCCTTAGGCTCGTTGTTTTTAAGAATGACGCTCGTGTAAAGACCAGCTTTGTGCCACGCCCAGACCTAAAAGGGCGGCATAAGTTGCGGCAAAGGCCGGAATGTGGAGGCTGAAATCTAAAAAGGCATGCGTTATGATAAGGAAGGATGCCCCCACCGCGATGGCGGAATAATGGGCATCCTTTTTTCTTTTCTTGAGCCCTGATACGCAACAACTCATCAAAATCGAGAGAGATAGAAATAAAATCGTTGCCACAGGAATCCCAAGATCCATCATCATTTCCAAATAATCGTTGTGGGCATGCTGAAACCAGATGGGCAGAGAAGAATCGCGATAAAGCCTAAAGGCGGGCTCAAAGGAACCAAGGCCAAACCCTAGCCATGGATTGTCGCTGATGGCTTGTCCTTCTAGTTGATAAGCACTGAGGCGCGCCCCCATATCTTCGCCCAGCTTGTTTTGATCCAGTCTTTCAAGAAGGGATTCTCCCCCTAAGACGATGAAGAAAAGGAAAAGAACAAGACCGCTAAGGCTCAACCATAGCCAGCGCGGTGAGTGAGCTCGCTTATGCCACAGCATGGCGATAAAGAATCCTGTGACGCCGATTAAAGAGCTGGCGATACCGGCGCGTGATCCTGTTAGAGCTAAAGCCGCCAAGATAAGAAGAAGCGAAAAAAGCGCGGCGTAGTCTTTAAGGATTAGGGAGTCAATGAGCGCCGCCATTTTGGATCGTTTGGCCAAATGAGGGTCGGTTAGCGTGATGTGTTTAAAGCGCTCGCCTAAAAGAGCCAAGCCGCAAATCAAACCAAAACCGGCATAAGCGGCATAGGTATTTTTATTCACGAAGGTTGATGTCAAAAAGCCCTGATACGCCCATTTCTTGTACCATAAAATCGTATCGCTCCCCATGGATTGGGCAAGAAGGCCGTAAAAAGCATAAGCAACGCCAGCCCCAGCAATCGTGAGAATAAGACGCGAGGCGTTATGGCTGTCGCGTCCTCCGACGAAGGCCAAAAGAAAACAAGCCCCATAGCCAGTCAGACGAAGAAGGGATTCCGCAAAAACGCCGGTATCAACTGAAATGGATCCTTTTAGCTGTCCCAAAAGAAGTTGAGCTTCTTTCCATATCGGATGATGCCAGCTTTCTGGCGGCCATGAGGCGACTTGAATAAATGTCCAGAAAATGACGATTGAGAAACCAAGGATGGCTAAGCCAATCCTTTTGCGTGGAGGAAAGCCTGCTGCGGGTTTGGCGTTACGTGTATCCCATAACATGGCCATAAGGAGAAGACCGGAAAAAACGGCAAAAAGATCCGAAGCCCAAGGCCGGTTGCTACCAAAGGGAAGGGGCAGAAGGGCGAGAAGAATCAAAAAGCCAAAGAACCAGAGGGGGCGATGCCAAGATGTTTGCGTGTGGGACATACTCCCTCCTTTAAGGGTGGTTTTGGTGGTCGTTTGGGCTGCCCAAAAAAGTGTACGCGAAGTCGAAAGTGATTCAAAGCGGAAGAATTGGGCATAATGGACAAAATTGTGTGGCTGGAATTAGGATTTTGAGAGCAAAAAGT
>DYDA01000012.1 GCA_020718105.1 Micavibrio sp. | reverse complement strand
CCTTGCGGATAAAGCAATCCCAACTCTTGAAGTGCGAGGAGTATATACCCAAAATAGTTCAAGCGTTGGTAAAGGCAAGCACACTCAATCACCCTCCCCTTGCGGTCGCGCCGCTCTTGCGGCAGGCGAAAAGGCAAAGCGGGGATCCCGTTTTCTTATTTTTTTAATGGGTCAGTTCAAAAGGCCGTTGGTATAAACGATCAAAAGGCGCAAGGAGAGCCCTTTGCGCAAGATGATAGCTTCGGGTACCCAAAGGCCAAGACTGAGAAGAAGTTCGCCTATCCATAAAGAAGGCGACCTTTGACACCGACATTGACACGCCCTCCTCTTATCCTTTTCGGTTGATGAGGGTTTCTAGATTAGATCATCGGTATGATCGCGTGCCGTTGTCGTTTGAGAAGAAAACGAGCTTTGCATTCCATAAAGACGCGCATAAACGCCAGCCTTGGCCAACAATTCGTCATGCCGCCCTTGTTCAACGATGTGCCCTGCTTCGATCACAACGATTTTATCGGCATCCACGATCGTTGACAGCCGATGGGCGACGACAATCGTTGTCCTCCCTTTTTGAAGGCGGGTTAGCGCTTCTTGCACAGCGCGTTCAGATTCATTATCAAGCGCCGATGTTGCCTCATCAAGCAAAAGGATCGGCGCGTTGCGCAGCATGGCCCGCGCAATCGCAATCCGTTGCCGCTGCCCTCCCGAAAGCTTGACACCATGTTCGCCCACAACGGTATCGTACCCCTGTGGAAGAAGGCTGATAAACCCATCGGCACTGGCATTTTGAGCCGCCGTGATAATCTCTTGCTCGCTCGCCCCCTCTTTGCCATAGGCGATATTCGCGCGAACCGTGTCATCGAAAAGGGCTGTTTCCTGACTGACCAACGCAAGGCGGCTTCGCAGACTTGTCATCGTCGCCGCACGAATATCCATGCCGCCGATAAGGATCGCGCCGCCCTCCACGTCATAGAAACGCGGGATGAGATTGATGATGGTCGATTTGCCAGCCCCCGAAGGCCCCACGATAGCCACCGTTTTCCCATGCGGCACATGGATGGATACGTGATCCAACGCCAGCGTTCCATCCGGATAACGGAACACAACATCGCGCAGATCAACGCTTTCGTCCCTTATGGTCATCGCTGTCGCCTGCGGCGCATCCACAATGGAAGGGCGCGTATCCAGCAACGCAAAGACGCGCTCTGCCGCCGCAAGCCCCGCTTGCAGTTGGCCATTCACTTTCGCAGCGCGACGCATAGGATCAAAGGCAAGGATAAACGCCATAATAAACGAGAACAGCGCCCCCGTTGTCGTGTGGCCTTGTTCAATGCGCCAATTGCCATAAAGAACGACGGTTGTGATAGCAAGGCCGCTCATTATTTCCATCAACGGACTGGACAAAGCGCCGACATGATAGCTTTTAATGGCCAATTTAAAGATGTTTTCGGTTACCCCTTGCACGCGCTTATGCTCATGATTTTCCATGCCATAGCCCCGAACATGCCGGATGCCTTGGAAAATCTGGCTTAAAAGAGAGATAAAACGCCCTGTCTCTTCCTGCATACGCAACGAGTATCGCCGCATATGACGACCCACGCGTGCCACGAAAAGAGCGGAAAGAGGAAAAACAAAAAAAGCGGCCAAGGAAAGGCGCCAATCTTGATAAAACATAACAGCAATTAAGAAAGCAAGCGTCAGCCCTCCTTTAAAGGAATTGGTCAAACACTCGCCCACCGCCAAGCGCATAATCGCCACATCATTGGTCAGTTTCGAAATCAAAAGACCCGAAGCGTTGGCGTGAAAAAACGAAAGATCCGCATCAAGAAGATGGCGGTGCATCTGTTGTTGAACATCGGTCACAATACGTTGGCCGATATAATTCATAATAACGGTATGAAAATAAGTGGCAACGCCACGGGCAACAAACAACCCCATAACAAGCGCGCCAAGCTTCATGGCAAAAACAGAGTCCTGCCCTTTGCCAAGCTGGTTGATAATCGGCTCAATCGTTTTGGCCATAAGACCCGTCGCGCCTGCGGCAATCGCCATGAACACAAACGACGCCGCAAAACCTTTGATATGCGGACGGATATAACCGCGAAACAATCGCGCAATAAGCGCCATCGTCCGGCTATCCGTTGGGGAAGAAGGGGGAGAAGGAGAAGACAAGGTCACAACCTATAAAAAGTTTTTTGAAACGATAGCGCCAGAGGTTCTTTTCTTTACAGAACTTAAGCGCATTAGAAAAGAACATCTCACTTCACTTGGGGCAATTGATCCTGTTTGGTTAACGCGGTCGTGATTTCTTTTGCCTTTTCTGGGTTCATTTCAGCCAGAACCGCCGCTGTCCGCGCAGGCTTCATTTTCTGCACAACCCCCAGCAAAATGGGAAGCTCTAACGTCTCAAAAATCTTGGCCGCTTCCTTGGGTTTCATAATTTCATAAATTTTCACAAGGTTGTCCAACTGCGCCTGCTGCGCTTCACTGGCCTGCCCCACCAAGGATTGCAACTGAGCGCGAAGGCCTTCCATTTCTTTAATTTTCTGCTCAATGCGTTTTTCAGCGACAAGGATTAGGGATTCACGCGCATCCAATTCCTGAGCGCGCCCATCCAACTGTTCACGCCGCCCTTGCAGTTGCCGATAAAGCTCGTTCTCCGGTGAACCTTTTTCCTTAACAGCAGGAGCAGCGGGAGCGGGGGCCTTTTCATTCTTTTTTTCATCCGCCTTAGGCGCCGCAACCTTAGGCTCTTCAATCTTTGGCACGTCGGGCTTGGCCTCTTCCTTCTTTTCGTTCCCCGACGCTTGCACCTGACGAACGGCGGAATAGATTTTACCTTCCGTCACAGCGTCCCACATGCCATCCAAGCGCACGCCCACCATCAGCAGCGCCGTCAGAATCATCAACGGCAACAACACGCGAGGATGAAGGGTGAAAGGAAGCTTCATGACCTAGCCCCTCTTGCCAAGAACGCGCAAAAGATCGCGCTCGGCCGCCGAAGAGGCTTGCTGAGGCGCGGCCATAGCGGGAGCGGACGATTGAGAGGGCGCAGCGTCAACAACCCGTGGCTTGTCCACCTGTTTTGGAGGAGAGGCCTTGCTTTCCTTTGCGACAGGAGGTTGCTCTCCCTTGACCTGTTGCGTGGCCACCATGGATAAACGTGTCGCGATTTGATCGGCGCTTTCGGTCAGAAAGTGCAACTCATCGCGCAAGCTCTGGCCTTTTTCGATCAATCGTTCCAAGTCATCGCCGCTGGAGCGTGAAACGCTTTTCAAACCGCGAATGCCCGCCTCGGCACGCTCAACCGTCGCGCTAAAGTTGGCGACAAATCGCTCCATATCCGCACGCTGCGCACGCATATCGGCCAACTGTTGCGTCAGTTTGATGGCATAGGAAATACCGGCGATTAAAAAGCCGATCAAAACGATATCTAAAACGAAACCGATAAGACTGGTCATTGATGTTTCTCTGCCTCCTGCAAAGTAATTTCATCCACGCGCACAGCGATGTTATCGTTCACCGATCCCATGCGCCCCTTAAAGAGGGTCACTTCGCCAGCGCGAAGCGCCACAAGGTCATCAGGCTTGACGTTCAGCATCAGCCTTGAACCAACCTTCCAATTCATCACATCCCCCAAAGACAAGGAGACTTCATCCAAAACAGCGTCCATATGCATATTGGTCATCAAAAGCTCATTGCCCAAGTGGGTTTCCCAAATGGAATCACGCCCGAACTTTTCACCCATGAACATTTGCAACAGCAATTCGCGCACAGGCTCCAACGTCGCGTAGGGAATTAAAATCTCAATGCGGCCACCGCGATCTTCCATGTCGATGCGAAGCTTGGCCAGAACCGCCGCGTTGGCGGGTCGCGCAATCGTGGCAAAACGCGGGTTGGTTTCAAGACGATCAAAACGGAACGTCACAGGCGAGAGCGGATCAAACGCGCCGCTGACATCGGCCAAAATCACGCGCACCAAACGCTCAACCAAATTGCGCTCAATCGTCGTGTAAGGGCGGCCTTCGATGCGCATGGCCGCCGTACCGCGCCGCCCGCCCAGAAGAACATCCACAATCGAATAAATCATAGCGCTATCGATGGTCATAAGCGCCGAATTGTCCCATTCCTCAGCCTTAAAGACCGCCAACATGGCAGGCAAAGGGATCGAGTTCAGATAATCGCCAAACCGCACCGAGGTAATTTGATCAAGGCTAACTTCCACGTTGTCAGACGTGAAATTGCGCAAAGAGGTAGACATCATGCGCACCAAGCGATCGAACACGACCTCCAGCATCGGCAGGCGTTCGTAATTGACGAGAGCGCTGTTGATAAGCGCCATAATGCCAGAGTTATCCTGCGCCGAAGGGCCGCCACTGAAGCCCAGAAGAGAATCAATTTCGTTCTGACTAAGAACACGCGTTGCGCCACCTTCCGCCGAATCACCGCCTTCCGCCATAGCGGCCCATTCGGCGGCTTGACGTTCTTCCTCACTCATTTCAGCGGTTGGCGTTTCGTCGGTCATGGCAAGGATCAAAGGTCAGGGGTCAGGGGTCAGGTTCAATTGTTAAGCTAAAAGAATCGTGTTGTCATCCTTTTCAACATCGTATCCTATCATTGAACAAGCATTTCTTGGAACAACACATCACGAACACGAATGGGCTTTACCGCTTCGGTCACACGAAGAAGCAACTCCTCACGCAAACGATACAGCCCCGCCGAGCCACGCAAATCTTCAACGCGCAATTCACGAAGGTAAATCTGGAAATGATCAATGATGCGCGGCTTAAGCGCTTCCAGCGCGGCGGCGTCTTTTTCATCGGCCAACTCAAGATTGACTTTAATTTTCAGAAAGTTGGGACGTTTTCCGTCTCCGCTAAGATTAACAAGGACATCGCCTAAGGGAAAGAACACGGGCACGGCGTGAGCCTCTCCTGCTTTTTCTTCTTCCTCAACCGTTTCGGCATCACCTTCTTTGGCATCGGCTTCATGCTGCCCCTCTTGAGCGCCGCCTTTATCGTCGTGCGCAGCCCCTTCCGCCGCAGGCTCCCCGCCACCAAAAACGCCCGCAAAATACAAACCAGCGCCACCGCCAGCCAAAAGCACAAAAGCTGCCGCCGCGATGATAATGATCATCTTTTTGCTGAGTTTCTTTTTAGGAGGATGGAGACCTTCTTCGCCGCCCTCGCCCTTGCCCTCTTCCCCTTCAGCCGCGCCCTCTTCTTTGGCATCGTCAGGTTTTTCGTCTTTGTCTTCTTCTTTGGCCACGGCTTTCCACTCCTGCTGAATAGGCGTCTTGTCCCCCCAACTTAACTCAACCAAGTTTGGTTAACAAGGCGTTAGGTTTCCTTAAGCGCAACGAGGCAAGGCGGCAGTTTATGCCCTGCCTAAGGGACGTTTTTGGCCAGAAAGCCAACAATAAAAAACCGGCAACAAACACCTAACCAACTGATAACGACTTGTTTTCTAATTTGGCACGAAGTCTGCAAGGTAGAGGCTGTTATCGATCTTTTCTCTTCATTCGTTTTGAGGACTCATGCAAGGAGCCGGCCTTATCCTAACTTCGTACCAAGACTCGCTGACGCGGGCGATGGATATTACGGCCAACAATGTTGCCAACGTCAACACGACGGGCTTCAAGCGTGAAAACGTCGCCTTTGACACCTATCTTATGCGCCCCGCGCCACAACAAACCTTTTCGTTTGCTGTCGAAAAAGGAACCTACCGCGATACGGCGCAAGGCCCCACCATCATGACGGGCAACCCCCTTGATGTTGCCATTCAAGGCGAAGGCTATATCCCCATTCAAACGGCGGCGGGTCTTCGCTATACCCGCTCTGGCGCGTTTCAGCTGAACAACGATGGCGACGTTGTGACCGCTGCGGGCGACAAGGTTATGGGCGATGGCAATCAAGCCATCACGCTGCCCACAGACGCGCGCGATATTCTGATCGGACCCGACGGCATTATCACGGCAATATCGGGCACGGGCACAAGCTCTCTTCAAGTTGGCAAGCTCAGCCTTGTTCAATTTCAAAACGAACAAGGCCTAACGCCCGTCGGCAACAACCTCTACAGCGCCAACGAAACGCCGCAACCCTCAACCGAGGGGCGTTTTGTACAAGGCGCGATTGAGCAATCCAACGTCCAATCCATCACGGAAATGACGCGCATGATCGAAGTTTCACGCACCTATCAACAAGTTGTGCGCTTGCTAGAGCTTGAAAACGACCGACAATCACGAGCTATTCAACGATTAGGGAAGGCCACAGCGGCCTAACGCTAGAAGGAGAGACAAACCATGAGAGCCATGAGCATCGGCGCATCGGGCATGCAAGCCCAGCAACTTAACGTCGAAGTCATATCGAACAACATCGCCAATATCTCAACGACGGGCTTTAAACGCTCTCGCGCTGAGTTTCAGGATATGCTGTACGAAAACATGCGCCGCGTCGGATCGCCTTCATCCGATACAGGCACGTTGTTACCCTCTGGCTTGCAGGTCGGCCTTGGCGTCATGCCCGTCGCGACGTATCGCATCAGCGAGCAAGGCAACCTGACCGTGACGAACAATCAATACGACATCGCCATCAATGGTCGCGGATTCTTACAGGTTCAAGTTCCCGATGGCACAACGGCCTATACACGCGCCGGATCATTGCAGCTTAACGAAACAGGCCAGCTTGTGACGCCCAACGGCTTTCCCGTTCTTCCAGCGATTACCGTTCCGTCGAATGCGCTGTCGGTGACCATCAACGCCTCTGGCCAAGTCACGGCGACGATTGACGGGCAAACAGCGCAACAAAGCCTTGGGCAGCTTCAATTGGCAACTTTTATCAATCAAACCGGCCTTGAAGCCATTGGTGATAATTTACTGAAGGAAACGGCTGCCTCTGGCTCACCCACCGTCGGCAATCCGCAGTCCGCAGGTTTTGGTAGCCTTGTGCAAGGTTCCGTCGAAAGCTCTAACGTCAATGTCGTTTCAGAAATTACGGGACTTATCACCGCGCAACGCGCCTATGAAATGAACTCACGCGTGATTAAAACCGCCGATGAAATGCTGACCACCATCAGTCAATTAAGGTAACCGCCCATGATGCGCTTTTCTCTTTATGGCTTTCTGGCCTTGATCCTCGTGACGCTTCCCCTTCCCTGCCTTGGGCAAGAGGCCGTGATGCTGCGCCCCGCAAGATCGGTCGAGAACGATATCATCAGGCTAAGCGACGTGTTCGAAGGCTTGCCCGAAGGCAAAGATGCCGATATCGCCATCGCGCCCGCGCCGGGCAAAAGCGTGACCTATAATGCGCGGATTGTCGTCAACGTAGCCAAGCAACACAATCTGGCATGGCAACCCCAAAGTCAGGCCGATCAAATCGTTTTGACCCGCGCCGCTACGCACATCACGCCCGCCATGATTCAAAAAGCCGTTCTTGCCAAAATTCAAGACGAGTCCCGCCTGCCTTCCGGCTCCACAGAAGTTGTTTTTGACAACAAACATTTGGATATTCTTTTGCCCAGCGAACACGCCCCCTCTTTTTCTCTTGTCAACTTTTCCTATGATCAAACTTCGCATCGCTTTCGTGCCGCGCTGTCCTTGCCCGCCATGCCGCAAGCGCCAACCCAAACCGTTTCAGGCCGCCTTATCGTTAAGAAAACCGTTCCCGTTCTGGCGGGCAGGCTAACGATGGGAACAGTGATCGGCACACGTGATTTGAATTGGATTGAGGTTCCAGAAGAACAACTGAACAACGACATTTTAACGCAGGTCGATAGCATCGTCGGGCAAGAGCTTCGCCGTGATCAAGCGGAGGGTGATTTTATCCGCACCCGCGATGTTGTTCCGCCCCGCCTTGTCACACGCGGATCGCTGGTCACCCTTAAAATCGAAACGCCAATGATGCTGATCACGACACAGGGCCGCGCCTTGCAAGACGGCGCAAGGAATGAAGCTGTGCGCGTGAAAAACAACCAAAGCAATCGTATCGTTGAAGGCATCGTCGAAGCCGATGGCGTTATTCGCGTCACGACCTTGCAACGGGTTGCCGTCCTTGATTCTGCGAAGGAAGAATAGACTATGCCACGCTCCTCGCTTATCACGCTTGGCCTTATCGGCCTTCTTTCCCTCAACCTTTCTGGCTGCAACGCGTTGACGCGCGCACGCGAAGTCGGTGAAGCCCCCACCATGACAGCGGTGCAAGACCCTTCCATGATTTCAGGTCCAAACCCCGTTAAAATGCCGATGCCGAATCCTGAGATGGGTGAAAAACAAGCCAATTCCCTTTGGCGCACAGGCTCACGCGCTTTCTTTCGTGATCAACGCGCCAGCCGCGTGGGCGATATTTTGACCGTCCTTATCAGCATCGATGAAAAGGCGCAGATATCCAACGAAACAAAACGGACGCGCACAAATTCAGAAGACGCCAACGTCACGAACCTTTTCGGCATTGAATCGCAGCTGACAAAAGTCCTGCCCGAAAGTGTGACAGGCGCAAACCTTGTGGAAACAGGCAGCAATCTTTCCAACGCTGGCAAAGGCTCGGTTGACCGGTCGGAAAAAATCAACCTGCGCGTCGCGGCCACCATCACGCAAATCTTGCCTAACGGCAATCTTGTGATGGCAGGACGGCAGCAAGTCACCGTCAATTTCGACATGCGTGAGCTTGTCGTCACGGGCGTCATTCGCCCCGAAGATATCAGCGCGGAAAACACGGTCAAATATGATCAAGTGGCTGAAGCGCGGATATCCTATGGCGGACGAGGCCAACTGCAAGATGTCCAACAGCCCCGCTATGGCAGCCAAGTTATGGACATCCTTATGCCCTTCTGATTAATAAACGGCCTTCTATCTTCACCAGCGTTTACCGTAAAAGCGGCTATAACTTTAAAGAGGGCGGAACAGCGCCTTTATAAAGACTCTCTCTCAAAGCATTCAGGGCGACGACGCTTTTTTGCTTGGGCGCGTCTTCTTGCCCAACAAGCCTATCAATTTCCTCTGATGTTATATGGGTCACGCCAGCAAAACGGCAGAAGACATGACGCGTGAGCTCTTGATCTTTAATTTTGAATTGATTGCGAATACCCTCATTGGGGAATCCTTTTTCCGCTGGTTGATTGCGATTCTTAATAGCGACATTCACACCTGCTTCACCAAAAACATGAACCAATCGAGCAAAACCATGAGAGCCCATCACATCAATGAACTCTATCGCCTTAGGATCATCTTGATAGCGGGATCGTATTTTTTCTTGAGCGTCTTTTAAGCGAAGAGCCGTAAACATGCCTGCGACAAAAGGATCATCGCGAAGGCTTTTGACCTTATCCTCTAAACGAGGTTTTTTCATACCCTTCACGTGTAAAGGCTTACCCTGATGATCGCGCCGATAACCGGCATCATCGAAAAGAAACTCTCCGTTTTTCTCTTTAACATACGGCAATAAACACGCGACCTCATCGGCCAAGGCGGGATCAAAGGGGAGCACCAATTGAACAAAGGCATCGCCATAGCGAACCATGCCATCCAGAAATGTCGGCATTTTAACTTGAAGAACGTCCTTGCCCGCCTTCGGGTTTGTTCCCATATCTGATTCAAAAAAACTGATAGTCACTACAGAAAAACCCGTTATCTCTTCAATCAACGCCCAATCATCCATAAGGCCGCTTGCGCGAGCCTTATCGATCGCCTGAGGCAATTGTGCGCCGACCTTGGCCGCTTTCTTCCGAACCGCTTTACCAACAGAAGGATTTTCTTCAAGATAAGACTTCAGTTTAGCGGGCATTTCTTCTTTCTCTGTCTTCGCACGCTCAACCTTAACGTCAGCGACAATCGCCACCACAGACGCCCCCGCATGCTGTGAAAAAGGCGCATAGGAAGGTGGTTGCGTACCGATTGCACGGCTCTGCGCCTCCACAAAATTGAGGTTGCGAATAGCGTCAACTTGCGCGGTGATAGACTTTGCCTTTTTCTCTTCTGAATCTTCTGCCGTTGGCGCCTGTTTCTCTTCCTCTGTCATAGAAGCCAGCACAGCGGCACGACAGGCAGAGGTTTCTGGCGTTTTTACGCCCAGAACACGGTTGGCTCCAATTTCAGCAACCCATCCGGCAAAGGCGGAAAGCGTTGGCGTTGTCACTTGTTGGGCATAATCACGATAACCTTGGGTTGACGCGTAAAGCGTCACGCAGGTGGCAAGGCCAACCATGCTGTTCGTGAGAAGCGAACGAAAAGAATTTTTAGAAAACTGAACTCGTCCTTCTTGCGGGGCGGGTTTACGGGCCATTTCAATCCTAACTTTAAATAAAATTTCAACTTGGCCATTATACATCAAAAGTGGTTTAAATTATGTTCAGGTATTAGTTTCAGGGTCACATTCTCGCCCTATTTCAGCAAAAAACGACAAACTCTGCTTACTTTTTCGTTAATTCTTGTGCTTTAACATAGGACAGGAAGGGGTAAAGCCCCGCACACAGCGCGATCACGATGCCCATCGCGCCCTCGCGGTAGCCCTTGCGCAGGACATAGCATTTGTAAAAACGCCCAAAAATTCTCGCCACGTTTTTGCCAAGCGTGCTGGCATCGCCTTCATCCATCATGTCACGAGCATGGAGGCTGGTATAACGATCAAGCCGCTGGATCATGTCCGACACATCGTGATCCACATAATGCGCCATGCGCCCTTGCAAAGGCAAACCCGCCACACCATCCATAAGAACTTTGGGATGCACGCGTTGCGCCCCCCAATGCTTGATGCCTTGGCGGTACAAAATCGCTTTAGCGCTCACGCCAAAACTAGCGCCCCAGCCATAGCGCACCAGACGATCCCCTATGTAATTATCGAACGGGATGCGCCAATAATCCGCCCCCTGCCCCGCCGCTTCGCGGGCGTTTAAAACAGCGCGGATTTCCGCCGCCACGGCATCGGGGACGCGCTCATCCGCATCCACTTCAAACACCCAGCGCCCCGCGCAAGCCGCTTGGCCTGCTTGACGCCGTGCGCCCTCGATCTCCCATGCACCTTCGATGATCTTAGCTCCACGCGTTACGGCAATAGCCCGCGAGTCATCGGTACAACGGTCAAGCACCACCACAATCTCATCACAAAAGGAAAGCCCGTCAAGACAAGCCGCCAACTGCGCCGCCTCGTTATGCGCCACAACAAGGGCGCTAAGCTGCAAAGAGGCGGAGGCAGGCGCGGCCATGGCTCCCTACCATCCCCAGCCGTTTTGCATCATCGTTGCCTGCAACGTGTTTTGCATAAGACAGGCAATCGTCATCGGTCCCACGCCACCCGGCACAGGCGTAATCGCGGCGGCGCGTTCCCGCGCCACGTCAAACTCAACATCGCCGCACAGTTTATGCTTGCCCGTTTCGGGGTCTGTAATTCTGTTGATCCCAACGTCGATCACCACCGCGCCTTCTTTAACCCAATCGCCTTTGATAAAGGCAGGACGACCAATCGCCGCCACAAGAATATCGGCCGCAAGGCATTCCTCGCGCAGGTTTTGCGTGCGCGAGTGCGCGATAGTCACCGTGCAACTGGACTGAAGCAACATGAGCGCCATCGGCTTGCCCACGATGTTGGAGCGCCCAACGACCAGCGCCTTTTTACCCCCCAGATCAGGAAGCGCATCGTTCAACATCATCATGCACCCCAAAGGCGTGCACGGCGCAAGGCTCATCAGCCCCGTCGTCTGCCGCCCCACGTTCACAGGATGAAAGCCATCCACGTCCTTAATCGGATCAATCGCGTTGATCACCGTTCTTTCATTAAGATGATCTGGCAAAGGAAGCTGGATCAAAATCCCGTTGATTTGAGGATTGTTGTTCAACTCATTAATCAGCGCCAAAAGTTCCATTTCCGTCGTCGAAGACGGCAACGTATGGCTATAGGAACGAAACCCCACCTCTTCGCAGACGCGGTTTTTGTTACGCACATAAACCTGACTGGCTGGATCGTCCCCGATAAGAACCACGGCCAAACCGGGCACAATGCCACCTTGCCGCGTTTTCATATCAAGCGCGTGTTCCGCCAGCCCTGCGCGGATTTGCGCCGCCATGGCCAAGCCATCAATTAAACGAGAGGTCATGGATCAATAGGCCAAAAGATGGGTCAGGAAGGACTGGATAAACATAATCGCAAAGATCAAAACGACAGGAGAAAGATCAAGCCCACCGATCAAAGGCACAAAACGACGAATCGGACGCAAGAGAGGCTCTGTCAGACGCGAACAAATATCTCCCACGCTTTGAACGAACCGGCTGCGGCCATTAACAATGTCAAAAGCAAGGAGCCAGCTTAGCACAGCGCCAACGATCAAAACCCAGATATAAAGACCAAGAACAAGCCTTACAACCTCAATCAAAGCGGCAAAAAACGACATCAGAACAGACATAAGGCCTCCTTTTTTTTCGCAAAACTGTTTGCACAATAATCGTTAACGATAAGAATGGCAAGGGAAGCTTGACATCCCGCACATCCCCCATCATAAAGACCCTCGCCGTTTGGTAAAACGGGCCTGTAGCTCAGCTGGGAGAGCGCGTCGTTCGCAATGACGAGGTCGTCGGTTCGATCCCGATCAGGTCCACCAAAAACAATCATCAGGATAATCGAACCGACAAAATATATGTTGTGCGCCTACGCGCACAGCGGTTCGATCCCGATCAGGTCCACCAAAAACAATCATCAGGATAATCGAACCGACAAAATATATGTTGTGCGCCTACGCGCACAGCGGTTCGATCCCGATCAGGTCCACCAGCTTTTGAGAAGTATCTTAAATCGCCATCAGGCAGGGCATTTGCCAAAAAGAGGTTGTAAAATGTTGCTTGACTACCTACTTCTTGCTGTTGAGAAAGCCATCAATAAAGGCGTTCACTATGCTTCCTAAATCAGGCCAAGGGCTGTTTGATTTTGGCAAACTGTAAGCAGAGTGATCGCGAAAACGTCGAAGTTGATGAGCGGTTGCTGCCACCAAGGTGATCGTTAGCAAAAGCGCCACGGCACCTAACGCCATCGTGACATCAACAGGATCGAGTCCATAGCGAACCAAGCCAAAATAGAGCGCTACAAAAACAGCAACCAGCAAGGCGCAGAGCATAAAGGCACAGACGATTGCCAGCACCATGATTTTGGCCATGGATGACAAAAAACGGTGCATGATGTTTGCACTTGCCAGAACACTGCCGACACTTGCTACGCCAAGAAGGTTGCTGATCATTGGATTTTCCATTCACAGATTATCGGATGGATGCCCACGTTCAACGACGATAAATAATGCCCGCAAGAAGCCCCACACCCAGAGCAATAAGAGTTGACTGAATGGGATTGTCACGAATCTTGACGGCCACTGTGTCACCTGCATCCTTGAGGCTATGCCCAGCAGAATCCGCAAAGGCGCGCATCTGCGTGCCTGTCTCGCGAGCCACACCTTCTAAATCATTTTTTGCGGCGTTTGCGGTATCGGTTGCGTCAGCTTTGAAATTGCGAGCCATCTTTTTGACCTCGTCAACGAGGTGGCCACTGGCGTGATGAGCCGAGTCTTTGGTCATCGTGTCTTTGCCGTCTCTGATTGTTTCAAACATTTTGGTTTCCTTTGTGGTTATGGGTTGCAAATTTGCGGCCTGCGAGGGTGCTTTTTAAAAGTCTTTGAGCCTTACAAATTACAGTGTAGTCGGCGCGCCATCAGGAAACGATGTTTAATGGATGCCTGCACATAAGGATCAGGTAATGAATTCCCCCCTTTTCTCCCCTCTTTTCTCCACCCCTTTTTTGCCCTCTTTTTCGCCTCCTTTTCTGTTCAGAAAAAACCCAATAAAATCAACGAATCTTGTGTTTTTTATCGATTCTCAGCCCGAAGAGCGTAAGATTGTGCCTCTCGATCGCCTTCCGCTCAAAGTTAATGCCGTAACCCATTGAAATATAAGAAAACTGACTCGGTTTTGGGCAGCAGCTAACTCATTGATTCATAAAGCTTTTGTAAGCGTCGCCCGATTTTGGATCGCCAAAAGCAAAAAATCAGGCGGCACACTATATTGCCGCCTGATTTGCAGGAGAGCGAACATGAAACCCAAAGAGCGCGTGGAAACAGGACAAACGGATAAATCCATAGATCTTAATTTACCCCACCTGCTGGTCTAAACGACGGGGTGCAGCTCAAGCGCCCCCTTTTGCAGTATACTACGTCAACTTGAAAACCCGAAAATTTTTTGGCCGCGGCTGTTGATTGACCTTGGCCTTATGCGTCTTGGCGGAGAAAAAATTTTCGGGTTTTCAATCGGACGGACTATATGTCGAAAAATTCCCCTTTTTCTTTTGTTCTTCTATCGCTATATGTTGATGACAGCTTGCTGGGCTGTTTTATGATTCTTCCCTCTTACGGAGCGTTGTGTCGATGTTGTTAAAATCTTCCTCATTTGTACGATTTTGCGCTTTTTTCTTTGTCGCAGGCTTAATGACACCCCTCATGGCTGTGGCACAAGAATCTGCCGCCAAGACCGAGGCCGTCGTTGAGCTTTCTGAGCAAGCCAAGTTCATTCAATCCCTTGGTGATCGCGCCATCGCTATTTTGGCGAATAAAGACTCCTCGCCAGAAGAACGCAACACCCAATTCCGCAACATGCTGCGCGAGACGTTTGATCTGCCAACCATTGCTCGTTTCGTCATTGGCCGCAGCAGCTGGGCCACCGCGACACCTGAACAGCAAAAAGAGTATATGGATCTATTCGAAGCCCTTGTCGTCAAAACCTATTCTGACCGCTTTGCCCTGTATACGGGGGAAGGCTTCAAGGCTCGCTCATCAACGCCAGAAGGCGACAAGGATGTTATGGTGAACAGCGACATCACGCATCCCGATGGCTCAGCCCCCACAACCGTTGCATGGCGCGTGCGCCAAAAAGACGGAAAAATGGGCATCCTTGACGTTGTCGTCGAAGGCGTGAGCATGAGCGTCACGCAACGACAAGAATACTCAGCGGTTATTCAACGCAACGGCGGCGACATCGGCGCTTTGCTAACGCTGATGCGTGATCGCGTGAACGCAGGAGCGCCCGCTAAAGAAGAAAAGAAGGGATAAGAGAGAGATTAGAGTTTAGAGATCAGAGCTCAGGGGAGAGCCCCCCCTATCTTCTTTGCCACGACCTTATCAAAGAAAAACCAATGGCGATGAAGCTGAATACGAGTTACATTATACTCCACGCTCTTGATCTCTGAACTCTGAACTCTGAACTCTGAATGCCCTTTTATCGCTTCCTTACCAACCTTTTTGCGCCGCTGATCGCGCTCTACCTTCGCTTTCGCAAAGCCAAGGGACGCGAAGATGCTCTTCGGTTTAATGAACGCCTTGGTCACGCCTCCCTGCCCCGCCCTCATGGCAAGTTGGTCTGGTGTCATGCCGCCAGCGTGGGCGAGGTCATGTCGGTGCTTGCCCTTATCAAAGCCTTACGTGAACGCCATCCGACTTGGTCCATCCTTTTAACGACAGGAACAACAACATCGGCTGGCCTTGTTGAATCACGCCTTCCTAAGGGCGTCTTTCACCAATTCATGCCCGTTGATCGTTGGCCTTACGTCAACCGCTTTCTGAATCATTGGAAGCCTGATTTGGCTTTGTGGGTAGAATCCGAGCTATGGCCCAATATGCTGGCCGCCATGAAAGAGCGTAGAATCCCCGCCGTTCTCCTTAATGGCCGCATGTCCGAAAAGTCCTATCGTCGCTGGCGGATGATTGGCAGCACGAAGATGATGTTGAGCGTCTTTGCGTTGGGTCTTGCCCAAACAGGCGCCGAACGCAGTCGCTTTGCCGCTCTTGGCCTTCGCGATACACGTGTCATCGGCAATCTTAAGTTTGCTGCCGAGCCTTTGCCACATGATGAAAAAGAACTGGAACAACTTCGCGCCGTCATCGGCAAGCGCCCCGTTTGGCTTATGGCCTCTACCCATGAGGGCGAGGAAGAAATTGCGCTGCGCGTTCACGCTCACCTTCACAAAGTGTTCCCCTCTCTTCTCACGGTGATCGTGCCGCGTCACCCTCAACGTGGTGATGACATCGCCCACTTGATCGAAAAAAAGAACATCCCCCTCGCCTGCCGTTCTAAAAACGAGCCGATTATGCCACAAACGGCTTTCTATCTTGCCGATACGATGGGCGAACTTGGTCTCTTTTATCGCCTTTGTCCCTTATGCTGCCTTGCCGGATCCTTCACATGGGGAGGCCATAATCCCATAGAGCCAGCCTTGCTTGGCTGCGTGACACTTCTAGGCCCCCGCATGGATAACTTCGCAATCATGGCCGACGATATGCTGGCCGTTGGCGCGGCGCGGCAAGTCTTAGACGAAACCGATCTGGCCGATACGCTCTCTCACTTACTCAAAGACTCCGCCGCTATAGAAGCACTGGCAACGACGGGACGCGCTTGGGCGCAAAGCAAACAAGCCATTCTAAGCGATACACTGACCGCGCTGGATCCGTTCTTTTCGCTGGACCAAACCCCATGAAAACACCGTCTTTCTGGTATCGTCAAAAAAGCCTTCGCGCCCACTTGCTCTCCCCCCTTGGGCAGCTTTACAGAGCGGCAACGCTGGTGCGGCGCGGCGTGATCACCCCCTATGCAGCGTCCGTTCCCATCTTATGCATCGGCAATATCGTGGCGGGCGGCGCGGGGAAAACACCCACGGCTTTAGCTCTGGCCCAGATGTTGATCAAAGAAGGACAAAAACCCGTCTTCGTTTCACGCGGCTACGGCGGGAGCGAAAAAGGCCCCTTACGCATCGATTTAAACCGCCATACGGCGGCAGATGTCGGGGACGAGGCGCTTCTTTTGGCCCAAAAAGCGCCATGTTGGATTGCAAGGCAGCGCGAGGCCGCCATCCGCGAGGCAGAAAAAGAAGCCACCGTCATCATCCTTGATGATGGGCTGCAAAACCCCAAAGTTGCGGCGGACGTTGCTCTGCTTGTCATTGATGGCGAAGCGGGCTTTGGCAACCAGCGCCTTATTCCCGCTGGCCCCTTGCGCGAAACGATAAGCGACGCCCTACCCCGTATCGATGCCATCGTTCTGATCGGTGAGGACCTTTGGGGCTGCGCCAAGGCTCTTGACGCGCCCATCCTTCAAGCCTCGCTCAAACCCGCCCTTAATCCCACTTTTTTAGCCAAGCCGAACGTGCTGGCCTTTGCGGGGATTGGACGACCATCTAAGTTTTATGAATCTTGCCGCAAGGCTGGACTGGCCGTTGCCCTGACACAAGACTTTCCCGATCATTATCGTTACAGCGCAAGCGATCTGGAAAATCTTACCCAACGCGCGCAAGAAAAGGGACTGCGGCTTATTACCACGGCCAAAGATTTCGTGCGCGTGCCCACGGCCTTTCAGCCCCATGTCGCCGTTCTAGCGGTCGATCTTGTCTTTGCTGATCCTCAAAAAGTTAAGGAGCGGGTTTTAACGCCGCTCCTTAACAAAGAAAAACCAAACGTGTCTTAAGCCAAATACTGGCCGCCGTTGATATTGAACGTCGCACCCGTTGTAAAACCGTTCTGCTCATCCGCCAAGAAGGCGACAAGCCGCGCGATACCCTGCACGTTACCAAGTTTTTTAACGGGAATCTTGGCCACGATCTTTTCCAGAATCTCTGGGGCAATCGCACGCACCATATCCGTTTCGATATAACCCGGCGCGATCACGTTAACAGTCACGCCCTTGGCCGCGACTTCCAACGCCAACGATTTCGAAAAACCGATGATGCCCGCCTTGGCCGCTGAATAATTCGTCTGCCCCATTGCGCCAGAAAGGCCGTTGATCGAGCTGATCGAAATGATACGACCAAACCCACGTTCGCGCATGCCTTCCACCACAAGACGAGACATATTGAAAACGGAATCAAGATTGGTAGAGATAACTTCGCGCCATTGTTGCTGCGTCATCTTATGCAGGAAAGAATCGCGTGTGATGCCTGCGTTGTTGACCAAAATATCAACGGAGCCAAGCTTCTTTTCGATCAAAGCAAGACCAGCGGCGCACGCATCATAATCACCAACATCGAATTTATAAACAGCATCAATGCCAGAATTTTCCTTAAACGTTTCGGCGGCCTTATCATTGCCCATATACGTCGCGGCAACTTTATAGCCAAACGAATGCATGGTCGCACTAATCGCCGCACCGATGCCACGCGTTCCGCCCGTGACGACGACGACTCTCGCTTTTTCAACTTTTCTTGTCATTTTCTCTTCCTTGATGTTTTGATTGGTTTCTTGACTGTTTTTCTTAAAGGCGTTTTTTTATCGTCCCACAGGACGCCCGCCACAGCGTATTGATCGCCTTTCATTTCGTTGACGATCACATGAACGCTATCGGGAGAAACGTCCAGCGCCGTGGCAACCGCCTCTGTCACGGCATACACCATGCGGCGTTTAGCCGCGACAGGACGCTTGAGGACATCAATATGAACGATAGGCATGGGCGTTACCGCTCAATGCACATGGCGATGCCCATGCCGCCACCGATGCAAAGAGTCACAAGCCCCTTCTTCGCGCTGCGCTTTTGCATCTCATGAATCAACGTGACCAAAACGCGCGCGCCCGAAGCGCCGATGGGATGACCCAAAGCAATCGCGCCGCCATTGACGTTGACCTTGGCAACATCCCAGCCCATTTCCTTGTTCACGGCAATCGCTTGCGCGGCAAAGGCTTCGTTGGCCTCAATCAAATCAAGATCAGAGACGCTCCATCCCGCCTTTTTCAACGCGAACTGGCTCGCGGGGATAGGCCCCGTTCCCATCAGCGCGGGATCAACGCCCGCCGTGGCCCAAGACGCGATACGCGCCAGCGGTGTGAGGCCGCGCTTGGCAGCCTCTTCCTCGGTCATCAAGACAAACGCAGCCGCGCCGTCATTGATGCCCGAAGCGTTGCCTGCTGTAACAGTGCCGTCTTTTTTGAAAGCAGGCTTCAACTTCGCCATGCCCTCAACGCTGGCGCCAAAGCGAGGGTATTCATCCTGCGCAACGGTAACATCACCCTTTTTATTGGGAATGATGACGGGAACGATTTCATCCTTAAACTTGCCCGCATTGATGGCGGCTTCGGCTTTCAGCTGTGATTCCACGGCAAAAATATCTTGCATCTCACGCGTGATGCCAAACTTCTCGGCCACGTTTTCTGCCGTAATGCCCATATGACAATTATTGAAAATGTCCGAAAGGCCATCCTTGATCATCGTATCGACCATCGCGCCATCGCCCATGCGAATGCCATTACGCAAATAAATCGCATGGTGCGATAGGCTCATGTTTTCCATGCCGCCCGCAACGATAACCGAAGCATCGCCCGCCTTGATCGCCATCGCGCCATTGGCCACAGCGCGCAGACCCGATCCGCAAATCTGATTGACGCCATAGGCTGTCTTTTCAGAAGGAATACCCGCCCCGATGGCCGCTTGACGCGCAGGCCCCATGCCAAGCCCCGCTGAAAGAACATTCCCCATCACAACTTCATCAATATCCGCTGCCTGCACCTTGGCGCGGATAAGCGCTTCCTTAATCACATCAGCACCAAGCTGAACAGCAGGGCGCGAAGACAAAGCGCCGTTAAAAGAACCGATGGCCGTGCGCGTAGCGCTAACAATCACGATATTTGTCATGGATAGGAAACTCCTTTGAAGGTGAGACGAAAAAAGAGGAAAAGACCGGTCTCTAAGAAATCGCGGTAACCATAAGGCGGATTGTTAAGCAAGGCAAGGAAATATCAATCAAACCACATGCTTATGTCACGATTGTATGTTGCGGCGCAACAAGGGCTTATCAAAAAGAAGTCAACCTTACGATAAAGCGAGAGCCAATGACACGCCCCTCGGCATTCGTGCGATTTTCGGCCCAAATGCGGCCATGATGCGCCTCAACAATTTGCTTAGAAATGCTGAGGCCTAACCCAGAATGCGTGCCAAATTTCTCGGCCTTGGGGCGCTCACTATAAAAACGATCAAAGATAGCCTCCAGCTTATTTTCAGGAATGCCGCCGCCCTCATCCTCGACAATAAGATCGATAAAGCCCCCCTTAAGAGGCGCAACGCTCACCACAACCTTGCTCTTTGGCGGCGCAAACGACAGCGCGTTCGCAATCAGATTTTGCATCACCTGAACAAGCCTTGGTTCAATACCTTCAACATGAAATCTGGCTTCAAGCGGCACATCCGTCACGACAATCGCGCCTTTTTCATCGTCCGCATAAAGCGCGACAAGAGAGCGCACCATCCGTGCCAAATCAACATCAGCGACTTCATCTCGCGTTAGCTCAGCATCCAAACGCGAGGCTCGCGAAATATCCGAAATCAATCGATCCAACCGATCCACATCATCACGGATCACTTGCATCAGCTTTTTCTGCCGTTCTGGGTCGCTTACCTTCCCCGCCGTTTCGACAGCGCTACGCAAGGACGTGAGTGGATTCTTGATTTCATGAGCGACATCCGCCGCAAAGTTTTCAATCGCGCCAATACGCTTGGCCAAGGCCGATGTCATATCGCGAAGCGCCACAGAGAGATCCCCAATCTCGTCATGACGCGCACTGAAATCAGGGATTGCGTTATGGTTCAAAAGCCGCGCTGTGCCGGAAAGCCCCACCATTTCCGTCTGTCCATGGCGCACGCTTTCCGCCGCTTTGGCAAGCAGCTTGAGGGGCCTTGCAATCGCCCGCGCAAGATAGATGGACAGAAGCAGCGTGATCAACAACGTAACGCCGAATATCTTAAGAATATCGATACGGACTTCATGAATAGCCGCGCTTATTTTCGTATCAGGCCGCGTTAAGATAACCATGCCCAACACTTGCTTATAGCGCTGAACAGGGGCGGCAGCCGACAGCAAAAGCCCCCCTTCTGGCACACGCCAGACCTCTGTTGAAACGATCCCATCACGCGCCTTTTTAACAATATCGTATTGGTCGCCTTGTTGAATCTCCGCTTCAGGATAAAGAGGGTAATCGGCCTTGGTTGCCAAGCGATCCATCAAATCGAAAAAGCCCATCACATGGTCGCCAAGCCAATGGCCTGTGGAAGACGGCAAGCGCCGCGCCTGCACCTTACCTGCAGGGTCAAGAAGGATTTGGCTATCGGCCAAAAGCGTATCATCCACGTCATAAAGGCGCGTATGCGTTGCGCTGGCTTCCACAAGACGCCGGATCATAAGCCGCGCCAAAAGAGGCGAGAGGATGTTGCGCTCATCACGATCCAAAACAACCGCGCCTTCAGCAATCGCGCTGGCGGACATCCTCACCTGCATCCTAAGCCCGTCCAACTCTGTCGCAATCAGGCGATCTTGATATCGCCCCAAGTAGAGTAAGCTCCCCACCAGAATGGCAAGCGCCATGACATTGACGGCCATAATGCGAAGCATGAGGGGGGACAAACGCGGTGGCGTTCGCCTATGCCAAAAACGCGGCGGCCAAGGACAAGCTGGCGCGACGGGCGAACGGAACAATAAAGAACGCAACGCGGAGAAAAACATCCGAAAGCTCAATCTTCCTTATAGCGATAGCCGACGCCGTAAAGCGTTTCAATTTGTTCGAACCCATCATCGACCACACGAAACTTTTTGCGAAGACGTTTAATATGGCTATCAATTGTGCGATCATCAACATAAATGGATTCACCATAGGCGGCATCCATCAGCTGATCGCGGCTTTTGACATGTCCAACACGTTGAGCCAACGCTTTGACGAGCAGAAACTCCGTCACCGTCAAGTCAACCGCTTTGCCCTTCCACGTGCATTGATGACGCGCTCCGTCCAAAACAAGCTCACCACGAGTCAGAAGCTGCGAGGCATCAGCTGTAGGCGGATTAAGGCGCAGCTGCTCGCGGCGCAAAATGGCGCGAATGCGCTCCAGCAAAAGACGCTGGGAAAAAGGTTTAGTGATATAATCGTCCGCGCCCATGGACAGACCCATAATCTCATCCACCTCTTCGTCCTTAGAGGTTAAGAAAATAACAGGCATGGTCTGCGTCAAGGGCTGCTGGCGCAAACGGGAAAGAAGCTCCATCCCCGTCAAGCGAGGCATCTTGATATCAAGAACAGCCATGTCGGCAGGCCGTTGGCTAAGCCCGCGCAAAGCTTCCTCGGCATCGGAATAGGTACGCACCTGATAGCCTTCGGCCTCCAGCGCCATACTCACGGAGGTCAGGATGTTGCGGTCATCATCGACAAGAACAATGGTTTGAGACAAAGGCGGCCTCCATAACAGGGGCTAAAGGTTTAGGGGTTAGAGCCTATAAGAAAAAAGCTCTTTGCCAATTCATATTGGCTTTCAAACTATGGCATAATTTGGAAGATATTACAGCTTTTATCAGACTATTCAACAAAGCGACGCGATCCCAGCCCGCCGCTGCGCGTCGATCAGCCGCCGAATGGTGTGCTTTATTTCATTGCCCGTTTCTTTTTTTGCCAAACGCAACGCATGCCTCTTTTGAAGATTGATCCACATCTCTACCGACGCCCCCAGCCATTAACATTTATTAACGCCCCCCATTAGACATCTTGCATAACTCACCGTCCGCACGAAGTCCCGCGTAGAGCGGGACGAAGAGGCGGAAATCCGATTTGTTTTCTGGCGTCATTTTAAACCAAATCGGATTCCGGATAGTTTTTCGGCGCTCACGCGCCGCAAAACTTCCGGAATGACGAGAGGTTTGTTGGAATCTTGAAGGTTATGCAAAATATCTATTCTTCTGTCCCTGTCCTGATCTCACACTTCATGGGACAGATACATCGTCAATAATTTCCATCTCTGCCGCTTCCAGCCGGTGGATTTCATCGCGCAGGCGAGCGGCTTCTTCAAACTCTAGGTTCCCAGCAGCTTCCTTCATTCGTTTTTCCAAAGAACGCAAGTATGCTTGCAACTTCTTCCCGCTAAGGACTTCCTCTCCCACGTTCACGTTGACGTGATCGCCACGCTCATAGACCGAGGACAGGATATCCCCGATGTTCTTCTTAATGCTTTCGGGCGTGATGCCGTGAAGCGCGTTATAGGCCTGCTGTTTCTCGCGCCTTCGGCCTGTTTCATCCAAGGCCGCCTGCATGCTGCCTGTGATTTTATCGGCATATAAAATGGCGCGCCCCTCCACATTGCGGGACGCACGGCCAATTGTTTGGATGAGCGACACGCGTGAGCGCAAATAGCCCTCCTTATCCGCATCCAAAATGGCGACAAGCCCGCATTCGGGAATATCCAATCCTTCGCGCAAAAGATTGATCCCCACCAGCACGTCGCACACGCCAAGGCGCAGATCACGGATAATTTCGATCCTCTCCAGCGTATCCACGTCCGAGTGGATATAGCGCACCTTAATCCCCGCCTCGGTCATGTAATCGGTGAGCGCCTCGGCCATTTTTTTGGTGAGCGTCGTCACCAGAATCCGCATGCCTTTTTTCACGACCTCGCGCACCTCGGCCAGCAGGTCATCCACCTGATGATCCGTGGGGCGGATAATCACGGGCGGATCGATAAGGCCGGTCGGGCGCACAACCTGCTCCACAAAAACGCCTTGCGTTTGCTCCAACTCCCACGGGCCTGGGGTCGCCGACACAAAGATGGTTTGCGGTCGCATCGCATCCCACTCTTCAAACTTGAGGGGGCGGTTATCGACGCACGATGGCAGGCGAAAGCCAAAGTTGGAAAGCGTCGTTTTGCGCTGAAAATCACCACGATACATCGCATGAAGCTGCGGGATCATGTTGTGGCTTTCATCCGCGAAGAGCAGCATGTTTTTTGGCAGATACTCAAACAGCGTAGGCGGAGGCTCCCCCGCCGCGCGACCCGTCAGATAACGCGAGAAGTTTTCAATGCCCGAACAACTCCCCGTCGCCAGCATCATTTCCATATCAAACGTGATGCGCTCACGCAGGCGTTGCTCCTCCACCAGTTTGCCTTCCGCCAGCAGCTCCTTAAGGCGTTCTTGCAAATCCACCTTAATCTTGGCCACCGCCTGCTCAACCGTAAACTGCGGCGTAACGTAATGGCTGTTGGCATAGAGCTTCACGCCATCCAAAACCTTGCCCTTTTCGCCTGTCAGGGGGTCGATCTCAATAATCTTTTCAACCTCATCGCCAAACAGGGAAAAGCGCCACGCGGTGCTTTCCAAATGCGCAGGAAACACCTCAACCGTATCGCCCTTGACGCGAAAATCACCACGCCCAAAACCAATATCGTTGCGCTTGTACTGAAGCTGCACAAACCCCGCGAGAAGCTCTTGCCGAGGGATCGTCTGCCCCATCTGCAAGGCCAGCACCATGTCCTGATACGTCTCCACCGACCCGATGCCATAAATGCACGACACGGACGCGACAATGATCACGTCGTCGCGCTCCAGCAGCGAGCGCGTGGCCGCATGGCGCATGCGGTCAATCTGCTCGTTGATCATCGACTCTTTTTCGATATAGGTGTCCGTCTTGGGGACATAGGCTTCGGGCTGATAGTAATCGTAATAGCTGACGAAATACTCCACCGCGTTGTCGGGGAAAAAGCTTTTCATCTCGCCATACAGCTGCGCGGCAAGCGTCTTGTTGGGCGCAAGAACCAAAGCGGGCCGCTGCAAGCGGTGGATTACCTGCGCCATCGTGAACGTCTTACCGGAACCCGTGACGCCCAACAGCACCTGATCCCGCGCACCGGCCTCTAGCCCCGCGCACAGCGCATCAATCGCGGCAGGCTGATCGCCAGCAGGCTGATAGTCGGATACCAGCCGAAACCCCCGCCCCGCTTCGGGGCGATAGTCGGGCTTCTTCACATCGGCAAAGGTGGGGAAGGTCATAAAAAATCCGCTCCTGTCTTAACGGCAGAAGCGGAGTGTAGGCGGAATAGGAAGGGGGAGCAAGATGGGGCTAGAGGCCATATCGAAAAGGATGAACAACTTTTGACAAAGGCTTTCTCGGCCTATTCCCCACAACATTAACTACCGCCTTGACTTCCATCGCTTTTGGCACCTCGTTCAGTGCTTTTCTAAAAACAGTTATTGCGCTTGCCGCTTCTCGCCAAGCAATCCTTATCGCCTTTTCCGTCGCACCTTTAGGATCTGCGGTAAATCTCTTCAGGCCTTCATAATATCCTTTTCTCCTAAACGCTATTCTGTCCCTTTTCTGCTGTTCTAATGTTGGGATTCGCGCCTGCGCCTCTGCCGGTGTGTCCTTTCTGCTAGAAGCGCCCCATTCAAGATATATTTTCCCATTAACAAGCTGTGGTTCATTAACTTCCTTACTATACCAATTTTTTATACGGTCTCCATATCGTATTGTATTTGATAGAAAGGAAACAGCCAAACGAACGTCTTCTCCTGAAAAATCATCCAAAACAAACGCAAAGTCCTTACAGCTCCGTGCTATCTTGGTGAACGCAATATCATCAACTGGACGTTGACCATACTTTTTCATTTCAACTTGAATTTTTTTCCCCCACCGTTCAGCACAATCCAATATGTATTCTCTACGTGGATCTTGTTGAACGACACTCTTCCTTAACCCGTTCCATGCTGCCTCATTGGTGAATTCTAACAAGTGTGAGTCAAGTTTGTGCCGCGCATAAGATAAAAGCCCCTCCTGTTTCTCATCCAGCGCAATTTCTTTCCATAGCTTACGCCTCTCCGATTCTCTGCGGAGAGTTCCAAAAAAACCTTGATATTGCTTGTCAGAGGACATCAGCGCCTCAACCCAATAATAATGATAATAACTAATTGTTGTGAACGAAACGATCCTCATCATTAAAGCACAAAAAGGTATATTTTTGTTTAAAAGAGGACAAAATAGGGCTGTACCCAAGGGCTCCGAACTCAGATTAACAAAAGCACTAAACCACCCTCCCCTTGCGGGAGGGTCGAAGATTTTATAAGCGTAGCGCGTAAAATCTTCGGGGAGGGGTCAAAAATGCGTGGGTTTATAACCCCTCCCCGAAAAATCCGTCTCCTGCGGAGCCTTATTTTTCGACCCTCCCGCAAGGGGAGGGTGATTTTGTTGGGTTTCCTTTTTTGTTAACCTGCGTTTGGATCCCTAAACCCCCTTCCCTCCGCTGCCTTTTTCCTGCTAGAACAACGTCATGACTGTATTTGTACGCTTTGCGCCCTCGCCCACCGGTCTTTTGCATATTGGCAATATCCGCGCGGCTCTGTTCAATGTCCTTTTCGCCCGCCAGCATGGTGGGCGTTTCCTGCTGCGTATGGATGATACGGATCAAGAGCGATCAACCCCCGCGTTTGAGCAAGGGATCAAGGACGATATGGCGTGGCTAGGCCTGACATGGGATGCCTATGCCAAGCAGTCGGATCGCACCACGCGCTATCAAGAGGTTTTGGAAACGCTGAAAGCAGCGGGACGCGTTTATCCCTGTTTCGAAACAGCGGATGAGCTGGGCCTTAAGCGCAAGACGCAGCTGGGGCGCGGCCTGCCGCCTGTTTATGATCGCGCAGCGCTGAAGCTTTCGCCGAACGATGTTGCCGCGCTGATCGCACAGGGCAAAAAGCCGCACTGGCGCTTTAAACTGAACGCGGGCGATGTCGTGTGGGATGACTTGATCCAAGGGCACAAGATTTTCCCTGCCTCCTCCCTGTCCGATCCCGTGATCGTGCGCGAAGACGGCGTGCCGCTTTACACCTTTTGCTCGGTTGTGGACGATGCCGATATGGGCATCACGCATATCATTCGCGGCGAGGATCACGTCACCAATACCTCCGTACAAATCCAGCTGTGGCAAGCAATCACGGACAAGCCCGCGCCGCAATGGGCGCATTATCCCCTGATGGTCAACATCACGGGCGAGGCGATGAGCAAGCGCCTTGGCACGATGAGCATCGCCTCCCTGCGCGAGGAATTGCACCTTGAGGCGATGGCGATCAATGCCCTTTTGGCCAAGCTGGGCACATCCGATTCCGCCGTGCCGTGCCTCAGCCTTGATGAACTGGCGACCACATTTGATTTGTCCAAAATCTCGCGCTCCACGGTCAAGTTCGATCTGGAAGAGCTGAAGCATATGAGCTCCAAAATCCTGCACATGACGCCCTTTGCGTCCATTGGGAAGCGTCTGGACGCTCTTGGCCTTGGACACGTTACGGAAGATTTCTGGAACGCCGTTCGCACCAATCTGATGACGATTGAGGATGTTCGCCTGTGGTGGCATGTCGCCAACGGCCCCGTCACGCCAGTGATTGAGGACAAGGCGTTTATCGCCGAAGCCGCCGCGCTGCTGCCGCCCTCGCCGTGGGATGAGGCAACATGGAGCGCATGGACGAATGCCGTCAAAGAAAAAACAGGCCGCAAGGGCAAAGAGCTGTTTATGCCGCTGCGCCGCGCCCTGACGGGCATGGATCACGGCCCCGAACTTAAAACCCTCCTGCCGCTGATTGGGCGGGAGCGAGCGCAGAGTCGTTTATCGGGAGTAATGGCATGACATTTTCCCGTCATCGCGAGGAGCGCAGCGACGTGGCGATCCAGCTGCGCCACGTCCGTGGCGCATGTAACTCATCAGCCTCGCAGACGCTCGGCAGCCTGGATTGCCACGTCGGCCTAACGGCCTCCTCGCAATGACGGTTTATAATTGGAAGGAAAACTCATGACCACCACCCTCCACCTTTACAACACCCTCTCCCGCACCAAGGAAGTGTTCACCCCCATTGATGCGAATAATGTTCGCATGTATGTCTGCGGCCCCACGGTTTATGATTTTGCGCATATCGGTAATGCGCGGCCTATCGTGGTGTTTGATACGCTGTATCGCCTTTTGAAGCGCCACTATCCCAAGGTCACCTATGCCCGCAACATCACAGACGTGGATGATAAGATCCTTGCACGCGCAAAAGAGAACGGCGTTTCCATCAAAGAGCTAACGGTTGGCACGACAAAAATGTTCCATCAGGACATGGATCATTTGAACGCGCTGCGCCCCGATCATGAGCCTCGCGCTACGGCCTATATCGCGCCAATGATCGCGCTCACGCAAACGCTGATCGACAAGGGCTTTGCGTATGAGGCGGAAGGGCACGTCCTGTTTTCCGTTCAATCGATGGCGGATTATGGCAAACTTTCCCGCCGCACGCGTGATGAGCTGATCGCCGGAGCCCGCGTGGAAATCGCGCCGTATAAAAAAGACCCCGCCGATTTCGTGTTGTGGAAGCCTGCGCCCGAAGGCGGCGAAGGATGGGATAGCCCGTGGGGCTATGGCCGTCCGGGTTGGCATTTGGAATGCTCGGCCATGGCGGATGATTTGCTGGGCACGACGTTCGATATTCACGGCGGCGGGCTGGATTTGATTTTTCCGCATCATGAAAACGAAATCGCGCAAAGCGCGTGCGCCCATGATGGCGCGCCTCCGGCAAACTACTGGGTGCATAACGGCTTTTTGACCGTGAATGGCGAGAAGATGTCCAAGTCTTTGGGCAATTTCTTTACGGTGCATGAATTGCTGGACGAAACCTCTGGCGAGGCAATCCGCCTGTCGCTCCTTCAATCGCACTATCGCCAGCCTTGCGACTTCACCAAGGATAACTTGGCGCAATGCAAGGCGACGCTGGACAAATGGTATGGGGCGTTGCGGAATGTGAAGGACACGCCCACTTCCACCGCGACAACACCCGAAGCCGTCGAAGCCGCCCTTCTTGACGATCTCAACACACCGCTGGCGATTGCGCATATTCATGAACTGGTGGGCGAGCTCAACCGCGCCACCACGAACGAAGCGAAAGCAGAGCTGAAAGCCGCCCTTCTTGCGGCGGGTGAGGCTCTTGGCCTCTTGCAACAGGACGCGGAGGCATGGTTCAAGAGCGGCGGCGCGGTAAGCGGCCTTTCGGATGCCGAAATTGACGCGCAAATCGCGGCGCGTCTGGCCGCCAAAAAGGCCAAGAACTTCATCGAATCCGACCGCATCCGCGACGCCCTTGCGCAGCAAGGCGTGATCCTAGAGGACAGCGCGGCAGGCACGACATGGCGGAGAGGGTAGAAATAATGCGCGCAAAAATCGAAGAAACACCCGATGGCGAGTTGTTTATTAATTTTCCGCAAGAAGCCCTTGACTGGCTCGACGTAAAGCTTGGCGATGATTTCGATATTAGGCCAACACCTCATGGGCTTCACTTTACAGCCCTAAAACAAAAAGAACCTTGCAAGCACAAATGACCGCCCCCATCATCATCCTTGTTCATCCGTATTTTTCCGTCACTCCCGCGCAAGCGGGAGTCCCGTTTGGTTTAGAAAAGAAACGGGATCCCCGCTTTCGCGGGGATGACACTGCCGTTGTGTTACAGGTCATTTCATGAATCCCATCATCATCCTTGTTCATCCGCAGCTTGTCGAAAACATCGGCATGACGGCGCGTGCCATGGCGAACTGCGCCCTGCCTGAACTGCGCATCGTAAGCCCTCGCGATCCGTGGCCTCTGGGCGATATTCATCGTCAACGCATGATGGCAGCCTCCTCTGGCGCAGACGATATCCTTGAAAACGCCAAGCACTATGACACGGTGAAGGACGCGATTGCGGATTTGAATTACGTTTACGCCACAACGGCGCGTGGCAACGATATGGTCAACCGCATCATGACGCCTCGCGCTGCTGTTCCCGATATGATTGAGCGCACGTCTGATGGGCAGAAAGTAGGCGTCCTGTTTGGGCCCGAACGCATGGGCCTGATCAACGATTACGTCGCGCTGGCGAACGCCAAGATCACCATTCCGCTGAACCCCGACTTTATGTCGCTCAATCTGGCGCAAACGGTTTTGCTGATTGGCTATGAGTGGTATCAGGCGAACGATGCCACCCCCGAAAACCGTATTCGCATAGGCAAAAGCCGCCCCGCTTTGCGCGAGGAATATCAGAAATTCTTTGACCGTTTTGAAGATGAGCTGGACAAGGCTGGCTTTTTCGTAGCCGATGATATGCGCCCCACCATAACGCGCAACCTACAATCAACCTTAGGTCGCGCCGAAATGACCGAGCAAGAAATCCGCTCATGGCATGGCGTTCTATCCGCGCTGGTCGATGGACCCAAGCGCAAGAAAAAGTCATAAATGAATCGCCACGTCCTGATCACCGGCGCGGGCAAGCGCATAGGACGAAGCCTTGCGTTGGGCTTGGCTCAAAACGGATGGGACGTTACGATCCATTACAACACGTCGAAAGCAGAAGCTGAAACGCTGGCGCAAGAAATCACTGCGCTGGGGCGCGCCGTCTTTCTGGCGCAAGCCGATTTGGAAAAGACGGACGAGGTTGCGCTGCTTATCCCCATTAAGGACGCGCCGCCGCTCACCACGCTGATCCACAATGCCAGCCTGTTCATCCATGATACCGAGGATCCCGATGGCGTGCGTCACCGCGCCGTAAACATCGATGCGCCATTGGCTTTAAATGCTGCTTTTCTGGAGCAACTCCCACAAGGCACTAAAGGCGCGATTGTGCAGATTTTGGACTCCACCCCCATCCCCCTTTTTATGAGCGCCTATGCCCAAAGCCGCAGGATGATGGAAGAAAAACTTCCCGCATTGGCACAGCGCTATGCCCCACACGCAAGGATCAACGGCCTTGCCCTTGGCCCTACGCTGAAGAATGAACGCCAATCGCAAGCGCATTTTGATGCGCTGATCGCCGCAACGCCGTCTCAAAAACCAACAGAAGGGGCAGATTTAATACGTCACTTTCTCGCCCTGATAGAGCCAGAGGGAATCACGGGAACAATAACAAGCGCTGATTCTTGAAAATCTTTTTTGTCCTCCCATTTTTGGAAAAGAACCTAACCATTATGGGCAGGAATACGCTTTTATGTCTCTTGACTCTGAAAAGAATCCTGTGCAGCCAAAGCCGCTTTTGTTCACATCTGCCTTAAAAAAGGCATGCTTTCCCTTTGTTCCGTCAGAAAACAGAGCCAACACACCATAGACTACAAAATCATTAATGCATTTCAACATGTTGCACGATTTGCCTGAAAAATAGGCAACAATAGGGAATCCTAGGTTTTATCGCCCTTATGCCCCTCCCTCCCCCAGTTAGCCACAGACTTATCCACAGCTTTGGGGATAAGGAAGATGAGAAGTCAAAACATGGCGATTTTAAGATTAGAAGGAGGATCACTCGTCAAGAGTTGGCAAACGGTAAAGAAAATTCTCTTATTTCTTTCCTTTAAACGCCGCAACGATTTGGTGCATAACCGAGGCTTGCCGCAAAGAGGTCTTAGGCGGCGGGACTTTAACGGCAGAGCGTTTCTCGCCTTTCGTATGGCTATGAAGGAGCGTTTCAACGTCTTCCTTGCTGAGCATCGGCGCGGCTTTTCCCTTTTTCGTCTCACGCGACACTTGATCAATATGCACGGCAGCCAGCTCTTTCAGATGCGGTTTAGCAAGGCCAAGCAAAAGAGCCTGATCGCGCACAGCCCATGTAATCAGCAACTTTTGCGCATCCTTTTTATCGCCGCTCGTCGCTTTAAGCGCCTCATGAATTTTGGCTGTAAGATATTGCTCCGACATTTCTTTCTCCTTTAACGCGATCCGATCCAGCGCAGTTTATCTCTTAATTCCTAAGATACGGTAAGGATTTTTTGCGTCATGGTGTTTAAAACCAAAACGTGCTATCTTCATCGCTTCAAAAGTGGGGCTTATCATGTCGCTTTGGGGGCTTGTTTTTGTGATCTCGACGGGTGCAGCCGCTTGCGCTTTCGTCGTTGTTGCTATTTTATGGTTGAAGAAACTCCGCGAGACGTTGGCCGTTGCTCTTGGCGAATCCGTCAGCCAGCAAATCAAAACCACAAGGCGGCTCAGCGATACGCTCGATTCTCTTGAACGTCAGCAACACCATTATGAGCAAAGGCTAGAGACGCTGACAGCAGCCACCCTTCGCATGAGGCAAGACATCAATCATTTAGATGGCCGGTTAGAGATGACCGAACGCGACATCAACCCATCCACCATCCCCCGCCTTTTGCATTAGGGGACGACTGAAACGCTACACCTCAACCCCATCGATCAATGTCACGATAACGCCGGCCTCTTGAAGTTTTGTTTGACCAATAGAAATGCTCTTTTTCCATTTCGCTTTAAGGCGGCCATGGGCGTGATCGGAATCCTTGGGCACGATGACCTCGCGAATTCCACATTCAGCAATGAGCCCCGCGCAAACAGCACAAGGCGCAAGCGTCACATAAAGCCGCGCCCCTTTTAGGCTGGCTTGCTTTCGCACAGCGCCGATAATCGCCAGTTGCTCGGCGCAATTAATCCAAAGAGAGCGCGAGCCATCCACATAACGCTCTGGCGCGTTTTGATCGACGCCATGAGCAAAACGGTTAGAGGCGCGTGAGATTTCTTGGCCATCGGCTCCGACAAGGATCGCGCCAACCTTCACCATCGGATGAGGGCTTCCACCCTGCGCCGGATCACCGTGACTAAAGGCCAAGGCTTTTTTTAACCACGCGGCATGATCAACTTGTTGTTCTTTTTGTTTCACTTTATCCATAAACCACCGTTCTTCAAGGGGACAAACAGTATAGACCCAAGGCTTTTACAAATTTATTAACGGGCTAGAGCCATTATGAACGCTTGTGCATAATTGTCTTGACGCCCTTTCTTAATCAGCTTATGTTGTTATGAGATCACGCTCATAACAGGTTGCGAAAAATTCATGGCAAGACCAAGAAAATGCAGGCGCATTAGCCTTAGCCCCGTATCTCGCTTTTACAAGCCTCAAGGGGTTCCTGTTAGGCAACTGCGCGTTGTTTGTTTAAAGGAAGAAGAGCTTGAGGCTCTTTCACTGGCAGACATTAAAGAGATGGATCATGAATCTGCCGCGGCTCTTATGAACGTATCCCGTTCGACTTTTTCACGCATCTTAGCCGAAGCGCGAAAGGCCGTAGCGACAGCGTTGGTTGAAGGCGCTGCGCTGAGAATTGAGGGCGGCCATTTCGCTCTTGATAACGAAGCAACACCGATCGAAAACAAAGGAAGGAATAAACAATGCCATTAATGGATAAAACAGGGCCACTGGGAACAGGGCCGATGGGACGTGGTCGCGGCGGATGCCAGATTACGGACAACGCAACGCAATCTCCACAAGGCCAAGGCGGTGGCGGACGTTGCCAAGACAAAGGTCTTGGGCAGGGACGTGGCCGTTGCAACCGCCAAGGCAAGGGGCGCGGACAAGAAGCTTTATCGCGGGATGAAGAAATCTCTTTGCTTGAAAAGCAAATAGCCGTAGCACAATCGCGATTAACCGCGCTGAAATAAAAGCAAGGGGGCGCCCCCCCTCATCCCTGCAATCCAAAAAGACGATAGAACTCGCCGCGCTCTTGCCAGCGTTCGTCGGCTTTGACCTCTAGGAATAAATGAACGGGACGCCCTAATTGCTCGACCAAATCGATGCGAGCGGCAGAGCCTATTTCCTTAATGCGTGAACCGTTTTTACCCAAAACCATCGCACGATGCGTTGGCTTTGTGACCAAGATTGTCTGACGGATCACAACTGAGCCATCCTTGCGTTCCTCCCAACTTTCGGGAACAACAGCCGCGCCATAAGGCAGCTCATCATGGATTTGTTCAAACAATTTTTCGCGCGTGATCTCGGCGGCCAAAAGGCGCTCAGACACATCCGTCAACTGGTCTTCCGGAAAGTGCCAAGGCCCTTCGGGCATCGCGGCGAAAAGTTTAGCCTTAAGCTTTTCCACGCCATCGCCGTTCAGCGCCGAGAGCATAAAGACTTCGTCAAACATCGCCGTATCGTGCAAACGCTCAGCCAACGGCAAAAGCTTTTCAACCCTGACCTTGTCCACTTTGTTCAAAATCAGCGTCGCCTTTTGCTGGCGACGGGTCAGCTCTTCGATAATCGCCTCAACCTTCGCATCCGGCTGACGCGAGGCCGCATCAACAATCAATAAGACAAGATCGGCTCCCTCAAGGCTGTCCCACGCCGTCTGCACCATCGCGCGCTCTAACTTGCTTTTCGGTTGAAAAAGACCGGGCGTATCGATCATGCCAATTTGCGTGTCGCCCTCGGTCATCAACCCAAGAACGCGCATGCGCGTTGTTTGAGCCTTACGCGTAACGATGGAGAGCTTCTCACCCAACAATTGGTTGAGAAGCGTTGACTTCCCCGCGTTTGGCGCACCAAGAATGGCGACAAACCCCGCATGGGTTACAGGCGTTTCCGTCTTTTTCATGTTTTTCCTATTCGGCTAAGACGCTTTTCTTGGCTATCGCATGTGACAAGAAGCGCATGGAGCCTCCTGTCTCGTTGAGGGCGGCATCGCCTTATCTTCATGGCCTTGTGCCACGTTTTTACCTGAAAAGCCATGGGCAGCATAAAGAGGAATGATAAGAGAAGAAAGAACGGCGATCCCCAAAACTTCGCCCGAATTAGCTTCCGCAAAAAGATGATTCAGAAAAGTGTTTGTTTTCAAGGGGATGCATGGGGTCTTCGATTTTGACAAAATCGTTATATTTCATGGACATAAATGGTTAATCCGGTACAAACAGACTCAAAAGCGTCTCTTAGTAGCCTTCTGCTCGACGTACGGCCTCGAAAAAGGCTCGATTCGTTGATTCTATTGGTTTTTTTAGGAACTCAAAACGGGCGGAAAAAAGGGGCAAACCGCACGCTCTTTCCCCGCGCAAGGCCAGCCACAAAAACAAGAACAAACAAAGAACAGAACGATGGTTCACTCTTTGTTTACTTCATCCTGACAAACTAACGAAGATCAATCCTTTGTCATTCCTGTTTAGTAACTATTTTTTTCACAGAATTAATACATTTTTATCACATAATCCCTTGATTTCCCATAGCGACCCATGCTATCCCATATATACCCAAACATGCTGTTTTGTGCGGCGCGACATCATGCGACGAAAAGAACGGTATGAAATTTTACCAACCCTTTGATTGTAGAGGCTTTTATGGCCGTGTTCCTTTCCAGTTTTGTCAATAGGGTTGACAAGAAGGGACGCGTGTCGGTTCCGGCCTCCTTCCGCGCTGTTTTGGGACCCGATGCGACAGGCATCGTTGTCTTCCGTTCTTTACAATACGATGCGCTGGATGGGTGCTCTATCGCGCATCTTGAACTGCTCAGCCAGAGCCTTGATAAACTCGATTTGCCACCCGAAGCCTATGAGCTGATCGAAACCACCATCTTCGGCGGCTCGCATCAGGTTCCTTTCGATAGCGAAGGGCGCGTGTCCCTGCCCCAAGCGCTGACTGAGGCCGCATCGATCACGGATGAAGTCGTTTTTGTCGGACGCCGCAAAACTTTTCAGCTATGGAGCCCCGAAAAATTTGCCGCGCACGATGCCGCCACACGCAGCGCCGCAAGAGCCAAAGATTTATCACTGAGCAAAATTATCGCTGCCGCTTCCCTTAAAATGGAAGGGAGCGTTTAACCCATGACAACGCCGCAATCCCATATCCCCGTGATGCTCAGCGAAGTTGTTGAGGCGCTTGCGCCTCGCGAAGGCGGTATCTATATCGACGGCACCTTTGGCCGTGGCGGCTATAGCCGCGCGATCCTTGAGCGCACGCAAACAAACGTCATCGGCATTGACCGCGATCCCGACGCCATCGCGGCGGGGCAAGAAATGGTGGCCGCCTTTGCGCCGCGCTTAACGCTCCTTCAAGGAACCTTCGGCGCAATGAAAGAAATGCTGGATCAAAAAAACATTATGGCCGTGGACGGCGTGACCCTTGATCTAGGAGTCTCTTCGCCTCAACTGGATGAAGCGGAGCGCGGCTTTTCCTTTCAGCAAGACGGCCCGCTTGACATGCGCATGAGCCAAACAGGCTCAAGCGCCGCCGATCTTGTCAACGAAACCAGCGAGAGTGCGCTGGCCAATCTTATCTACACCTATGGCGATGAGCGTTTTTCTCGTCGCGTGGCTAAGCGCATCATCGAAGCGCGCAAAGAAAAACCCATCACGCGCACAACGCAGCTGGCCGCGCTGATCCGCGATGTTGTGCCACGTTCCAAAGACGGTGTTGATCCCGCCACGCGCACGTTTCAAGCGCTGCGCATCGCCGTCAATGACGAAATGGGCGAGTTAGAGCGCGGCCTTGCCGCAGCAGAGCAGCTTTTAAAACCGCAAGGACGGCTGGCCGTCGTGTCGTTCCATTCACTAGAGGATCGTTGCGTCAAAGAGTTTATGCGCACACGCAGCGAGTCAGCGCCCCGCGCCTCGCGCCACGAGCCTCCCAACGAAAAAGGTGTCAAGACTTCTTTTCTCTTGATCACACGCAAACCACAAGTACCATCCCCAACCGAGATCGACGCGAATCCAAGATCGCGTTCCGCACGGTTGCGGATCGCTGAAAAAACAATTCCATCGATCCCAACGGAGACTGCCGCATGACACGCGCATCGACTATCCTTTTTTGGTTCTCACTGACCCTCTTTGTCAGCTTGGGCCTTTATCACACAAGCTATCAAGTTGAGCACAACACGCGGCAGCTGAAGGAAATCAATGCGCAAATCAAAGCAGAACAGCGTTCTTTGCATATTCTAAAAGCCGAATGGGTTTTTCTGGCCAACCCTGCTCGCCTTGAAGTCGCCGCGCGCAAATATCTTTCACTGCAACCAACAACGCCTTCGCAAATTGCCAAATTAAGCAAAGTGGCCACGCTGTTGCCTACCCACAATGAAACCATAGAGACAGCGGCAGCGACACAAACAGACCGCCTCGCGTCTTCGAACAAACAACATCCTGCCGCGCATAACCCCAAGGCGACAAGCGACGAAAAAAATCGTCTCAACACGCGCATGATCATTCAAAAGACGGCAAGCGCGGAGCCTTTAGCGCATGAAACGGCGGAATTTCATTGGCCTAAAAATCAAACGTACACACTGGCCAATTCCGGCGATGCGCCATGAGATCGTGGCGCGAGCATGGTCGCCGCCGCTCTAGCACAAACCAACCATCGCTTCCCGGTTTATTCAGCGGCTTAAAGGCGCACACAGATACAAAAAAAACGCGCTCGCCCTCTTCGCCTTCTGAATACGCGCTCACTTTGGCCTCTGCCCGTCTTGGCCTTGTCTTTTTATCCTTTTTCCTTTTTTTCGTTCTGGTTTCAGGCCGTTTGGCTCTTTTAAGCCTTGGCCATGAACCAGCAGAAGCGCAGCCTCTTCACGCTGCATCGGGAACAGGTTCCGTCACAGCGCGTTCAGACATGACGGATCGCAACGGAACGGTTTTGGCAACGTCGTTGCCAACCATGATGCTGATGGCCGATGCGCGTAAAATCCTTGACGCCCAAGACGCGGCCAAAAAACTTCAAACCGTTTTGCCCACGTTGAACATCGCCGCGTTGACACAAGAGCTTCAGACCGCCAAACGCTTTATCACTCTTTGGCGCCACCTGACGCCGCGCCAGTATTATGAAATCAACAAAATGGGAATCGCGGGCTTAGAGTTTATCCCTGACGAAAGCCGCATCTATCCCGCAGGCGCGATCACGTCTCACGTTCTGGGCTATACGGATACGGATAACGAAGGCATCGCGGGACTGGAAAAAAGCCAGAACGAGCGCCTTCAAAAGCAAGACGAGCCATTGATCACGACGCTGGATATTCGCCTTCAAACGGTTCTCCATCGTGAATTGTCGCAAGCCATCGATACTTATAAAGCGATCGGCGGCGCGGGGATCATCATGGATGTGAGCAACGGCGAGATTCTGGCGCTGGTCTCCCTGCCTGATTTCAATCCTCAAAGCGCGGGCGCGGCCAGCGATGATTCCAAGTTTAACCGCGCCACGCTAGGCGTCTATGAAATGGGATCAACCTTTAAAAGCTTCAACACCGCCATGGCGCTTGACTCTGGCTTCATCAAAGTGGGCGAGCGCTTTGACACAACACAACCCATCGTGGTCGGCAGCAAGACCATCCGCGATTTTCATCCCGCTAAACATTGGATGAACGTCGCCGAGATATTCATGGAATCCTCAAACATCGGCTCGGCGCGAATGGCCAGCAAGATAGGAACAACGCAGCAACGCGCCTTCCTTGCTCGCCTTGGCCTGACCAATAAAACACCTTTAGAATTACCAGAGGTTGGCGCGCCGCTGGTTCCCTCCGCTGCCAACTGGCGCGACACGGCCACCATGACCATCGCCTTTGGCCACGGTCTTGCGGTCAATGCGGTGCAGCTTTGCTCTGCCGCCGCCTCTTTGCTGAACGGCGGCCTTTTGGTGCGCCCTACCCTCATCAAAGGATCCACCGACAAAGCCACACAGGAAAACGGATCGATTCGCGTGATTTCCGAGAAAACCTCGGCGCAAATGCGCGCCCTGATGCGCCTTGTCGTCAAACATGGCACGGCCAAAAAGGCTGAAGTAGCCGGTTATCTCGTCGGCGGCAAGACAGGCACAGCCGATAAAATTACAGGCAAACACTACAGCCAAAATGCTCGTATGTCGTCGTTTTTGGGCGTTTTCCCAGCCTCTGCCCCACGCTATATCGTTTTTGCCCTTTTGGATGACCCTAAAGGCAATGCAAAAACCTATGGCTTTGCGACAGGCGGCTGGACGGCTGCGCCCGTGATCGGTAATGTCGTAAGTCAAATTGGTCCCTTGCTGGATATGCCCCCTGTTGATGCCGATGTCATGGCCGCCACGGAGAAGCAACTGCTGCGTCCCTTAGGATCTGATGTTATAGAAAGCCTCAACCTTGACGATGAAGCGGATGACTATGCGGCTGTCGAATCTAATCGCGCCCATTAAGGGCGCAAAATTACAGGGGCCTGACGCCACGATCAACGGCATCAACGCGGACTCGCGCACCATCGAAAGAGGCTCTCTTTTTGTGGCTGTTTCAGGATTGGCCGCCGATGGGCGCGCCTTTATCCACGACGCCGTTGCCAAAGGCGCCGTCGCTGTTTTGCTAGAAGACGGGACAGAGCTTACCACACTGCCACCCGACATTTCTTACGTCACCGTTCCCGATGCACGCGCCGCTTTGACCGCCATCGCGGCCACGTTCTATCCACGTCAGCCCTCTATGATTGCTGCCGTGACTGGAACCAGCGGCAAAACCTCAACCGTACAATTCACACGCGACCTGTGGACGCAAGGCGGCAAGCAGGCCGCCAGTCTTGGCACGCTGGGGCTGATTGCGCCGCAAATCAAGCGTTATGGCTCACTGACCACACCTGACCCCATAACACTCCACAAAACGCTAGACGAGATCGCCGCGCAAGGCGTGACCCATGTAGCAATGGAAGCGTCTAGCCACGGGATTGAGCTGAACCGGCTGGATCACGTCAAGATTTCACTGGCCGCTTTCACCAACCTGTCCCGCGATCATCTGGACTATCACAAAACGATGGATGATTACTTCGCCGCCAAGCTTCGTCTTTTCACAACGCTGCTGGCAAAGGACGGCACAGCCGTCCTTAACGCCGATGCGCCAGAGTTTGCCGATGTGAAGGCCGCTTGCGAAACACGCGGGATCAAAGTCATGTGCTTTGGACGAAGCGGTTGTCACCTGCTTCTCAAAGCCAACGCGCCAGAAACGGGGGGCCAGCGCCTGCGCTTTGAACTTTTGGGCAAGCCCTATGAAATCACACTCCCCCTCATCGGTGAGTTTCAAATATGGAACAGCTTATGCGCCTTGACCCTTGCAATCGCCAGCGGTGAAGATCAAGAAACCATGGTGAACGCTATGGAGCACTTGGCAGGCGTGGCAGGCCGTCTTGAAAAAATCGGAACAACCCCTTCGGGTGGTACGGTTTTTGTTGATTATGCCCACAAACCCGCCGCGTTAGAAAATGTCCTAACGGCTCTTCGCCCTCATGTTGCGGCTCAAAGCGGCGCTAAACTGCGCGTTGTGTTTGGCTGCGGCGGGAATCGCGACAAAGGGAAACGCCCGCTTATGGGAGGCATCGCACAACGCTTGGCTGATGATGTGATCGTGACCGATGACAACCCGCGCCATGAAAAAGCCGAGACCATAAGACAAGAGATTCTAGCCGCCTGCACGGCCAGTCCTCAGTTAAAAGAAAGAGGCAACCGCGCCGAAGCGATCAAAGAAGGAATCGAATCATTGAAAGAAGGCGATGTCTTGGTTATCGCTGGAAAAGGACATGAGGAAGGGCAGATCGTCGGTGATCAAGTGCTTCCCTTTAACGATGCCGACGAAGCGCGAAAGGTTTTAAGCGGGTTATGAACGTTTCTTGGACAGCCGAAGAAGTTTTATGCGCGGTGCGCGGTCAAAGTCTTCACACGCAAGACTGGGTCGCAAGCGGCGTCAGCATCGATAGCCGCACCTTGCAAAAGGGTGAGCTATTCGTGGCCATCAAAGGCGATGCCTATAACGGGCACGCCTATGTTCATGCCGCCATGGAACGCGGCGCAGCCGCCGCCATTGTGGATCATCAGCCTCCCCAAGTCGCGGCAGGCGCGCCGCTTCTTTTCGTTGAAGATACCCTTACCGCGCTGCAAGATTTGGGACGCGTGGGTCGCTGTCGCTCTAACGCCAAGATTGTGGCCGTCACAGGCTCTGTCGGCAAAACCAGCAGCAAGGAACAACTGCGCCTCATGCTGGGCGCGGTGAACGATACCTATGCCAACGAAGGCAGTTTGAATAATCACTGGGGCGTTCCCTTGACACTGGCGCGGCTTCCCGCCTCGGCCAAGTATGGCATTGTTGAGCTTGGCATGAACCATGCGAACGAGTTGGCGGTACTGACACGCGATGTCAAACCTCATCTTGCCCTCATCACCACCATTGAGGCCGTCCACTTAGAACACTTTGCGTCCGTCGAGGCCATTGCCGATGCCAAAGCCGAAATCTTTTTAGGGATGGATCCAAGCGGCATTGCCGTTTTAAACCGCGATAACGCCTATTTCGGCCGATTGCTTGCCGCTGCGCGCACGCAAGGCCTGCACCAGGTTCTCAGTTTTGGCCAAGACCCTAAAAGCGATGCGCGGCTTCTGGCCTTGGCCCCCGACAGCGAAGGCACAACGGTTGAAGCCATCATTCTGGATCAAAAAATCACCTATCGCGTTGGCACACCGGGGATGCATTTGGCCTTTAACGCGCTAGGCTGCCTTTTGTCTTGCGCCGCGCTTGACGCCGATTTGACCACTTGCGCCGAAGCGCTGGCAGGCTATCGCCCTCCCCAAGGACGAGGCACGCGACAACGCGTTACCCTTGCTGGCAAAGACTCTTTCACGCTCATCGATGAAAGCTTTAACGCTAGTCCTGCCTCAACGCATGCTGCCATTGCAACGCTGGGGCAAACACCCGTCATGAATCAAGGCCGCCGTATCGCCGTTTTGGGCGATATGAAAGAACTGGGCGCAACGTCCAGTGAGCTTCATCGCGACCTGATGGCCTCGCTTCTTGAAAGCCGCATTGATCAAGTCTTTTGCTGCGGCGAGATGATGGCACATCTTTTTGACACACTCCCCGCCTCTATGCGCGGAAGCTGGACGGCGGAAAGCGCGGCTCTTGCGCCGCTTGTGGCAGCAACCGTTCATACGGGCGATGCCATCATGGTCAAAGGCTCACACAGCATGCATATGGAAACCATCGTTGCGGCGCTAAGCGCCCTGTCCGCACAGCCTCATCAATTAGCAAGTTAAGCAGAAAAGGCCTTAACGCACCATGCTCTATTATCTTCTCTTTCCCTACGCGCAGGAATTCATTGCGTTCAATCTCTTTCGCTATATCACGTTTCGCACGGGCGGCGCTCTACTCACCTCCTTGATCCTTTGCTTTGTGTTTGGCCCGCGCCTGATCCGCTGGCTTCGCGCCAAGCAAGGCGAGGGGCAACCCATCCGCGATGACGGCCCTGAAACGCACCTTAAAAAGCGCGGCACGCCCACCATGGGGGGGCTGATGATCCTTATCTCGGTGATTGTCAGCACACTACTATGGGGCGATTTAAAAAACGCCTATGTATGGATTGTTCTGTTCGTGACGGCGGGCTTTGGACTGGTCGGCTTTCTGGATGATTATCAAAAACTCACCAAACGCAACGTCCACGGCGTTCCGGCCAAAGTGCGGCTTAGCCTTCAGGTGGCGATTGCCGCCCTTGCAACCTATGCCATCATGCAAACAGCGACAGGCACCCACATCACCGATATTGCCATTCCTTTCTTCAAAGATTTGTGGTTGCCCTTGGGCAGCCTGTTCATCGCTTTCGCCGTCTTTGTCATGGTGGGGGCCAGCAACGCCGTGAACCTTACGGATGGCCTTGATGGCCTTGCCACCGTTCCCGTTCTCATCGTCGCCTTATGCTTTGGGCTGATCGCCTATCTTGTCGGCAATATCGTTTTCGCTAATTACCTACAAATCGCGCACGTGGCAGGCGCAGGCGAGCTTTCCGTTTTTTGCGGCGCTTTGGTCGGCGCCTGTCTTGGCTTTCTGTGGTTCAACACGCCGCCCGCGCAGGTGTTCATGGGCGATACAGGCTCTCTCGCGCTCGGCAGCTCTATCGGCGTGATCGCTATTATCATCAAACATGAAATTGTGTTGGCCATCATCGGCGGCCTGTTTGTGATGGAAACCGTGTCCGTCATCATTCAGGTAGCCGCCTTCAAGTTAACTGGCAAGCGCGTCTTTAAAATGGCTCCCATTCATCACCATTTTGAAAAGCTGGGCTGGTCAGAGCCGACCGTTGTGATCCGCTTTTGGATCATCGCCTGTATCCTTGCGCTGATTGGCATGTCCACCTTGAAACTGCGCTAAGGGGACGATCATGCCAGCTCTTGCCCGCACCGATCAAACGATTATAGGCCGCTGGTGGTGGACGGTGGATCGCTGGACCTTGGGCGCCATCGTTGTGCTGATAGGCATCGGCATTCTTCTTATTCAAGCCGCCACGCCTGCCGTTGCCGTCAAGCATGGGTTGAGCAACTTTTACTTTGTCGAACGCCATTTGGTCATGCTGGTTCCAGCGTTGTTCATGATGTTGGCCATCTCGCTTCTCTCGCCGCGCCATGTTCGTTCTTTGGCCATAGGAGGGATTCTCCTCTTCTTGCCGCTTTTAGCCATCACGCCTTTTTTCGGCGTTGAGATTAAAGGCGCTACGCGCTGGCTGAGCCTCCTTGGCCTATCCCTCCAACCTTCCGAGTTTATCAAGCCTTTTTTCACGGTGATCGCCGCATGGCTCTTTTCCCGCCAATGCAGCCGTTTGGGCTTTCCCGCGATGGGTCTGAACATGACCCTCTATGCGCTGATCCTCCTTGGCCTTTTAGCACAACCCGACATCGGCATGGCCACGTTGGTCTCTTTGATTTGGTTTGCCCAATTCTTCTTGGCAGGTATGCCACTTATTCTTGCTGCGGCGCTTCCTGTTTTAGGCATCGCCGGACTCTTTTGCGCCTATTCCTTTTTTCCACATTTTGCCTCGCGCTTTGACCGTTTTATCAGCCACAGTGGTGATACCTATCAAACCGACAAGGCGCTGGAAGCCTTTACCCACGGCGGCTTGTTCGGCACAGGGCCTGGCGCAGGAACGGTCAAGATGGCGCTTCCCGACGCGCATGCGGATTTTATCTTTGCCGTCGCGGGGGAGGAACTGGGGCTGATTGGCGCTTTAGTCATCGTCCTTTTATTTTCCTTCATCATCCTACGCGGTCTGTGGAAGCTAAGGGGTGAAAACAACCTTTTCATCCTGCTGGCTGTCAGCGGCCTTTTGGTTGAATTCGGCCTTCAAACCGCCATTAATCTTGGCTCCACCTTGCACCTAATCCCCGCCAAGGGCATGACCTTGCCCTTCATCTCCTATGGCGGGTCGTCCCTGTGGGCCATCGCGATCCAGATGGGCATGCTCCTTGCCCTCACCCGCAAACGCTATGGCCTTATGGATATTTGATTCTTTTTTGGCTTCCAACCCTTGCGGATCACCATGAAAAGCGCTCTATTAAGGGGGGTAAAGCATGAGTTGTTTAATTAGAGTTGAATCCTTAACCTAAACCGTCATACCGGCGAAGGCCGGTATCCAGTGCCGCGCGTCTGCGCGGCAGAAGACTCATAAGCGCGGCAGACGCCGCGCGACTGGATCCCGCTTTTCAGCGGGATGACGCAAACGGGAAAATTCGTCTCCATTTCAACAGGCCATGCTGTACGACCTTGTTTCAACCTTCCCTTTTTACGGTTTTGCCCCATGCGCGATACGCCGCCTTTGATCCTTTTGGCTGCCGGAGGAACCGGTGGCCACGTCTTTCCAGCCGAGGCGCTCGCGCGTGAGCTTCTGGGTCGCGGGGCACGTGTGGCTCTTGTCACAGACTCACGCGGGCAGCAATTTGGCGGCGAGCTTTCTCTTCCCGTTTATCGCCTTCATGCCTGCCCCTTGGGCAAAGGCCTTATCCGCAAAGCGCTAAGCATCGCCCTTATGGGCATCGGCGTTGCGCAAGCCTTATGGCTCATTCACCGCCAACGCCCAGCGGCTGTTGTCGGGTTTGGCGGCTATCCTTCCGTTCCGCTGCTCTACGCCGCCGTAAGGTCTGGCGTGCCCATCATCCTTCACGAACAAAACGCCGTCCTAGGCCGTGCCAACCGCACGATGGCTCCCATGGCGCATACGCTCTGCACAGCCTTTCCCCATGTGGCGGACGTGCCCGTTTTAAACGATACGCATATCGTTCACACCGGCAACCCCGTTCGTCCCGCCTTTGCAGCGCATCGGGGCGACCCCTACCCCTCCCTTGGCAAGGACGATTCCATCCGCCTTCTTATTCTTGGAGGCTCTTTAGGCGCCAGTGTGTTCACCCATGTTGTCCCCCAAGCGCTGAGCCTTATACCCGAAGCTTTGCGTAGCCGCATGATCGTCGCGCAGCAATGCCGTGCCGAAGACATTGAGGCCGCACGCGCCGCTTTTGCCGCCGCTGGCATCGTGGCTGAAGTGTCGGCCTTCTTCAAAGACGTTCCCGAACGCATGGCCGCCGCCCATTTGGTGATTGGCCGCGCAGGCGGCGGCGCGATTGCCGAGCTGGCCGCGATTGGCCGCCCTTCCATCCTTGTCCCCTTTCCCCACGGCCATGCGGGTGAGCAAAAAGCCAACGCGGCAGCCTTGGCCGATGCAGGCGGCGCATGGCTTATTCCCGAAGAAGCGTTTTTGCCAGAATCTCTAGCCATGCGCCTTGAATCGCTTTTAACCATGCCCGCCACACTTGGCAAAACCGCTGCGGCCGCACGAGGCTGGGGCAGCATCACGGCAGCCGATGCCTTAGCCGATTGCGTTTATAAAGCCATGGGGCTGCCTACACCCAAAACGCTCGCAGCCCTCAGCGCCAACCCCGACAGAGACGGCCAAGAAAGCCTTTTGGCTCTAGCAACGCACGAGTTTTATTCATGACCCTACCGACAGCGCCCTTGACGGCCAATAAGACGCAGCTTTTCACGCCCCTTAACGTCGGGCTGATCCACTTCGTCGGAATCGGGGGCATAGGGATGAGCGGGATTGCCGAAATCCTGCACACCCTTGGCTATAAAGTGCAGGGCAGCGATCTGACCGACAATGCGAACGCCCGCCGTTTGCGCGGCATGGGGCTTTCCATCATGATCGGCCACAAGGCCGAAAACATTGGCAACGCCGCCATCGTTGTCATTTCCTCCGCCGTTAAAAAAGACAATCCCGAAGTCATCGCCGCTCGTGAAGCCTTTCTCCCCATCGTGCGCCGCGCCGAAATGTTGGGGGAGCTGATGCGCCTGAAATGGGCGGTTGGTGTAGGCGGCACGCACGGCAAAACAACAACAACCTCCATGATCGCGACGCTGTTTGATGAAGCGGGCCTTAACCCCACCGTTATCAACGGCGGGATTATCAACACCTATGGAACCAACGCTCGCCTTGGCAGCGGCGATTGGATGGTTGTGGAAACAGACGAATCCGACGGCAGCTTTACCAAGCTTCCCGCCACCATTTGCATCGTCACCAACATGGATCCAGAACATCTGGATCATTACAAAACTTTTGACGCGGTGCGCCGCGCCTATGATACCTTTGTTGAAAACATCCCCTTCTATGGCTTTGCGGTTTTGTGCATCGATCATCCCGAAGTGCAAGCCATGGTCGCACGCATCAAAGATCGCAAGATCATCACCTATGGCCTATCACCGCAAGCCGATGTCCGCGCCGTCAATATCAAGGCCAGCCCTGATGGATCGACCTTTGATGTCCACTTTACATGTCGCAAAACGGATCAAACGACAACGCTGGCGCAGCTTTTCTTGCCCGTCATCGGCCTTCATAATGTGCAAAACGTCCTCTCGGCCTTGGCGGTCGGCTGGCAGTTGGGCTTAACCCACGATGTCATGCGGAGCGCCTTAAGCAAGTTCGAAGGCGTCAAGCGCCGCTTCACGCGCACCGGCTGCGTGAAGGGCATCACGGTTGTCGATGATTACGCGCATCACCCCATCGAAATCAAAGCAACGCTGCAAGCCGCGCTGCAAGCCAAAGGCGAAAAGGGCCGCGTGATTGCCGTGATGCAGCCTCATCGCTATTCCCGCCTCTCTAGTTTGATGGCCGAGTTCTGCACCTGCTTTAACGATGCCGATTGCGTGATTATCGCAGACGTTCACCCTGCTGGCGAAAGTCCTATCGAAGGAGCGAATAAAGAAGCTCTTGTTGAAGGTCTTCGCGCCCACGGCCACCGCGAGGCCATCGCCCTGCCCTCACCGCAAGCGCTGGCACAAACGGTCAGCGAGCTGGCCAGCGAAGGCGATTACGTCATCTGCCTTGGCGCAGGGACTATTTCCGCATGGGCGCACGCTCTGCCGAATGAGCTGGAAGTTTTGAAAGAAAAGAAGGATGGGAAAACGGTATGAAGGCCAACTATCATCACCCTCCCCTTGCGGGAGGGTCGAAAACGCGCAAGCGTTTTCGGGGAGGGGTCATTTGCTGACCCTTATAAAGAGACCCCTCCCCGCAATTTCTGATCCCGTTGGTCTCAGAAATTTCGTGCCCTCCCGCAAGGGGAGGGCGATTAATCTGCGTTTTTACTGATTGATTTTGAAAAAATGTATCACTCACACCAGCCTCCTCTTTCCGCCACTCTGCTTTCGCGACTTCCCCCCGTGCGCGGCAAGATGACCGCGAACGCGCCCTTAAAAGACAACACATGGTTTCGTGTTGGCGGCAACGCCGAGGTTCTTTTTTCGCCTAAAGATAAAGAAGACTTAGCAGCGTTTCTAGCCGCCTGCCCCGCCAATGTTCCGCTCACCGTTATCGGCGTTGCCTCAAACCTTTTGATCCGCGATGGCGGCGTGGCGGGCGTTGTCATCAAGCTTGGCCCCGCTTTCGCCTCTATCACAACCGAAGGCGAAGCGATCACGGCAGGCGCGGCGGCGCTTGATCTCAACATCGCCCGCGCCGCGCATAAGGCAGGCCTTGCGGGATTGGAATTCCTCTCTGGTATACCAGGAACGCTGGGCGGCGCACTCCGCATGAATGCGGGTGCGCATGGTGGTGAGATAAAAGATATCGTGACATCCATCACCGCGCTGGATCGCACTGGAACAACACGCACGCTTACCACCCCAGAGATGGGCTTTACCTATCGCCACAGCGCCGCGCCATCGGATTTTATTTTTATGAGCGCGACACTGCAAGGCCGCGCAGCGCCGCCCGAAGCCATCGCCGCCCGCATGAAAGACATTGCGGAGGCGAGAGCCGCCGCGCAACCGCTTCGCGAAAAGACGGGAGGCTCCACCTTTGCCAACCCTCAAGGCCATAAAGCGTGGGAGTTGATTGACAAGGCTGGCTGTCGCGGCCTTGCTATCGGTGGCGCGATGATGTCGGAAAAACACTGTAATTTCATGATTAACACGGGCAGCGCGACTGCCACCGACCTTGAAGCCCTTGGCGAGGAAGTTCGCCGCCGCGTGCGCGAACAATCAGGTATTGAATTACAATGGGAAATCAGGAGAATAGGGACGAGAGATTAGGCACGTCACCTCTCCCCGTCATTGCGAGCGCCGTAGGCGCGTGGCAATCCAGCTGCGTTGCGTCCGCAACGCACGTGAGTCTTGTGCCTCGCAGACGCTCGGCGCTGGATTGCTTCGTCGCATTCGCTCCTCGCAATGACGAGAAGGAATAATGTTATTCAATGCCTCGACCCTAACTAAAAAGGAAATGCTCCATGCCCCCTACAAAAAAGAAAGTCGCTGTTCTCATGGGCGGATGGTCCGCTGAACGCGAAGTCTCGCTGATTAGCGGCGGCGCGGCATGCAAAGCTTTGCAAGAGCTAGGGCATGAGGTTCTGGCCATCGATGTGCAACGTGATCCACTGGGCATCGTCCAAACCCTCACCTTGCAATCAACGGGAAAGCCCGACGTTATTTTCAACGCGCTTCATGGCCGCGTGGGTGAGGACGGCACGATCCAAGGCCTCCTTGAGTTCATCGGCATTCCCTATACGCATTCGGGCGTTTTGGCCTCGGCCATCGCCATGGATAAACCCATGATGAAAATCGTGGCCAGTCAAGCAGGCGTGCGCTGCCCACAAGGCGTTGTCGTAACCCGCGAGGCAATCGTCCAAGACGGCTATCCCATGAAGCCGCCGTTTGTCATCAAACCGACCAACGAAGGCTCTAGCGTCGGCGTGCGTTTGGTGGCGTCCGAAGAAGACCTTCAGAAAATCGAAGAGGACGGCTGGATCTATGGCGATACGGTATTGATCGAAACCTTTATCGCAGGGCATGAACTAACCGTCGCTGTTCTGGGGCACGAGCATGAAGCCAAAGCTTTGGCGGTAACCGAGTTGCGCCCTAAAGGTGGGCACGCCTTCTATGACTACACAGCCAAGTATTCAAGCGGCGAGACGGATCACCTCCTCCCCGCGCCGATACCACAAGAAATCTATGATGAAGCCTTGCGGCTAGCCGTTTTAGCCTATAGGGCAGCAGGCTGCCAAGGCGCAGCCCGCGCCGATTTCCGCTGGGACGATGCCCAAAAAGGGACGGAAGGCCTTTATTTTCTTGAAATCAACACCCAGCCGGGCATGACTCCTCTTTCCCTTTTGCCAGAGCAAGCCCAATATGCTGGAATGACATTTAATGACCTGATTCAATGGATGGTGGACCACCCCACATGCCCCGCCTAGTTAAAAAACCGCTGCGTGGCAGCGTTCGTCAAAACACTCAAAGCCGCCGCTTCGTGGAAGAGGAGGATTCGCCGCGCCTTGGCTTTGGTGCACGCCTTGCCATCATGGTTCTCATCGCGCTTACTGTCTTAAGTTTTGCCTCTTGGTCTTGGCATAATCGCTGGCCTCATCGCGCTATGGACAGCATCAAAATGGCAAGTCTGACCGCCACGAAAAACATCGGCTTTTCTATCAGCGACGTGACGGTTGAAGGCCGCCACTATACGGATCGCGCCGCCCTTTTCGCGGCACTAGGCATCACGGCGGGAAGCCCCATCTTTACCTTTAATCCACAAGACGCTCATAATAAAATTATGGGGCTCCCATGGACGGATAGCGTTTCGATTATCCGCAGCCTACCCAATAAAATCATCATTCGCCTCACCGAGAAGCAGCCTATCGCAAGGTGGCAACACAACGAAAAGACCATCGTTATCGATCAAAACGGCCAAGAGCTTCCCGCCGCCAAGCCTGAAGAGTTTACTAATTTGCCGCTTGTCGTCGGCAACGCCGCGCCAGAGCAAACGCAAGCGCTTTTGGCTCTGCTGGTTGATTATCCGCTTGTCACTCGTTCGCTTAAGGCCGCCGTTCGCGTTGGGCAAAGGCGTTGGAATTTTTTTCTTAATCCCAATCTTTTAATCCGCCTGCCAGAGCTTAACGTCGAAGAAGCGCTAGCCAAATTGACAACCTTGATCCAAGAACAAAATATCCTCAACCGTGCGATTGCCTCGATCGATCTTCGCTTTCCTGATCGCACCGTCATTGAGCCGGGGGCACAACCCGCAAGCCCACAGTATGGAGAAACCAGCGAATGAACCGCATCGCTCAATGGCTTTTCGATAAACCCAACGCAACGCAAGGCGATGTTTTTGCCGCGCTGGATATTGGCACAAGCAAGGTGGCTTGTTTCATCGCTCACCTTGACGAAATGGGACAACCTCATGTCATCGGCATTGGCCACCAATTGTCGGAAGGTATTCGCGCAGGTCTTGTTGCCGATATGGACGCGGTGCGCCGCGCCGTATCCGCCGCCGTTGCCACAGCCGAACAAATGGCAGGCGAAAACATTGAACGCGTCATCGTGAACGTCGCCGCGCCACAACTCCTTTCCCAAACGGCGGCTGTCGCGCTGCCTTTGGGCGGGCGTGAGATTACAGGCGCGGATATGGATCGCCTTGTGGCGCAAGCGCAAACGATGGCCGCCGAGGATAGCGACGGCCATGCGATGGAGCTTCTCCACACCCTGCCCGTTCATTACGCTTTGGATGGAGGCCACGGAATTCGTGAGCCCATCGGCATGATCGGTAATACGCTGCAAGCTGATTACCATTTAATCTCAGCCGCCTTTGGTCCCGTACGCACGCTGGAAACGGCCATTGCGCGTTGTCACTTGGAAGTCGAGCGCCTTGTCGCCTCGCCCCTCGCCAGCGGCCTGTCCTGCCTTGTCGAAGATGAAATGGATCTGGGCTGCACGCTGATCGATATCGGCGCGGGAACAACCAGCATCGGCATCTTTTTTGACGGCCACATGATCTTTTCCGATGGCCTTCCTATCGGCGGGCTTCATATCTCAAACGATATCGCACGCGGCCTGACCACCACCTTTTCCTATGCCGAGAGGATGAAAACGCTTTACGGCAACGCCACGCTTTCCCCTGCGGATGAACGGGACATCATCAACGTGCCCCAAGTCGGTGAGGAAGCGCCAGAGTTCGCCAACCATCTCCCCAAATCGCATTTGATCCGCATCATCGGACCACGCCTTGAAGAAATCTTTGAGATGATCCGCGCCCGCCTTATCAAAAGCGGCGTTTCAGAAATGGCCGGGCGGCGCGTCGTTTTGACGGGCGGCACAAGCCAGCTTCCGGGCATTCGCGATCTGGCCAGTCGCATCTTAGACAAACAAGTTCGCCTAGGTCGCCCCCTTAGAATCACAAAGCCTTATCAGGGTCAGCGCAGCACGTCTCCAACCTTAACGGGCCTTGCCGAGGCAACATCCGGCCCCGCTTTTGCGACAACGGCAGGCTTGCTGGTTTCTGCACTACAACCGGATGGCCTTGATCCGCAAGCAGGCTTTGATCTTGGCGGCGGAGGCGGCCTTCTGGGTCGCTTCGGCCAATGGATGAAGCAAGGGCTTTAAATCGTCCGCCGCAGGTAGGGCACGCGGCTTATGATCCACACGAGCACCGCCGTTACCGCCAACGTGGCAAGGCTAAACGCCGGAATATAGATGTACGGCGAGAACATCCCCCAAAAGCTCTGCAGGTCATGCAAATAAGCCAATGGGATCATGTGCAGCAGATAGATACCAAACGTCAGCTTAGCCACAGCGGGCGTTAGCTTCGCGCCCAACAACGGAAAGTCCATCCGCCGCAACAAGAACATCAAACTGAGCGAAAGGAAGATGTTCGTCACGCTAAGGTTCTTGAAGAAGTACGCGGCCTCGCCATGCTGCGTGGTCATGTTCACGACATACAGCGCCGCTGGCGTTATGATGGCCATGCCCACCGTTGCCAGCGCCAGTTTGCGCGTTGAGATCGGCAGGTCATGATAACGCACCAGATACCCCGTCAGGTAATAGGGCACATACGTCAAAAACCACGTCAAAAACAGGTTGGATTCACCGACATACCACGCCTCGTACATTGTTTGAACGGCATCGATGGCAAAGGCTACGCCGATAAAAAAGACCAGCTCTCTCGTTGTCAGCTTCGCGATGATAGCACGGAACACGGGCGTGAAAAGATACAGGCCCAGCAGCATATACATGAACCACATATGATAATAAGGCTTGCCCGACGCCAGTTTCCCAACGACATAGGAAAACGTGAACGGCTCTTGCACGTTTTCACGGAAGTAACCCCACACGATATAAAGCAGCGACCAAAACAGGATGGGGAGGAGAACGCGGCTCATGCGCTTTTTATAAAAATCGCCAAGGCTTTCGTTGTCATGGGGCGCGAGCAAGAGAGCGCCGCTGACCATCACAAAGACAGGCACGCACCAGCGCACCAGAACGTCAAAACTGCTGCCATAAAGCCAAAGGAAAGAACCGGGTTCGCTGTGCCATGGCACGCCCACGGAAACATGCACAAAAATAACGGCAAAAATCGCCAAGATCCGCGAGTTATCAAGCCACGTCATGATATTCCTCCGCTGCCAGAAAAAATGGGCTAACAGAAGTATCCATGACGATTTCTAAGGAAATGGTTAAAACAACGACGTCGGGCTGTATGTGCCTCTTGGCTTAATGAAAGAAAAAGTGGTACTTTCTCAACCTAACACAGAAAACCATTACAAGGTATCGCATGCCCTACGTTCCCAAAGACCTTCCCCCAAGCATTAACTTTGAGACTATCGCCATCCTAAAAAAACTTGGTGACGCTAGAGATGCTTTGGCAGAACTGCGCGGGGTTTGCGTCAGCATTCCCAACCAAGACATTTTAATCAGCACGCTTTCACTACAAGAGGCAAAAGAAAGCTCCGCCATCGAAAATATCATAACCACCCACGATGCGCTTTATCGCAGCGATAATATTGCCAAAGAATTTGCCAATTCAGCGTCAAAAGAAGTCTACAGCTATGTCGATGCCTTACGCTGCGGATTCTCCATGGTTAAAAAGACTCACCTTTTAACAAATAATCACATTCTAGAGATTCAAAAAACTCTGGAACAAAACGGAGCGGGATTCCGAAAAATACCAGGTACAGCGCTCAAAAATGATCAGACAGGCGAGATTGTTTATGAACCGCCTCAAGACGGCCAACAAGTTCTCTCTTTGATGGCAGACCTAGAACGATTCATTAATGATGAAAGTGTTTGTGATTGGCATCCCCTGATAAAAATGTGCATAATTCACCATCAGTTTGAAAGCATCCATCCATTTTACGATGGCAACGGCCGCACGGGGCGCATTATCAATATTCTCTATCTCGTAAAGCAGGATTTGCTTAACTCGCCCGTACTTTATCTATCTCGCTACATCAATCGCAGCAAAAATGAATATTATCGTCTACTGCAAGCTGTCCGTGACGATGGAGCATGGCAAGATTGGGTTCTGTACATACTCACGGGAATCGAAAAAACAGCCAAACAGACGACACAATTGATCGAAGACATACGTGACCTGATGCTATCCTATAAACACAAAATTCGCGCCGAACAGCCGAAAATGTATTCTCAAGATTTGATCAATGTCTTGTTTAGCCATCCCTATAGTAAGATTGAGTTCCTGATCCGTGATCTAGAAATCAGCCGCCTCACGGCAACTCGCTATTTGGACACATTGGTCACCATGGGGCTTCTAAGTAAGCACAAAATCGGACGGAGCAATTATTATATAAACGCTCAACTATTTGATTTACTTAAGAATGGCCCTGAAACATAAACCTTTTATACACGTCCTCAGAACGTGTATAGAAAATGGTCGTTTCCTATACACGTTAACCTTAACATGTATAGAAAGTTTCCCTTTCCTACATAAAATCCGTTTCATCGCCCTCCTTGTTTGACTGGGCTATTCACTCTTTCCCGCATCGTCGATGATAAGCTGGACTGTCTCGCGGCCTTGCCATACGTTGCGGCGAACGTGCCCCGCCAGATGCACGCTGTGCCCTACATGCGCCAGAAGCGATGCGCCAAGGTCGCTTTCCATAGCACGAAAGGCGATGGCGGCAAGCGATGCGCCGCCTTGGCTGGCGATCACGCGAACATGCTTTTCGCCCACGATATCGGCACGAATGATTTTGCAATCCGCCAGCGCAAAGCGCGGCTCGGCATTGCCTGTGCCAAAGGGCGCGAGCGCCGAAAGCCTATCGATAAACGCGCTATCCAACGCGCCAGCCGAAACCAACCCGTCCAACGTCAAGGTTGGCACAAACGGCTCAGCCTCTAGCTGCTTGCCGATACGCTCCACCAAAAACGCGTGAAGCGCGTCAATCTTGTCCTTGGCAACCGTTAGCCCCGCCGCCATCTTGTGCCCGCCGCCGTTGATCAAAAGACCCGCCTGCCGCGCCGCAATAATGGCCGCCCCCAAATCAATGCTGCCAACGCTGCGCCCCGATCCTTTGCCAATCGCTTGATCAATGCCAATCACAATAGCAGGACGGTGAAACTTATCTTTAAGGCGCGAGGCGACGATACCGATCACGCCCGCATGCCAATTTTCCGAAGCGACGAACGTAAGCGGCGCGTCCTCATCAAAAATCATCATCTCGGCCTGCGCCAAAACATCGGCTTCAAGAACGCGCCGCTCGCTGTTCAATTGGTTCAGATACTCGGCCACGCCAATGGCCTCGGCTTCATCCTCCATCGCCAGCAACCTTGCCCCCGTGTCGGACTTACCGACGCGCCCGCCCGCATTCAAACGCGGCCCCAACAGGAACCCCGCCGTGTAAGTGTCAAACGGCGGCGTGGCGGCACTGACCCGCGCCAGCGCGGCGATTCCCACGTTGCCGCGAGCCTCCATCACCTTCAGCCCTTGCATGACAAAGGCGCGGTTGAGGCCCGTCAGCTTCACAACGTCGCACACGGTTCCAAGCGCGACGAGATCCAGCCATTGTTTCAAGTCTGGCTCTGGCCGCGCCTCGTTATAAAAGCGGGCTTCACGCAAGGCACGGTTCACAGCCACAACAAACAGATACGTCACGCCCACGGCAGCCAAACTCCCCAACGTGTCCGTCATCTCATCGTCAAGACGGTTGGGATTCACAACAGCCACCGCAGGCGGCAAGGATGGCTCCGCCGCATGATGGTCGATCACGATCACGTCAAGCCCCGCCTGCCGCGCAGCAGCCAGCGGCGCGTGCGCCGTTGTGCCGCAATCCACACAAAGCGCCAGCGTGATGCCCTGCTCCGCCAGCTTTTTCATGGCGGCTTCGCTCGGCCCATACCCTTCGCTCAAACGATCGGGAATATAAAGATCAAGCGTGTACCCCAGCGCCCGCGCAAAGCGGATCAAAAGCGCCGAGGACGTCGCGCCATCCACGTCATAATCGCCAAAAACAACAGCGCGTTCGTTGTTTTCCAACGCCAGAATAAAGCGCGAGACGGCCTTGTCCATATCTTGAAGCAAAGAAGGATCGGGCATGGATTCCCGCAAGCGTGGCGTCAAAAAAGCCGCCGCCGTTTCTACCGTTTGGCCGCGTGCGCTAAGGCTCCGCGCCAAAATATCGGGTAGGTTGTGGCGCTGCGCGATGGCCAGCGCTTGGCGTTCATCATAAGAACGCGCCACCCACCGTCGCCCCGCGAAGGAATTCTCTATACCAAGAAAGAGTGTGTGGGTCATTTTAAAAATCATGGGTTAGAGTTTTTGCGTCTAAGGAGACTCTGCCTAAACCAGTTCAAGCGTTGCCCTCTTTTTTGTTATCTTTTTATACGCCGCTTACCACTCCTGCACTTCAAGACCGTTGCCGACTTGGCGCAGGCTGGTTTTGAGCGCATCGGTAAGCAGCCACGCGCCCGAAAGCTCCAGCTCAGCAACATCGTCGTCAAGATCCAGCGACAGCACCACCTTACCACGCCCTGATGGAGCGCTGGCCAAAAGCTTTTGAATGGCGGGCAAGGCGCTGTCCTCATAAAGCTTGATGCGAATGCCTTTGGCCAGCCGCGCCGCGACATCGGACAGACGATCAAAGCTTCGCGCGATATAGCGCAGCTCACCGCCGCTGTCATCCGCGCCGCCGCGTCCGCCTTGCGCGTCCACCTCGACAAGGACGGCCTGCCCTGCCTCAAGAAGCTCACGGCTAGAGGTCAAAAGATCGGAAAAAATTGTCACTTCGAACGAGCCGCTGGCATCCGATATTTGCGCGAAGGCAAAACGGTTGCCTGATTTCGCAGTGCGTTCCTGTTTACCCATCACAATGCCCGCCAACTTAAAACGCGAAGATCGAGAGGGCGTCATGAGCGAAGCCACCGAGGCCGAAGCCACAACGCCAAGACGATCCAGCAAAGCGCCATAGTTATCCAAAGGATGCGCGGACAGATAAAAACCAAGCGCCTGAAACTCTTTTTGCAAGCGAAGTAATTCGTCCCACGCTTTGGCGGGGGGCAAGGGCGGACGCGCCGCAGCTTCCATAAAGCCAAAGATACTGGCCTGCCCGCTGGCTTTTTCATCGGCCATGACGTGCGCATGTTTCAGCACAATATCGATGGCCGCAATGACCTGCGCGCGATTTTTAAGAAGAGAGTCAAACGCGCCCGCCATCGCAAGGCCTTCCATCTGCTTGCGATTGATGACTCGCGGATCAATCCTCTCGGCAAAATCGAACAGGTCGGTAAACGGTTTGCCGCTAGCCCGCGCCGCGATCAAGCTTTCCATCGCCGCCGCGCCGACGCCCTTAATCGCCGCCAAAGCATAGCGAATGGCGCCGCTCCCGCCAGCCGCTTCCTCTGGCATAAAATGCGGGCGCGAGCGATTCACATCGGGCGGCAAAAGCGTGATGCCATGGCGCTGAAGCTCTTGGCGATACACGCCCAGCTTATCGGTGTCGTTCATTTCAAAGTTCATCGCCGCCGCATAAAACGCAACGGGATGATTGGCCTTCAGCCACGCGGTTTGATACGCGATTAAGGCATACGCCGCCGCGTGCGATTTATTAAAGCCATAGCCCGCGAATTTATCGATTTGATCAAAAATCAAACCTGCCTGATTTTCATCCACGCCATTCTTGGCCGCGCCCGCGATAAAGGTGGCGCGTTGCGCCGCCATCTCTTCGACTTTTTTCTTACCCATCGCACGGCGCAATAAATCCGCGCTGCCAAGGCTATAGCCTGCCAGAAACTGCGCGGATTGCATGACCTGTTCCTGATAGATCATGATGCCGAAGGTATCTTTTAAAATAGGTTCAAGCAGCGGGTGCAGATAATCGGGTTTTTCATCGCCGTTTTTGCATTTGATATAGCGCGGGATGTTATCCATCGGGCCTGGGCGATAAAGCGCGACAAGCGCGATAATATCCTCAAACCTATTGGGCTTCATGCGGCGCAGAACGTCGCGCATACCCGAACTTTCCAGCTGGAACACGCCCGTTGTGTCGCCCTTGGCCATCAGGGCATAGGCTTTCGGATCATCCAAAGGCAACCCCGCCAGATCCAGATCAATGCCGCTGGCCTTGATCAAATCAACAGCGTTCTGAATCACGTCCAACGTCTTAAGGCCGAGAAAATCGAACTTCACCAGCCCCGCCGTCTCCACCATCTTCATGTTGAATTGCGTGGCGGGCAACGTCGCGGCAGGGTCGCGGTAAAGAGGCACAAGCTCCACCAAAGGCCGATCCCCGATCACCACGCCCGCCGCATGGGTTGAAGCGTTGCGATAAAGCCCCTCCAGCTTAAGCGCGCGGTCCATCATCTGCGCCACGACGGGATCCTCCTGCCGCATGGCCTCCAGCTGAGGCTCCATCTCCAGCGCCTGCGCCAGCGTCACGGGATTGGCGGGATTGGACGGCACAAGCTTGCATATTTTATCGACATAGCCATACGGCATCGCCAGAACGCGCCCGACATCGCGCAAAACGGCACGGGCTTGCAACTTGCCATACGTGATAATCTGCGCGACGCGATCCGCGCCGTATTTGCCTTGCACGTAACGAATGACCTCATCGCGGCGCTCTTGGCAAAAATCGATATCAAAGTCAGGCATGGAAACGCGTTCAGGATTCAAGAAACGCTCAAACAGCAAGCCAAAGCGAATAGGATCAAGATCGGTAATAAGCAGCGACCACGCGACCACCGACCCCGCGCCAGAGCCGCGCCCAGGGCCGACAGGAATCCCATTCGCCTTCGACCATTTGATGAAATCGGACACAATCAAAAAATAACCGGGAAAGCCCATATTGATGATCACATTCAACTCAAACGCCAAACGATCCTCATAAACCTTGCGCTCCGTAATGCCCGCCGCATCCAATCGTTTGGCCAGCCCGCCTTGCGCCTGCGCGGTTAGCTCCTCCACCTCCGTCCGCCCTGCTTCCATCGGAAAAGGCGGCAGGATCGGACGGCGAGGCTCTGGCATAAAAGCGCAGCGCCTCGCGATCACCAACGTATTGTCACACGCTTCGGGCAAATCCGCGAACAGCGCACGCATCTCAGCAGCCGATTTAAAGCGATGATCGGGGGTCAGGCGGCGGCGATCCGCCTCCTCTACCAAGCGCTTGTCAGCAATGCAAAGCAGCGCGTCATGCGCTGACGCCATATCTTCGCTGCCGAAATAAACATCGTTCGTCGCGACAAGCGGCAAATCATGGCGGTAGGCAAAATCGATCAACGCGCTTTCTATTTTTTGTTCTCTGACGCTCACCTCGCCCCCATGGTGGCGCGTGAGTTCCACATAAAGACGATCAAAAAACAAATCGCGCAGCGTCAGCAGTTTTTCCTGCGCGGCCTCGCCTTGTCCTTCGGCAAGAAGCCGCCCCACCACGCCATCGATGCCGCCCGTCAGCGCGATAAGGCCGCCCGCGTGACGCGCTAATTCTTCCTCAGTCACATAAGGATCGGGGCGGTCCGCCGCCAAGAAAGACTGCGTGACAAGGGCGCACAGGTTGCGATAGCCCAGCTCGTTTTGAACCAGCAAGACAAGCTGGTCATACAAATCGCGCCGCGCCGGAAGCTTATCCTTTTGATCCGGCCTCACCACCGCCAGCTGGCAGCCGATGATGGGCTGCACGCCCGCACCGCTGGCCGCCATCGAAAATTCTAACGCGCCAAACAGATTGCCCTTATCCGTCAGAGCAACGGCAGGCATATCGTTTTGCGTGCAAAGCTTGATCATATCCTTGCGAGCCGTTGGCTTGCCATCCTTGCTTTTGGCCTCCACCACGCAAATGGCGCCCTCCGCCAACGAATAAGCGGAATGCACGCGAAGATGGATGAAATCGGCAAGGGGCATAAGAGAGGTTAGGGGTTAGGGGTTAGGGGTTAGGGGTTAGAGGTTAGGGTTCAAAGGATACACCACCCTCCCCTTGCGGGAGGGTCGAAGTTTTTGAGACCGCAGGGATCAAAAACTTCGGGGAGGGGTTCGACGATAGGACACAAATAGAACGAAGGCTTGCTTTTCTTCAACATTTTCTGACCCCTCCCCGAAAAACGCTAGTGCGTTTTTCGACCCTCCCGCAAGGGGAGGGTGATTTATGGTGCTTACTTTGCCAACTCTTGACCTGTTTAGGGACTATGTCTCACGTTATTAACAGCCCCCCTTTGTTCGATAGTTATAGCCATTAAACGGAAAGCCTACCTGCCATTCATCAAAAGTCAAAGAGCCAGAGGCATCCTTATCCAACGCACGAAAAAAGACGGTGTGATCCTTTTGCCCATTCATTTCCCAATCTTGGAAAACAGAAAATTCGGCAAAGGATAAAAGCTTGTCGTGATCCTTGTCCTTACGGGCAAAATCTTCACGTTGTCTTTGGGCTAATTTTTCTGGCGTGTTGCCCTCCTCACCACAAGCCAACACAGGCGAAGCGCTTAAAAGAACAACAGCAAACAAAAAACCTGTTAGGACTTTTTTTGTCATCTTATCCCCCTTTTTTGTAATGAAGAACCATCTCTGGCAATGCCCGCATATCATCAAACAGCGCATCCGGCTGCGCGGCCGCGACGCGCTGCCGCCACATCTCACTCACATGACTGCCGCCAAGGTACGCCAAAACCCGCATCCCCGCCGCCTTGGCCGCCGTGATGCCCGTCACGGAATCTTCTATCACCAAGCATTTTTCAGGAGCCGCCTTCATCTGTTCCGCCGCGAAGAGAAAAACGTCCGGCGCGGGCTTACTACGCGCCACTTGCTCGGCGCTGAAAAGATTGTCCTTATCGAAATAGCCCCCCAGCCCCGTCAAAGCCAGCGCCCGCGCATTGCGCGTAAGGCTACTGCCTGACGCTACGCACATCGGCAAAGCCAAAAGCGGCAAAACCTCAGCCACATAGGGCGTAGGCTTAAGCGACGTTTCAAAAAGAGCCAGAACTTGTTGCCGAAAAGAGTCCAAAGAAAACCGATCAGCAAAAGGTTTACCCGTCTCGGCCTCTAACACCGCCAGCGTTGCGGCTATCGTCTGCCCCGCAAAGCGATTGACGTATTCTTGCCCTGTGAGAGGATAACCGATAGCGGTAAGGCATTGCGCCGCAACGGCGCACGCCAAAACCTCGCTATCAACAAGACAGCCATCACAGTCCCAGATGAGGAGGTCGAAAGGCATGCAGACTTTATCTTGCTTCGATGTGCGATGACGGCGCGGGAATCCCAAACAAGATTCCCTCTGCGCTCAAATCTTCGTCAAGGTCAGGCCAATGAACGCCATAACCGCCGCCTGCGATTTGCCAATTGGCACGTTGCGCTGGCGTTGCATTGAATAAACGGGGATACCACGATAAGGGAGCGCTGACCGACCGACCATCGACGAGATCAAGAGACAGGCGCTCATCGTCCACGCGAACATCTGCGATCCGAATATCAGCATTAACGGCCAAAATGTTCATCCCAAGCCTCCCTCAACGCACCTTGATTAGATTGAACGATACGCAACAATTCATTCAGCTCTTTAGCAGTATATATCTTTCACTTCAAAAGTTGGAACTCAAATCGCCCTCCCCTTGCGGGAGGGCACAAGATTTTTGATCCCGCAGGGAGGAAAAATCTTGGGGAGGGGTCAAAACACAATAAAAAACAACCCCTCCCCGAAAAACGCTCACGCGTTTTTCGACCCTCCCGCAAGGGGAGGGT